>DIXN01000048.1 GCA_002428705.1 Desulfovibrio sp. UBA6079
GGATGCCAGTCGATGATCTTCTGGATGTCATCCAGAAATGTGGGGCGCTTCTTTCTCTTCAGGTCAGCAACATAGTCGATGAGGTTCGGACGGGGAGAAGTGCGCTCTTTCATCATCGCCTCCTGCTCTTTCAATGGAGGCAATATAACAAAGATTTCAGTGCATTAGAAGAAAAATATGCATATTTTGCCGTGCAGCGGTCTCAAGTAATACGAACATGGATTGCACGCAATTCCTGGTTTCATACCGTCCTGGTCCGCGCGCAGTTCCGCACATTGCATCATATGTAACATTTTCTCAGGCGAAATAAAAAAGGCCGCGCCCTGAAGGCGCGGCCCATTTGTCCGTGTTCAGCGTCTTGGTTGCCGTGTCGTGTCCTTTAGTAGCCGCCGCCACCTCCGCCACCGCCGCCGCCACCGCCGCTGCCACCGCCGCCGTCGCCGCCGGTGTCGCCGCTGCCGGAGGAGCCGGTGGTCTTGCCGGTGATGGTGCCCAGGGGGCGCAGGCTCTTGCCCTTCAGGCCGGGATGCTTCAGGGGAGCGCGGTACATCCGGAAGATGTAGTAGAAATCAGAGTCCTTCCGGATCTCGGACACGCCGGTGGCCAGGACCGGGTTGATGTATTCCCAGACGACCTCGCCGGCCTTCGTGACCTCGAAGAAGTGGCCCATGCCACCGCCATCGATGACCGTGTTGCCGTTGGGCATCCGCTGGCAGCTGGAGATGAACGCGCTGTAGAAGCACTGCGGGTTGACGCTCTGGTACCTCCAGACGATCATGTTGCTGTACTTGAAAGCGCCTCCGAAAGGTCCACCGCCAGTCATCGTATACCCGCCGTTTTCCTGCCACAGGTAGTCGCCGTTGGCGTCATAGGGCTTGATCTCGAAGATCTTGCTCTGCTTGGTGACGGGGTTGGCCGAACCGTTGTCGTAGATCAGGATGTTGCCGTGCCCTGGAATCGTGCCCATGGCCTCTTCCCAGCCGTCGTAGTCGCAGCCGAGGCCGATCCACTGCACGTTGTGGGCCTTCCAGATCTGCACATCGCCGTTGTTGTTGTAGCCGGGAGCCTCGCCATGGCCGTAATTGTGCGGGGCGCCCCAGCGCCACAGGAAGTCGCCGGACTCGGTCTGGGCCGCGGCGATGTTCTTGGCCCAGTCCGTGGTGCTTACGAAGGTGCCGTCGTGGTCGATGACGTAGAACTCGTTCCAGTTCCTGGAGTTGACCACGATGTGGCCGGACTCGGGGTTGTAGTCGATGCTGTTGCAGTGGTTCCAGTCCTCGGCGATGCCGCCCTCGTCGGTCTTGTAGTTCAGATGGAGCTTGCCGGGGTAGTCGGCCGGGTCGCCGTAGGTCGCCCCGGGATTGTGGCGGCCGCAGGCGTCGGTGAAGGCTCCGGTCTTGGAGGGATCGTAGTTCTGGACCAGGTGATCCTGGAAGGCCCAGCGCCAGACGAGCGTGCCCTTGTCGGTCAACTCCCAGATGGCGTCCGGGGACCAACCCTCGCCGTACCCGTGCTCGAACTGGGGGTCCGCGCCCAGGGCCACGGCGTCCTCGGCGCCCAGGCGCTCCCAGACGAGCATCAGGTAGGTGTACTGGGCGAGCTTCTTGTTCCAGATGCGGCGCACTTCGTGATGCTGCCGGTAGTCGGCGCTGTAGACATGCAGGTTCATGAGGGTCTTGCCGTTCCACTTCATGAGCTCGACGACGCCGCGGGCGCCGCCGGCGCTCAAAACACCGTGGGTATCGGCGGCCGCGGCCGCGTTGTTCTGGCCGTTGATCAGCAGATAACCCTCCTTGGTCATCTGCAGGTAGCCGGTGTTGCCCTCAGTAAAGATCTTGTTGACGACCTGGCCGTCGTTGTTGACGAAATAGTTGATGCCCTGGCCCTTCTTGTTCAGGCCGGCGCTCCACATGTTGATGCCGGCCTGGGCTTTCGTCTCGTCGTGATAGATCAACTCGGTCGGGCCACGGAAGGCCTCGTAGGCTTGGGCCGTACTGGCCATGGCCAGGAAGCACAGGCAGAACAGCAGGCAGGTGATCTTTTTCATTGCTTTACCTCGCTGTGCTCTGAATTTTATCCGTTGATGTCAACAATGGAGCCGCCACGCCATCCGTTGCACGCGCATCAATCAAATTCATGATTGTCCGCGCGCTTGCGATGAACAACCTGTGCTTTGTCGCAGATCTTTCCTCCCCCCCCAAGAAACATGGGGTTTGCCATGAGTTGTGCCACCTGACTTCCCTACGACAGGAAAAAACTGTGTCATCGTTCATGTCGTCCCGGACATGGATCACTTGCTTTGCGCTATCCCGGCCCTTTGCCCGGATGCTGTGACGCGTTCAAACCGTACCGCCGCTGGCGGGAGAAAATCGGGGCCACGGAATTTGTAATACCCAGCGCGGCATGTCATGACAGATATTGTTCAATTATTGTGCCGGATTATTTCATTCGGTAACAACCTGGAATGTTGAAATATTCCGTAACAGAACGATACGCGCACGTGCATTCGCGCGCACGCTGCCGATATGCGGTGTGCGAACAGGCGCGCAGGCGAATCGTCGAAGGGATCGCTGGGGTATTACGCGAGAAGCATTTCAGACACGGCATTGCCGGTGCCCGAGGTCCGTGCCGTGATCTTGGAGGGCAAAAAGAACAAGGCCGCCCCGGGGGGGCGGCCTTGTTTTCATGTGTTGTCTAACGTCTGGTCGATTTCTTTTTCTTAGTAGCCGCCGCCGCCGCCGCCGCCACCGCCGCCGCCGCCGCTGCCGCCGCCGCCGTCGCTGCTGTCGCTGTCGCCGTCGCCGTCGGCGCTCTTTCCGGTGATGGAGCCCAGGGGATAGAGGCTCTTGCCCTTCAGGCCCGGATGCTTCAGGGGAGCGCGGTACATCCGGAAGACCATGAAGCTGCTGCTGTCACTTGCGGTCTCGGAGGTGCCGGTACTCAAGGCCGGATTGATGTATTCCCAGACAACCGTGCCATCGGTCGTGACCTCGAAGAAATGGCCACTGCCGCCGGAATCGATGACCGTGTTGCCGTTTGGCATCCGCTGGCAGCTGGAGATGAACGCGCTGTAGAAGCTCTGCGGGTTCTTTGCCTGGTACTTCCAGACGATCTGGTTGCTGTAGTTGAAACCCGCAGCATACGCACTGCCACCGCTCTTCGTATACCCGGCATCCGCCTGCGGCAGATAGTCGCCGTTGGCGTCATAGGGATTGATCTCGAAGATCTTGCTCTGCACGCCGCAGGGGTTGGCCGAGCCGTTGTCGTAGATCAGGATGTTGCCGTGCCCGGGAATCGTGCCCATGGCCTTTTCCCAGCCGTCGTAGTCGCAGCCGAGGCCGATCCACTGCACGTTGTGGGCCTTCCAGATCTGTTGGTCACCGTTGTTCAAATAGCTGGGGGCGGCACCGGCGCCATAGAGATGCGGGGAGCCGAAGCGCCACAGGAAGTCGCCGGCCTCGGTCTGGGTAGCGGCGATGTTCTTGGCCCAGTCCGTGGTGCTGACGAAGGTGCCGTCGTGGTCGATGACGTAGAACTCGCTCCAGTTCCTGGAGTTGACCACGATATGGCCGGACTCGGGATTGTAGTCGAGGCTGTTGCAGTGGTTCCAGTCCTCGGCGATGCCGCCCTCGTCGGTCTTGTAGTTGAGATTCAACTTGCCGGGATAGTCGGCCGGATCGCCGTAGGTCGCCCCGGGATTGGAGCGGCCGCAGACGTCGGTGAAGGGCTCGGTCTTGGAGGCATCGTAGTTCTGGACCAGGTGATCCTGGAAGGCCCAGCGCCAGACGAGCACGCCCTTGTCGTTCATCTCCCAGATGGCGCACGGCGACCAGCCCTCGGCATACCCCGTTTCATATACGGGATCCGCGCCAAGAGCCACGGCGTCCTCGGCGCCCAGGCGCTCCCAGACCAGCATCAGGTAGGTGTACTCGCCCAGCTTCTTGTTCCAGATGCGGCGGACTTCATGATGCTGCCGGTAGTCGGCGCTGTAGACATGCAGGTTCATGAGGGTCTTGCCGTTCCACTTCATGAGCTCGACGATGCCGCGGGAGCCACCGGCGCTCAAGACCCCGTGCGTGTCGGCGGCGCCGGCCGCGGTGCTGCTACCGTTGATCAGCAGGTAGCCCTCGCTGGTCATCTGCAGGTAGCCGGTGTTGCCCTCGGTGTAGATCTTGTTGACCACCTGGCCGTCATTGGTGACGAAGTAGTTGATTCCTTGGCCCTTCTTGTTCAGGCCGGCACTCCACATGTTGACGCCGGCTTGGGCTTTCGTCTCGTCGTGCTGGATCACCTCGGTCGGCCCCAGGAAGGTCTCGTAGGAGGCCTGGGCCGCGCTCGCCACGGCCAGGAGGCACAGGCAGAACAGCAGACATGTGATTCTCTTCATGGTAACTCCTCGATGCATCCTTTGTTTCTTGAGCTCGTTTCTCGCTGCTCGGCAGCGAATAGAGCCGCCACGCCATTCGCTCGGCGCGCGGCGGTCCCAACCCAAGGCCGCCGCGCGCTTTCCACGCGCTAGTAATGCTTCATCTGCGGGCCTTCGTCCTCCTCTGCTGCTGGCGCTGCCGCCTTGGGCGTCTCCGGGGCGGGGGCAGCGGCGGCCGGCGCTGCGACCGCAGCCGCTGCCGGCGCCGCCACCGCGGCCGAGCCGGCCGCCGGCGTCAGGGTCTTGCCCTTGAGCGCCGGGGCCTCGGGGCCGTAGCGGTAGGCCCGGAAAATCGCCTTGTGGTCGGGGTTGATGAACTCCCAGACGATCTCGCCGCCCTTGGTCGTCTCGAACAGCCGGCCGTTGGCGCCGTCGCAGACCAGGGTGTTGCCGTTCTGCAGGCGCTGGGCGCCGGAGATGTAGGGCGAGTTGAAGAGCCACAGGCGGTCGATGGGGAACTTCCACTCCTTGTCCTTGTTCTCGTACTGCCAGACGACCTTCTTGCTCTTGGGATCGATCTCCAGCACGCGAGAATGTGCGATGCCCCAGTACAGGCCCGCGGCCGGGACGCTGGCCAGGTTCATGCCGTTGTCGAAGACCAGGATGTTGCCCGCGCCGGGCAGACCCGCGGCGATGACCTGGGCGTCGTGCTGGGCGCCGAGCTTGCCCCATTCGCCGTCCTTGCATCCGCCGTACTCCCAGATGACCTTGCCGGTCTTCTTGGAGATGATGATCAGCTGCGAGGTGTGCCTGAGCGACAGGAGGATGGACTCCTCCTTGGTCACCGGGTTGTCCTCGGGCAGGTAGAAGATGGAGTTGAAGTGCAGCCACTCCAGCCGGTCGTTCAAGGGGCAGATCGGGCAGTCGTTGGGAGACAGATGGTCGCTCGCGCGCCATTCCCAGACCTTCTTGCCCTCGGGCGTGAACTCGGCGATGACCTCCTCGAAGATCACCCCGCCCTTGAACTCGGTGCCGGCGATGCCGCCGGGGATCTTCTTGGCGATCTGCTCCGGCGTCTTCTCCCACATGAACTGCAGGTAGTTGCCGTTGGTCATCTTGCACTGGTCGTGGTGGGCGTTGGGCGACTTGATCTCGGTGACGACCTTGCCGTCCCAGGTGATCTCACGCAGGGTGCCGCCCTTGCCGCTCATGTGGTAGTCGCCGGCGCCGTAGCCGCTGTCGGTGCGGCCGCTGTAGAGCAGGTTGCCGTTGTCCAGCAGCTCGCCGTACATGCCGGCCTGGGCGCCGGTGCTCCACTGGTGGACCACGTTGCCCATCATGTCGATGAGCTTGACCTTGTCGGTGGTCAGGCTGGTGTAGAGGGTGTATCCGTTGTAGGCCTTGCCGCGGACGTACTTGGTCACGCCGGTGGGCCACTCGGTCACCGATTTGCCTTCGCCTCCGCCGGCTACTGAATTGGGATCACCTCCTCCGGAGACCTTGGCGACATTGCTGGTGCCCGGTGCACAGGACACAACTCCTAGAGCACATGACAGTAATACTGGCAGCGCTATCCTGGAAAAAGACCATTTGCTTCGCGTCATCCCCTTCCTCCTTTTCGTGCGTACATTGAAAAATATGGTCGAAGCTTGCCGTCAGAAAAAAAGAACAATGCTCGGGAACGATTTGTTTCCCTTGCAATACTTTGTGAAAAAACTTTCAATTATTATGCCAACTTCGTAACAGCTGAAACCGAGCAGAAACATTCGCTTTTTTGAATGAGGAAACCGGCCACGTGCATGCCTGCGCACATCCGAAATTTCAGGTGTGCGCCTGGTCGCACAATCATGCCCGCGAGATAGAGGAAACCCGGCCACGGGCTTGTTTCATCCCTTTGCGGTAGCCATTTGCGACCGGAAAAGTCGCGGCGCACGGCGGGGTTATGTGCTTCCCGGCTCGATTGGCAGGGATCTGATTCAAGAAAGATATGTCGATGAATTGCAGTCCATCTGAAAGTGCAGGTCGAATCCGCAGGCGTTGCATGTTTCTCTCGTCTGGCCTGCAACATTTTGCCATATTCCTGCCCGGCGCGCGGGCCATGGAGAAGCGGAAGGCCTTCAGGGCCGCAACCGTCGCGACAGGGAGGAGATATCTGAAGCGTTATGCCTGTGTGGTGGGGAAGTGCGTGTCGCCACAGTGGCCGCGCGGAGCAGAAAAACAAAGAGGCCGCACCCTGGGGTGCGGCCTCCGCATCATGTGTCTAGCGTTTGTTCAGGTTCAGCTTTTTAGTAGCCGCCGCCACCGCCCCCGGCGCCGCCGCCTCCGCTGCCACCGCCGCCGTCGCCGCCGCTGTCGCCGTCGCTGGAGGAGCCGGGGGTCTTGCCCGTGATGGTGCCCTGGGGGTACATGTTCTTGCCCTTCAGGCCGGGATGTTTCATGGGCACACGAAGCATCCGGTAGACCATGTTCTGGGACACAAGGTTCATCTGCATGCTTTGGGCGTCATCCAGAGTTTCAGAGGCGCCGGCAGTAATGATCGGATTGATGTATTCCCAGACAACCTCGCCCTCCTTCGTGACCTCGAAGAAATGGCCATTGTAACCGGAATCGATGATCGTGTTGCCGTTTGGCATCCTCTGGCAGCTGGAGATGATAGGGCTGTAAAAGCTGTTGGCCAGGTGACTCTGGTATCTCCAGACCAACATATTGCTGAGTTTGTAAAATGACAATGGGTTTGACATTGTGACTGTATATCCGCCGTCTTCCTGCCACAGATACTCGCCATTGGCACCGTAAGGGTTGATCTCGAGGACCCTGCTGCGATGTTCGACGGGATTTGTCTGACCGTTGTCGTAGATAAGGATGTTGCCATGCCCGGGAATCGTGCCCATGGCCTTCTCCCAGCCCTCGTAATCGCAGCCGAGGCCGATCCACTGCACGTTGTGGGCATTGAACAGCTGTTGGTCGCCGCTGCTGAAATAGCCCGGCGCCTGGCCCGCGCCATAAATGTGCGGGGCGCCCCAGCGCCACAGGAAGTCGCCGGCCTCGGTCTGGGTGGCGGCGATGTTCTTGGCCCAGTCCGTGGTGCTGACGAAGGTGCCGTCGTGGTCGATGACGTAGAACTCGCTCCATTCACGGGAATTGATAGCGATGTGGCCGGATTCCGGGTTGTAGTCGAGGCTGTTGCAATGGTTCCAGTCTGTCTTGGGGCCGCCACTGATTGTCTTGTAGTTTATGTTGATCTTGCCGGGGTAGTCGGCCGGGTCGCCGTAGGTCGCCCCGGGATGGTAGCGGCCGCAGACATCGGTGAATGGCTCGGTCTTGGAGGGATCATAGTTCTGGACCACGTGGTCCACGAAGACCCAGCGCCAGACGACCTCACCCTTGCTGTTCATCTCCCAGATGGCGTCAGGCGTCCAGCCGTTTGCATACCCATCTTCGTAAACAGGGTCCACGCCCAGAGCCTCGGCGTCTTCGGCTCCCAGGCGTTCCCAGACGATCATCAGGTAGGTGTACTCGCCCAGCTTCTTGTTCCAGATGCGGCGTACCTCGTGATGCTGCCTATAATCGGCGCCGAACACCTTTAGGGTCAGGATGTTTTTCCCGTTCCACTTGGTGAGCTCGACCACGCCCGCGCCACCACCATTGGTGAAGAGATTGTATGTATCAGATGCGTTGGCCTCAGTGCTGGTACCGTTGAGCAGCAGATAGCCTTCCTGGGTCATCTGCATATAGTTGCCTTGGCCCTGGGAATAGATCAGATTGACCTTTTGGCCGTTGTTATCGAGGATCCAGTTCTGGCCCTTGCCTTTTTTCAAACCGGCGCTGAACATGTTGACGCCGTTTTGTGCCTTCGTTTCGTCGTGATAGAGAAGCTCGGTCGAGCCGCTGAAGGCCTCAAAGGCTTGGGCCGCACTTGCCATGGCCAGGAAGCCGAGGCAGAGCAGCAGGCAGGTGATTTTCTTCATGGTTCACTCCTGGTTGCATCCTTGTTTCTCGACGCTCGTTTCTCGCTGCTCGGCAGCGAATAGAGCCGCCACGCCATTCGCTCGGCGCGCGGCGGTCCCAACCCAAGGCCGCCGCGCGCTTTCCACGCGCTAGTAATGCTTCATCTGCGGGCCTTCGTCCTCCTCTGCTGCTGGCGCTGCGGCCTTGGGCGTCTCCGGGGCGGGGGCAGCGGCGGCTGGCGCGGCGACCGCAGCCGCTGCCGGCGCCGCCACCGCGGCCGAGCCGGCCGCCGGCGTCAGGGTCTTGCCCTTGAGCGCCGGGGCCTCGGGGCCGTAGCGGTAGGCCCGGAAAATCGCCTTGTGGTCGGGGTTGATGAACTCCCAGACGATCTCGCCGCCCGTGGTCGTCTCGAACAGCCGGCCGTTGGCGCCGTCGCAGACCAGGGTGTTGCCGTTCTGCAGGCGTTGGGCGCCGGAGATGTAGGGCGAGTTGAAGAGCCACAGGCGGTCGATGGGGAACTTCCACTCCTTGTCTTTGTTCTCGTACTGCCAGAC
Organism: Desulfovibrio sp. UBA6079; assembly: GCA_002428705.1. GTDB lineage: Bacteria > Desulfobacterota > Desulfovibrionia > Desulfovibrionales > Desulfovibrionaceae > UBA6079. The sequence continues at coordinate 8,869 of DIXN01000048.1, forward strand.
GACCTTCTTGCTCTTGGGATCGATCTCCAGCACGCGAGAATGTGCGATGCCCCAGTACAGGCCCGCGGCCGGGACGCTGGCCAGGTTCATGCCGTTGTCGAAGACCAGGATGTTGCCCGCGCCGGGCAGACCCGCGGCGATGACCTGGGCGTCGTGCTGGGCGCCGAGCTTGCCCCATTCGCCGTCCTTGCATCCGCCGTACTCCCAGATGACCTTGCCGGTCTTCTTGGAGATGATGATCAGCTGCGAGGTGTGCCGGAGCGACAGGAGGATGGACTCCTCCTTGGTCACCGGGTTGCCCTCGGGCAGGTAGAAGATGGAGTTGAAGTGCAGCCACTCCAGCCGGTCGTTCAAGGGACAGATCGGGCAGTCGTTGGGAGACAGATGGTCGCTCGCGCGCCATTCCCAGACCTTCTTGCCCTCGGGCGTGAACTCGGCGATGACCTCCTCGAAGATCACCCCGCCCTTGAACTCGGTGCCGGGAATGCCGCCGGGGATCTTCTTGGCGATCTGCTCCGGCGTCTTCTCCCACATGAACTGCAGGTAGTTGCCGTTGGTCATCTTGCACTGGTCGTGGTGGGCGTTGGGCGACTTGATCTCGGTGACGACCTTGCCGTCCCAGGTGATCTCGCGCAGGGTGCCGCCCTTGCCGCTCATGTGGTAGTCGCCGGCGCCGTAGCCGCTGTCGGTGCGGCCGCTGTAGAGCAGGTTGCCGTTGTCCAGCAGCTCGCCGTACATGCCGGCCTGGGCGCCGGTGCTCCACTGGTGGACCACGTTGCCCATCATGTCGATGAGCTTGACCTTGTCGGTGGTCAGGCTGGTGTAGAGGGTGTATCCGTTGTAGGCCTTGCCGCGGACGTACTTGGTCACGCCGGTGGGCCACTCGGTCACCGATTTGCCTTCTCCTCCTCCGGCTACTGAATTTGGATCACCTCCTCCGGAGACCTTGGCGACATTGCCGGTACCCGGTGCGCATGCCGTCATCAAAAGAGCAAATGACAACATGGACAGCAGTAAAACGTTAGACACAGACCGTTTTTTTTGCGTCATCCCTTCCTCCTTTCGTGCATGCATGAAAAACGTGCTTCCTTGTTCAACGTCAAAAGAGAACAACATCGCTACTGGAATGCCCGATTTCTGAGCAAAATTTCACAACGGCTTCGCAAAAAAGTTCTCCCGGCATGGAGTTGGCAAGGTCAAATATTTTGGCCACTGAATCAAAAGGCTCTCAGTGTGCATGGTTCCGCGCACTGCGAATGCGCGGTGCGCGTTGGCTCGCACACAAGTCCAGGAAGTGTGTATTGGCGTATCCATTGTTTTAATTCACCTGATGGCATGGTAAAGACCGATTATCAGGAAGCAGCAATCTGCCTGAGGCATCAATCATTTCCCAAGATTCTTCGTCATCCAGCTCATTTGCATCTCAGATTTTTTGAAAAAACCATGATGTGCATTGATTTGCTTCACCATGTAAAGCCGAATATCACCGCGATGTGGACAAAATATGTGCGGATGTTTCGGCTGTGTTTCAGAAGCCGGAATACTGTTGCCGATTGTATTCAGGAGTCGGTTTGAAACATTACGTTACGTTTCGTCCGGTGGACGAGCCGCAGACAAGCGATGTAATGGATGTGGGCATGAGCCCCCAGGAACATATCCTCGCCGTGGACGACGATCCGGAAATCCGCCGCCTGCTCGTGGATTACCTCCAACGGCACGGCTTCCGGGCCACCGCGGCCGCCGACGGGGCCGCGATGTTCAAGATGCTCGAGCTGGAGCGATTCGACCTGGTGGTGCTGGACCTCATGCTGCCCGGCGAAGACGGGCTTTCGCTCTGCCGCAGGCTCCGCGCCCGCTCAGACATCCCCGTCATCATGCTCACGGCCCTGGGCGAAGACACGGATCGCATCATCGGGCTGGAGCTGGGCGCCGACGATTACCTGGCCAAGCCCTTCAACCCGCGCGAGCTGCTGGCCCGCATCCGCACGGTGCTGCGCCGGGCCCGTGCCCTGCCCAGCAGCATTGCGCAAGGGGAACCCGAAGCACTGGCCCGGCGGCTCTATTTCGCGGACTGGACACTGGAGACCGTGCCCCGCCATCTGATCGCGCCGGACGGCGTGGTCGTGAACTTGAGCGGCGCGGAGTACCGCCTGCTCCGGGTCTTCCTGAAGCTGCCCAACCGCGTGCTCAGCCGCGACCAGCTCCTCAATCTGACCCAGGGCAAGACCGCCGAGGCCTTCGACCGTTCCATCGATGTGCTGGTCAGCCGCCTGCGCACCAAGCTGCGCGACAGCGGCCGAGAGCCCCAGCTGCTCAAGACCTCGCGGGGGGATGGGTACTATCTCGCGGTCGAGGTCCGGCAGGACAACGCATGAACAGCCGCATCCTCTGGCCGCGCTCCATGTTCTGGCGCCTGTCCCTGGTGCTGGTCGGAGGAGTTGTGCTCATTCAGTGCATAAGCCTATTGTGGATCATGGGCGCTCGCATTCAATACATTGTCCAGATGATCACCCAGTCCAGGGCGCCGAATATCGCCGCCAACATCAGACTGTTGGAAACGGGCACAACCAATGCAAGGGACGAGTTGTTGCCACTTTTAGCTGATAAAGACGTTTCCATTCAAATCCAGAAAACCCCTCCACACCTGCCCGCCAAGACCGACGAGGTGATGTCGACGAACATATTCCTGGACTATCTGAAACAGAATCTTCCCCCAGGGACACCTGTGATCGGAAGAGTCGACGGTGTATATATGGGATTTCGCAATGATCCCTCCTATGTTAAGCTGTTTATTATTAACGATTTCCACGACTATATTTCCGATTTCGCCTATACCGTCGGCGTGCGTCTGAATGATGGGAACTGGGCGGTGTTCAGCCATGCCATTCCACAGCAGAGGCGCTGGATTGACGCTTTTCCTCTAATCGTTTACGACCTCATAACACGTAACATCAGCATAGCAATAATCAGTCTCCTTGGAGTGCGTTGGTTGATCCGCCCCTTGACGGTACTGGCCAAGGCCGCCGACAAGCTGGGAGAGGACATCCACCAGCCGCCGCTGCCCGAAACCGGCCCCCGGGAGATCGTCCGGGCCGCCAAGGCCTTCAACCGCATGCAGGCGCGCATCCGGTCCCTGATCGACGAACGCGGGCGGATGCTCGCCGCGGTCTCCCACGACCTTAAAACCCCCATCACCCGCATGCGCCTGCGCGCCGACCACATCGCCGCCCCCGATCTCCAGGATCAGTTCGTCGCCGACCTCGACGAGATGAGTCAGATGCTCGACATGTCCATCGAGTTCGTGCGCAGCGCGGACAACGGGGAGGGACTGGCCGAGGTGGATGTCATGGCCCTCTTGGAGAGCCTGGCTGACGACTATGCGGAAATGGGCAGCCCTGTCAGGGTCCGCGGCACGGCCGGCGCGCCCCTGCGCGCGCAGCCCCAGCATCTCAAGCGCTGCCTGACCAATCTCATCGAGAACGGCCTGCGCTACGGCGGCGAGGTGGACATCGAGGTGCGCGACACTCCGGCGGCCATGACCATCGTCATCGCCGACAACGGCCCGGGCATCCCGCCGGAGCTGCTGGACAAGGTCTTCGAGCCCTTCTTCCGCGTGGAAAACTCGCGCAGCCGGATGACCGGCGGCAGCGGCCTGGGCTTGAGCATCGCCCGCAACATCGCCCGCCTGCACGGCGGCGACGTGGTCCTGGCCAACAAGCCCGAAGGCGGGCTGGAGAGCCGCCTGACGCTGCCCCGCACTTGCGCGAAATGAGCCGTCCCCAGGGCTCGAGGGGGCTCGCCGGCCGCGGCAGGACGAGGCCGGCGGAAAAACCAACAAGCCCCCGGCGGGGCCGAGGGCTTGTCAGCGGCTATCAGTGCTTGGAGGGCATGTCCGGAGCCGGTCACCAATCATCAAGAATCCATCCGGCGGCCGCCGCCCGACGCGGGAGCCTGCGGCGGTCACCGGTTCAGCACTTGGACGGGGCGAGCAGGGGCTCGGCGTCCGGGTCGTGGACCAGGTCGCCGTTCTCCTCGATGGGGTTCAAGACCTCGAAGAAGTCCTGGGTCATGCCCGGGACCTTCAGCAGGTCGTCGGCTTTCTTGAAGGGGCCGTTCTTCTCGCGGTAGGCGACGATCTCCTTGGCCAGGCTCTCCGGAATCTTCGGCGAGATGGCCTGGATCTGCGCGGCGCTGCCCTTGTTCAGGCTGACGACGTCCGCGGCGAAAGCCGTGGTGGCCAGGAGCGCGAGGCTCATCATCAGGCAGGCCAGGATACGAAGGCTCATGTCAATCCTCCTCTTTCTTGATCGCGGGTTGCTAGCCCTGCGGCTTGATCCGGAATTCCTCGTTCTTGGGAGGAATGACTGCCTTTTCCGCGGGCTTTTTGAGCTGGGGAACGTAATCATACGGGACACGGTAGGCCCGGTAAACAAGATTGTAGATGTCGCGCTTGCGGCTGTAGAAGGGGCTGATGTACTCCCAGACGATCTCATGCTCCGGGGTGACCTCCTGCAACTGGCCGATGGCGCCGCTGGTGATCAGCGTGTTGCCGTTGGGCAGGCGCTGGGCGGAGCTCACGTAGTCGCTATAGAAGCGGTACTTCTCGCGGAAGCCCATGATCTCGGCCGAGTGCACCCAGGTCAGCTCCAGGCTCACGGGGTTGAACTCGATGACGCGGGAGTAGTCGCGGCGGGCGTCGCTCCAGCCCCAGTGGGCGCCGGGGTTGCGCGGGCCGTAGCCGGCGTAGCCGCCGTTGTCGTAGATCATGATGTTGCCGGCGCCGGGCAGGCCCTTGGGGATCATGTGCGTGTGGTGCTGGCCGATGATCTGGCCGAGCTTCTTGTAGGCGTCGGGGTACTGCTGGCCGGCGAACTCCCAGACCTGCTCGGGGTAGTAGAGCGGTCCGATGCGCCAGACGATCTTCTTCGTGGCCTTGTCGATGATGAAGCTCGAGTTGGTCTGGCGGCAGGAGACGATGATGTTCTCGGGATTGAAGGCCGCGTACTTGGCGGGATCCTCCTCGAACCAGTGGTTGGGGCCGAGGTAGGAGGCGGAGTTGACGTGGATCCAGTCGCCGCCCTTGACCCCGGGGGTCCGGGTGGCGGAGAAGGTCGGGTACTTGCTCATCGTGGCCAGGATCTCTGGCGTGAAGCCCATCTCTTCCCAGTGCTCCTGGCCGATCCAGTCCCAGAGGATGTTGTTGTCCGCGTCCACCTCGACGATGTAGTCGTCGAGAAGATCCTTCTTGGTGATGGCCGGGTTCTTGGTGATCATGTTGGACAGGACGAGAATCTTGCCCTTGGGATTGAAGGCCGGCTCCAGGCCCGGGGCGTGATAGCCCGTGGGGCTTCCCTCGACCTGGAAGTCATGGTGCTCGCCGGCCCGGGGGATGTTGCGCACGATCTTGCCGTCCCAGTCCATGATGACCATGTCGGTGGAGTTCTCGTCCTTCCAGATGCGGCCGGCCTTTTCCTTGGAGGCCCGTTTGGCGCCCATGATGTAGCCGCCCTTGAGGATCTTCGGGGGATGCTCCTCGTCGCACATGTCTTTCCACTGGCGGACAACGTTGCCGTTCATGTCGACGAGCACCGCACCCTCGCCGTCCACCTCGGTCCCGAAAACCGTAAATCCGTTGAAGCATTTCTCGGGCTTGTAGATGGTCGTACCGTGAGGGTAGACCGTGGGAAACGCGAAAAGCTTGCTTGGTGCGATGAACGCCGTGGCAGCCGCCGCACATCCGGTCATCAGGAATTTCCGCCTATTCATACCTTCTCCTTTGCGAAATGAGCACCTCGCGGTGCACCGGTTTGGCATGCTGTGAATAAAGGAGCAAGGACCATGCCTTGCGCCGGCATCCGGGGCATGATCCATCACCGTGCCGCAAAAACACGGGAGAAACAGAAGATCGCGCTTTCCCGCCCGACCGGCAGACAATGGCCGCGGCATGCGCCCCGCCGACCACCTGTGCGGTCAGTCGCACGCCCGGCCCCTAGCGTTCCCTGTAGGCCAGCCGCGGGTCGAGTTCATACGTCCAGGGCAGGACGCTGTTGCGCCAGCCGCCGACCACACGCTGTCCGGCGGTCGGGCTGCCGGGCGTCTTGTCCATCTCGCCCTCGAAGCCGTCGACGATGGTGTAGACCGTGGTGAAGCCGGCTTGCGCCAGCCTGTTCACGCTCTCGGCGCTGCGCGTGCCGGAGCGGCACATGACGAGCAGGGTGTCGCCGGGCTTGAACCGGGCCTTGACCAGCTCGACGAAGGCCTCGTTCTTGCGCATGGCGTAGCTCTTCGTCTTCTCGTTCAGCTCGTGGGACATGAACCAGCCCGGGATGTTCACGGCCATGGGCGCATGGCCGACGAAGGCGTATTCCTCGGGAGTGCGGCAGTCAATGACAAAGACCCGGTCGCGGTCCGCCTGCCACAGGCCGTAGGCTTCGGCGGCCGTGACGTAGAGTCCGAGCCGGGTCTGCTTCTTTTCTTCATTCGGTTTGTCGGCCGCTGCGGCCGCGGCCGCGGCCATCAGGGCGAAGGCCAGCATGAGAGGGATGAGGCGCTTGGCGTGCATGTCAACTCCTTGAAATCTGTTGCGGATATCAGCTCCAATCAAATGCCATGCCAGCCGGACCGGCCGTTGTGGGCAACGCAGTGGGAAGCTGCAGGGTTGTCCGGTCAGGATGAGCACATCGGAGGTTGTGCGTCTTTACATACACCTGAGTGGACGAGCGTACGGACATGACCCGGCCGTCACTGCGCAGAGGATTGTGGTTGTTCAATCGCCGGGGATCCCCTGCAAACGCGGACCGGGCCGTTGCTGCCGTCAGGCCCCGAAATGAAAGGCCCCGACGGGGAGGTGCCATCGGGGCCTTTCGAGAGGGGTGGTGTGTGGTCGTCAAAGCTAAAGCAACTTCCAGGCCAAAATCAGTGCGCCCGGAGGGATTCGACCCCCTGGCACTCGGATTCGAAGTTTGCAAATAATATCAATGTGTTAATAGTAATAGGTAAACCTCCGCTCTGCCGGAGGACTCCCCAGGTCTGACAGTTCCTGTGAACGGGTACGAAAGCTTATCCTGAATCGAGCGATGGCGGCCATGTTGCGATCATCAGAGGAGCTGCACCGCCGGTTTTCATCGTTCCGGGTGTGGCGAGCCAGGTTCTGGACGAGTTTTGCCTTTCGTGGCCGGGTGGTGATCCGAGAAATTTGCCGTAGTGAAGATGTAGAGCTGATCAAGGGGCATGTAGCCAAGGATCATCTCCATCTTTTCGTATCCATACCGTCGTAGGTACGCTCCGCAGCCTGATCCAAAAATTGACAGGGAAAACACCACACAAGCTATTAAACGAATTTCAGCATCTGCGCCGGCAGTATTGTAAAAGGCATCTGTGGGCGAGCGGATACTTCTGCTGCACCAGCGGGAATGTGACCGATGAGGTAATCGCCCAATACATTGCGCAGCAGCAACATGATGCCGACTCCGAATTCAAAATAGAAGGGAAGGCTCCCACTCCGGCTTGAGCCTGCTTGAGCAGGGGCCATGCCGGCTTTAGCCGGAATCGCCGACTTTAGTCGTAATCCGATGCCACCGCCTTCAGGCGGCGGAGTTTTCACTTACGAGAACATGACGGGGCCTACCAGGTAAACCGAGATATGCCTTGATATCAGTCTTGGATTACGTCCGCCGTAAGGTCACCGCCCAGCTCGAAACCAGCTCGCCGCACTCGAACAGGGCGCCGCGGTCCTCGTAGGTCGCCTCGTCGATCATGCGCAGGCTTTCGCAGACCGTGAACCGGCCGTCGGCCGTGGCGCCGGTCAGGAGCAGGCTGTCGGCCACCGCGGCCAGGCTGCCGGTCAGACGGCCCAGGGCCGGGTTGGCCGAGCTCCAGGTGGTGGCCGCGGCGCCGGGCTGAATCGGGGCGAAGGTGTAGGTGTTCTGGAACTCCTCGGGCGGATCGGTCTCCAGGCGCATGACCCCGGCGTTGCGCCAGCCGCCGGGCTCGTGGCTCACGCGGGTGAAACCGGTCACGGCCACGGGCTCGCTGCAGCCGTCGAAGGACAGGCCCTCGGCCCGCCAGTCGCCGGGGGCGAAGAGGAAGGTGTGCGCGGTCACGATCGTCCTCCTTCGACCTTCCCGGCCCGGGCCTTCTGGGCCTTCAAACGTTTTCTGACCTGGACGTAGATGAGTCCGCCGGTCACGATCATGAAACACTCGCCGAGACCCAGGGCGGCCCGGTAGTAGGTGGCCCAGGACGGTCCGCCGAGGTGGGCCTCGTAGGCCCAGAGGTCGAGGCCGGGCCACAACGTCCCGAAGGCGTTGAGCAGCGAGATCCACAGCCCGCTCGCCCCCTGGGCCAGCAGGAAGACCGCCAGGCAGACGGCCGCGCGCCGGTGCCAGAGGCGCAAGGTGGGTTCGGTCATGGGGGCTCCTTTTTCAAGGTCCGGTTCTAGCCCGAAGCCGCCCCGGCGTGAAGCCCGGCGGACGACAAACCGCCCGGCCCCCATCTCGGGAGCCGGGCGGCATCCGTCTTTTACCTTTCGCGGCTCTTCCTCCTAGAACGCGTAGCTCACGCTCGCGCCGATCATGTGGGCCTGGCCGTTCTGGAAGTAGGAGCTGACCACCCCGTCCTCCGGCCGGGCCGAGACCGCGCGGCCCTGGATGTGCAGGTAGGAGTAGGACAGGTCCACGACCCAGGGCTCGAAGTTGAAGCCCAGGCCACCGGAGAAGATCATGCGATCGTTGGCCGGCACCAGGTAGTCGGCGTGATTGTCGTCGATGGGCGACTGGTCGTAGACGTAGCTGCCGCGCACGTCGAGCCAGGGCAGGGCGGCCCATTCCACGCCCAGGCAGTAGCGCCAGGTGTCGTGCCAGTCCTTGACCGAGGTGGAGGAATCCACGCCCGGGGCGAGGTCGTTGTCGAAGTCGATGGACAGCTGGTCGTAGGTGGACCAGTGGGTCCAGACCGCTCCGACCTCCACGCTCACGTCCTCCACGGGGTAGACGGTCACACCGGCGAAGACCATGTCCGGCAGGATGATCCGGCCCGAGGCGTGGGTGCTGTCGAAGTAGGAGGGCGGCAGGGGCACGGAGCCGGGCTTGGTGAAGTCGGCCCAGCCCTGGACGTCGAGCTCCATCTGGCTGCGGTAGGTCGCACCCATGGCCAGCCAGGACAGGGGCTTGTAGTGCACGGCCGCGGTCAGGCCGGGGGCGTAGGCCGTGCCGTCGAGCTTGGAGCGGATGTCGTTGGCCGGGTCGTTCAGCGGATTGTTGGTGCCGGTGGGGTCGATGTTCTTCTTCTGGGTGAACTGGAACCACATGGCCTCCACGCCCGCGGCCAGGGACAGCTCGTCGGTGACCTTGTAGGCCAGGACCGGGTTCAGCGAGGCGCTCTTGATGTGGGCGTAGTAGTTGTTGTAGCGGCCGGCCCAGTCGTCGGAGAACTCGGTGGCCAGGCCGAAGCGCGAGAAGAGGCCCATGCCGAACCACCATTTGTCGTTCAGCTGTTGCGTGTAGTAGGCGTGGGGCGGGAACCAGACGTTGTCCTTGGCGGATTCGGTGCCGAAGGGCGTCTTGACCTCGGCCGAAGGCGCGATGACGGTCATTCCGGCCATGACCTGGGCGCCGGGGAGCTGGGTGATGCCGGCCGGGTTGTAGGCGATGGCCGAAGGATCGTCGGCGCGGCCGACCATGGCCCCGCCCAGCGCATCGCCGCGGGCGCTGAATTCATACAGCGCATAGCCTGCGGCTCGGGCCTGGCCGTTGACCAAGAGAACAGCAATAACCATCAGAAATGGCAAGACAAAACGCCTGTGCATGCAACTTCCCCCAGTTGGCAAAGGACAATGATGACGTAGACGCCGCGGCGAAATGAGTTACGGGCGTGTACTACAGAATTGTGGACTTGGCTATGGGGAAGTTGCGCCGCCGGAAGCCGGCGGTGCGGACCCGGCCCGGCCTGGCGGTGATGCGGCCCGTGTCACCGCCAGGTCGGGCCAAGTGCGGCTAATTACTCTTGCGGTAGGCCGGCGGCACCAGGAACTCGGCCTTGGCCGCAGATTCGGCCTTGAGATCGGAGCTCAAGGACTTGCCGCTGTCGGCCAGTCCCTCGGCGGTCAGCTCGCGGCAGAGGCTGCTCATGGGCAGGGTCAGGTTGCCGGCCCGGTTTGACTGGTCTTCCTTGTTCAGCACGCAGGCCATGGTCCGGGAGGCGAGGAAATCGGTGTAGGCCGCCTCGGCCAGGCCCTGCTGCAGGCGGCACAGGCCGCGGTAGTAGAAGGCGGCGGCCAGCTCGCGGTCATTGTCCGGGGCGGCGACGACCCGGCTGTAGGCCGCGTCGGCCGCGGGCCACTCGCCGGCTTCGCGCAGGCGGTCGGCCTCGGCCAGGCGGCCGGTCTTGAGCGCGCAGGCCGCGAGCAAGAGAAGAAGGCCGAGGACAAGGGGGAGACGGGCGAGGGCTGGGCGGGGGCTCATGGCGTGCTCCTTGTTTGCGGTTGCATGAGGGCGGGAGTCGGATCGGTGCCGCGCATCAAGCCCTGTCGCTGCATCTGGTGGAGCTCAGCGCCAGCCGATGGGCTCGAAGCCCTGCTCGCGCAGGCAGCGCTCGACAAAGCCCTTGAACACCGGGTCGGGCTCGCGGCGGTCGAACATGGCCGAAACCAGGCTGCCGGCGGCGGCTCCGGCCGCTCCGGCCGCGGCCCCGGTGCCGGCGTGGCCGAACACGGCCCCGGCCGCGGCGCCGCCGGCCGCGCCCACCGCGCCGCCCTTGGCTGTGCGCGCGGCAACCTCGCCGCTGTCGCTCGGCTCGCCCACGCTCGCTTCGGCCTGGCGCAGGCAATCGTTTACCGCGTCCCGCGAGGCCTGCTCGCCGACCGTCTTGTAATGGGCGTTGGGGTAGAGCACAGGCCGCTTGCGGCCGCAGCCTGCCAGCAGGCCGAGGCACAAGGCTCCGACCAGGACGAGGAGCGGAAATCGGGTCTGCATGCGTTCCTCCTCTCGCCGAGTGGCCACGGGGCGATCGCCGGCCCGGGCGGGCTATCCGCCGGTGGACACGGTCCCGGGCTCGAAGCGGATGGCCTTCGACAGGGTCCGGCGCACGGCGCAGGCGTTGCCCGCGCGCTTGAGCCGCTCGCTCTCCTCCGGGGTCAGCTTGCCGTGGACCTCGATCTCGTAGCGGAAAGCGGTCTCGCCCGGGGCGCTACGGTCGAGTGCGACCCTGGTGGTCACCCCGGACAGGGCGATGCCGTGGTTTTCGGCGTAGATGCGCACGTTCATGTTCACGCAGCAGGCCAGGGCCGCCTCGAGGAGCGCATGCGGCCGGAAACCGGCGTCGCCGCCGCCCTTGTCGGCGGTGGTGTCGGCCTCGCCCTGGTGCCGGCCGTCGGTGAAGCGGGTCAGGTAGCGCGGCGTGTCGCTGGTGGCGGTGATCATTGCCCAGCCATAGCACGCCACACGGGGCGCGCACAATGTTTTTCGGCGCGGATAGGGTTCAGCGCGCGCGGAGCCCGGCCCAGAGTTCGGCCGCGGCCCGGGCCTGGGCCGTGAGGTCGTAGGCCGCGGCGGTGGCCCGCGCCGCGTCCAGCGCGCCCGCCAGCTCCGGTGCGCCGGACTCGAGCCAGCCGAGGGCCGTCTCCAGGCCCAGGGCAGCGCCCAGAGGGTCGGCGTCCGCGGCCCACAACCCGTTGCCGCCGAAGGGCAGGGGCTCGAGCGGCCACCAGGGTCGGGCCGCGCCGGGGAACTCGGCCGCCTGGCGCATGTAGTCGAAGCCGCCGAAGCCGGAGAAGCCCACCGGCAGGCAGCCGCAGGCCATGGCCTCCAGCGGCGGGAGCGGACAGCCCTCGGGAAAGCCGGTGGCCAGGAAAAGGTGGGCCGAGGCCAGCGTCCGGGCGACCTCGGCCGGGGTCATGCGCTCCACGGCCAGCCAGGCGACATCGTTTTTCCCCGGCCGGCGCGCGGCCAGTATGGCCATGACCTGCTCGGCCAGCGCCCGGTTCTTGCGCGGCATGTAGGCGATGCGCCAGGGTGGGCCGGCGGGCTTGGCCTCGGGCGGGGCGAAGAGCGCGCTGTCGATGCCCGGCCGCAGCACCGGCGCCTCCATCCCCAGGCACTGCCGCACGAACCAGGCCACGGGCGCGGACACGGCCAGAAACGAGACCGGCAGCCGGCGCCAGTCGAGCCCCGGCGGCAGGCTGGAGAAGAGATAGGCCCAGTTCTGGACATAGACCAGGCAGCGCGCGCCCGCGGCGAGCCCCGGTGCCAGCGCGTTGGGCCAGCCCTCGGGCACGAGCCAGATGTCCTCGGGGGAGAGCGCGAGCCCCTCCCAGGGCACCAGCGGCAGGCCGGCGGCAAAGCCCGGCAGGGGCACGGCCGGAGGCTCGCGCGGCACCAGGCGCACGGCGTAACCGGCGGCGCGAAGGGCCACGGCCAGGCGCAGGAGCACCTGGACCCCGCCGGTGGTCTTGGCGATGGGCGGCAGGAAGACGTGGGTCGCTCGTTCAGTCATAGGCGGCCTTGTTCAGCGCGGCGTAGCCGTTGAAAATGAGGGACCACAGGCGTTCCAGGGCGTGGCCGGTGTTCCCGGCATCATGCGGGTCGGCCAGGATGTCGGCCATGGCCCGGGCGTACAAGCCCCTGGGCCGGGCCAGGATGCGCCCCGAGGAGACGAAGAGAAGCCCGGCCGGCGCCCGGGTGTGGAAGCTCTCCGGCACCGGCCCGGCAAACAGCGCGGCGTACAGCTCCCCCACCGGGATGTCCCTGCCCCAGCCGGCCCATTTGCCCCGGCCCAGCTCGTCTCGCAGGTGATGCGGCCGGCCGAGCGCGTCGCAACGCACGGTGTAGTCGGCCAGGCCCTTGAAGGCCACGCCCCGCGCGGCCAGCTCCGCGATCGTCCGGGCCAGCCCCTCGGGCGTGGTGCCGGGGGCCAGGTGCGGGAAGGGATCGGCCTGGAGAAAGACGGTGCAGTCCGGGAACTCCGGGTAGCGGGACAGGATGTGGTGGAGAAAGGTGTGGGACTCGCGGCCGACATTGGGCAGGGCGTGCGGCCCCGGCGTCCCGGACTTGTCGTAGACCACGGCCGGCCAGGGCAGGGCGGCGAGCCAGGAGACGTCCTCGCGGTAACGGGCCACGACCACCTCGATGGTCGGCTCTCGGCCTCTCGTGCTGCCTGCGTCCGGTGGCTTGGCCATGGAGCGACTATGCCACGGCCCGGGCCGGGAAACAATCGGCCGCGCCGCGCCTCCTCACAACCGGTACGTGACGGACGTCCGGCGCTGGTATAAAGTGGCCAAGCGGGAGTGGGGACAAGGACGGTAACGACGTGAGCGTGAACGATACGGCCAAAGCCCTGCCGCGCATCCACGGGGTCTTCTCCTGCGAGCGCGAGGTCACGGTGGAGGGCGGCGGCGAGGCCCGGACCAGGACCGCGACCTTCTACGTCTTCGCCAGCGAGGACGAAGGCGGCCTTAATGTCCAGGGCCTGAACCGGCACTACATCCCCGCGGGCCAGAAGACGCCCATGAGCCGCGAGGAGTTCCTGGCCGAGTTCCTGCCCGAGCCCGAGCTCTGGCTGAACAAGGTGGGGCCGCAGATGGCCGAGCTGGAGGCCACCGTCAACCGGGCCGAGGACATGCGCCGCGGCGGCGAGCTCTACTCGGCCGAGTTCGAGTTCCGCCAGGCCCTGACCCTGGACGAGGAGCACGTCCGGGCGACCTTCGGCCTGGGCCTGACCTACCTCGCCCAGCGCGACGAGCAGAAGGCCGGCAAGGTCTTCGAGCGCCTGGTCGGCATGGACGCGGCCTTCGAGACCCAGCACAAGCACCTGTTCAACGAGTTCGGCATCGCCCTGCGCAAGTCCGGCCTGCACGACCAGGCGCTCGCCTACTACGGCCGGGCCGACAGCTTGAGCCAGACCAAGGACGATCATCTCCTCTACAACATCGCCCGCACCCTCTACGAAAAAGGCGAGGCCGAGGAGGCCGCCAGCCGCCTGCGCCAGGCCCTGGCCCTGAACCCCGACTTCCCCGAATGCCGCCAGTTCCTGGCCTGGCTGACCAAAGGCGGGCATATAGAACAGCCCAATTACGATTTCAGGCTGTAGTGTAGGAGTGAATGTGGGGGAGGGAGGAACCCTTTTATATTCGCTTAGTAGCTTTAAATTTTCCAATCATCTTCCATGCTGCTAAGCATCATCGGCATCATCACTCTTTTCTCATCGCCTTGATGTCGTCTATTTTCTTCAGCATGTATTGCTAGCGATAGATAAATCAAAGCACCACGGGCGATTTTGAGTATTCGTAAGGTTTTTGATTCTAATTCTTCTCTATCAATGCCGTACCCAAGATGATCACTATCTAGGGATAGTGTGTTATGAATAGGGCGAAAGTGTATTGCGATGTGCTTATGTTCAAGATGATTCCTGATGGTGTGTAATTCTTTTGAGTCAGGCGATAGAACAGTCTGAAAATCATTTTCAAACAGATCTTTTGAAAGCCAGAATAATCCCCTGAGTGGCCAATTTGCAGGGAGAAATTCACTGCGAATTCCGAACTTTTTTGAGTTTTTATTGTACCATATTCCGCGAAAATTAACAGCGTTCTCCTTTTCGCCAAGTTTAAAATATGAATTCAGTAGAAAAGCGATTTTGTCGAAAATAGAATAAGCTGATCGATATGCGAGCTTTACTTTTTCAATCGATAGTGAATAAGCGGGATAGTCTGGTGTATCGAGTAGTAATACTTGTTTGTCCGAAAAATGTGGTATTTTTGATGTCATGCCCTCATAATATAGCCATCTAGCTGAAGCAAATTCTTGCTTCATTTGGCAAAAAAAACCAATAATACCTGGTGGATTAGCGTGTTTAAGTGGGGTAGTTATGCTGGGTAGCAATAAAATATCATTTGATGCAATACTATGTTGACAAACATCATTCAATGGATTCAAGAACAGTACATTGTGAAGGCACCACTGGCGATATGCTATTTCCTCTTGTGTCTCGCCAGTGCTGTAATCGGTAAATTCAGTCGCCTTTTTTATCTCATTAGCTGAATCAAAGAGTGATTCAATGGATGCTTTTCGCACGGAGTATAATTTTATAACAGATGCATCTTCACCGTAGTATTTTGCACTGTTGCTCAATGATTTTATTAAAGCAGCATGGGCAAATCCTAAAAAGGTAGAAACATGCCCGCTATCATACAGAGCCATTGCATAATAGCTTATTCCTCGCCCCCGGTTACCAAGAGCCATTCCAAAAAAAGGTTCGATGTTTAGAGCGCTGTCCCAACATTCAATTGCTTGGATGAATCGTCCAATTGTATTGAATTGGTTAGCAAGGTTTGTAAGAATCTGACATCGTCTTATAGTTTCTAACTGCTCAAAACCTGTAGCGCTGTATGCGCGCCTTAGATAGTAAATTTGGCGTTCTATTTCTGGTTGTTCCCATGCCCATTGCTCGCTATGGGATAATTTTTTTTCGAGGAAGCGATTATGCCAAGCATTTGCACGAAAATAATCTAAAAGGCATTTTTGTGCGGGCGAAAGGCCAATTTTATCAGCGAGATCACACCATTCGAGCGCTTTCTTTGTGCCTTTAGCCTGTTGAAGATCACTCGAAAGATCGACTAATAAGCCAATTTTATCGAGTATGATATTGGGCGAAAGATTCTCCGTGGTACTATGCATTAGCGCATAGAAAACGCGTTGGCTTTCTGTTGTCATATTGAAGCTATCGTCTTTGGTCGCATTTGTACCCTGCCGTGCAGCCTGTCAGACATCCCCGGAATTATGGCAGGAAAGACAAAATCAACTGAGCCGCCTATTCTCTATCGTGGCGTCTTTTCTTTCTACTCCACAGTCAAAATAACCGCGAAAGCCTCTACCAAAGCCACGGCCGGGGCGCCGACCTCGAGCTTCAGGTTGTCCAGGCTCTGGCGGGTGATGAGGGAGCAGACCTCCAGGCCCCCGGGCAGCTCGATGACGATCTCGCAGGTGATGTCGCCGCGCTCGATGGATGTGACCGTGCCCGGGAAGCGGTTGCGGGCCGATGTTTTCGTGACTTCGCCTGCGGGCGCGAGGATGACCCAGGGGGCCTTGATCTGGGCCGTGCAGTACATGTCCTCGGCCAGGCCGAGGCTTTTCAGGCTGCCGCGGGTGATGACCGCGACCACATTGTGGCCGGACAAGGTGGTCAGCTCGATCTCGCACTGGATGTCGCCGGCCTTGATGCGCGTGATCTTGCCGAAGAAGGCGTTGCGGGCCGACGTCCGGCGGCGGTTTTCTTTTTGCAGCTGGCGGCCGACCAGGCGCCGGACTTCTTCATTGGAGAAGTCGAGGAAGCCGGCTACCTGCTGGGTGGAGGAGTAGCCGAAGAGGACCTGGATGACTTTGAGCGGCATGCCGTCGCGCAAGAGCTCGATGGCCCGGGAGCGGCGCAGCACGCTGGGGTTGGCCAGATCCTTGGACAGACCGGCGGCGGCGAAGACCTCCTGGAAGGTGCGCCGGACGTAGCCCTGGTCCAGGCGGAAGACCTGGCCCTTGAGCGCGGCGTTGTCCGGGGCGTCCAGGTAGGTTTTGAGCGCGGCCACGGCGTCCTGGGGCAGGGCCAGCTCGCGGCCCTCGGGGCCGGGGCCGGGCAGGCGGACCACGGCCCGCTCGAGGTCAAGGTCCGTGGTGTCGTCGAGGGAGAGTATCTCGCCGATCTTGGCTCCGGTGTGCCTGAGCAGCAGGTAGACCAGCCACAGCCGGCCGCGGGCGCGGCGCCGGGCCGGGCCGCGGCCGGCGCGGGTCCAGGCGGCAAAGGCCCGGGTCAGCTCGGCGAGCTGCAGGCTGTCCAGGTGCTTGACGTTTTCCGGGACCTGGAAGGTCCGGCCGGGGTGCAGGCCGGGCGTGCCGGCCTGGGCCGGAGCGTCCTGGGGCGGAGGGCTGCTGTTCATGAGTTTCGTCTATCCGCTGTCCCGGCTCTTGCCAAGCCGAGGGCGGTTTCGGTCACGATAATAGTGCATTCGTGCAGATTGGCCGCGAGCTCGCCCGGGAGGCCGGCAAGGCAAAATAATCACGAAATGATTTTTTTTCGTGACAATTGCGCCGGGATGAGATATGTCCTAAAGCGTACGTGGGACTTAAGCCCAGGAGGCCGCCATGCTGTTCCCCGTCTCGGGCGTCGAAGTCTCCCCCTGGCTGCCGCCGCTGATCGCCTGCGGCATCTCCTTCTTCACCTCCATGGGCGGGGTGTCCGGGGCCTTTCTCCTGCTGCCCTTCCAGATGAGCGTGCTCGGCTATACGAGCCCCTCGGTCAGCTCGACCAACCAGCTCTTCAACATCGTGGCTATCCCCAGCGGCGTCTACCGCTACATCCGCGAGGGCCGCATGGTCTGGCCGCTGACCTGGGTGGTGATCGTCGGCACCCTGCCCGGGGTGCTCATCGGCGCCATCGTGCGCGTCAAGTACCTTCCGGACGCGACGAATTTCAAGCTTTTCGCCGCGGCGGTGCTCCTCTACATCGGGGCGCGCATGGTCCGCGACCTGACGAAGAGGAAGGTCCCGGGCCAGGACAAGGCCGCCTCCGAGAAGCGCTTCCAGGAGCTGGTCCGCGCCCATAGGGAGAAGGCCGGCGGCGCCGACCTGCCCGCGGTCTGCGTCAGGACCTTCAGCACAAGCCGCATCTGCTACGAGTTCTATGGCGAAACCTACGATGTCTCGACCTGGGGCATCCTGAGTCTGTCGGCCGTGGTCGGCGTGGTCGGCGGGGTCTACGGCATCGGCGGCGGGGCGATCATCGCGCCCTTCTTCGTCTCCATCTTCCGCCTGCCGGTCTACACCGTGGCCGGCGCCGCGCTCATGGGCACCTTCATCACCTCGGTCGCCGGGGTGGCCTTCTACCAGCTCATCGCGCCCTTCTACCCGGCCGTGTCCGTGGCCCCGGACTGGTCGCTCGGCGTCCTCTTCGGCCTGGGCGGCATGGTCGGCATGTACCTGGGCGCCCGCTGCCAGAAGTTCGTGCCGGCGCGCTACATCAAGTGGATGCTGGCCGGCTGCATCCTGTTCCTGGCGCTGAAATACGTGCGCGATTTCCTGGGCTAGCCTCGCCGAGGCGACCAATAGCACGCCTCCCTTGCCACGGCCCCCGCCCCGGTGTATTCACGGGCCTGGCGCCTGCGCGCCAAGCTCGCGATATTTTCCGGAGGGTTCATGAAAACCACCGTGTGCGTATTCGTCCTTCTCGCCGCCCTGGCCGCTCCCGCCCTGGCCGGCAACTTCTGCCCGGACTACGGTGTCGAGTGCTACCGGGGGTTTGTCCCGGAGCGCGAGACCGGTGTCAGGGTCTTTCTGCGCGATCTGTGGGGGCCGGACGGCGACTATATCGGCGCCGTCGCCCTGGACCAGGGCCAGTGCGGCTTCCTCGACTGCGCGCCGTGCGACCAGACCCTGGCCGACATCGACTGGGACTGCGTCTGCAACAAGCGCTACCCGGCCTGCGAAGGCCGCTGCTTCCACCAGTAGCCCCGCGGGAGCTCCCCCGGGGACCGACAGGACCGGACATGTCCGCGCCCCTGCTCGTCCTTGACGTCGGCAACACCAGCCTGAAGATCGGGCTGGCCGCCGGCGATGAGGACATTGCGGCCTACGGCTTCGCCACCGAGGCTCTGGGCTTCGCCGACGCCCTGGGCTTTGCCGTGCTCGAGGTCTGCCGCCAGGGCGGGGTCTCGCCGCGCGGGCTTGCCGCCTGGGCTGTCAGCTCGGTGGTGCCGCGACTGGACGGCGTCATCCGCCAGGCCGCGGCCCGCTACTGCGGCTGCCCGGCGCTGTTCGTCCCGGACGGCCTGCCGCTGCCCGTCGAGAACCGCTACGAGCGCCCGGCCGAGGTCGGCGCCGACCGGCTGGTGGCGGCCTACGGCGCCATGCGCCTGTTCGACGCCCCGGGTTACGTGGTCATCGATTTCGGCACGGCCACGACATTTGATTGCGTCCTGCCCGGCGTATACCTCGGCGGGCTCATCTGCCCGGGGCTCATGTCCTCGGCCCGGGCGCTGGCCGGCGGCACGGCCAAGCTGCCCCAGGCCGACCTGGCTCTCGGGGCCGGACCCGTGCGCTTCGGCCGCTCCACCGCCGAGAGCCTGGCCTATGGCCTGGTCCACGGTTTTGCGGCCATGGTCGAGGGCATCTGCGCGCGGCTGAAGCCCTTCCTGCCCGAGGGCAGCCTGGTGGTCGGCGCCGGCGGCCTGGCCGAGGTCGTGGCCAGGGCCACCCCGGCCATCGACGTGCTCCGGCCGGATCTTTTACTCGAAGGCCTGCGCCTGGCCCATGAAGAGGCCACGCGCTCCACACCGCGGGCTTGAGGCCGGCGGACAAACCAAGGAGAACTCCCATGAGCAGCATCATTTCCGTCTGGGCCCGCGAGATCCTCGATTCGCGCGGCAACCCCACGGTCGAGGTCGAAGTCACCCTTGATTCCGGCGCGCAAGGCCGCGCCGCCGTGCCCTCCGGCGCCTCCACCGGCAGCCGCGAGGCACTCGAGCTGCGCGACGGCGGCTCGCGCTACGGCGGCAAGGGCGTGACCCAGGCCGTGACCAATGTGAACGAGATCATCGCCGAGCGCATCGTGGGCCTCGATTCCCTGCGCCAGGCGGCCCTGGACGCGGCCATGCTCGAGCTCGACGGCACCGAGAACAAGTCCCGGCTGGGCGCCAACGCCATCCTCGGCGTATCCATGGCCAATGCCCGGGCCGCGGCCAAGTTCGTCGGCCTGCCGCTCTACCGCTACCTGGGCGGGGTCAACTCCAAGGTCCTGCCCGTGCCGCAGATGAACATCATCAACGGCGGCGCCCACGCCCCGAACAACCTGGACATCCAGGAGTTCATGATCATGCCGCTCGGCGCCGAGACCTTCGCCGAGGCCCTGCGCATGGGCGCCGAGACCTTCCATGCGCTCAAAAAAATCCTGGCCAAGGACAAGCACGTGACCAGCGTCGGCGACGAGGGCGGGTTTGCCCCGAACCTGAAGAACCACAAGGAGGCCTTCCAGTACATCGTGAAGGCCATCGAGGAGGCCGGCTACCAGCCCGGCGTCGAGATCTCCCTGGCCATCGACGCCGCGGCCAGCGAGTTCTACAAGGACGGCAAGTACGATCTGGCCGGCGAGAAGAAGGTCTTCTCCTCCTCCGAGCTCGTCGGCTTCTACAAGGACCTGGCCAGCGAGTTCCCGATCATCTCCATCGAGGACGGCCTGGCCGAGTCCGACTGGGACGGCTGGGCCGAGCTGTCCGACGAGCTCGGCGGCCACCTGCAGCTCGTGGGCGACGACATCTTCGTCACCAATCCGGCCATCCTGGCCGACGGCATCCGCTCCGGCATCGCCAACTCCATCCTCATCAAGCTGAACCAGATCGGCACCGTGACCGAGACCCTGGACACCATCGAGATGGCCAAGGAGGCGGCCTACACCACGGTCATCTCGCACCGCTCGGGCGAGACCGAGGACACCTTCATCGCCGATCTGGCCGTGGCCGTGAACGCCGGCCAGATCAAGACCGGCAGCCTGTCGCGCTCGGACCGCCTGTCCAAGTACAACCAGCTCCTGCGCATCGAGGAGGACCTGGAGGAGGACGCCCTCTACTTCGGCCCGTCCATGGCCGACCAGTGGTACTCCGAGGAAGAGGAAGAAAGCGAGGACGTGGGCGACTAGCCCGGCCGGCAATGGCTGAGGCGAAAACGCATAGCACAAGCGGCCGCCGCGCGTTCCCCTGGGAGCTCGCGGCGGCCGCCTGCGTCCTGGCGGGCGGCGTGGCGTCCTGGCTTTACCTCGGCCTTGCGGACGCCCCCCAGGAATTTCCGGAGCTCATCTCGGGCAGCCTGGCCGTGACCGGCACGTCCAAGCCGGCCGACCTGGCCGTGCTTTTCGGTTTCGCCGGCGCGGCCCTGGCCGTCCTGCCCCTTCTTCTGCGCATCGATGCGCGCCTGGCGCGTCTTTCCGGCGAGGAGGCCTCCGAGGCCTTTCTGCGCAGCCTGGTGTATGCCTGCCTGCCGGCGGCCTTCGTCCTGGCCGCCATGCTCGCCGTCCAGCGTTTCGACCCGAAGCTCCTCGGCCTCTCGGCCTGGGCCGTGGCCGCGGTAGGAGCCGTGGCCGGGCTTACCGCCTGGCGCGCCACCCGGCCGGAAACAGCCCAGGCCGCGCCCGTCATCCTCGCGGCCGTGCCCTTCATCGCCTTCTGCGCCGGCCTGGCCGCGCCGCTGGGGCTGCTGGCCCTGTCACGACTGGCGCCCACATTGCGGCCCGGGCCGGAATTCCTGGCCGGAGCCGCCAGCCTGTTCGTCGCGGCCGCGCTGGTCGCGGGAGCGGGGCTGGCCTGGGCTGCCCGGCCCGGCCTCGGCCTGCTCCTGCGGCGGGCGATGGTCCTTGCCCAGCTGCCGCTGGCCCTGGGCTATCTGGCCTGCATCCCCACGCCCTGGGTCGCCGGTGGCAAGCCCGTGGCCGGTCCTCCGTACGGCCCGGCCCTCTGGCTCCTGGTCCTGGCCCTTGTCGCCCTGGCCTGCTGGGACAGCCTGCGCCGCTGGCCGCGGGCCTCCCGGGCAGGGCAGGGGATCTCCGGCCTGGTTTCGCCCCTGGCCCTAGCCGGACTCCTCGTGCTCCTGCGGTTTCCGGTCCTCGGCGCGGCCGGCGTGCCGTCGGACGACTACCATTTCGGCGAATCGCTGCTATCCTGGTGGGGCTGGGTCAGCCACGGGCTCGTGCCGTTCCGGGACCTCGATCCGGTCCGCGGGCTGGTCTCGCTTCTGCCCCAGGCGCTCGGCTCCGCGCTGTTCGACGGCACGGCCGCTGCGCAGGGCGGGGCTCTGGCCGTTGAATACGCCCTGACCGCGACCCTCTGGCTGGCCATGCTGGCCCGTTTCGCGCCGTTGGCTCCGGCCTTCTGCCTGCTGCTCCTGCTTTTGCCTTTGCCCCTGGATTATTTCGCGAGCCAGACGGCCAACGCCGTCCTCATCCTGTCCGTCTGCGCCGAGGCCGCGGCCGGCCGCCAGCGCCGGGCGGTCCTGACCCTGCTCGCCTGCGCTCCGGCCCTGGTGCTCTTCGCCACCGGCGACGCCGGGCTCGTGCTCCTGGCGCTCGGGCCCGTGGCCGTCTGGTGCCTGCGGTCCTGCTTCACCGAGCCGGGTGTCCGCCGTTTTGCGGCCCAGGCCGGGGCCGTCCTGGCCGCCTGGGGCCTGGTGCTTCTGCTCACCCCGGCCGGGGCCATGCTTCTTGGCAGCCTGCGCTATGCCGTGGAGAACGCCGCGGTCAACGCCCAGGCCAACGGCGTGGCCTGGGCCGAGCTGGCCAGGCACCCGGGCGCCAGCACCTGGCTCCTGGAGCTGAGCCGCAACAACTACCTCCTGGTCCTGATCGGACTGGCCGCCGTCTGCTGGCCGGCCTGGCGGCAGCGGCGCGATCCGGCGGCCCGGCGTACGCTGGCCCTGGCCGTGACTTCGGTACTGTTCATTCTGCTCTACATCCTGCGCGTGGCCATCCGCATCGATCCCGGCACGCCTTCCCGCCTGGGTTACCTGTGCCTTTGGGCCCTGCTGCTCGGACTGCCGGCCCTGGCCTGGGGCGCGGGCTTGCGCGGCAGGAACGTCCTCGCCCTGGTCCTGGTCTTCATGGCCGGGACGGTTGGCAGCTATTGGCTCCATCCGCAATCCCTGGTCGAGGCGCTGGCCAAATCGCCGCTGGCCCGCAACGAGGTCGGCCGGAGGGTGATCGACGGCGCGGCGCTGGGCCTGCCCAACCTCGGCCGCGGGCTCTTCGAGCCGGCGCATCTCGCCCGGTTGACGGCCCTCAAGGCCATCCTCGACAGCCTGCTCGCGCCGGACGAAACGTATCTCGACCTGACCAACCGCAACGCCCACTATTTCTATTTCGACCGCCCGCCGCCGATCGCCTCCGGCGCCGTCTACAACCTGCCGGCAGAAAGCCAGCAGCGCCGGGCGCTCGGCCGCCTGGCCGAGAACCCGCCGCCGGCCGTGCTCATCGATGCCGACAACGTCCTGCACGACGGCGGCCCGGCCTCCTTGCGTTGCCATTTCCTCTATCGCCGCTTCGTGCCGGCCTACCTCCCGGTGCGGCTCGGGCGCTTCGGCTTCCTGCTGCGGCCCGACCGCTACCGGGAGCTGGTGTCGGGCCGCAGGCCCCTGCCGGCCGGTGTGGCGCTCAGGCCTGCGACCCGCGACCGGGAGACTGAGCTGGCCATTCTGGACGCGGCCTTCGAGCGCAAAGCCCTGGAGCGTTTGCCGCACAGCTGGGGCGCCTCCTGGGCGAGCCTTGCCGGCGGCCTGTCCAAGGTCGCCGACCTGCCCGTGGGCACGGCCGGCCTGCACGCCCTGCGCCGGCTGAAGGACGGCCGGCTCGAGATCACCGGCCCGGACCCCTATCTGGTCATTCCGGCGGCAGGCCCGGGCCTGTCCGGCGCCGGGGCCGGGCTGCTGGTCCTCGACTTCGCCTCCGATGCCCCGGCCGGCAAGCCGGTGACGCTGCAGCTCTTCTACACTATCGACGGCCAGACCTCCGAGGAGAAGAAATCCCTGACCCTGACCACCACCGGCGGCCGGCTCGTCGTGCCCCTGGACGCCTATCCGCGCTGGCTTCTGGCCGGGCGCATCGACGCCGTGCGCATCGACGTGGCCGACCCCGCGCCCTGCCGGGCGTTCAGTCTGGCGAACGTGGCCCTCTACCAGCGAAACTCGGCCGAGGCGGCGCAATGATCCGGGTCAAATACCTCATCCTAGGTGCCGGGCCCACGGGCCTGACGCTGGCCCGCAGCCTCCTGGACGCGGGCGAGAGCTCGGTCCTCGTGCTCGAGGCCGCCTCCGAGCCGGGGGGCCTGTGCCGCAGCGCGGTCGTCGACGGCGCGCCGCTGGACATCGGCGGCGGCCATTTCCTGGACGTCAGGCGCCGCGAAGTCCTCGATTTCCTGTTCCGCTTTCTGCCCGAGGCCGACTGGAACCTCTTTTCCCGGCGCTCGACCATTCAGTTCGCGGGCCTGGAGATGGACTACCCCTTCGAGGCCAACCTCTGGCAGCTGCCTGTGGACGAGCAGGTCGAGTACGTCGTCTCGGTGGCCGAGGCCGGCTGCAACACGGGCGCGCCCATGCCCCGGACCTTCGAGGACTGGATCGTCTGGAAGCTCGGCCAACGCATCGCGCAAACCTACATGCTGCCCTACAACCGCAAGATCTGGTCCACGGACCTCTCGCGCCTGGGCACCTACTGGCTGCACAAGCTGCCCGACGTGTCCTTGCGCGATACGGTCAGAAGCTGCCTGACCAGGCAGCCCGCCGGCACCATCCCGGCCCACGGCCGCTTCCACTATCCCAAGGCCCACGGCTTCGGCGAGGTCTGGCGCCGCCTGGGCGCCTCCCTCGGCCACGCCCTGCGGCTCGACACCCCGGCCAGCCGGCTGGACGCCGAGCGCCTGGTGGTCAACGACGCCTTCCAGGCCGAGCATCTGGTCACGACCATCCCCTGGCACGCCTGGCGCGAGGCCGCCGGCCTGCCCGAAGCCGTGCGCGCGGCCATCGGCCGCCTGGACCACGTCGGGGTCCGAATCGACTACCGGCCGGAGCCAGCGGGAAGCCAAGCCCACTGGATCTACGTGCCGGACGAGTCCGTGGCCCATCACCGCATCCTCTGCCGCGGGAACTTCTGCCCCGGCGCCCGCGGCCACTGGACCGAAACCAACCCCCGCCGGGCTGGCGCCCCGGGGCTCTGGCAGCACGTGAACGACTACGCCTACCCCCTGAACACCGTGGACAAGCCCCGGGCCATGGCCCTCGTCACCGACTTCGCGGCCGCCCGCAACATCACCCCCCTGGGACGCTGGGGCCTGTGGGAGCACCTGAACTGCGACCTGGCCGTGGCCGAGGCCCTCAGCGCCGCCCGCGCTCTCCTTGCCCGGGAGGCCGCCTCGTGAAGCTCGGCCTGTGCCTGCTGACCCTGAACGAGCTCGAAGGCTGCAAGCTCGACGTGCCGAGGCTGCCCCTTTCGGCCTTCGACGAGGTCTTCGCCATGGACGGCGGCAGCCGCGACGGCACGGCGGAATATCTCGCCTCCGCCGGCATCCCGGTCCTGCGCCAGAGCCGCCGGGGCTACAACCTGGCCTACATCGAGGCCTTCGCTCACAGCTCGGCCGAGGCCCTGGTCGTCTACCACCCCAAGGGCAGCATTGATCCGGCCACGCTCCTTGCCTTCCGGCCGCGCTTCGAGGCCGGCGCCGACCTGGTCGTCGCCAGCCGGATCATCCGCGGCGCGGTCAACGAGGAGGACGGGCAGCTTTTGAAGCCCCGCAAGTGGTTCGTGGCCGGGCTTGCGCTCCTCTCGGCCGCGCTCTGGCTCCGCTCCGGCCCCATGATCTGGGACGTGCTCCACGGCTTTCGCGGCATGCGCGTGGACGCCTTCCGGGCCATCGGCCTGACGCCCGAGGGCCTGTCCGCGGACCTGGAGATGGTCGTGGCCGGCTACCGGCTGGGCCTGGCCTTGACCGAGTTCCCGGTGACCGAGACGCCCAGGCCGCACGGCGCCACCCACTTCAAGGCCCTGCCCACGGGGTGGAAGCTCCTGAAATACCTCAAGGCCGAGCTCCTCCGCCGGCGCTGACCCCCTCTTGCGCTCCGGCCGGCAAGATGACACAAGGCGCCCATGATGATCATCGACGGCAAACAGACGGCCGCGGTCATCCGCGCCGAGCTCGCGGCCGAGGTCAAGACCCTTGTCCCCAAGGCCGGCCGGGCGCCGGGCCTGGCCGTGGTCCTGGTCGGCGAGGACCCGGCCTCCCAGGTCTACGTGCGCATGAAGACCCGGGCCTGCGCCGAGGTCGGCGTGGTCTCCACCCAGCATCTCCCCCCGGCCGGCACGCCCTTTGCCGAGCTGAAGGCGCTCATCAGCCGGCTGAACGACGACGAGGGCGTGGACGGCATCCTGGTCCAGCTGCCCCTGCCGAGAGGCTACCCGACCCAGGAGATCCTCGACCTGGTCGATCCGGACAAGGACGTGGACGGCTTTCACCCCGAGAACGTCGGCCGCCTGGCCCTGGGCCTGCCCGGTTTCGCCCCCTGCACCCCGGCCGGCTGCCTGGAGCTCCTCAAACGCCATGATCTCCCCACCCGGGGCGCACGCGCCGTGGTCGTCGGCCGCTCGAACATCGTCGGCAAGCCCCTGTCCATCATGCTCGGCCTGCCCGGCGAGTACGGCGACGCCACGGTCACCCTGTGCCACTCGAAAACGCCCGACCTCGCCGCCGAGACCCGCCGTGCCGATTTCCTCTTCCCGGCCATCGGCAGGCCGAAGCTCATCACCGCCGGCATGGTCAAGGACGGCGCGGTGGTCGTCGACGTGGGCATCAACCGCACCGAAGCCGGCCTGGTCGGCGACGTGGACTTCGCCGCGGTCAAGGATAAGTGCCGGGCCATCACTCCGGTGCCCGGCGGCGTCGGCCCCATGACCATCGCCATGCTCATGACCAATACCGTCCTCGCCTACAAGCGCCGCACCGGACTGACCGGGACCTAGGCCATGGCCGGCCGGCTTGCCTTGCTCCCGAAATTTCTGCTAGTCTGGAGTTTACTGTCCGCCATGCTCCTGAGCGCGGGCCAATCCGCCCGGGGAGGAAGCGCAATGAGCCTGACCCTGACCAGCAGTGCCTTCAACGCCGGCACGGCCATCCCGGCCCGCTACACCTGCGACGACGCGGATGTCACCCCGCCGCTGACCATCGCCGGCGTGCCGCCCGGAGCCAAGAGCCTGGCCCTGATCATGGACGACCCCGACGCCCCCGCCGGCACCTGGGACCACTGGCTCCTCTACAACCTGCCGCCCGACACCGCCGGCCTGGCCGAAGACCTGCGCGCGCTGCCCCAGGGCGCGCGCCTGGGCAAGAACTCCTGGGGCCGCACGGCCTGGGGCGGACCGTGCCCGCCGCGCGGCAGCCACCGCTACTTCTTCCGGCTCTACGCCCTGGACCAAAACCTTTCGCTGCCCGAGGGCGCGACCAAACGGCAGATACTGGCCGCCATCGACGGCCACGTCCTGGCCCAGGCCGAGCTCATGGGCACCTACACCAGGCGCTGAAACACCATGCAATACGAAATAAACGAGTGCGGCGACTGCCGCATCCTGGCCGTTGCCGAGCGCGAGCTGCGCTTCGACCTGTCCGAGGAGTTCAAGAAGCTCGTCTTCGGTTTCCTCGAGTCCGGCGACAAGAACCTCATCGTCGACATCGGCGCCGTCGAGTTCCTCGACTCCACCGCCCTGTCCACCTTCGTCGCGGCCCACAACCGCCTGACCTCGCTCTCGCGCCGCTTCGCCCTGTGCTGCGTCCACCAGAAGGTCATGAACATCCTGCGCCTGACCTCCCTCGACCGCCACTTCACCGTCACCCCCACCCGCGACGACGCCTGCCGCGTCCTCGGCGTGGCCCCCGGGGCCTAGAGGCCTCCGGCGGGCAGGGGGCGTTGCCCCCTGCACCCCCAGCAGGGGCGCTGCC
This sequence comes from Desulfovibrio sp. UBA6079, assembly GCA_002428705.1. GTDB lineage: Bacteria > Desulfobacterota > Desulfovibrionia > Desulfovibrionales > Desulfovibrionaceae > UBA6079. The sequence continues at coordinate 36,359 of DIXN01000048.1, forward strand.
CCTGCACCCCGCAAGGGGATGATCCCCCTTGTACCCCGCAGTCTGAAAATCGAGGCCGGCCGGTGCGAAGAACACCGGCCGGCCTCGATTTTCAGTTTGGTGGCGAAGGGTGAGTCATGTCCCTCACCGGTCCCGGGGAACAACGAAGGCGGAAAAAGAAAGCGGCCGGTGAGGATGTAGATGGCCCGGTTCGGCGCGGGCCTCGGGTAGAGGGACGGGTGAACGGTACAAGCCGCCCCCTTCTTCACCTCGTGGCGGCTTTTGTCTTTCTTTCGATCGGACCGATCGGCCTTTGACAGTGCAGAGCAGGTAGCCTATACGTGGGACCATGAGAAAAGCCCTGTTCGCCCTGTTGGCTGTGGCCCTGTTCGCGTCCGTGGCCTGCGCCGCGGAGCCGGACATGTCCCGGATCAGGCTGCCGCCGGGGTTTGCCGTCGAGCTGTTGGCCCGGGTGCCCAATGCCCGGCAGATGGCCCTGGGCGACTCGACGCTGTTCGTCGGCACGCGCTCCAAAGGCGACGTCTATGCCCTGGAGCTGAAGGACGGAGGCAAGCGCGCCGGGCGGCTGTACACTCTGGCCACGGGGCTCGAGATGCCGAGCGGCGTGGCCGTGAGGAACGGCGCCCTGTACGTGGCCGAGGTCTCGCACATCCTGCGCTTCGACGACATCGAGAAGCGCCTGGCCGACCCGCCCGAGCCCGTGGTCCTGCCGGCCCGCTTTCCGGAGGACGAGCACCACGGCTGGAAGTTCATCGCCTTCGGCCCGGACGGAAAGCTTTACGTGCCCGTCGGCGCGCCCTGCAACATCTGCGACGCCGGCGACCCGTACGCCTCCATCCTGCGCCTGAACCCCGACGGCTCGGACCTGGAGATCTTCGCCCGCGGCATCCGCAACACCGTGGGCTTCGACTGGCAGCCGGGCACGGATGTGCTCTGGTTCACGGACAACGGCCGCGACTGGCTCGGCGACGAGCGGCCGCCCGACGAGCTGAACCGGGCCGAGCGGCCGGGCCTGCATTTCGGCTACCCCTACTGCCACGGCGGGACCATCGCCGATCCGGAGTTCGGCCGTGAGCACCCTTGCGCCGATTACGTCCCGCCGGTCCGGAACCTCGGCCCGCACGTCGCGGCCCTGGGCATGGCCTTCTACCGCGGCGACGGCTTCGGGGCCGAGTACAAGGGCGACATCATTATCGCCGAGCACGGCTCCTGGAACCGCACCGCGCCCATCGGCTACCGGATCATGCGCGTCAGTCTGAAGAACCCCGGCGTCCCGACCTACGAGGTCTTCGCCGAGGGCTGGCTTTCCGGCCGCACGGCCTGGGGTCGCCCCGTGGACGTGCTGGAAATGCCCGACGGCGCGCTCCTCGTCTCCGACGACCTGTCCGGCGCCGTCTACCGCATCAGCCGCCGGCCCTGAGCACCGGCAGGGCCAGGCGGACGGCGCTGCGGATGAACTCCTGGCAGCGCCTCCGGCCGTCCTCCGCCCGGTAACGGGCCTGGCCCTCCGGCTCGCCGAGGTCGATGCCGTCGAGCAGGGCCTGGCAGTCGATGCTGCCATGGCGGCCGGTGAAACCCTCGATGAATTCGTTGACCGCGGCGTAGGCCGGATCGAGGTCGCCCCTGGGCGCCGTGCGCCCGAGAGCCAGGCCGATGGCCATGACCGCCCCGGTTACCGCGCCGCACGGGCCGCAGGTCCGGGACAGGCCGCTGCAGAACCCGGTGGCGATGCGCGGCAGGCACGAGCCGCCGAGCCCGGCCGCCTCGGCCAGGGTCAAAAGCACGGCCTCGGCGCACAAGTAGTCGCCGGCGCCGAACAGCGCCACGGCCCGCTCCGCCTGGCCGTCAGGATCAATGACAGGCATGGAGTCCTCCTCGCTGCAAAGTCCGTCGATCCTACCTCGGCCCCGGGCCGGAAGGAAGCCCTCCGGGCGGGCCTCCGGCGGGCAAGGGGACGCCGTCCCCTTGCATCCCCTGCCAGGAGGGAATGCTCCCCTCCTGGACCTCCCCGGTCTGCGGCTTCGGGCCGGTCCGGGAAAGACCCGGATCGGCCCGAAGCCGCAGAGGAGCAGGTGCACGAGGATAGCCTCGGCGTCGGCCGAAAACCGGAACAGCCGCCGGTGAGGTAAAAGAGAACGCCGGGCCGCATGCTCCGGACTTCGCCCCTGACGTCCGCGCCGATCCGAGCCCTTTCGCCCTTACCGGTTGTCTTTCTTCTTATCGCCGTCCCCAGACCCGGCCAGGCGCATGCTCCGCCCTCGTCACCCAAGCTGAAAATCGAAGCTCCCGGTGTTCTTCGCACCGGGAGCTTCGATTTTCAGACTGCGGGGTNNGCAGGGGCAGCGCCCCTGCCCGCCGGAGGCATTGGGCAACTCACCTGCCCGCCGGAGGCCTGCCGCACGCCGCGCGATCTCATTGACTTTCTTAAACGCTTGTTTAAAGTCCGGCTGCCAAGGAGGCGAGCCCCATGGTCGAAACGGGCGGGCGGGACACCCGGGAGCGGATCATCGAGGCTGCCGGGGAGGTCTTCGCCAGAAAGGGCTTCCGGCGGGCGACCGTCCGGGATATCTGCGCGCGGGCCGGCGTGAACGTGGCCATGATCAAGTATCATTTCGGCGGCAAGGCCGGTTTGTACACCGCGGTGCTCGAGCATTTCCGATCCGTCGCCGGACGGCGTTCCCGGCAGATCATTGACCGGGCCGAGCGCGAGGGGCCGGAAGCCAGGCTGAAGGCCTTCATCCGGGCGCAGCTCGAGAAACTGACCGGATCGGGGCGGCCGGCCTGGTTCGACCGGCTGATGTCGCGCGAGGTCATGGACCCGACCCGGGCCCTGGACGCCATCGTGGAGACGGGCGTCCGCCCGAGCGCCGAACGACTGGTGGGGGTGGTCCAGGAGCTGCTCGGCCGCGACGACCGCGAGCCCGATCTATTGTATTGTTGCCTGTCCATCGTCGGCCAGTGCCTGCACCATCATTACGCCAAGAACGTCATTGCCCGGCTGTATCCCGGGCTGGCCTACGGTCCGGGGGAGCTGGACCGGCTGGCCGAGCACATCACGGATTTTTCCCTGGCCGGTCTGGCCGCCCATCGCAAGCGTCACGACGCGATCGAGGAGTACGCTGCTCTATGAATGTCCGCATTGTTTCCATCGTGGTTCTGCTGGCCGCTCTGGGGCTCACCGCCTGCTCGCAGTCGAACGGGCAGGAGACGCAGCAGGCCAAGCCCCAACGCCGGGCCGTGCCGGTGACCGCGGTCCTGGCCGAAGCCAGGACCGTGCCCCTGACCTTGACCGCCATCGGCAATGTCCAGGCCGCGGAGACGGTGGAGGTCAAGTCCCAGATCGACGGGCAGATCATGGCCGTGCATTTCACCGAGGGCCAGGACGTGAAGAAGGGCGACCTGCTCCTTACCCTGGACGACCGGGCCGCGGCCGCCGTTCTGGCCGAGGCCGAGGCCAAGCTCGAGCACGACGTGACGCTCCTGAACAAGGCCAAGGAGGACAACCGTCGCTACGAGCGCCTGGTGGCCGACAAGGTCATCAGCCCCGAGGCCTATGAGGAGGTCTCGACCAACATGTCCGCGCTGATGTCCACCCTGCGGGCCGACCAGGCCGCGGTGGAGTCGGCCCGGGTGGCCCTCAGCTACACGGTCATCAGCTCGCCCATCTCGGGCCGCACCGGCCAGCTCCTGTCCCACATGGGCAACATGATCAAGAAGGCCGACACCTCGGTGGTCGTCATCCAGAAGATCGAGCCCATCCAGGTGGCCTTCAGCGTGTCCGAGGAGCATCTCTCCGAGATCATGGACCGGATGAAGGCCGGCAAGCTGGGCGTGAGCGCCCTGCCCACGGGCCAGAAGGGGGCTCCGGCCGAGGGCCTGCTCGAGTTCGTGGACAACGCCGTGGACAGCGCCACCGGCACCATCCGCCTGAAGGCCACCTTCGCCAACGCCGACCGCCGGCTGTGGCCCGGGCAGTTCGTGGAGGCCACGCTCACCCTGGGCAGCCAGACCGAGGCCGTGGTCGTGCCGGCCCAGGCCGTGCAGGCCGGAACCCAGGGCGACTACGTCTACGTCGTGAAGCCGGACATGACCGTGGAATCGAGGACGGTGACCGTGGGCCGGATCGTGGAGGGCCAGGCGCTGATCGACAAGGGCCTCACGCCCGGCGAGCAGGTGGTGCTCGACGGCCAACTCCGGCTCGGACCCGGAGCCCTGGTCGAGATCAAGGGCGCCGGCCTGCCCGAGGCCAGGGCCGCGGGCGACGGCGGGAGCGGCCCGGGTGGCGCTCCGGGCGGCGGGAACGGGAAGGCGAAGGCGGCCCAGGGAGCCGGGCAGTGAACATCGCCGCGCTGTTCATCCGCCGGCCGGTCATGACCACCCTGGTCATGGTGGGACTGCTCATCTTCGGGGTCATGGCCTACCGCACCCTGCCGGTTTCGGACCTGCCCAACGTGGATTTTCCGACAATCCAGGTCACGGCCCGGCTGTCCGGAGCCGATCCCGAGACCATGGCCTCGACCGTGGCCACGCCGCTGGAGCGCGAGTTCTCGACCATCGCCGGCATCGACTCCATGTCCTCGAGCAGCTCGCTCGGCTCCACGCGCGTCACCCTGCAGTTCGCGCTCGACCGCGACATCGACGCCGCGGCCCAGGACGTGCAGTCGGCCATCTCCGCGGCCAAGCGCCAACTGCCCGACGACATGACCAGCGAGCCCTCGTTCCGCAAGGTCAACCCCTCGGATTCGCCCATCCTGTTTTTGGCCCTGTCCTCGCCGACCCTGCCCATGTCCACGGTCAGCGAGTACGCCGAGACCATGCTCGGCCAGCGCATCTCCATGGTCACCGGCGTGGCCCAGGTCCAGGTCTTCGGCTCCAAGAAGTACGCCGTGCGCGTCCAGCTCGACCCCAAGGCCCTGGCCCACCGGGGACTGGGCATCGACGAGGCGGCCGACGCGGTCAAGTCGGCCAACGTCAACCTGCCCACCGGCACCCTCTACGGCGAACACCAGGCCTACAACATCCAGTCCTCGGGCAAGATCATGCAGGCCGAGGGCTACCGCCGGCTGATCATCGCCTACGTCGAGGGCCGGCCGGTGCGCCTGGACGAGGTCGGCCAGGTGCTGGACAGCGTGGAGAACGACAAGGCCATCACCTGGCGCGACGGCGACCCCTCGGTGGTCCTGGCCATCCAGCGCCAGCCCGGAACCAACACCGTGCAGGTGGTGGACGACATCAGGAAGCTCCTGGCGACCTTCGAGGAGCAGATACCGCCCGCGCTCAAGCTCGAGATTCTTTTCGACCGCTCCGAATCCATCCGCGAATCCGTGGACGACGTGAAGTTCACCCTGGCGCTGACCGTCTGCCTGGTCATCCTGGTCATCTTCCTGTTCCTGCGCAGCCTGTGGGCCACGGTCATCCCGAGCCTGGCCCTGCCCATGTCCATCGTGGTCACGTTTGCCGCCATGCATCTCTGCGGCTTCTCGGTGGACAACCTCTCGCTCATGGCGCTCACCCTGGCCGTGGGCTTCGTGGTCGACGACGCCATCGTCATGCTCGAGAACATCGTGCGCCACCTGGAGATGGGCAAGGGCGTGCTCCAGGCCACCCTGGACGGCTCGAAAGAGATCGCCTTCACCATCGTCACCATGACCATCTCGCTGGCCGCGGTCTTCCTGCCGGTCCTGTTCATGGGCGGCATCGTCGGCAAGCTCTTCCGTGAGTTCTCGGTGGTCATCACCTCGGCCATCCTGCTCTCGGGCTTCGTCTCGCTCTCGCTCACGCCCATGCTCTGCGGCCTGTTTTTGAAGCCCCTGGGCGAGGTCCGCCACGGCCGCAGCTACGCCGCCACGGAGAAGGTCTTCGCCGGCATGCTCGCGATCTACGACTACACCCTGAAAAAGGCCCTCAAGTGGCACAAGACGACTTTCGCCGTCTCCCTGGCCGTGCTTGCCGGCACGGTCTACCTCTTCGGGGCCGTGCCCAAGGGCTTCATCCCGAGCGTGGACACCGGCCAGATCTCGGGCTTCACCGAGGCCGCACAGGGCATCAGCTACGATTCCATGGTCGCCCACCAGACGGCCCTGCACGCCTTCCTGAAGGACGATCCCGCGGTGGCCTCGTTCATGTCCTCGGTGGGCGCCGGCGGCCCCAACAGCGCGGGCAACTCCGGCCGGCTGTTCATGCGCCTGAAGGACCGTGCCGAGCGGACCGAGAGCGCCGACGAGGTCATCCAGCGCCTGCGGCCCAAGCTCAACTCCGTGGTCGGCATCCAGACCTTCCTGTCCAACCCGCCCTCCATCAGCATCGGCGGCCGCCAGACCAAGAGCGAGTTCCAGTACACCCTGCAGAACCCTGACACCGAGGAGCTCTACCGCTACGCCGACCTGATGGAGGAGAAGCTGAAGGAGATGCCCGAGCTCAGGGACGTGACCAGCGACCTGCAGATGAAGAACCCCGAGGTGCGCCTGGACATCGACCGCGACCGGGCGAGCGCGCTCGGCGTCTCGGCCCAGCAGATCGAGCTGGCCCTGCAGACGGCCTACGGCGCGCGCCAGGTCTCGACCATCTACGCCCCGAACAACGACTACGCCGTGCTCATGGAGCTCGAGCCGCGCTACGCCCGGGACATGAGCGCCCTGTCGCTCCTGTACGTGCGCGCCTCCTCCGGCGAGCTCGTGCCGCTGAACACCCTGGCCCGCATGTCCACCGGCGTCGGTCCGGTCTCGGTCAACCATTCCGGACAGCTGCCCGCGGTCACCCTGTCCTTCAACCTGCGGCCCGGGGTCTCCCTGGGCGAGGCCGTGGCCGCGGTGAACGATCTGGCCAGCCGGACCCTGCCCGGCAGCTTCGCGGCCAGCTTCCAGGGCCAGGCCCAGGCCTTCCAGTCCTCGATGCAGAACATGGTGCTGCTGCTCGTCATGGCCATCATGGTCATCTACATCGTGCTCGGCATCCTGTACGAGTCCTTCGTCCATCCCCTGACCATCCTCTCGGGGCTGCCCTCGGCCGGCTTCGGGGCGCTGCTCACGCTCTACCTGTTCAAGGTCGACCTGAACATCTACGCCTTTGTCGGGGTCATCATGCTGGTCGGCATCGTCAAGAAGAACGCCATCATGATGATCGACTTCGCCCTGGAGGAGCAGCGCGTGCAGGGGGCGAGCGCGGCCGAGTCCATCTACCGCGGCTGCCTGACCCGCTTCCGGCCGATCATGATGACCACCATGGCCGCGCTCATGGGCACCCTGCCCATCGCCGTGGGCCTGGGCGCGGGCGCCGAGGCCCGCCGGCCCCTGGGCCTGGCCGTGGTCGGGGGCCTCATCTTCTCCCAGCTTCTGACCCTGTACATCACCCCGGTCTACTACACCTACCTGGACGCCCTGCGCGTGCGTACGGCCCGTCTTTTCGGCCGTGGGCGGCATCTTCCGTCGCAGAGCGAAGTGGTGTAGAGAGGGGGACCGCAGACAGAACGGAGGCCAGCATGCAGCAACTCATCGACCTCGCCCGGGCCGGGGCGCCAAGCCTCGGCAGCGGCGCTTCGTCAGCCATGGCGGGCGCGGCCAGCGTCCAGGTCCAGCAGGGCCAGGTCCGGGCCACCCCGTCGTTCCTCGGCAAGATCGTCGCCAACCTGAAATACGGTGACAAGGTCCAGGTCCTGCAGACGCAGGAGCCGTGGGCCAAGGTTTCCGCGCCGGGAGGCGTCGGCGGCTGGATGCACCTCTCGGCCCTGACCGAGAAGGACGTGCAGCTGAAAGCCGGCAGCGCCGAGGCCAAGACGAGCGCGACCAGCGACGAGCTGGCCCTGGCCGGCAAGGGCTTCAACGCCCAGGTGGAGAAGGAGTACCAGCAGAAGAACAAGGTGGACTTCACCTGGATCGACCGCATGGTGGACGATACGGTCACGCCGGAAGAGATGCAGGCCTTCCTCCTGGCCGGGGACGTGACTCCCGAGGGAGGTGCGTTATGATCAGCCGGCGCGAGTTCATGGGCCTGCTTGCGGTCCTCGCCGCCCTGCCGGCCTGCGAGACCATGGGCCAGATCGGCGCGGCCGGGGCCCAGGTGGCCGCTTCGGCGGGCATGATCAGCCAGGACCAGGCCGACGAGATCGGTAGCGGCGCCAAGCAGGCCGCGGCCAGCTTCGAGGACTTCACCCCGGAGCAGGAATACTACATCGGCCGCTCGGTGGGCGCGATCATCCTCCAGAAGTACAAGCCCTACGCCAACCAGGCCGCCAACGCCTACGTCAACACCCTGGGCCAGACCCTGGCCGCGGCCTCGGACTACCCCCAGACCTACCGCGGCTACCACTTCCTGCTGCTCGACTCCGAGGACATCAACGCCCTGGCCGCGCCCGGCGGGCTCATCTTCGTCACCCGGGGCATGGTCAACTGCTGCGCCAACGAGGACGAGCTGTCCGCGGTCCTGGCCCACGAGGTCGGCCACGTCTCGCGCAAGCACGGCCTGCAGGCCATCCAGACCTCGCGCATCACATCCGCCCTGACCACCCTGGGCCTGGCCGGGGCCAAGGCCATGGGCGGCGAGGAGCTGGCAGCCCTGACCGAGACCTTCGAGGATTCGCTCAAAGACATCACCTCGACCCTCATCAACAACGGCTACTCCCGGGCCTCGGAGCTCGAGGCCGACGAATCGGCGGTCATCGTCATGAAGCGCGTGGGCTACCAGCGGGCGGCCCTGGTGGCCATGCTCGAGAACATGGAGACGCGCCTTACGCCCGGCGGGGCGGACTTCGCCAAGACCCACCCGGACCCCAAGGACCGCATCGCCGAGCTCCAGCGGGTCATCGGCATGACCGCCATGGGCCGGAGCCCCAAGCCGAGAACCGCCCGCTTCGAGGCCTTCCGCAAGGAAATGGCCTAGTGTCGCGGCCGGCAATGAAATGGTCATGAACGGCGCGACCCGGAGGGCCGCCGGAAGCCGCGGCGAGGCTCTCCTTCACGACTTTTTCCGGCTTGCGGCCGTCCTCGAGGCGCCTTCCCTGAAATGCCCGCGCATTTCGAGGATGCCCCGCTAGATGGCCGGCGCCAGGTCGACCCGGGGCAAGCTCCGCCAGGGTCTGCTGGTGGCGCTGGCCGGCGCGGCCCTGGCCCTCGGCCTGTGGGCCTTCGGTGTTCTCGACGCCTGGGAGGCCCGGACCTTCGACTGGCGGGTGCAGCTCCTGGCCCGCCCGGTTGCGGCCACGGACCGGGTCCGCCTGATCATGCTCGACCAGGCGAGCCTCGACTGGGGCGCGACCGAGAACGGCCTGTCCTGGCCCTGGCCGCGCGAGGTCTACGCCGCGGTCACGGCCTTCTGCCGGCGCGCCGGAGCCGCCTCCCTGTCCTTCGACGTGCTCTTCACCGAGCCTTCGGGCTGGGGCCCGGCCGACGACGCGGCCCTGGGCGCCGCGCTCGCGGACTACGGCCGGGCGGTGGTGCCGCTTTTCCTGTCCGAGAGCTCGGGCACGGCCACGTCCTGGCCCGAGGGCCGGGCGGACGCCTTGCGAGTTGCGGGGCTCGCGGCCTGGCTCGGCGACGGGCAGCGCCGCGAGGTCTTGAGCTATCCCCAGGCCAGCCTGCCGGTACCGGACATCGCCGCCGGGACCAGGGTCCTGGCCGACGTGAACATGGCCCCGGACCCGGACGGCGTCTACCGCCGGGTGCGCCTCCTCGGCTTTTTCGACGGCCATCCGGTGCCGAGCCTGGGCCTGGCCGCGCTGCTGGCCGCAAGCCCGGACCCGGGCGCGGCCGTCGGCGAGGGGATTTTCCGCCTGGGCGGGAGCAGCGTGCCCATCGACGGCCTGGGCCAGGCCATCCTCAACTACCGCGGGCCGTCGGGTACGCACCGAACCTTCAGCGCCGCGGCCGTGATCCAGAGCGAGCTGAAGCTCCAGGAGGGCGCGCAGCCGTCCATCGACCCCTCGGAGCTCACCGGCCGCCACGTCATCTTCGGCTTCTCCGCGCCCGGGCTCTTCGACCTCCGGCCGGCTCCGGTCTCGGGCGTTTACCCCGGGCCGGAAGTCTTCGCCACCATGCTCGACAACCTGCTCGCCGGCGACTTCATCGCCCCCGTGCCGGCCTGGGCCACGGCCGCGCTCACGGCGCTGCTGGCCCTGACCGCTGGCCTGGCCGGGGCCTTCCTGCACGGCGCCGGCGGCGGGGGACTGCTCACCCTCTGCGCCCTGGTCCTGCCCGCCGCGGGCAGCCTGGCCGCATACAGGGCCGGGCTGTGGCTGCCGCTCCTGCCCCTGGAGGCGGCCGGCGCCTCGGTGGTCTTCGGCTCCATCCTGGCCAACTACGCCACCGAAGGCCGCCAGAAGCGCTTCATCAAGTCGGCCTTTGGACAATACTTGAGCCACGCAGTCATCGACGAGCTGCTGAAGCACCCCGACCGGCTGAAGCTCGGCGGCGAGCGCCGGGAGCTGTCCATCTTCTTCTCCGACCTGCAGGGCTTCACCGGCATCTCCGAAGGCCTCGAGCCCGAGCAGCTGACCCACCTGCTGAACGAATACCTGACCGCCATGACCGACATCATCCACGAGGCCGGCGGCACCGTGGACAAGTTCGAGGGCGACGCCATCATCGCCTTCTGGAACGCGCCGCTCGCCCAGCCGGACCATGCGGCCAGGGCCGTGGGCGCGGCGCTCGCCTGCCAGAAGCGCTTGTCCGACCTGCGGCCCCATTTCCGGGACCTCTGCGGCAAGGACCTGTTCATGCGCATCGGCCTCAACACCGGCCCGGCCGTGGTCGGCAACATGGGCTCGAACACGCGCTTCGACTACACCATGCTCGGCGACGCCGTGAACCTGGCCGCGCGCCTGGAGGGAATCAACAAGGAGTTCGGCACCTGCACCATGATCTCCGAGGCCAGCCGCGCGGCAATGGCCGGGGCCTACCCGGTGCGCGAGCTGTCGCGCGTGCGGGTGGTCGGCAGACAGGAGCCGGTGAGCGTCTTCGAGCCCATGAACGCAGAGGAGCTCACGTCCCGGCGCGAGCCCCTGGAGGCCTTCGGCCGGGCGCTCGCGCTGTTCTACGCCGGGAACTTCAAGCAGGCCCTGGCAGGCTTCCTGGCCCTCGCCGAGGCCGACCCGGCGGCCGCGGCCTATGCCCGCAAGTGCGTCCTGCTGCTGGAGAACCCGCCCGAGAACTGGGACGGGGTCTGGACCATGACCAGCAAGTAGGCGGAGAGGAACGGCGCCTGAGCCTTGCGGGATGGGAAAAAGAGGAAGAGCCGCGAGGGGTGGAGAGGTGCGGGAATCACGCCGCAGGGCGGGGGACGCCGGCACGGTTTGATGTGCAGACTGCGCGCCTTGCGGAGCCTTGGGCGCTGAAATCACTGGCCGGTCCGAATCCCTGGCTCTCCGAAGAACCATGAAGTGAAGCCATGGCGAGGGGCTGACTGGAACTGGATGTCCCTCCGATCATCCCCATCCACGTGCACCCGAACGGAGCGAGGCACTGCGCGCGCAAGCGGCCGTGACGGCGCCCATTGCCCGCGCGATCCGCTCTCGGCGCAACCCCGCCTCTCGTCGCGTCTCTCCCGGCTCTTGCTCTCCTCTCCCGCTATCCCCCGCGCCGGGCGAGCTTGGTGGCGAAGATGGTGATCAGGCCGCCGAGCATGACGTAGCCCAGGATGACCTCCGTGGTGACCATGATGGCCGCGATGTCGGTCAGCGGGGTGATGTCGCCGAAGCCGAGCGTGGTGAAGGTCACCAGGCTGTAGTAGACCATGGTCGCTGGATTGAAGGGCAGGCGCTCGGTGTGGATGTGCCCGGGTCCGAGGGCGGTGTAGGCCATGGCGTAGGCCAGGGCCATGAGGAAGGACCAGAACACCCAGCGGGCGAGCGAGCGGCCGCAGTCGGCGAACAGCCACCAGGCGAAGCTCGACAGGCGGTGGCCGGTCGAGGCCAGGTACTCCTCCATGTAGTCCACGTCCTGCAGGAAGAGGCGGAACATCTGGCTGCCGTAGGCCGAGCCCAGGTTCACGCCGCGGCAGCGCAGGGTGGTGTCCAGCAACAGGTCGCGCCGCCGGCGCCAGAGTGCCAACGGGTTCGCGCGGCAGTCGCGCAGGATGGGCCAGAAGAGCCGGTGGTCGAAGCAGACCCCGGAGACGTTGGCGCCGTCCAGGTTGGCCGCGGTCAGGTCCGCTCCGGCCAGCTCGGCGTCGAGCAGCTTCGCCCCGCGAAGGTCGCTGTAGGCCAGGGTGGCGCGGCTCAAGTTGGCATGGGACAGGTCGGCGCCGGCGAGGTTCGCGTCCTCCAGCCAGGCGCCGTTGAGGCTCGCCCCGCGCAGGTCCGCGCCGGCCAGGTCGGCGTAGGCCAGGGTCGCGCCCTCGCAGTCGGCAAAGGCCAGGCTGGCCCCGGCGAGCCTGGCCCGGCCGAGGAGGGCGCCCGAAAGATCGGCGTGGGCCAGATTCGCGCCGGCCAGGTCGAGCTTGGAGAGATTGGCGCCCGACAGGTCCACGGGCACGTCGCGGTTCTCATCGCGCCAGGCGTTCCAGACGGCCGTTCCCCGGGCGATGGTCAGGACCTGCTCCTCGAGCGCCATGGACGCCTCCTCGCGGTCTTGGGTGTTCTGTCGGGCCCGGCCATATTGGGCAAAAGCGCGGCCGGGGGCAAGGGGGGCGTGACGGATTTCCATTGCGCGCGAATGATCGGCTGTGTTACATGGAAATGGGGGAAATCTCAGCCGATGCCACACGACGAAACCATGCGTATTCTCATCGTCGACGATTCCCGGACCTCGCGGCTCCTCTTGGCCGGCATCCTGCAGGCCGACGGCTTCGAGGACATCTTCGAGGCCGGCTCGGCCGAGGAGGCGCTCGAGGTCCTCGGCGGCGGCCTGGAGGCGGACCTCGTCCTGCTCGACATCTCGCTGCCGGGCATGAACGGTATCGAGGCCGTGCGGCGCATCGCCCAAGACCCGCGCCTGGCCGACATCCCGGTGATCATGGTCACCGCCGGGGGCGAGGACAACCTGCTGCAGGAGGCCTTCGACGCCGGGGCCGCCGACTACATGCAGAAGCCCATCTCGCGCATCGAGCTGCGCGCCCGGGTGCGCTCGGCCTTGCGCCTGAAGATGGAGCGCGACCGGCGCAAGCGCCGGGAGGCGGAGCTCGAGACCCTGACCAGTCGGCTGGGCGAGGTCAACGCCCGGCTGGCCGAGATGAACGAGACCCTGGAGAGCCGGGTCCGGGCGCGCACCGAGGAGCTTGAGCGCGCCAACGCCGAGCTGCAGAGCCTGGACGCCATGAAGACGGCCTTTCTCTCGGGCGTGTCCCACGAGATGCTTACCCCGCTGACCTCCATCAAGGGCTTTGCCACGGTCTGCCAGAACAAGCTGGAGCAGATGCTCTCCGGCAACGGCGGCCTGCCGCCGGAGCTCGCCCCCCGGCTGAACCGCCTGCTGACCAACGCCAGGATCATCGCCGTCGAGACCGAGCGCCTGACCGCGCGCATCAAGGACATCCTCGACCTGACCCGGATGCTCTCGGGCCAGATCGCCTGGCAGAGCCAGCCCTATGCGGTCGAGGACGTCTGCCGGAGGGCCGCCGACTCCGTGCGCCAGGCGATCGCGGCCAAGGGGCTGACCCTGGAGGTCGAGGTGGAGCCGAACCTGCCGGCCATGGCTGGGGATCCGGCCCGGCTGACCCAGGCGGTCAGCAACCTGCTGCAGAACGCCGTGACCTTCTCCGCGAGCGGGATGGTGAGCCTGCGCGCCCACCTCGACCGGGAGCAGGTGGTGGTCAGCGTGACCGACGCCGGCAGCGGCATTCCGGCCGGCGAGCTCAAATCCATCTTCGAGCCCTTCCGCCAGATCGGCGACATGCTGACCGGCAAGCCCCCGGGCATCGGCCTGGGCCTGCCGCTGGCCACGCGCATCGCCGCCCACCACGGCGGGCGCATCTGGGTCAGCAGCCGTCCGGGCCACGGCGCGACCTTCAGCCTCGGCCTGCCCCTGCCTCCGGCCGCGCACGACGACCGGACGTAGGGCCGTTTCCCGGCGGAGGGAGCGGAACATTTTCTGTCCGCTAAATATTCGGCTCAGAAAGTACTTGTCCCCCATATCGGCACGTATTATATAACAGGGGCAAAGGACCTGTGCGGGGGGCCGCCAGGAGCCGATATGGGTTATGAATTGTTGCTTTTTACGCGTGATACGGACCCGGAGCAGGAAATGATCGGCGGCATGTCCGAGGAGCTCTACCGGACGGTGTTCGAGAATGCCGTCGAGGGCCTCTATCGGACCACCCCCGAGGGGCGCTTCCTGTCCGCCAACCAGGCCATGGCCGGCATCTGCGGCTACGATTCGCCCCAGGCGCTGATGACCGCGCTGTCCAACCTGCCCGAACAGCTCTACATCGATCCCGCGGACTCCAAGGATTTCCTCGATCGCCTGCGCACCAGCGGCCGGGTCTCCGGCTTCGAGTGCCGTTTCCGGCGCAAGGACGGCGAGGTCCGCTGGGCCGCGGTCCACGCCCGGGCGGTGGCGGACGAGGCCGGGACCTTCGTCGCCGTCGAGGGCATCTTCGAGGACGTGACCGAGCGCAAGGCCCGGGAATCGGCCCTGCAGAGCGAGCTGACGCGGGGCCGAGAGGAGCGCGTGCGGGCCGAGCGCCTGCTGGCCGAAAGCCACCGCCTGCTCCAGACCGTGGTCGACACCATGCCCGACGCCCTGTTCTACAAGGACGACATCGGCGTCTACCGCCTGGTCAACCGGGCCTTCGCCGCGCTCTTCGGCCGCGAGCCAGAGGATATCCTGGGTCTGGCCGAGGCCGAGATCTGGCCGCCGGACGCCGGACGCAGGCGGGCCGAGGCGGCCCTGTCCGGCGACACGGTCCCGTCCGGCGACGCGGCCGAGGGCGTGCGCCGCAGCCAGTCCACCCTGGCCGGCGCGGACGGCCGCCCGCGCGAGGTGCTCGTCTGCCAGGCCGCGGTCCGCGACGCGGACGGACGGCTGGCCGGCATCGTCGGCTCGGTCGTGGACATCACCGAGCGGGTGGCCATGGAGGCGGCCCTGCGCCAGGCCGAGGAATCCTACCGGGCGCTGTTCAACGAGGCCCTCGACGGCATCTTCCAGTCCGTGCCCGGCGGTCCCTTCACCCGGGTCAACCCCGCCCTGGCCCGGATGCTCGGCTACGACAGCCCGGCCCAGCTCGGGGACCACGTGGTGGACATGGCCGCCGACCTCTTCGTGGACCAGACCAGGCGCTGGGAATTTTTGCGCGAACTGCTCGACTCGGGCCGGGTGGAGGCCTTCGAGGCCCCCCTCCGGCGCCGCGACGGCTCGGTGTTCTGGGCCTCGATCAGCGCCCGGACGGTGCGCGGGCGCGAGGGCACGGTGGAGCTAATCGAGGGTCTGGTGCGCGACGTGACCGAGCAGCACCAGGAGGTCGCCGAGCTCTCCCGCCGGGCGAGCCACGACGAGCTGACCGGGCTGCCCAACCGCCACTACTTCCAGGAGACCTTTGCCCGCATGCTCGACCAGGCCCGGCGCTCGGGCATGAGCCTGGCCCTGCTCTACATCGACCTCGACGGCTTCAAGGCGGTCAATGACGAGTTCGGGCATGCCTCCGGCGACGCGCTCCTGCGCCAGGTCGCGGGCCGCATCAGGAGCCGGCTGCGGGCCACGGACCTGGCCGCCCGCCTGGGCGGGGACGAGTTCGCCGTGGTCCTCTGGGACGTCTCGGGCGCAATCGACGTGGAGCCCGTGGCCCGCTCCCTCATCCGCGGCTTGAGCCGTCCGGTGGACCTGGGCGAAGGCCTGACCTGCCGGGTGGGCGCGAGCGTCGGCGCGAGCCTCTTCCCCGAGCACGGCCAGGACCCCGCCGGGCTCCTCGATCGCGCCGACCAGGCCATGTACAGCGTGAAGCAGGCCGGCAAGAACGGCTTCGCCCTGGCCGCGGAGCCCGGGCCGATCCAGGCCGAGAGCTAGCTCACGCCGATCCCGCGGCGCATTGCCGTTTTGCGCGCTTTGTGCTTCTTGGAGGTGACGCCGCCGGGCCGGCCGGCGGTCATACCAAGGAGCTGTCCATGACCGCGCTTCTCGCCCTTCTTGGCCTCGTCGTCCTCATCGTCGTCTGGGCCGTGGCCATTTACAATCGCCTGGTCCGGCTGCGCAACATGGCCGAAGAGGGCGAAAGCGGCATCGACGTGCAGCTGAAACGCCGCTCGGACCTGGTGCCGAACCTGGTCGAGACGGTCAAGGGCTACGCCGGCCACGAAAAAGAGCTCTTCACCCGGGTCACGACCTTGCGCGGCGAGGCTCTGTCCGCGCGCGAGCCGGCCGAGAAGGCCAGGGCCGAGGGCGCCCTCGGCGCGGCCCTGCGCGGGCTCCTGGCCGTGGCCGAGAACTACCCGGAGCTGAAGGCCAGCGCCAACTTCGGCCAGCTCCAGGGCCAGCTCGCGGACATCGAGTCCGAACTCCAGCTCGCCCGGCGCTACTACAACGCCACGGTCCGCGACTACAACACCAGGCTGGCCTCCTTCCCGGATATCTTCCTGGCCCGGGGAATGGGTTTTACGCCCCGGGAGTTCTTCGAGCTCGAGGACCCGGGGGAACGGGCCGCGCCCAAGGTCAGCTTCAGCTAGGTAAAGGGGCCTCAGCCCAGGAACCGCGCCAGCTCCCCGGGGCTGGCCGTGCTCTGTTCGCAGCGCCGGTCGCGGCAGACATGGGCCACGGCCGGGGCGCCCGCTCCGGCCGCGGGCAGGCTGGGAACCAGGCTCGTGCCCGGCAGGCGGCGGGAGACGATGCGCCGGGGATCGTAGGTGGCCCGGGCCGCCTTGGCCAGGGCCGCGAACTCCGGGGAGGCCGGGTCGCCCTCGAGCACCACGTCCAGGCTTTCGCCCAGGGCCAGATCGAGCGCGCAGAGGAGCATGGCAAAGGCCGAAGGCACCTGGTTCACGCTGGCCGAGAAGGCGCGAAGGAGCCGGGCCGCGGCCTCCTCGTAGGCCGATTCGCCGGTCTGGCGCGAGAGGCGCAAAAAGGCGTAGGCGGCCACGGAGTTGCCCGAGGGCAGGGCGTGGTCCTGGACGTCCTTCTGGCGCACGGGCAGGACCTCGGCGTCGTCGGCGGTGAGGAAGAAGCCGCCGTTCTGCCTGTCCTCGAAGTGGGCGAGCATGATCCCGGCGATGTCCCGCGCGGCCGTAAGCCAGCGGTCCTCCAGGCTGGCCTCGGCCAGCTCGGAGAGCCCCCAGAGCAGGAAGGCGTGGTCGGCGAGCGTGCCGGGGATGCCGGCCTGGCCGTCGCGGTAGCGGTGCAGCAGCCGGCCGTCCATCAGCATGCGCTCCAGGATGAAGCCGGCCGCGGCCCGGGCCGGGGCCAGTAAGCCCGGGTCGTCAAGGGCCGTGGCGGCCTTGGCCAGGGCCGCGATCATCAGCCCGTTCCAGTCCACCAGCACCTTGTCGTCCTTGTGCGGCCGGATGCGGCCGGCGCGCGCGGCGAAGAGCTTTTTGCGGGCCGATTCCATCCGCTCGCCCAGCTCGGCCTCGTCGATCTTCAGTCGGGCGGCCAGGGCGGCCGGAGCCTGCGCGAAGTGCAGGATGTTCGCCCCGGTCTCTCTACGGCTGGCCTCCTCGCGGAAGTTGCCCTCGGGGCGGACGCCGCAGGCGGCCCCGATCAGCGAGGCCTCGTCCGGAGCGAGGACGGAAGCGATCTCGGCCGCGGTCCAGACGTAGAATTTGCCCTCCACACCCTCGGAATCGGCGTCCTCGGCGCTCGCAAAACCGCCGGCCGGGTCGGCCAGGTCGCGCCTCACGTAGGCCGCGATCTCGGCCGCGGTCCGGCCGAAGAGCGGCTCGCCGGTCAACTGGTAGCCTTCCGCGTAGGCCATGAGGCACATGGCCTGGTCGTAGAGCATCTTCTCGAAATGGGGCACGAGCCAGGTCTTGTCCGTGGCGTAGCGGTGGAAGCCGAAGCCCACCTGGTCGTAGATGCCGCCCAGGCGCATGCGGGAGAGGGTCTTCACGACCATGTCCAGGGCCTGCCAGTCCTTGGCCCGTCGGTGGCGGCGCAGGAGATAGAGCAGGATGTGCGGGCTCGGGAACTTGGGCGCATCGCCGAAGCCGCCGTAGACCTCGTCGAAGCGGCCGGCGAGGTCGCGGGCCGCGGCGGCGAGAGTCGCTTCGTCCGGCTCGCTCCCGGGCGCGGCGGCCTCCATCTCCTTGAGATGCCGGACGATCTCGGCCGCGACCTCCACGGCCTGCTCCCGGTTCTCGCGCCAATACTCGCTCAGCTTGGGAATGAGCTCGAGCATGCCGATGCGGCCGAAGCGCGTGGCCTTGGGGAAATAGGTGCCGGCGAAGAAGGGCCGGCCGTCCGGGGCCAGGACCACGTTCAAGGGCCAGCCGCCGGAGCCGGTGAGCAGGTGGCAGGCCGACATGTAGACGGCATCGAGGTCCGGGCGCTCCTCGCGGTCGACCTTCACATTGACGAAGGCCTCGTTCATGAGCCGGGCCACCTCGGGGTCCTCGAAGGACTCGTGGGCCATGACGTGGCACCAGTGGCAGGTGGAGTAGCCGATGGACAGGAAGACCGGCTTGTCCTCGGCCTTGGCCCGGTCCAGCACGTCCGGCCCCCAGGGCTGCCAGTCCACGGGGTTGTCCTTGTGCTGCAACAGGTACGGGCTCTTCTCGCCGGCGAGACGGTTGGCCATGGGGCGCTCCTTTCCGGGTTCGGGGAGACGATCCCGGCAGAGTACCCGAGGCGCGGGCTTTGTCAAAGGGGAAGGCGCGGAATCATCTGCCGTGGCTGCCGTGGATGCCGTGGGAGCGGAAAGCCCCACCGGCGTACCAGTAGGCCAGCTTGGTCAGCTCGGTCACGACCATGAGCGAGGCCGAGCGGTCGTTCCACCAGTCGTCAGGAGTGGAGGTGCCGGGCGTGCCCAGGGCCAGTATTTCGGTTTCCGGGAAAACACTCTCGAAAATGAGCTTGGCCCGCTGGGTGTGGAAGGGGGTGGTGACCAGAATGAGACGCGCCGGAGCCTGGTGCAGGGCGTTGCGCAGGGATTCGGCCTCCTCCACCGTGGAGAGCACGTACCGGCCGAAGAACCCGATGGCCGATTTCGGCACGCCGTCCTGGAGCAGCATGCGTTCGTTGATTTCCTCCTCCAGCGGCAGCTCTATGCCGTAGTCCTGGAACATCTTTTCTCTGTTCCCGAACTGGGGCCGGCTGACATAGACCCGCGGGGCGAACCCCCGGCGGTAGAGCTCCGCGGCGTAGATGGCCCGGCCGAGACCGCCGCTCAGGATGACGATGCCGTCGGCCGGCGCGGGCTGGTCGCCGGTGACCAGCAGGCGCGGGGCGTTGACGAGCACCACTCCGGCCAGGAGACTGAGCAGGATCGTCGCCGCGCCGACCGCGGCCAGGAAACGGATGAGCGCGCGGCGCATGGGCGTATCAGTCGTCGTAGATCGCCTCGTACCCGGCCATGAACGGAGCGAAGCTCCCCTCCTCGATGGCTTTGCGCGCGCCGGCGGCGAGGTCGAGGAAGAAGGCCAGGTTGTGGATGGTGTTCAGCCGGTAGGCGAGCAGCTCCTGGGCCACGAGCAGGTGCCTGAGATACGCCTTGGTGAAGGTCCGGCAGGTATAACAGGCGCAGGCCGGATCGAGCGGCGAGTCGTCTTCCTTATATTGCGCGCGGCGGATGTTGACCTTGCCCTGGCTGGTAAACAGCGTGCCGGTGCGGGCGTTGCGCGTGGGCAAGACGCAGTCGAACATGTCGATGCCGGCCGCGATGCCGCGCAGGATGTCCAGCGGCGTGCCCACGCCCATCAGGTAGCGGGGTTTGTCTTCGGGCAGGAGCGGGGCGGTATGGCGCATCATCTCGAGCATCAGCGCCTTGTCCTCGCCCACGGAAAGCCCGCCGATGGCGAAGCCGTCGAAGGGATGGGGGGTCAATTGTGCCGCGCTCTCGGCGCGCAGATCGGCGAAGAAGCCGCCCTGGACGATGGCGAACAGCAGCTGGTCCCCGGAGCCCTGCGGGTAGGCCTCGCGGCAGCGCAAGGCCCAGCGCGTGGTCATGTCCAGGGATTTTTTCGTGTACTCCCGGTCCACGCCATACGCCGGACATTCGTCCAGGACCATCATGATGTCCGAGCCCAGATTCTTCTGGATGGACACCACCTTCTCGGGGCTGAAGAAGTGGCGCGAGCCGTCCAGGTGCGAGGCGAACTCCACGCCCTCCTCGCTGATCTTGCGCAGGGCGGACAGCGAGAAGACCTGGAAGCCCCCCGAATCGGTCAGGATGGGCTTGTCCCAGGCGGCGAAGCGGTGCAGCCCCCCGCGCCGGGCGACCAGCTCGTCGCCGGGGCGGATATACAGATGATAGGTGTTGCCGAGGATGATCCGGGCGCCGATGTCGTGGAGGTCGTCCGGCCCCACGGCCTTGACCGTGCCTTGCGTGCCCACGGGCATGAAAATGGGCGTCTCGACCACGCCGTGGGCCGTGACCAAGCGGCCGCGCCGGGCCGCACCATCCCTTGCCAGCACGGAAAACGTTCCAGCCTTCTCCATCACCCACCCGTTACAAGCCAAAAAGTTTCGGAAAGGGGGTGCGGGGGGAAAGCCCTTTTCAAAGGGTTTCCCCCCGCATTTCTCTTACACTTCTTCCCTCTTCCCCTTCACGGCCTCCAACAGCGCCTCGTCCAGGGTGGGGTGGGGGAAGATCAAAGCCTCGGCGTGGCGCTCGGTCCAGCCCTGGCGGACCATGACCTCGGCCAGGGTGGCCAGGCGGGAGACCTGGTGGCCGACGGCGGTGACGCCGCGGATGCGCCCGCCGGACCAGGTGACCTTGACGAAGCCGGCGGTTTGGCCGTGGGCCTGGGCAATGGCGTTGGCCGCCAAAGGCGCCCGGGAGACCTGGACGGACTGGCCCAGGTCCTTCAGCTCGGCGGCCAGGGAGCCCACGCGCACGACCTCGGGGGCGCCGTAGACGATGCTCGGCAGGCCGGTGTCCACGTAGGCGTGGCCGGTCTTGCCGGCAAGGTGGTTGACGGCGTAGCGGGCCTGGTGCTCGGCGGCGTGGGCCAGCATGGTCCGGGCGTTGACGTCGCCCACGGCGTAGAGCCGGGGCGCGGCCTTCAGCTGGGCATCGACCTCAACCGCGCCGCGGGGAGTGAGTTTCGCCCCGGCGGCCTCGACGTTCAGGTTTTTGGCCGAGGGCTGGCGGCCGACCACGACCAGACAGGCGTCGGCGAGGACGCTCTCGCCGGATTCGAGGGAGAGCGTCAGGCCCTCGGCGGTCTTTTCGTGGCCCATGACCTTGGTGCCGAGCTTGATAGTCCAGCCGGCGCGCTTGAAGGACCTGGCCAGCTCGGCCGAGACCTCGGGGTCCTCGACGGAGGCCAGGCGGTCCAGAGCCTCGACCAAAGTGATCTCCGAGCCCAGACGGGCGAAGATCTGGCCCATCTCCAGGCCGATGAAGCCACCGCCGACGATTGCCAGGCGGGCCGGGGGTGTAGAGAGCTCCAGGGCCTGGGTGGAATTCAGGATGCGCTCATTGTCGGCGGGCAGGGCCGGCAGGTCGACCACCTCGGAGCCGGCGGCCAGGATGGCCCGCTCGAAGGTGAGGATGTGGCTGCCGGTCTCGTCCACGATCTCCACGGCGCCTTCGGCGTCGAAGCGGGCCTGGCCGCGGCGCAGGGTCACGCCGGCGGCCTCGAGCTTTGCCTGCATGGCCTTGCGCGTGGCGGCCAGGAAGCGGTCCTTGCGCTGCTTCAGCGCGGAGAGATCCACGCTCACCTCGCCCGTGGCCAGGCGCAGGCGCCTGGCCGCGGCCAGTTCCTCCACGGCCTCGGTGGCGCCGAGGTAGAGCTTGGTCGGGATGCAGCCGATGTTCAGGCAGGTGCCGCCGAGCTCGCTTTTCTCCACCAGCACCGTGGACAGGCCGAGGGCCGCGCCTTCCAGGGCCGCGGCATAGCCGGCCGGGCCGCCGCCGACCACCAGCAGATCAGAGGTCATCGGTCAGCACCATGTTGCGGGCCGCGGCGGTCTCGTCCAGCCGGGTCACCGGCAGGTTGCGCGGGGCCTCGGTGGCCGAGGTCGGGTCGGCCTCGGCCAGGGAGACGATGTCGGAGAGCGTGTCCACGAAGGCGTCCAGCGTCTCCTTGTTCTCGGTCTCGGTGGGCTCGATCATCAGGCATTCCTTGACGATGAGCGGGAAGTAGATGGTCGGGGCGTGCACCCCGCGCTCGAGGAGCGCCTTGGCGATGTCCAGCGCGCGCACGCCGTCCTCCTCGGTGAGCTTTGCCGCGGTGCAGACGAACTCGTGCATGCAGATGCGGTCGTAGGGTACCTCCAGGAACTGGCCGATGCGCGCGCGCAGGTAGTTGGCGGCGAGCACGGCGTTCTCGGAGACGCGCACGAGCCCCTCGCGGCCCAGGCGCAGGATGTAGGCGAAGGCTTTGAGCAGCACGCCGAAGTTGCCATAGAAGGGCGCGACGTAGCCGATGGACTTGGGGTAGTCATAGTCGAGCGAGAAGAGGCCGTCCTCGAGCTTGATGACCCGCGAGATGGGCAGGAAGGGCGTCAGGCGCTCGGCCACGCCCACCGGCCCGGCGCCGGGGCCGCCGCCGCCGTGGGGGGTGCCGAAGGTCTTGTGCAGGTTCAGGTGCACCACGTCGAAGCCGGCGTCGCCCACGCGCATCTTGCCCAGGATGGCGTTCAGGTTGGCGCCGTCGTAGTAGAGCAGCGCGTCCACCTCGTGGCAGATTTTTACGATCTCGGGCAGGTGCTCCTCGAAGAGGCCCAGGGTGTTGGGGCAGGTCATCATCAGCGCGGCTACGTCCTCGCTCATGGCGGCGCGCAGGGCCTCGGGGTCGACCATGCCGTCCTTGGAGGCGATGTTGACCACCTCGAAACCGGCCAGGGCGGCCGAGGCCGGGTTCGTTCCGTGGGCCGAGTCGGGGCAGAGGACCTTGGTCCGCTTGCGGCCCTTGTCCTTGTGGTAGGCGGCGATGATCATGGCCCCGGTCAGCTCGCCGTGGGCGCCGGCCATGGGGTGCAGGGTGAAGCCGGCCATGCCGGTGATCTCGCAGAGCATGCGCTCGGTCTCGTGCATGACCTCGAGCGCGCCCTGGCAGAGGCGCCCGGCGCCCTGGAGCTGGGGCAGCACCGGGTGCAGCCCGGCAAAGCCCGGCAGGGAGGCGACGCGCTCCATGAACTTGGGGTTGTACTTCATGGTGCACGAGCCGAGCGGGTAGAAGTTGCCGTCCACGCCGAAGTTCTTGCGCGAGAGCTCGGTGAAGTGCCGGACCACGTCCAGCTCGGAGAGCGAGGGCAGCCCCGCGGGCTTGGCGCGCAGGAGGCTTTGGTCGATGTACTCGCTGGCGGGCTTTTTCGGGGCCTCGGGCCAGACGCCCTCGCGGCCGGGGCGCGAGGTGGCGAAAACCGTGGGGGTGGTCACAGGGCACCTCCGATGAGCTCGGCCATGACGCCGATGTCTTGCAGGGAGCGTTTCTCGGTCACGGCCACCAGCAGCCCGTTCTCCAGGCCCTTGTAGTAGCGGCCCAGGGGGAAGCCGGGCACGTAGCCCTGAGCGGTCAGCTTGTCGATGACCTCGAAGGCGCTTTTGGGCAGCAGGACCGCGAACTCGTGGGCAAAGGGGGCCTCGGACAGGAGCCGCACGCCGGGCAGGGCGGTCAGGCGTTTGGCCGCGTAGTGGGCGCGCTCGATGCACAGCCCCGCGGTGCGCGTCAGGCCCTCCTCGCCGAGCAGGCAGAGGTGGACCAGCGCGCGCAGGGCGCACAGGGCCTGGTTGGAGCAGATGTTGGAGGTCGCCTTCTGGCGCCGGATGTGCTGCTCGCGCGCCTGCAGGGTCAGCACGTAGCCGGTGCGGCCCTTGGTGTCCACGGTCCGGCCGACCATGCGCCCGGGCATCTGGCGCACCAGCTCCTTGGACGCGCACATGACGCCGAGATACGGCCCGCCGAAGGACATGGGCAGGCCCAGGCCCTGGCCCTCGGCCACGCAGATGTCCGCGCCCATCTCGCCCGGCGTCTTCAGCACCGACTGCATGACCGGGTTGACCGAGACGATGCCCAGGGCCTTGACCCCGTGGGCGTGGGCGAAGAGCTCGCTGAAGTCGCCGACCGCGCCGAAGAAGTTCGGGTTCTGGACGATGACCGCGGCGGTTTCAGTGTCGATGGCGGCCTTGAGCGCCTCGACGTCGGTCGCGCCGCTGGCATGGGGCACGGTGACGAAGGTCAGGTTCAGGTTCGAGGTGTAGGAGGCGAGCATGATGCGGTAGATGGGGCTCACGGACTCGCTGACCACGAAGCGCGTGCGCCTTGTGGCCCGCACGGCCATCATCATGGCCTCGAACAGGGCCGAGCCGCCGTCGTAGACGCTCGCGTTGGCGTAGGGCAGGCCGGTCAGCCGGGTGACCGCGGTCTGGTACTCGAAGATGGCCTGGAGTGTGCCCTGGGAAGCCTCGGGCTGGTAGGGCGTGTAGGCCGTGGCGAACTCGCCGCGGGAGACGATGGCGTCCACGGCCGAGGGGATGTGGTGGTCGTAGACGCCGGCGCCGAGGAAGCTGACCAGGCCGGCGGCGTTTCGGCCGGCCAGGCGCTCCAGGTGTTCGGTCACGGCCATCTCGCTTTTGGCCGGCGGCAGGTCGAAGCTCTTGGGGCGAAGCGTGGGTTTGATGGCGGCGAACAGGGCCTCGATGGAATCGACGCCGATGGCCGCGAGCATCTCCCGGACCTCGGCCTCGGTATGGGGCACGTAGGGCATGGCGGACCTCGTGTTGACGATGGCGGCGGCGGACGGAGAGCCGTCCGCCGGGGACGGCTAGTGGACCTCGGACGCGATCAGGCGCTCGTACTGGCCGGCGTCGAGCAGGCCCGCGGGCTCGGCCGAGAGCTTGACCCGGGCGATCCAGCCCTCGCCGTAGGGGTCCTCGTTGATCAGGCCCGGGTTGTTGACCAGCTCCTCGTTCACGGCCGTGACCGTGCCCGTGACCGGGGAATAGAGCTCGCTTGCGGCCTTGACCGACTCGACCGAGCCCATCTCGGCCCCGGCGGTGAGCTCCTGGCCGACTTCCGGCAGCTCCACGTAGGTCAGGTCGCCGAGCTGCTCCTGGGCGAAATGGGTGATGCCGACCATGGCCTCGCCGTCTTCCTGGCGGGCCCATTCGTGGGTCTTGGCGTAGAGCAGGTCCTTGGGAATCATGGTTGGTTGCTCCTTATTGTCGTGGCGTTGGCCGGGGCCGCGGGAGCGCGGCCCGAACGGCCCGATTTGGGTATATCCTCTTGAGGGTGGATGTAAAGGGAGTTGGCGGCCGGGGCAAGAGCCCGTGAAAAAGGGCCGCGCGTGCCGATCGTGCCACGCTCTTGCCGCGCGCGCCCGGCATGCGTATATCATCTCCCACGCCCGCCCCTATGAGGCCGCGCCGAAGGATATGATTCAAGGACATGACACGAACATGACGCACGACGCCATCGGCCGGATCACGGTCCGGGCCTGCGGCCGGGACTGGAGCCTGTGCCGCGCCGGGGACCTGGAAGAGCTGTGGCAGGCCATGGACGACACCGCGCCCGGGGCTGAGGACCGCATTCCCTACTGGGCCGAACTCTGGCCCGCGGGCATCATGCTGGCCGACTGGCTCGGCGGGCAGGCCGCTCGCATCGCGGGCAGGCGCTGCCTGGACGTGGGCTGCGGCCTGGGCCTGACGGCCATGGCCGGGGCCGCGGCCGGGGCGCGCGTGGTGGCCATGGACCTCATGCCCGAGCCGTTGGCCCACGCCCGCGACAACGCCCGGGAGAACGGCGTTCCGGGCATCCTCTTCACCCGCCTGGACTGGCGCAACCCGGCCTTCCGGTCTAAATCCTTCGAGTTCATCTGGGGCGGGGACATCGTCTACGAGAAGCGCTTCTTCGACCCTCTGGAGCGGCTCTTCAGCCACGCGCTCTCCCCGGGCGGGCGCATCTGGCTCGGACTCGCCCGGCGCGACGTCTCAGGCGCGGTCTGGGAGTTCCTGGGGCAGCGCGGCTGGCGGGCCGAGCGTCTGGCCATCCGCGAGGTCGTGCACCAGGGCCGGCCGGCCCAGGTCGCGCTGTGGGAAATCACCCGTCCCTCCGACACATCTGATGCGGCCCCGCCCGAGGACGATTGCGCGGCGGGCCAAAGGAGCTGACATGGGCAAGACCATCCGTTTCGGCGTTTCGCTCGATTCCGATCTCCTGGAGAAGTTCGACGCGCTGTGCGAGGAGCGCTGCTACCAGACCCGCTCCGAGGCCATCCGCGACCTGATCCGCAACACCCTGGTGCAAAAAGAGTGGGAGGACACCGCATCGGAGCTGGCCGGGACCCTGTCCCTGGTCTACGACCACCACCAGAGCGACCTGGCCCAGAAGCTGACCGAGATCCAGCACGACCACCACGACCTCATCCTGTCCACCCTGCATGTGCACCTGGACCACTACAACTGCCTGGAGGTCCTCATCCTGCGCGGTCCCGGCCAGGAGATCCAGAAGCTCGCCCAGCGCCTGATCTCGACCAAGGGCGTGAAGCACGGCAAGCTCGGGCTGACCACCACCGGCCAGGGGCTGGCCTGATGCAGGACGTGCAGAGCGGCCCGGCGGCCGTGGCCCTGGCCATCGACCGCGTCGGGGTCAAGGGCCTGCGGCTGCCGCTCGTGGTGCGCGACCTGTCGCGCGGCCGGCAACACACCGTGGGCCGGGTGGACATGAGCGTGGACCTGCCGGCGCAGTTCAAGGGCACGCACATGAGCCGCTTCGTCGAGGCGCTCGAGCACTGGTCCGGCGAGCTCGACTACCAGAGCCACAAGGAGCTTCTCTCCGACATCTGCCGGCGGCTGTCCGCGCGCTCGGCCCACGTCACCTTCCGCTTTCCCTACTTCGTCAAGCAGGCCTCGCCGGTCAGCGGCGCCTCGGGCTTCATGGACTACGACTGCACCGTGGTCGGCGAGATGACCGACGGAAAGCTCGGCCTGACCACCGGGGTCGAGGTCCCGGTCATGACCGTCTGCCCCTGCTCGCTGGCCATCAGCGACACCGGCGCCCACAGCCAGCGGGCCGTGGTGCGCATCGAGGTCCGCTTCACCGGCTTCGTCTGGCTCGAAGAGCTGATCGCCGTGGCCGAGGCCTCGGCCTCCTCCCGGGTCTACGCGCTTTTGAAGCGCGAAGACGAGAAGTACGTGACCGAGAGCGCGTTCGCCAACCCGACCTTCGTCGAGGACGTGGTCCGCGAGGCGGCCAAGCGCCTTCAGGCCCACCCGCGCATCACCTGGTACCGGATCGAGGTCGAGAGTTACGAGTCCATCCACAACCACTCGGCCTATGCCTCGATCGAAAAGGCGCGCGGGCCGGAGGGATTTGACGCCGGCCCCAATGATGGATAACATCTTGCCATGATGTATGATGCGAGTGTCCAGGCCCTCTCGGTCCTGGGCGTTTCCGCCGCGGTCACGGGCAACAACGTGGCCAACATGAACACCCCGGGCTTCAAGGCCTCGCGGGCGGACCTGGCCTCCGGCCCCGGAGACCAGGGCGTGCGGGTCGCGGCCATCACCCCCGACGACACGCCCGGGCCGCTGGTGCCCGAGGGCGGCCGGCTCACCGAGGGCAGCAACACCGACCTCGTACGCGAGCTGACCACCCTCATGGGCACCGAGACGGCCTACGGCGCCAACGCCGCGGTCATCCAGACCGGCCAGGAGCTGTCCGGAGCCATCCTCGACCTCATCGTCTAGGCCCGCATCTCAGCCGGTCTTGCCTCCGGCTTCTTCCTCACGCTCCCTTCCCTCGCCAGCCTGTACTCCGCCAGCGCCGCCACGCTGACCACCGGAAAGCCTTCCCTCGCGGCGAATTTTTCGATCTCGGGCCGCCGGGCCATGGTGCCGTCGGGGTTGGTCAATTCGCAGAGCACGCCGCAGGGCGCGAGCCCGGCCAGGCGCATGAGGTCCACCGTGGCCTCGGTGTGGCCGCGGCGCTCGAGCACCCCGCCGGGCCGGGCCCTGAGCGGAAAGACGTGCCCGGGCCGGGCCAGGTCCCCGGGACGCGCGCCCTCGGCCACGGCCGCGCGCACCGTGGCCAGCCGGTCCCTGGCCGAGACGCCGGTGGTCACGCCCTTTGCCGCCTCGACGGACACGGTGAAGGCCGTGCCGTGGCGGCTGGTGTTGACCTCGACCATGGGCGTGAGGCCCAGGGCCTCGATCTTCTCCGGTGGCAGGCAGAGGCAGACGATGCCGCTGCACTCGCGGATGAGCATGGCCATCTGCGGCTCGGTGAGGCCCTCGGCGGCGAAGACGAGGTCGCCCTCGTTCTCGCGCTCCTCGTCGTCCACCACGAGCACGCCACGGCCCTGCCTGAGGGCGCAAAGGGCCGCCTCCACCCGGGCCTCGGACTCTGAAACGGGATTTTTCGACAGCTGATTCATGGTTTCGCTCCGTCACGGTTTCGCGATCACCAGAATCAGGGCACACGGACAGACAGCCACCGGGCGCAAAGGAGCACCACGCGGCTCGCCCCGGACGCACCCGTCCGGGGGCGGGGACGAACCCGACCCATCCTCTTCCATCCGGACTGTCACCGTCGGCCCTGGCCTCGCACCAGGTCTGCTGACCTCCCGACATCGGGAGCGCTCGCGGGCTCTCCGGGGCGCGCCCCGGAATACCGCCGGTGGGGACTTCCACCCCGCCCTGAGGATCACGGCCCGGACGTTACCCGCCCGAGGCGCCGAGGGCAAGGGCGCAGCCTGCGGGCGAGGGGAGGAGGGGAGGGACTCCGGCGGCCGGGAGGCGGTACAAGGAAAATCCCCTGGCCCAAAAAAGGCTTCTCCCGCCTTCGCTCTTCAGCCTCCGGCATCTTGTATTCGCCTGCGATACTCGCTAGATGAATCTCTTCGGCCCGCGCCGGCGTGGCGCGGCGGCTTTTCAAGTCCGCGGGAGCGGCGGTGCCGCTCCCGTTTGCCCATAAGGAGGCGGTATGCAGCTTGTGGCCAGTGGGGTGAAACAGGCCCTGACCAGGTCTTCGTGGATCCGGCGCATGTTCGAGGCCGGCATTGAGCTGAAGAAGAAATACGGCGCCGAGGCCATCTGCGACTTCTCCCTCGGCAATCCCGACCTGGCGCCGCCGCCGCAGGTGCGCCAGGCTCTGGAGGAGATCGCCGCCGGCGCCGACAAGCCTTTTGCCATCGGCTACATGCCCAACGCCGGCTATCCCGAGGTCCGCTCTGCCCTGGCCGCCTACCTGGCCAAGGAGCAGGGCGTGGAGGTGGCCGCGGGCGACCTGATCCTGACCGTGGGCGCGGCCGGGGCCTTGAACGTGGTCATGCGCGCGGTGCTCGAGCCCGGCGACGAGGTCCTCTGCCCGGCCCCGGTCTTCGTCGATTACGGCGCCTACGTCTGGAATTTCGGCGGCACGCTCGTGCCGGTCAAGTCTTTGCCGGACACCTTCCGCCTCGACCTGCCGGCCATGGAGCAGGCCATCAACGCCAAAACCCGGGTCGTGCTCCTCAATTCGCCGAACAACCCCACCGGGGTGGTCTACCGCCAGGACGAGCTTGCGGCCCTGGCCGACATCCTGCGCCGGAAAACCGCCGAGTACGGCCGGCCCATCTACATGCTGGCCGACGAGCCCTACCGCTTCCTGACCTACGACGGGGTCACGGTGCCGCCCTTCCTGCCGCTCTACGACTACACCCTGATCGGCAGCTCCTTTTCCAAGAACCTGGCTCTGGCCGGCGAGCGCATTGGCTACGTGGTGGTCAACCCGGCCATGCCGGGCAAGGCGGAGCTGCTGGACGGTCTCGTCCTGGCCCACCGGGTCCTCGGCTACATCAACGCCCCGGCCATCGGCCAGCGCATCCTGCTCAAAGCTCTGGGCGCCCAGGTGGACGCCTCGGTCTACGCCGCGCGGCGCGCGCTCATGGCCGAGGTGCTGACCGCTGCGGGCTACGAGTTCAGCCTGCCCCAGGGCGCCTTCTACTTCTTCCCCAAGTCGCCCGAGCCCGACGACGTGGCCTTTGTGGGCAAGCTCCTGGAGGAGAAGGTCCTGGCCGTGCCCGGCGAGGGCTTCGGCTATCCGGGCTATTTCCGGCTGGCCTTCTGCGTGGACGAGGCCATCATCCGGCGCTCTGCCCCCGGCTTCGCCCGGGCCCGGGCCAAGGTCTAGGCCGGAGGGCGGGGATCAGTCCGCGCTGGCCGGGCAGGTCGGGTCGGCGCAGGTCGCCTCTTCGAGGATGAGGTCCGCTACGGTGACCTTGTCGAGCTTGCCGTACATGGCCTCGGAGGCGTCCTGCCAGATCTGGTGGGTCTTGCAGCTGGGCATGCGCGGGCAGGGGCCGCCGTTGACCTCGCACACCACCAGGCCCTCGGTGCCCTCGAGCACGCGGACCAGCTCGCCGATGGTGATCTCGTCCGGCCGTTTGGCCAGCACGTGGCCGCCCGAGGGGCCGCGGCGGCTCCTCACGTAGCCGCCCCGCTTGAGCACGCGGATGAGCTTCTCCAGGTACTTGACCGAGATGCCCTGGCGCTTGGAGACGTCGGCGATGCGCACCGGCCCCTGGTCCTGGCACAGGGCGATGTCCATGATGAGGCGCGTGCCGTAACGGCTGCGCGTGGTCAGCTTCATGCGTTCTCGTCTCCTTCGGCCACGTGTGCCGTTGGGGCTGGTCGTGGGGTCTTCAGTGCCGCTATAAATAATCGGCGCGCTTGTCAATCGAAGCATTACGGCCTGGGGCTTGACTCCGCGCCCCAAGTCACTTAACAGACATCCTCTTTGCGCGTGACCGCGGGTCTCGGGGTGCGCCCGGCGCCCGGCGGCGGAGGGAAACGGTGTTCGAAAGCCTGAGCGATCGGCTGGAAAGCGTCTTCAAGAAGTTCAAGGGCCACGGCCGTCTGGACGAGAGCAACGTCCAGGAGGGCCTGCGCGAGGTGCGTCTGGCGCTCCTGGAGGCCGACGTCAACTTCAAGGTGGTCAAGGACTTCGTCGAGCGCGTGAAGGACAAGGCCCTGGGCCAGGACGTGCTGAGAAGCCTGACCCCCGGCCAGCAGGTGGTCAAGATCGTCCACGACGAGCTGGTCGAGCTGCTCGGCGGCACCGCCCAGGAGCTGGACCTCGCAGGCAAGCCCGCCGGAATCATGATGGTCGGCCTGCAGGGCTCGGGCAAGACCACCTCGGCCGCCAAGCTCGCCCTCTTTCTTCGCCGCGAGCTCAAACTCAAGCCCTACCTCGTGCCCGCCGACGTCTACCGCCCGGCGGCCATCGACCAGCTCCAGAAGCTCGCCCGCCAGATCGAGGTGCCCTTCTTCCCCTCGACCCCGGACATGGACCCGGTGGACATCTGCAAGAAGGCCATGGCCGAGGCCGCGCGAGAGGGTGCAAACGTGGCCCTGTTCGACACCGCCGGCCGGCTGCACATCGACGAGAAGCTGATGGAGGAGCTCGCCAACATCAAGGCCGCGGTCGAGCCGCGGGAAATTCTGTTCGTGGCCGACGCCATGACCGGCCAGGACGCGGTCAACGTGGCCAAAAGCTTCGACGAGCGCCTGGCCGTGACCGGCGTGGTGCTGACCAAGATGGACGGCGACGCGAGAGGCGGCGCGGCCCTGTCCATCAAGTCCGTGACCGGCAAGACGGTCAAGTTCGTGGGCATGGGCGAGAAGCTCTCGGAGCTCGAGCGCTTCCACCCCGAGCGCATCGCCTCGCGCATCCTGGGCATGGGCGACGTGCTGACCCTGATCGAGAAGGCCCAGTCCACCATCGGCGCCGAGGAGGCCGAGGAGCTCGGCCAGAAGATGAAGGAGGCGCGCTTCGATTTCGAGGACTTCCGGACCCAGATGCGGCGCCTGAAGAAGCTCGGTTCCATCGAAGGGCTACTCAAGCTCATCCCGGGCATGGGCAAGATCGCCAAGAACGTCGGCGGCCTGAACGTGCCCGAGAAGGAATTGAAACGGGTCGAGGCCATCATCGACTCCATGACCCGCCAGGAGCGCAAACACCCCGAGCTGCTGAACGCCGGCCGCCGGGCGCGCATCGCCAAGGGCTCCGGGGTGGGCGTGAACGAGGTCAACCAGCTGATCAAGCAGTTCGAGCAGATGCGCCAGATGATGCGCCAGATGCTCGGCGGCGGCAAGGGCGGCAAGACCCCGGGCATGCCCAAGGTCGGCGGCCGCGGCCTGCCCCCCGGCTACACCCCGCCCGGCACCCACGCCGGCCGCCGGCCCGGATTGCCGGGCATGGGCGGCATGCCCGGGATGCCGGGAATGCCCGGAATGGACGCCATGGGCGAGATGCCCGGCATGGCCGCCGAGCCGCGCAAGAAGAGCGCGACCAAGAAGCCCGGCTCCAAACGCAAGAAGAAAAAACGGCGCTAAACGCAGTGTGCGTTTTCGCTTGCAATTTTTCGCAACCCTCATACTATACGACATAGGAGAAGTATCCACATGGCTCTGAAGCTTCGACTCACCCGGCTTGGATCCAAGAAGCGCCCCTTCTACCGGATCGTGGCCACCACCAGCGCCACTCGCCGCGACGGACGCGCACTCGACTATATCGGTCATTACAATCCGATGGTGAGCCCCGAGGAGATCCAGATCGACTCCGAAAAGGTCAAACTGTGGTTGGACCGCGGCGCCGTCCCTTCCGATACGGTCCGCTCGCTCCTCAAAAAGGCCGGAATCTAGGCGCGCCTGCATGCTCTTGTCCGCGCGACCGCTTCCGAGGTATCCGGCCGATCCTGTGCGCGGAGGTTCCTCATGCTGAAAGATCTCATCGAGTACATCGCCAAGGCACTGGTCGACGATCCCGATTCCGTCCACGTCACCGAAATCGAAGGCGAGCAGACCTCGGTCATCGAGCTCAAGGTGGCCAAGGAGGACCTCGGCAAGGTCATCGGCAAGCAGGGCCGCACCGCCAGGGCCATGCGCACCATCCTCGGCGCCTCCTCGACCAAGAACAGAAAGCGGTCGGTCCTCGAAATACTCGAGTAAAGTGAGCCGCCAGCCAAGCCCGCCGGCCGACCGCGAACTGGTCGCCGTGGGCCGGACGCTAAAACCCCACGGCCTGCGAGGGGAGATCCGCGTGCATTCCTACGCGGACTCCCCGTCGCTGTTTGCCTCCCTGCCCGCCCTCTGGCTGCGCCCGGGCTCCGGCCGGCTCACCCCCGTTCGGGCCGAGGCCTGGCGCGTCCACCAGGGTGCGGTGCTGCTCAAATTCGCCGGCATCGACGACCGCACCGCGGCCGAAGCCTGGCGCGACACCGACATCCTGGCGGCCAAGGCCGACCTGCCCGCGCCCGAGCCCGACGAGCCCTACCTCTTCGAGCTGCTCGAGACCCGGGTGGAGCTGCCCGACGGCCGCAAACTCGGCCGCATCACCGCCGTCACCGACTCCCCCCAGGAACTCTGGACCATCACCACCGGCGACGGCCGCGAAATCCTCTTCCCGGCCCAACCCGAATTCGTGCTGGAACTCGACATCGCCGGCGGCCGCGTGGTCATCGACCCGCCCGAGGGCCTGCTCGATATCTACCTGAAGGACTAGGCTGGCCTCCGGCGGGCGGGGCGTTGCCCATGCCTCCGGCGGCCAGGGGCGCCGCCCCTGGACCCCGGCAGGGGGATATCCCCCTGCACCCCGTGGTTCTGCGCTGTGCGGCCGGCGAGGGTCTACTCCCTCGCCGGCCGCACAGCGCAGAAGAACAGGTATGCGAAGGCATCCTTGCCGCCGGGTCCGGATTGTGGAGGGAGAGTAAAACTGCCACGAGGTGAAGAACATGGCTGGCTCGGGCCGGGAGCACGGCCCTGCGACCGGACGTCCGCGCCGAGCAGAACCTTCTTCACCCTCACCGGCTGTCTTTCTTCTTATCGTCGTCTCCGGACCCGGCAAGGGACATGATCCGCTCTTCGCCACCCATGCTGAAAATCGTAGCCCCCGGCGTTCTTCGCGCCGGGGGCTACGATTTTCAGACTGCGGGGTCAAGGGGGATCATCCCCCTTGCGGGGTGCAGGGGCAGCGCCCCTGCTGGGGTGCAGGGGGCAACGCCCCCTGCCCGCCGGAGGCCGTCCCTGAACATGGGCTGTCTTGGTTCTCCGGCCGGATTTTCTGCGATCACACTTTTTTGCGATGTAATCCCGGATGCTCTTATTGTTGACGGCCACTCCCGCCTTTGATATTTCTGTACCATCGCAATCCCTCCTCAGGAGTGGCGCATGCAGCGTGCCTGTCCGCTTGCCTTTGCCGCGTTTGTTTTCGTGCTCGCGATTTTCGCCGCGTCTGCGGCCGCGGTCGAGGCTGAACCGAGTTGGCACGCGATGCTTTCAGCCATGGCCGAGGAGACAGGCGCGCCGTCCGAGGTCCGGCTCCATGCCGTTACCGGCCAGGCCCGTTTCCTCAGGCTGGGGCGTCCGGCGAGGTCGTACGCCCTGGGTCCGGCGCCAGACGACGCCGTACACCTCGATGCGGCCGAAAGCTTCCTGGCCGCCTATGGCCGGCTCTTCGGCCTGTCCGACCCCGGGCGCCAGCTTGTCCCGCTGAGGCCCAAGGCCGCGGGCGGAGGCGGGGTCTTCCGGAAGTTCCAGCAGCAGCACCGGGGCATCCCCGTTTACTGCGGCCAGCTCGTGGTCCAGACCGACGGCCTGGGCCGGGTGGCCACGGTTTCCGGGGAGGTCGCGCCGGACCCGGCACTGGGGATCGAGCCGGTGATCAGCGCCGATGAGGCCGGGCGGACGGCCGTCCTGCTCACGGCCAAGCATCACGCTATCGAGGCCGTGCTGCTTCAGGCCGCAGAACCCGAGCTGACGGTCTACGACCCGCGGCTGGTCGGCGGGTTCGCTATGCCTGCGAGCCTGGTTTGGAAGGTGGTGGTCACGGCCCGCTGTGCGCCCGTGCGCGAGGTCGTGCTGGTGGACGCGACCCGGGGCTTCGTGGCTCTCGATTTCAACCAGGTGCCCGAGGCCGGGAACCGCTCGGTCTACGACAAGAACAACAACTCCGAGAGTCCCGCCCTGCCCGGCCTGCCGGAGGAGCTGGCCCGCGCCGAGGGCGGCGACCCCTCGCCGGTGTCGGACGTGAACGACGCCTACGACTACCTGGGCCTGACCTACGATTTCTATGCCGGCGTCCACGGCCGCGAGAGCATCGACGGCGCCGGCATGGCGCTCGTCGCCACCACGCGCTTTTGCGATTCGGGGGCCTGCCCCTTTGCCAACGCCTTCTGGAACGGCTTGCAGATGGTCTTCGGCGAGGGCTTCGCCTCGGCCCTGGACGTGGTCGCCCACGAGCTGACCCACGGCGTGACCGAGCACGAGTCGAACCTCATCTACATCTTCCAGTCCGGGGCCATCAACGAGTCCCTGTCCGACGTCTGGGGCGAGACCATCGAGCTGACCTATCAGGGAGGACCGCCCTGGGATCGCTGGCTGGTGGGCGAGGCGCTGCCCGGCGGGGCCATCCGCGACATGGCCGATCCCGCGGCCTTCGGTTCCCCGGACAGCATGACAAGCCCGCTCTATGTCTGCAACGACCGGGACATGGGCGGCGTGCACACCAATTCCGGGGTGGGTAACAAGGCCTATGCCCTGGCCGTGGACGGCGGCAGCTTCAATGGTGTGACGGTTCTCGGCATCGGTTTGGACAAGGCCATCCGCATCTGGTACCGCGCGGCCGCCTACTACCTGACCCAGGCCAGCGACTACGACGGCCTGGCCGACGCCCTGCGCGCATCCGCCCTGGATCTGGTCGGCCAGGACGGCATCACCGAGGACGACGCGGCCCAGATCGAGAGCGCCGTGGCTGCGGTGCACATGGACGAGCAACCCCTGACCTGCCCGCGGGTCGACGCCGCCGTCTGTCCCGCCGGCCGCAGCAGCGACGTCTTCTCCGACGGCCTGGAGAACGGCAGCGGCAACTGGTTCTCAGCTCCTTTCCCCCCAGGCCAGACCAATTGGGACCTGATCACGGACTACGCACACAGCGGCCGGTTTTCGCTCTATTGCTGGGACCCCGACACCCTGAGCGACATCTCCATCCACACCGCGGACATCGCCGTTCCCGCCGGGGCCAGGCTGCACTTCTTCCATACCTTTGCCTTCGAGACCGGACCCGGCAAGCGCTACGACGGCGGGGTGGTGGAATATTCCGTGGACGGCGGTTCGACCTGGCTGGACGCCGGGGAGCTGATGGAGGCCGGCGGCTACAACGGCCGGATCAGCACGGGCTGGCAGAATCCCCTGGCCGAAAGGCAGGCCTTCACCGCGCTCTCCGGCGGCTACTGGTCCACCCGGATCGACCTTGCCGCCCTGGCCGGCCGGACGGTCCGCTTTCGCTTCCGCCTCGCCTCCGACCTCTCGGGCAGCGGCATCGGCTGGTTCGTGGACGACGTCCGCATCGCAACCTGCGGCCCGGTGCGCATGGCCGTACCCCTCACCCTGCTCCTGTTCTGAAGCCGGAGGCCGGCGGGTCGTCTACAGGGCGACGACGGTAAGGGGCAGCAGGTCCTTGGCCCGGTCGAGGAAGGCCAGGACCTCGGGGCGCTGGCCGGGGGCGAAGGACAGGCGCAGGGTGGCGCCGTACTTGTCGAGGATGGTGAACAGGGCGAGATGGTCTTCGGCCTCCAGGAGGAAGCGGAAGACGTTGACCTTGTCCGCGGGCAGGCTGGCGTAGAGGTGGTCCGAGCGCGCGGGCGGCGGCGGCAGGGGCCGGGTGCGGCTCACAGTACCTCGGCGCCGTCCGCGGTGACCAGGACCATGTATTCCCAGCGGATGCCGCCCCAGTCGGGATAGTAGAGGCCGGGCTCGATGGTGATGACCATGCCGGCCGTGAGGATCAGCTCGGAGCGCGGGCCGAGGGAGGGCGGCTCGTGGGTCTCCAGGCCGATGCCGTGGCCGAGGGCGTGGGTGAAGGCGCCGGCCACGCCGTATTTCTCGAAGGTGGCGTGGGCGACGGCGTAGAGTTCGGCCGCGGCCATGCCCGGGCGCACGGCGGCCACGGCCGCGTCCTGGGCCTCGCGGACCTGCTCCTTGACGCGCTTGAAGCGGTCGGAGGGCGTCTCGCCGACCCAGAAGGTCCGGGTCTGGTCCGAGCAGTAGTTGTCCAGGCGGCAGCCCATGTCCACCAGCACCAGGTCGTTCCCGCGCACGGCAGTGGCGCCGGGCACGGCGTGGGGCAGGGCGGCGTTGGGGCCGATGCCGACGATGGTCGAGAAGGACAGGCTGCTGGCGCCGCGGTTGCGGAAGCGCTGCTCGAGCTCCCAGGCAATCTCGGACTCGGAGCGGCCGGGCACGAGGAGCCCGGGCACCTCGCCGAAAACGGCGTGGTTCAGGGCCGCGGAGCGGCGCATGGCGGCGATCTCGGTTTCGTCCTTGACCAGGCGCAGGTCCTCGACCAGGCCCTTGGTGGGGGTCAGGGCCAGAGTCTGGGCGAGCTCGGCGTGGTCGGAGAAAGACAGGCCGGCGGCCTCGAAGCCGATGGTGGCAAGCGGCAGGCCGCGCAGGAACTCGCGGATGTCGGCGAGCTTGGGCATCCTGTAGATGTGCAGCCGGGAGGCGTCCCAGAGGCGCTTGGCGGCCTCTTCGTAGCGCGAGTCGGTGAGCAGCCAGTCGGGGCCGTCGGCGGTGACGATCAGCCAGCCCGAGGACTCGTTGCACTGGGCGTCTTTGAGCTCGAAGCCGGAGAGGTAGAAGCGGTTGGCGGCGTGGCTGACGATGAGGGCGGAGAGGCCCTGTTCGGCCAGCTTGGGCCTGAGGGCCTCGCGACGGGCGGCGTAGGTGTCGATCATAGGGTCACTGCGGGCTGCTGCGGGATGCGGTAGGTGGTTTCGGGGGTGCCGCGGACTTCCCGGTCGGCCCATTCCACGCCCTGCATCAGGGAGTGGTCCATGTTGCCGACCTCGTATCTGTAGCCGCCGAAGCGGCCCCGGGAGGCGATGCCCAGGCGTTCCAGCGGGGGCTGGATGGCGGCCAGGGCGGCGTCGCGTCCAAGGGTCGGCACGGGGTAGCCGTAGTCCGCGGTGTGTTGCCACACGGAGACGATCTCCGGGTTCGAGGTATTCCCGAAAAAGCCGGCCTTGGCAAGGCCGGCGATGGTCCGCTCCGGAAGCGAGGCGAGGTCTTCCGTCTTGTGGGGCGAGGAGGAGGTTTCGCACATGAGGCCCCGCTGGCGGCCGGGCCGGGCGACGTTGCCCGGCGAGTAGTTGTGGAAGTTGGTCACGCGGTAGAATGGGCAGTCGTCCTCGGGGAAGTACATCCAGCACTTGGGGTCGGGGCGCATTCCGGCGATCCCCAGGCCGACCACGTGCACGGCGTTGTGGGCGAGGGTCCCGGCGGCGTTCACCAGGCTCTCGGGGGCGCCGGCCAGGAGGCGCCCGGCCAGGAGGTCCAGCGGCAGGGTGGAGAGCAGGCGCGTAAAGCCGACGGTCTCGCCCGAGGCCGTGGTCACGGTCCTGGCCGCCGGGTCCAGGGATACGACCGCGGCGTTGTAGCGGATGCGCTCCCGGTGGCGGTCGGCCAGGCGGCGGAAGATCTCGCCGGTGCCGCCGCGAAGGGGAAAGAGGAAACGGTTGTTGGGTCCCCAGCCCACGTCGTCCTCTTCGAGCACGATGTTTTTGAGCACGCGCCGCACGTCCACCACGCTGACCCGCTCGCCGACCCAGCTCGCGCTCATGAGCTCAAGCGGCGTGGCCCAGACCTTGAAGTTGTAGGGCTCCATGAACAGGCGGCTGATGCCGGCGCCGAACGAGGCCCGGACCCAGTCGCCGAAATTGGCGGGTTTGTCGTGGGCGCGGGCGTTGTCGAGCAGGCCCTGGACGCACTCCCAGCGCGCCGCGGGCGGCAGGTGGCGGATGTTGTTCTGGAAGGGGTAGGGCACCCAGGTGCCCTGGATGCGGATATAGGCCACGCGCTCGTGCCTCAGCACGTCCTCGCCGAGGAGGCTGGTAAGCAGCCTGTCCACGTAGTCGTAGTGGGAGAAGAAGACATGGCCGCCCACGTCCCAGGTGAAGCCGGAATCGTCGCTGAAGCTGGCCGAGAGCCCGCCGGGATGGGCCTCGCGCTCCAGGACCAGGTAGTCGCTTTCGCCAAGCTCCGAGAGGCGCTGGGCCGCGCCCAGGCCCGTGGGGCCGGCGCCGAGGATCAGATAGCGCACGCGCATGGCTTCTCCCGTCGGAAAATTGTCGCCGTCCGGGGCGGGATATCAAATTCCGTGCCGGGGCACGGGAAGGCTAGCCCAGCGTCAGGCCCCTGGCCGCGGCCAGGCGGCGATACAGCGCCAGCGCGGCGGCGACCTTGGCCTCGGGCGAGAAGCGCGGGGCCAGCGCGCGGGCCGCGGCGGCGAACGCCAGGCGCCGGTCCGGGTCGGCGGCCATGGCCCGCAGGCCCACGGCCAGGGCTTCGGGCTGGTTCGGCGGAACGAGCATCCCCAGGCCCTGGTTCACCACCTCGGGCACCCCGCCCACAGCTGTGGCCAGGACGGGCAGGCCGCAGGCGACGGCCTCGAGCATGGTGTTGGGCATGGATTCCGACAGCGAGGGCTGGACAAAGGCGTCCATGGCCCTCAGGTAATCGGCCACGGCCTCGGTGCGGCCGACCAGGTGCACCCGGCCGGAGAGCCCCAGGGCCTCGACCTGCGGGGCGAACTTCGACGGCTTGACCCCGATGACCACCAAATGGGCCGTGGGCAGGGCGGCCAGGGCAAAGCCCTCGATGAGCGGGGCCACGCCCTTGACCGGCTTGTTGCCGGCCACGGTGCCGAAGAGCAGCGCCCCGGGCGGGAGGTTCAGCTCGGCCCGGACCTCGTCTCGCGCGCGGCGGGCGAGGAGCCGCTCGGGCGGGATGGCGTTGTCGATGAGGTTCAGCTTGCGCCGGGGCGCGCCCACCGAGGCCAGGACCTTGGCGCAGGCCAGCGAGTTGGTGACGATGGCGTCCAGGCCCGGGGAGATCCAGGGCAGGGGGTTGCCTGGCCGGTAGCAGACCCCGCGCGTGGCCACGGTGACCGCGCCGCGGCGGCGCCAGAAGAGCCCCCACCAGGAGAGGCGCTTGACCGCCTTGTTGTGGAAAGCCTGGAGCACGAAGGGCCGGCCGAAGGGCAGGGCGCCGGCCACGGCCGCTCGCCAGTCGCCGCGGCGCTCGGGCAGGCGGCGCCAGTCGAGCTCCGGGGCCAGCGCCGCGAGCTGGCCGTCGGCGGGCATGAACAGGCTGACCTCGTGCCCCTGTCCGGCCAGGCTCCGGGCCAGGTAGACAACCTGCCGCGCCCCGCCGCTGGGGGTCGAGGAGGAGGTGACGAAGACGACCCTCACGCAGCCCCCTGGAAGC
Organism: Desulfovibrio sp. UBA6079; assembly: GCA_002428705.1. Lineage (GTDB taxonomy): Bacteria > Desulfobacterota > Desulfovibrionia > Desulfovibrionales > Desulfovibrionaceae > UBA6079. The sequence continues at coordinate 76,616 of DIXN01000048.1, forward strand.
CCCGCCGGGTCTCCTCGAAAAACCGCAGGGTGCGCGCGGCCTGGGTTTCCAGGTCGAAGCGCGCCCGGCAGGCCTGCCAGGCGGCCTCCTTCCAGGCGACGAGGCGGGCATCGTCGGCGGACAGCGCCGTGGCCAGGGCGCCGGCCAGGGCCGCGTCGTCGCCGGGCAGGCCGGCGGACAGGGGCGCGAGCGCGTCGGGCCAGATTTCGTTCACGCCCCCGACCATGCGCGCAACCGGAGCGAGCCCGGCGGCCATGGCCTCGAGCAGCGTGTTGGGCAGCCCTTCCGAGCGCGAGGGCAGGACGAAGATGTCGGCCGCGGCCAGGCGCGCGGGCACGTCGGAGACGAAGCCGGTGAAATCGACTTTCGGGCCGAGCCCCAGCTCCGCGGACAGGGCTTTGAGGCCGGCCTCGATGCTGCCGGTGCCGATGACCTCCAGGCGGAAGTCGTGCCCGGCCGCGGCCAGGGAGGAGAGGGCGGCGAAGAGCTCGGCGTGTCCCTTGTCCGGGTTCAGCTGGCTGCTGACGACCAGCCGCCGTGGCCGGCCGGCCGTGGCCGGCGGGACGGGCGCCGGGCGCTTGCCGGTGTGGATGGCCGTGACCTCGACGGGCGAAAGCCAGGGCAGCGCCTCCAGCATGCCCCGGCGCACGAACTCGCTCGGGGCCAGCAGCCGGGGTTTCAGGGCCGCGTGCAGCAGGCGGCGCTTGGGTCCGGCGGCCATGTCCCCGGGCAGGCCCACGCGCTGGACGATGGGCAGGCCGGCCAGGCGCGCGGCCGCGCCCGCGGTGCACATGTCCTTGCCCACGTTGACCACCACCAGCTCGGTGCGCAGCTGCTTGAAAAGATTGAGGAAACGGGCCAGGATCAACGGGTTGAAGTCGAAGCCGAACTCCAGGGGCAAGGCGGCGAGGCCGCGCGCCAGTGCGGCCTCGGCAAAGGGGCCGGGCCTGCAGGCGATGGCCGGGGCGTGGCCGCTCGCGGCCAGCCACTCGGCCAGGTCCAGGGTCCAGGTCTTGACCCCGCCCCAGCGCCGGGTGGCGTTGGCGAAAAGGATGTTCACCGCGGCTCGGGCCGCCCGGCGCCCAATATCTTCACCGCCAGGGCCGCGGCGCCGAAGCCGTTGTCGATGTTGACCACGGCGATGCCCGTGGCGCAGGCGTTCAGCATGGCCAGGAGCGCGGTCAGGCCGCCGAAGGCCGCGCCGTAGCCGACCGAGGTCGGCACGCCGATGACCGGCTTGCCGAAGTAGCCGGCCACCACCGAGGGCAGCGCCCCCTCCATGCCGGCCACGACCACGTGCACCCGGGCCGCGGACAGGGCCGGAGCCCGGGCCAGCATGCGGTGGATGCCGGCCACGCCCACGTCGCAGACGAGCGCGCAGCTTTCGCCGTAGAAGCGGGCCGCGGCATAGGCCTCCAGGGCCACGGGCAGGTCCGAGGCGCCGGCCGCGATGACCGCGATGTCGCCGGTCTCGGGCCAGGGCTCGTGAAGGTCGAGGTCGGCGCCGCAGACGAACAGGCCGGCCTGCGCCAGAAATTTTCCGCCGGGAAAATGCGCGGCGAGGTGCCCGCCCTGCTCCGGGGAGAGCTTGGTGACCAGCACCGGCTGGCCGGCGGCGGTCAGCCCGCTGACGGCCTGGATAAGCTGCTCCGGGGATTTGCCCCGGCCGTAGACGGCCTCGGGCTGGCCGCAGCGCGCGGCCCGGGCGGTGTCCAGGGTCACGCCGCAGGGCCGGCTGACCTGGCCCCGGCCGGTCAGGGTCTCGAGAACCTCCTCGAAGGAGGCGCCGGCCGCGGCCAGGCGGTGGATTTCGCGTAAGCTGTCGTGTCCGTTCATGGCAGGAAGGACTAGTTACGGCCGACTCCGGGCAAGGTCAAGGCCGGCCTCTTTTGATTGTCCTTGGCCGCAAATGTCTGTATGAAGGGCCAGCGGAGGTCTTCCCGACGGTGCTGACGCTTGGCCACAACGAATCCCCGACGCCACGGCAGGCGCGCTGACATGGTCCTGCGACGCATCCTCTTCATCGCCCCCGCCGCCTCGGTCGCCCCGCTCTTTTCCTGCCTGAAGGAGGCCGGGCTCGACGTCGGACTGGCCGAATCCCTGTCCGCTGCCCTGGCCTACGTGAAGAAATCCGAGCCCGTGCTCGTCTTCTCCCGCTCCCGCCTGCCCGGTTACCGCGTCGAGCAGCTCCTGGGCTCGGCCTCCGAGGCCATGGGCCGCTTCCCGCCCGTGGTCGTGTTCACCGACGCCGGCAGCGCCGACGAGGCCGCCCGGCTGATGGAGCTGGGCGCCAAGGACTACTGGCTCGAGCCCCTGACCTGGGAGAAGATCGAGGCCGTGCTGCCCGAGCCGGAAGCCGAGGCCCCGGCCCCCGTCGAACGCAGGCCGGCGCCCCCGCCCCCGGCCAAGGGCCAGGTCGAGATCATCGGCCGCCACCCCTCGGTGCTGCGCGTGCTCGCGCTCGCCCGCCAGGTGGCCCCGAGCAAGGCCACCGTGCTCATCTCCGGCGAGTCCGGCACCGGCAAGGAGAAGTTCGCCCGCTTCATCCACCTGAACTCCGGCCGCGCCGCCAAGCCCTTCGTGGCCATCAACTGCGCCGCCCTGCCCGAGCACCTGCTCGAGTCCGAGCTCTTCGGCCACGAGAAGGGCGCCTTCACCGGGGCCATCAGCCGCAAGCTCGGCAAGTTCGAGCTGGCCGACGGCGGCACGCTCCTCCTGGACGAGATTTCCGAGATGGACCTCGGCCTGCAGGCCAAGCTCCTGCGCGTCCTGCAGGAAGGCGAGATCGACCGCGTCGGCGGCGTGGAGACGGTCAAGGTCGACGTGCGCGTGCTGGCCACCACCAACCGCCGCCTGGACGACTATGTGGCCGAGGGGCGCTTCCGCCAGGACCTCTTCTACCGCCTGAACGTCATCCCCCTGAAGCTTCCCGCCCTGCGCGAGCGCGGCGAGGACATCGCAGTGCTCGCCGGCTACTTCGTGGACAGCTTCCGCAAGGCCTACGGCCTGCCCCGGCTGGAGTTCAGCGCCGAGGCCCGCCAGTGGCTCCTCGACTACGACTGGCCGGGCAACGTCCGCGAACTCCAGAACCTCATGGAGCGAGCCGTGCTCCTGGCCGGCAACGGCCCCATCGAGGTCCGCCACTTCCTGCTCGACCCCGACGCCTGGGCCGGCCTCGATGAGGACCTCGCGCCCGAAGCGCCGGCCGAGGCCCACGTGACCGCCCACCCGGCCGCGGAGCAGGACATCCTGCCCGGCGAGGTCATGCCGCTGGAGGAGATGGAGCGCCGCCTGATCATGAAAAGCCTGGACAAGACCTCCGGCAACCGCACCCAGGCCGCCCTGCTGCTCGGCATCTCCGTGCGCACCCTGCGCAACAAGCTGGCCGACTACCGCAAGCTCGGGATGGAGATTCCGTAGGAAAAGGCAGAGCCTCCGGCGGCCGGGGGGCCGAGGGCCCCCCGGACCCCCCGATTCGGCCGGGACTTTCGAGACGGCGGCCAAGGCCCCGCCGTCTCGAAAGTCCCGGCCGCCTGGCCCGTTGAAGAAGACCGGGAACCCGAGGGCGCGGGGGAAGAAAATCTCGAAGAAGCCATGAGGTGGGGGAGGGGCCGGCGTATGCCGGCGCTGGCTCGTGGGACGCCCATCGCGCCCCTCCCGTTCTCCCACATTGGTCATGAGACCGGCGTGGGGCATGATCCGCCCTTCGTTATCCAGCTGAAAATCGAAGCACCCGGCGCTCGATGCGCTGGGTCATCGGGTGCCGCGCGTTCGACCGCCGACCATCCCCTTCGTGGCCTGTTCAGCCTTCCCCGTCTTTCCTCAACACCCCGGCCCTGACCAGGCGCAGGGTTTCGTAGCCGAAGGCGCCCCCCAGGGCCTCGGACAGCGGGATCAGGCGGTCGATGCCCTCGGACAGGAACGCCCGGATGGTTGCGGCCAGGCAGTCGTAGACCTCCTGGCTCAAGCCCGAGGCGGCGCGGGCCTCGACCTCGCCGGCGGCCACGGCCACCACCAGGTGGTTGGCGATGGTCACGGGCGTGAGGCCCCGGGCCAGGGCCACGCGCGTCAGGTCGCCGTGCTCGCGGAACAGCTCCACGCTGCGGGCAATGGTCGCGGACAACCCCTCCTCCTCGCCGGTCTTCTTCTCCCGGGCGCGGCGGGCCGGGGCCTCGGGCAGCTCGGGCAGGTCGCTCGGCCGGCCGTGCTCGGCGGCGTGAGCCTGCAGGACTTCAAGAAACTCCGCGGAATAGCGCGCGTGCTTGCGCCGGCCGATGCCGTGCAGGAGCGCCATGCCCTCCAAGGTCTCCGGCCGGTAGGCGACCATCTCCTTCAGGGTCTTGTCCGGGAACACGGCGTAGGGCGGCACGCCCTCGGCCCGGGCCAAGGCCTGGCGCTTCTGGCGCAAGGCCTCGAAGAGGCCCTCGGCCTCGCCCACGGGCAGGGCGTCGCCCACCGACCGGCGCCGCTTGCGGCGTTCGCGCCGGCCCACGGGGTCGCGCCTGAGGAGCACCTCGCGCTGTCCGCGCAGCACCTCCCAGCCCGCCGGGGTGATGGTCAGGCCGCCGTAGCGGTCCAGATCGGGCACGAGGAAGCCCAGACTGACCATCTGGCGGAAGACCGACATCCAGCCCCGGCGGTCGAACTCCGAGCCGATGCCGAAGGTGCTGACCTTGTCGTGGCCGAGGTTCTCGATGCGTTCTGTCGCGTTGCCGCAGAGCACGTCGCACAGGTGCCCGGCGCCGAAGCGCTGGCCGGTGCGAAAAGCACACGACAGGGCCTTCTGGGCGCAGACGAGGCCGTCGAAGGTTTCCGGCGGGTGCTCGCAGGTGTCGCAGCGGCCGCAAGGAGCGTCCAGCCGCTCGCCGAAGTAGCCGAGCAGCACCTGGCGCCGGCAGCCCGGGGTCTCGCAGTAGCCGGCCAGGGCGTCGAGCTTGACCCGCTCCACCTGCTTGTGTGCGCCCTCGCCCTCGCCCAGCAGCCGGCGCAGGAAGACCATGTCCGACAGGCCGAAGAGCAGCAGGGCCTCGGCCGGCTCGCCGTCGCGCCCCGCCCGGCCGGTCTCCTGGTGGTAGGCCTCCAGGCTTTTGGGCGGGTCCATGTGGACGACGAAGCGCACGTCGGGCTTGTCCACGCCCATGCCGAAGGCCACGGTGGCGACCATGGTCAGGCCCGGCTCGCGCATGAAGCGCTCCTGGTTCTCGCGGCGAACCTGGTCGGCCAGGCCGGCGTGGTAGGGCAGGGCCGGCACGCCGGCCTTGTCCAGGGCCTCGGCCGCCTCCTCCACCCCGGCCCGGGACATGCGGTAGACGATGCCCGAGGAGCGCGGCGGGAAGGTGCGGATGAAGTCCAGCACCTGGTTGAGCGGCGAGGCGCCCTTGGTGGCCACGCGGTAGCGGATGTTCGGCCGGTCGAAGCTGGCCACGAAGATTCTGGCCCGGGGGAGGCTCAGGCGGGACACGATGTCGGCCCGGGTCGGGCCGTCGGCCGTGGCCGTGAGGGCCAGGCGGGGCACGCCCGGGAAAAGCTCGGCCAGCACGGCCAACTGGCCGTATTCGGGCCTGAAATCGTGACCCCACTGGGAGACACAGTGGGCCTCGTCGATGGCGATGACGGACAGCGGCGCGCGCGAGAGGAAATCGAGGAATTGCGGCAGGACCACGCGCTCGGGCGCGACGTAGAGCAGGTCCAGCCGGCCGGACAGGAGCGCCTGCCAGACGCGCTGGGCCTCGGTCGCCGAGAGCCCGGAGTTCAGCGCCGCGGCCCGGACCCCGGCCTGGGACAGGCTCTGGACCTGGTCCTGCATGAGGGCGATGAGCGGCGAGACGACCAGGCCCAGCCCCGGGCGGACCAGGGCCGGCAGCTGGTAGCAGAGCGACTTGCCGCCGCCCGTAGGCATGACCGCCAGGGCGTCGCCGCCGGAGAGCACGTGGCCGATGATCTCCTCCTGCAGGCCGACGAAGGCGCGGAAGCCGAAAACCTCGGCCAGCAGGCGCCGGGCGGTGTCGAGAGCGGAAGCGTCGGGGAGAAGGGCAGGGCTGTCCACGAGCGGGAAGGTAGTCGAGGCCGGGCCGGCTGTACAGCCCGGAGCGCACCGGCGCGGGAGGAAAGATGCGGGGAAGAGGGAGAGGCAGGCCTCCGGCGGCTGGTGGGCCGTGGGCCCCCCAGACCCCCCGATTCGGCCGGGATTTTCAAGCCGGCGGCCAAGGCTCCGCCGTCTCGAAATTCCCGGCCGGCTGGCCCGTTTGAAGAAATCGGCCGTGGCGGGCTTGTGTTTTGTGAATGGCCATCCGGCAGCCCCGGCCGTCGCGCCAACGAGAATCAACAAAACCGCCATCAGGGGGTAAGAAACGGCCGGCTCGGGGCGCGACATCGACCCCCGCCGCGCCGCCGGCTCATTTTCATGGCCTCTTCCTCCCGGACTGTCCGCCAAAAAAAGCGGCCCCCCGGTGATCCGGGAGGCCGCTTGGAGTCGCGCTAGGGAAGTCTACTCGGACTTCTTTTCGGCCGGCTTTTCGGCGGGCTTCTCCGCCGGCTTGGCCTCGGGCTTCTTGGCCTCGGGCTTGGCTTCGGGCTTGACCGCGCCCTCGGGAGCGGCCTCGGTCTTGGGCTCGATGCCCTTCAGCTCGACCTCGAAAATCAGGGTCGAGTTGGGGCCGATGACGTTGCCCACCTGGCGGTCGCCGTAGGCCAGGCCGGCCGGGATGTAGAGCTCCCACTTGGAGCCCACGGGCATGAGCTGCAGGGCCTCGGTCCAGCCGGGGATGACGCCGGCCAGGGGGAAGGTCACGGGCTGGCCGCGCTTGTAGGAGGAGTCGAATTCCGTGCCGTCGATGAGCGTGCCGCGGTAGTCCACGGTCACGGTGTCGTCGACCGCGGGCTTGGGACCCTTGCCCTCGGTCACGACCTTGTACTGCAGGCCGCTCTCGGTGGTCTTGACGCCTTCCTTGGCCTTGTTCTCGTCGAGGAACTTCTGGCCGGCGGCGAGGTTCTCCTCGGCCTTCTTCTTGGAGTCGGCCATCTGCTGTTCCATCATTTTCTGCTGCAGGGCCACCAGCGTCTGCTTGGCCTCGTCCTCGGTCAGGATGGCCTTGCCCTGGTAGGCGTCGGTCAGGCCCTGGGCGATGAGCTCGGGCGTGAACTCCATGGCCTGCTCCTTCAAGCGGGCGCCGATATCCATGCCGATGGCGTAGCTGTACTTTTCCACCTCGGTCTTGAGTTCCTTGGCAGGCTCGGCTTTCTTTTCGGCCGTGGGCGTCTGGGCCTGCTGGCAGGCGGACAGGGCGACGGCGAGAGCCAATGCGATCAGAAGCGTTCTCATCAAGGCTCCTTTCCTCACAATGCGTTAGGGTTTGAAAGTTTCAGGCGCCCTGTCGGGCATGTAGCATGAGCCGGCAGGCGGGCCAGCAAGGCATTAGATACAACCTAGTGCCCCAAATCGACCAGTCAAGCAAGGGAAATCTTGGCCGGCGCTTCAGCCGAAGATCTTGCGAAAGAGCGCCAGCAGGCTCAGTTCGGCGTGGTTCTGCTCCTCGCGGGGCAGGTCGGGCTGGTTCTTGGCCACGCGCTCGCGGAAGACCGCGTTCACGTTCTCGCTGATCTGCGGATGGCGGCCGAGGACCAGGCGGAAGGCCTCGCGGTCGATCTCCAGGCACTGGCAGGGCTCCAGGGCCACGACGTCGGCCTTGCGCGGCTCGCCGGTGAGCAGGGCCATCTCGCCGAAGACTCCGCCCGGGCCGATCTCGGCCAGCACGGCCTCGCCCCGGCGCACGGCCACGCGGCCGCTGACGACCACGAACAGGCTGGTGCTCGTGGCCCCGGCCTTGACGATGACCCGGCCGGGCTCGAAAACCACCGGGGCGGCGATGCGGGTGATGAGGGCCAGGGCCGGCTCGGTCAGCCCGGCGAACAGGGGCAGGGCCGCCAGGTGCTCGGTCGGCGCGAGGTCGGGCTCGGCGGTCCGGACGCGGGTCAGGCGGACCTCCCGGCCGGGCAGGGGCAGCTCGATGCCCTGGGCCTTGAAGGCGTACCAGACGGATGCGTGCAGCTCGTCGATGGCCCGGAACTGCTCCTCGTATTTGCGCACGTAGAAAAATATTTTGTAGATGAGCCGGCTCTCCTCGATGTGCCTGAAGCGGATGACCGGGCCGGGGTTGAGGGTGACCAGCGGGCAGGCGGCCAGGACTTCGGCCAGGAGCGTCTTGACCCTGACCGGCGGTACGCCGAAGGGCACCGGGATGGTCAATTCCACGCAGACCTCGGGAATGGGCCGGTTGTAGTTCACCAGGTCCTTTTTGCAGATGGCGTTGTTGGGGATGTGGATGGCGTCGTTCTTGGCCGTCTCGATGGTCGTGTAGCGCCAGTTGATCTCGAGCACCCGGCCGGTCAGCTCGTCGACCTTGATCCAGTCTCCGACATCGAAGGGTTTCTCGATCTGCAGCAGAAAGCCGGAGAAGATGGAGCCGATGGTGTCCTGCATGGAAAAGCCGATGACCGCGGTCAGGATGGCCGAGGAGGTCAGGACCGAGGAGACCTCGATGTGGAAGAAGCCGGTCAGGGCGCCGGCGGCCAGCACCAGGAGCACGATGAACTTGATCAGGTCGATGACATAGTGGTTGACCGCGCGCTTCTTGATGCGCGTCAGGTAGAGGTCGGCGTAGACCCCGTCGAGCACGTTCTTGATGCACAGCCACCAGGCCAGCGTCTTGGCCACGAAGAGCGGCGTGTCCACCAGCCGGTCGTCGAGGGTGGAGAGCACCAGGCGTTCGGCGGCGTAGATCAGGATGAGGACGAAGAACCAGCGCACCGCCCGTATGAGCCCGGCGGGTATGGCCTTTTTCCGGTCGGCCAGGCGCAAGGACAGGTGGACCAGGGCGTAGGCCAGCACGATGCCGCCGAGGATGACCACGGCTCTCAGGTGCAGCGAGGTGAGCAGGTGCCAGTAGTCCGCGATCAGTGCGAGGGGGCTCTGGGTGGGCATGGCGGCGGTATCCGCGGTTAGAAGAAGATCTTCTTGAACAGGCCGAACAGGGTCTCGGGCGCCGGGGCGGGCCGGCCGGCCGCGGCGTGGCTCTTGGAGCGTTCCTTGAACATGGCCGTGATGTTGGCGACGATGCTCTGGTTCTTCTCCAGGAGGAGCTTGAAGGCCTCGCGGTCCACGGCCAGGCTGGTCACCGGGGAGAGGGCCTCGACGTCGGCCGTGCGCGGCTCGCCGGTGAGCAGAGCCATCTCGCCGAAGAAGTCCCCGGCATTGAGCCGGGCGAGCTCGGCGCCGTTCTTCTTCACCGCCACCTGGCCCGCGAGGATGACGAACAGGCTGGTGTCCGTGCCGCCGGCGGTCACGATCCGGCGGCCGGGCTCGAAGCTGCTGACGGCCGCGCTCTGCACCAGGAGAGACAGCTCCGCCTCGCCGAGGCCGGAGAAGAGCGGCACGCCGCGCAATATGGCCACGGTTTCGGCCGGGGCCACGGCCTCGCGCTTTCTCACATGGCGCATCTCGGTGATGGGGTAGGGCAGCTCGATACCGTGCTTGCGGAACTGGTACCAGACCGAGCTTATAATCTCGTCCCTGGCCGGGCGCAGGTCCTCGTAGCGCCGGGCGAAGAAGATCACGGCATAGATGATGCGGTCGGCGCGGATGTCGTCGGCACGGATGACGGGCTCCGGCGTCTCGGCCACCAGGCGCGCGCCGCGCACGACCTCTTCGAGTGCGGCCTTGACCTTGACCGGAGGCACCTCCAGCGGCACGGGCACGGCCACCTCGCTGCGCACCTGCAGGATCGGCCGGCTGTAGTTGACCAGCGTGTCCTTGGAGATGGAGTTGTTGGGCACCAGCACGAAGTCCTTCTCGATGGTCTGGATCTTGGTGTAGCGCCAGCTGATCTCGACCACCATGCCCTTCTGCCCGGAAACCGCGATCCAGTCGCCGGGCGAGAAGGGCTTCTCCAGCTGGATGAGGAAGCCTGAGACCAGGCTGCCGATGGTGTCCTGCATGGAGAAGCCGATGACCGCGGTGAGGATGGCCGAGGAGGTCAGGATGCTGCCCCACTGGAAGTCGAAGACGGTTTTGAGTGCGCCGAAGACCAGCAGCAGCAGGATGAGGAACTTGAAGAGGTCGATGAAGTAGTGGTTGACGGGTTTCTGCTTGATCCGGCCGAGGTAGAGGTCGGCGTAGAGTCCGTCCAGGGCGTTGCGGAGGAAGAACCACCAGCAGACGGTCTTGAGGATGAGCAGCGGGGTGTCCAGGAGCGGGGCGTCGAGGGTGGCCACCACCCGGGCCTCGGCCCAGTGCAGGAAGAAGATGAGGAAGAGCCAGTTGAGGGCGCGTACCGCGCCCTCGGGCACGCCCCCGCGGCGGGCGGCGAGGCGCAAGCCCAGGGAGCTGACCGCGAAGAGCGCGGCGATGAGTCCGAGCATCAGCCAGGTCTCGGGCGGCAGGCCCATGATCTGGCGCGCATAGGCGGCGAGCAGGGCGAAGTATTTCTCGATGACCATGGGGCTCCTCGGAGGCGTCCTCCCCGGGGCGGGGACGTAGTCCCATATCCCATTTTCGCGCCGGCCGCATCCCTGCCCGGGCGGCCCTTTCGGCCATGGATTTTCGGCCCGAGCTGCGCTAGAAGACCCGACAGCCAATGCTCATCAAGGAGATACGACCATGTCCCGTCGCCTGACGCTTTTGTTAGCCTGTCTCTCGGCCTGCCTGCTCGCGGCCTGCTCGGCAAACCTCATCGTGCCCCTGGAGTATCACGCCACGGGCGGCGGCGGCCGCGGCGGCTGCGACCACACCATCGCCCTGGTCACCATGCGCGACGTGCGCACCGAGAAGGCCCTCGGGATCAAGATCGACGACGGCGCCTACTTCGAGCCCGGCCGCCCGGTTTCGGACTGGGTCAGCCGGGCGCTCTACGACGAGCTGAAGCTCGCCGGCTGCCAGGTGGAATACCACGACACCGGCGCAGGTTTTGGCACCTATTACGAGATCTCCGGCGAGATCGAGAAGCTCTGGTTCGAGGAGCGCTACAAGACCAAGTACAACGTGGCCCTGCGCTTCGTCATCCTCATCCATCAGGACGGGACGCTCAAAGAGCGCAAGGAGTTCACCTACGCCAAGGAGCGCCTGGCCACGCCCGGGCTGACCACGCCCGCCGAGGTCATGGAGGAGACGCTCCAGGAGGCCATGCAGGACGTGGTCGCCAAGCTCCTGCCCGCCTTGCGCTGATCCCTGTTCCCGCCTCCGGCCTGAAATCCTCGGGCCGGAGGCGGCTGAAAAGTGAATCCCCCGCCGCCGGGCGGACTCCACGCTCCGGCTCCGGCTTTCCCCCTCCCAGGCTTGCGAAAATCCCCGGAACATGTTTTCTAGCAGGATGGGCGCTTGTCCGTTGAGGCCGGCGTCCGGTCACTCTCGCAACCAAAGGAGCCGCATATGCTGTGCAAGGAAATGGAACAGGCCCTGAACGACCAGATCAAGTGGGAATTCTGGTCCGGCTACCTGTATCTGTCCATGTCCGCCTACTTCGCCGACAAGGGGTTGCCCGGATTCGCCCAGTGGATGAGGAACCAGGCCGGCGAGGAGCTGTTTCACGCCAGCAAGATGTTCGACTACGTCACCCAGGCCGGCGGCCGGGCCGTCCTCCAGACCGTGGAGGCCCCGGACTCCGCCTGGGATTCGCCCGAGGCGGCCTTCAAGGCCGGGCTCAAGCACGAATACGAGGTCACCAAGCGCATCAACAACCTGCTGGACATCGCCCAGAAGCACAAGGACCACGCCACGGCCAACTTTCTCATGTGGTTCGTCTCCGAGCAGGTCGAGGAGGAGGCCAGCTTCAGCGAGGTCCTGGGCAAGGTGCGCCTGGTCGGCGACGGCGGCGGGCTGTACATGCTCGACAAGGAGCTGGGCGCCCGGGTCTTCACCTGGCCCGCGGCCACGGCCGGCCAGAAGTAGCCCCGTGCGGCGCGGCGCCGGACGCCGCGCCGCTTCCCGCTCCGGCCGTGCGCACCTCGCGGCGCCCGGCGGCCGGATTCCTTCCAGACTCGAGGGAGCAAACATGTCCGATGTCAACATCCTGATCGGCGGCGAGGCCGGACAAGGCCTGCAGACCGTCGGGGAGATGATCGCCAAGGCCCTGGTGCGCAGTGGCTACGAGGTCCACGTCAGCCAGGACTACCTCTCGCGGGTGCGCGGCGGCCACAACACCTTCGCCGTGCGCTTCGGCCCCGAGCGCCTCCTCGCCCCGCGCGAGTCCGTGGACGTGCTCGTGGCCCTGGACGCCGAGACCGTCACCCGCCACACGGCCCGGCTCACCTCTCGCGGAGTGATCGTGGCCGACGAGTCCGTGGACACGGACCACCCCCGGATTTTCAAGGTGCCCTTCAAGAGCCTCGCGCCCAAGCCCATCTTCGCCAACACCGCGGCCCTGGGCGTGCTGGCCTCGGTCGTCTGCGAGGACCTCTCCGTCCTCGAGGAGATGCTCGCCGAGGCCTTCGGCGGCAAGGGCGAGGCCGTGGTGGCCGAGAACGTGAAGGTCCTGCGTGCCGCCGCGGCCTGGAAGGAGGCCCACGAGAAGCTCTTCGAGTGCCCGGCGCCCTCGCCCGGCCATGCCGGGCGCCTGTGCGTGAACGGCAACGAGGCCCTGGCCCTGGGCGCCATGGCCGCGGGTGTCAACTTCTGCGCCTTCTACCCCATGACCCCCTCGACCGGAGTGGCCCTGAACCTGATCGCCCACTCCCGGGAGCTGGGCATCGTGGTCGAGCAGGCCGAGGACGAGATCGCGGCCCTGAACATGGTGCTCGGCGCCTCCTACGCCGGCGCCCGGGCCTTGGTCGCGACCTCGGGCGGCGGCTTCGCCCTGATGACCGAGGCGGTCAGCCTGGCCGGCATGACCGAGACCCCGGCGGTCATCGTCGTGGGCATGCGCCCCGGCCCGGCCACAGGGCTGCCCACGCGCACCGAGCAGGGGGAATTGTGGATGGTGCTGCACGCCGGCCACGGCGAGTTCCCCCGGGCCATATTCGCCCCCGGCGACCCCGAGGACTGCTTCCACCTGACCCACGCCGCCTTCGACCTGGCCGAGCGTTGGCAGAGTCCGGTCTTCGTGCTCACCGACCAGTACCTGGCCGACTCCACCCGCTCGGTTCAACCCTTCGACCTCGCCGCCCTGCCCCCCGTGGCCGGCCCGCTCCTCGATCCGGACGATCCGGCCGGCTACAAGCGCTACGCCATCACCGACTCGGGCGTCTCTCCGAGAGCCGTGCCGGGGCTCAGCCCCGCCCTGGTGGTGGTCGATTCCGACGAGCACGACGAGGAGGGCCACATCACCGAGGACCACGCCGTACGCGTGGCCATGGTCGACAAGCGAAACCGCAAGCACCTGGGCCTGGCCGCCGCGGTCCGCCCGCCGGTCCTGACCGGTCCCGAGGACGCGGGCATCCTGCTGGTCTGCTGGGGCTCGACCAAGGGTCCGGCCCTGGAGGCCCGGGCACGGCTGGCCGAGCAGGGCCGCTCCGTCTCCGTGCTGCACTTCTCCCAGGTCTGGCCGCTCGATCCCGGGCAGTTCTTGCCCCACTTCTCGAGGGCCAAGAGCGTGGTGTGCGTGGAGGGCAACTCCACCGGGCATTTCGCCGGCCTCATCCGGCGCCAGACGGGTTTTGCCATCCCGCACCTCGTGCCGCGCTACGACGGCCTGCCCTTCACCGCCGACTACATCCTGGCCGGGCTCGCCCGCGCCGGGCTCATCTAGAGGAGTCGAGAGATGGTCAGCATCGAGGATTACGGCACCTTCGAGACCGCCTGGTGCCCCGGCTGCGGCAATTTCGGTATCCTGAACGCAGTGAAGAAGGCCCTGGCGGGCCTTGACCTCGCCCCGCACCAGGTGCTCCTCGTCTCCGGGATCGGCCAGGCGGCCAAGGCCCCGCACTACCTCAAGTGCAACTGCTTCAACGGCCTGCACGGCCGCTCCCTGCCCCCGGCCCAGGCCGCCAAGCTGGCCAACCCGGAGCTCACGGTCATCGCCGAGTCCGGCGACGGCTGCCACTACGGCGAGGGCGGCAACCACTTCCTGGCCGCCATCCGGCGCAACGTGGACATCACCATGCTGGCCCACGACAACCAGATCTACGGTCTGACCAAGGGCCAGGCCAGCCCCACGACCATGCAGGGCATGAAGACCAAGACCCAGCCCTACGGCAACCCGAGCGAGTCCTTCAATCCGGTGGCCACGGCCGTGGCCATGGGCTGCTCCTTCGTCGCCCGGGGCTTTGCCGGCGAGATCGACCACCTGGCCGGGATCATCCAGGCCGCAGTCCGGCACAAGGGCTTCAGCCTGGTGGACATCCTCCAGCCCTGCGTGTCGTTCAACAAGGTCAACACCTTCGCCTGGTACAAGGAGCGGGTGAAAAAGCTGCCCAAGCGCTACAACCCGGCCGACCGGGACAAGGCCATGGCCACGGCCCAGACCTTCGGCGACGAGATTCCCATCGGCGTCATCTACCGGCGCGACCGGCCGACGTTTGCCGAGAACCTGCCCACTGCGCCCCGGGCGCCCCTGGCCCGGCAGACCCCCGACCCCGAGGCCCTGCGCCGGGTCATGGACAGCTACCGCTAACGGCCGCAACCGGAGGACCGTCATGAACGCCCGCCTGCTCTGCCTCGTTCTCGTCCTGGCCCTGGCGGCCTCGGCCTGCGCCAAGGGTGCCTCCGGCACGGCCCGGCCAGGAGCGCAGGCGGCTCCCTTCGCCGATCTGACCCTGGCCGCCCCGAGCGATCCTTCGGCCGCCGCCTACCTCGGCCTCTCCCCGGCGTCCGATACCTTCCGCCTGTCCGAAATCAAGGGCTCCCATCTCCTCGTCCAGGTCTTCAGCGCCTACTGCCCGCACTGCCAGGCCGAGGCCCCGCACATGGTCGAGCTCTTCGAAATGGTCCGCGCATCCGGGCTCGGCGACAAACTGAAGATCATCGGCATCGGGCCGAACAACACCGACTTCGAGGTCAAGCTCTTCCGCGACAAGTACGCAGTCCCCTTCCCGCTCATCCCCGACCCGGAGATGCGCTCGATCGCGGCCCTGGGCAAAACGCCCACGCCCACCTACCTGATCCTGAAGCTGAACGGCGCGGGCACGCCGCCGAGCCTCCTCGACAAGGAAGTCGGCCGATTCTCGAGCGCCCAGGACTTCTTCGCGCACCTGCGCGAAACCACCGGGCTCTAAAGGAGATCACCCATGCGCCACGCCCTCGCCTGCCTTCTTCTCCTGGCCTCGCTCCTGGCTGCGGCCGCGGCCCCGGCCCAGGTGCCCAAGGACATGCTCTACGACCCCGGCAAGCTGCCGCCCACGGCCAGCACCCCGGCCCTCAGGATCGGCGATCCGGCGCCGGACTTCACCTTGCCGTCCATCGGCGGGCAAATGGTCAGCCTGTCCTCGTACCGCGGCAAGAAGAACGTCGTCCTGTCCTTCGTGCCCGCGGCCTTCACCCCGGTCTGCTCCGAGCAGTGGCCCGGCTACAACCTGGCCCGCGAATTGATCGAGGCCCGAAACGCCATCGTCCTGGGCATCACCGTGGACAACCTGCCTACGCTCCACGCCTGGTGCCACGAGATGGGCGACGTCTGGTTCCCGGTCCTGTCCGACTTCTTCCCCCACGGCGAAGTCGCCCGCACATATGGCATCCTGCGCCCCGAAGGCATGAGCGAACGGGCCGTGTTCGTGGTCGATACGGCCGGCATCATCCGCTACATCGACATCCACGACATCAACGCCAAGCCCGACCTCGAGACCCTCGTCAAGGAGCTCGACAAGCTCCGGTAGGGGGGCTGGAGGTGGTGGCGCCTCCGGCGGGCAGGGGACGCTGTCCCCTGCACCCCTGCCAGGAGGGAATGCTTCCCTCCTGGACCTCCCCCGGTTTCCGCGCTTCGGGCCGGGCAGGGAGAAGACCCTGCCCGGCCCGAAGCGCGGAAGAGCGAGGACCACGAGGACATCATGGCCGCCGGGCGGGTTCGGGAGGGGATCGAAAGGCACGAAGAGGCCATGAAGGTGAAGAATGGGCGGCCAGGACCGGATGGCCGGTCCCTCGGACGGGCACGGACGACTCCCGGGCGGGTCCGGATGCAACCGGTCAGCCCTTGGCCCCACGCCACCTCGCCAACCTCTTCACCCTCATCGGCGGTTTTTCTTCGTGTCGTCGCCGGGACCAGTGAGGGACATAATCCCGCCCTTCGTCCCCGAGCTGAAAATCGAAGCCGCCCGGTGTTCTTCGCACCGGGCGGCTTCGATTTTCAGACTGGGGGGTCAAGGGGGATCATCCCCCTTNNGCAGGGGCAGCGCCCCTGCCCGCGGAGGCATGGGCAAAGCCCCCTGCCAGCCGGAGGCGTCCTATTTTTCGGCCAGGCGGATGTGGCGGCTGACGAGCTGGCTGGCGGCCAGGGAGCAGGCGGCCAGGCCGGCGGCGGCCAGGAAGACGATGCGGTAGTCGACCATCCAGGCCAGGCCGCCGAGGAAGGGCACGACCACGGCGGCGATGTGGTTGATGGTGAAGCCCACGGCCGAGGAGGGCGCGATGTCCCGGGGGTCGGCGATCTTCTGCAGGAAGGTGCGGATGCACACGGCGAAGTTGAAGAAGATGTTGTCGACCACGTACATGCCCGCGGCCACGCCCTTGCTGGTGGTCAGGGCGTAGGTCGCAAAGACCGCGATCATGACCAGGTACTCGGCGGACAGCAGGCTGCGCTCGCCGAAGCGGTTGATGGCCTTGCCGATGAGCGGGTTCAGCATCCAGTTGATGAGGTTGTTGGCGACGAAGAGGATGGTCACTTCGCGCACGCTGAAGCCGAACCGCTGGACCATGAGGAAGACGGCGAAGGCCACGAAGATCTGCCGTCTGGCCCCGGAGAGGAAGGTCAGGAGGTAGTAGAGCCAGTAGCGCCGGCGGAAGACCATTTTTTTGCGCTGGGGCGGGATGTCCGGTCGGCTGGGGTCGAAGCACAGGCAGGCCAGGCCCAGGAGCACCACCGCTCCGCCGATGCAGCCGTAGGTCAGCGGATAGTTCGGGTCGGCGGCGGCGAGCCAGATGACGGCGCCGATGGCGATGTTGGTGATGGCCCCCACCGAGCGCAGCCGGCCGAGGACCACGGGCGCGGTGGAGCGGTCGAAGTACTGCAGGGACAGGGACTGGCTGATGGTCTCGTTGGCGTGGAAGGCCGTGGACATGATCGTGGTGGTGACGAGCAGCCCCCAGAAGGTGGGGAAGAGGCCGGTGACCCCCACTCCGACCCCGAGGAGCAGGATGGATATGGCCGCCAGCCGGTGCTCGCTCATGAGCAGCATGAGGTAGATGACGAACATGGCCAGGAAGCCGGGCACCTCGCGCGCCGACTGGATGATGCCCATGTGGAAGCCGTCCAGGCCGGCCTTGCCCACCGCGTAGTTGTTGAAGAGCGTTTGCCAGCCCTGCATGCCGGCGAACGAGGCCAGGGTCATGAGCACGAGGAAGAAATACATGCGGCGCGAGTCGTGCATTGTGAACTCCGGTGACAGGTCGGCCCCGGATCGGGGGGCCGTAGCAGCGGCCGCTGCTATAACTGCGCGCGTCCCGGGTGGCAAGCCGCGTGGCATCGGGCCATGGAAGGGGAGTGTTGACGCGCCGGAAAGCACGGCAAAGCCCCCGCCGAGGGACGGGGGCTTTGCCGTTGTCTGAAGGCCCCCGGGGGGCCTTTTCAATCCGAAGGGAAACTGGCCTGCTAGCCCTGGATCAGGTTCATGGCCATCTTCGGCAGGCTGTTGGCCTGGGCGAGCATGGCCGTGGCCGCCTGGGCCAGGATCTGGTTGCGCACGAACTCGGTCATCTCGGTGGCCACGTCCACGTCGGAGATGCGCGATTCCGAGGCCTGCAGGTTCTCGGCCTGGATCTCGAGGTTGGTGATGGTATTCTCCAGCCGGTTCTGCGTGGCGCCGAGGTGGGCGCGTATCTTGTCCTTGGAGATGATGGCCTGCTGGATGGCGTCGAGCGCGCTCTGGGCCAGGGCCTGGGTGGAGATGGAGCGGCCGGCGGTGGTGGTCGCGCCCATGCCCAGGCCGAAGGCGCTGGCCGTGGAGTTGCCGATGCGGATGTAGTAGTAGTCCTCGGAGCAGTCGTTGCCCGGGCCGAAGTGGATCTTCAGGTCGCCGGTGGAAACCAGGCCGGTGCCGTCGTGGATGCCGGACAGGTTGCCGTTCAGCAGGTAGATGCCGTTGAAGTCGGTGGCGCTGGCGATTCGGGTTATTTCCGAGGCCATGGCCTGGTATTCAGAGTCGATGATCAGGCGCTGGTCGTAGTTGTAGGTGCCGGTGGCCGCCTGCTCGGCCAGCTCCTTCATGCGGATGAGCTTCTCGTCGATGACCTGCAGCGCGCCGTCGGCCGTCTGGATC
>DIXN01000044.1 GCA_002428705.1 Desulfovibrio sp. UBA6079
ACACGGCCTGGGCCTGCCTGAGTTCATCCGCCGTCCTGGCCTTGGCCACGCTCGCCTCGGCCTGCTCCAAAACCTCTCGTCCACTCGCTGTCCTCGCCATCGCCGCACCTCCTTTCGGGCTGTGTGGCCATTATTACATATTTGATTTGTAATTGGAATTAACGCCTTTCTTGTCCGCGGGACCGACGAGGACATGCCCCGCCCTTGGTCACGAAGCTGAAAATCGAAGCCGGCCGGTGTTCATCACACCGGCCGGCTTCGATTTTCAGACTGCGGGGTCGAGGGGTATCATCCCCCTCGTGGGGTCCAAGGGCAGCCCCTGGCCGCCGGAGGCTATTCTCTTTCCTAGTACCGGCCGCGTCCGCCACGGTCGCCGCCGCGACCGCCGCGATCGCCGCCTCGTCCTCCACGGTCGCCGCCACGGTCGTTGCGGGGGCCGGACTTGGGGCGGCCGAAGTCGGCCAGGTCGATTTCCTGGCCGGCCTGCTCCATGAGCCAGGCCTTGCGCGACAGGCGCACGCGGCCGGTGTCCTCGACTTCGACGACCTTGACCGTGACTTCCTGGCCAAGGCTCAAGAGGTCGGAGACGTTCTCCACGCGCTCGACGTCGAGCTGGGAGACGTGCAGCAGGCCCTCAAGGCCGGGCAGGATCTCGACCACGGCGCCGAATTCGATGATCTTCTTGACCGTGCCGACGTAGTTCTTCCCGATCTCGGGCTTCTGGTCGTAGTAGAGGATGAGGCTTTCGGCCTTTTCCAGGGATTCGAGGGTGGGGGCGAAGATGGAAATCTTGCCCGAGTCCTCGATGTCGATGGTGGCCTCGGTCTGGGCGGTGATGGCCTTGATGTTCTTGCCGCCGGGGCCGATGACTTCGCGGATCTTTTCCGGGGTGATGTAGACCACCTTGTGCTGCGGGGCGAGGTCAGAGAGCTCGGCCCGGGGCTTGTCCAGGACCTGGTTCATGTGGCTAAGGATGTGCAGCCGGGCCTCGCGGGCCTGGGCCAGGGCGCGGCGCAGGACGTCGAGCGGCAGGCCGGCGATCTTGATGTCCATCTGCACGGCGGTGATGCCTTCGGCGGTGCCGGCGATCTTGAAGTCCATGTCGCCCAGCGCGTCCTCGTCGCCGAGGATGTCGGTCAGGATGATGTAGTCGTCATCGACCTTGGCCAGGCCCATGGCAATGCCGGCCACCGGGGCCTTGATCGGCACGCCGGAGTCCATGAGGGCGAGCGAGCCGCCGCAGACCGTGGCCATGGACGAGGAGCCGTTGGAGTCCATGATCTCGGAGACCACGCGGATGGTGAAGGGGAACTCCTCCTCGCTCGGCAGGACCGGGGTCAGCGCCCGCTCGGCCAGCTTGCCGTGGCCGATGTCGCGGCGCGAGGGGCCGCGCAGGGGTTTGACTTCGCCGACGGAGTAGGGCGGGAAGTTGTAGTGCAGCATGAAGCGCTTGGTCTTCTCGCCGACCAGGGTCTCCATGCGTTGCTCGTCGCGGCTGGAGCCCAGGGTGGCGATGGACAGGGAGGTGGTCTCGCCGCGGCGGAAGAGGCAGGAGCCGTGGGTCTGGGGCAGGACGCCGACGTCGATGGACAGGGGGCGCACGGTGGTCAGGTCACGGCCGTCCAGGCGCACGCCCTGGCTCTTGATGCGCTCGCGCACGATCTGCTTTTCCAGGGCCTCGAAGGCCTCGGCGGCCTGGCCGTTCATCTCGGGGGCCTCGGGGTAGGCCTGGGCGATCTCTTCGAGGACCCGGGTCTTGACCGCCTTCTTGGCCTCGCGCCGGGGCATCTTCTCGAGCAGGGTCAGGGCCTGGGCCAGGTCGGCGGCGGCCAGGGCGTGCACGCGCTCGGCCAGGGCCGCGTCGATCTTGGGCGCGGTGACCTCGATCTTGGGGGTGCCGATCTTCTCGCGCAGCTCCTCCTGGAGGTCAAAAAGCGGGGCGAGCTGCTTGTGGCCCCAGTCGATGCCCTCGGCGATGACGTCCTCGGACAGGAAGAGGGCCGAGCCCTCGACCATGACCACGGCCTCGCGGGAGGCGGCGAAGACCAGGTTCAGGCTGCCGTTCTCGGCGATGGTCTGGTAGGTCGGGTAGAGGACATATTTGCCGTCGGCGAAGGCGATGCGGGCGCCGGCGATGGGGCCGAGGAAGGGGATCTTGGAGACGTGCAGGGCGGCCGAGGCGCCGGTGATGGCCAGGACGTCGGGGTTGACGTTGCGGTCGGCGGACAGGACGGTGGCGATGATCTGGACCTCGTCCTTGAAGCCCTTGGGGAAGAGCGGGCGGATGGGCCGGTCGATGAGGCGCGAGACGAGCGTTTCGCGCTCGGAGGGGCGGCCGATCTCGCGGCGGAAGTAGCCGCCGGGGATGCGGCCGGCGGCGTAGGACATCTCCTGGTAATGGCAGACCAGGGGGAAGAAGCCCTTGTCCTGGGCCATGGCTTGAGTCACGGCCGTGACCAGGACCACGGTGCCGCCGGACTGGACCCAGATGGAGCCGTCGGCCTGGTTGGCCATGCGGCCGGTCTCCAGGGTGATGTCGATGCCGCCGATGGTGGTTTTCAGGCTGGTTTTCTCGAACGGTCGAAGCATGAACGATACCTCGCTTCATGTGGTTCATCCCCGACCTGCGGGAGCTGGTCTGTGGCGAGGGCTCTTCCGCAAGGGAAAAGCGCCCGCCACAGCCAACTGTCCTCGGGTCGAGGGCGTGGTTGGCCGGGCCCCGGAATCGTTCCGGGGCCCGGCGGTGGGTTACTTTCTCAGGCCGAGGCGACTGATCAGCTCGCGGTAGCGCTGGATGTCCTTCTGCTTCAGGTAGTTGAGCAGCTTCCGGCGCTGGCCGACCAGCTTCAAAAGGCCGGTGCGCGAGTGGAAGTCCTTCGCATGGACCTTGAAGTGCTCGGTGAGCGAGTTGATGCGGTGCGTCAGCAGCGCGACCTGGACCTCCGGCGAGCCGGTGTCGCCCTCGTGCTGGGCGTAGTCCTTGATGATGATGTCCTTGTCCTGGGCGGTCATGACCACAGCGGCATCCTCCTGTTGATCGTGTGTTTAGTGCCCAATTGCCTTAGGCGTGCGGCGCGTCCCAGAGACCGCGCAGGATGGACCAGACCACCCGTCCGTGCTCGTCCACGGCTTCGGCCAGGGCCAGGGGGCGTCCCTCGGGGGCGAGGAACAGGGCCCGGGCGCCTGGCGCCGTCTGCCACTGGTCGGGCAGGCGGACGCCGTTTTGGACCAGCCTGGCCTCCTCGGCCGAGAGCTCGGCCTTGGGCCAGTGGGCCAGGGCTTCGGTCAGCCCCAGCACCCTGGCGGGAAAGCCTGCGGGATCGGCCAGGACGGCCTCGATCCCGTGAGCTTGCGCCAGTGTGAACGGGTGGCTCGCCTCCCGGACGAGTCCGGTCAGCACCGCACCGCAACCAAGCCGCTTCCCCAGGCTGTGGACCAGGGAGCGGATATACGTTCCCGCGGACACGGTCACGCGGAATTCGACCTCCGGCAGGGCGAGGTCCAGGACCTCGACGCCGGACACCGAAACATCTTTCGTCTTTACGGGCGTCTCGAGGCCCGCCCGGGCCAGGGCGTAGAGCGGCCGGCCCTGGTGCTTGGCCGCCGAATAGGCGGGCACTTCCTGCTGCGAGCGGCCTTCCCAGGTAAGGATGGCGGCGCGCACCTCTTCGGCCGAGGCGGTCAGCGGCGCGCGGGCCGTGACCTCGCCGGCAATGTCAAAAGTATCAGTAGTCACCCCGAGCTGCAAGCGGCCCCGGTAGGTCTTGGCGCCCGAGGTCAGGAAGGAGGCCAGCTTGGTGCCCTGTCCGAGGAGTACGAGCAGCACGCCCGAGGCCAGGGGGTCCAGCGTGCCGGCGTGGCCGATCTTCTTCTGGCCGAGCTCGCGCTTCAGGCGGTTCAGGCAGTCGGTCGAGGTCGGCCCGGAGGGCTTGTCGAGGATAAGCAGCCCGTTCGCCTGGGCCGGTTTGGCGCTCACAGTCCGGCCTCCCGCGCGGCCAGGCTCAGGGCCGCGGCGCTGACCACGGCCCGCTCGGCCTCGGCCAGGCTGCCGAGCACCTGGCCCCCGGAGGCGTTGCGATGGCCACCGCCGCCGAACGAGGCGGCCACGCGCTGGACGTCGACCTCGCCGCCCGAGCGCAACGAAAATTTGACCCGGTGCTCGTTCTCCTCGCGCAGAGCCACGGCGATGTCCAGGCCGCGCAGCCGGCGCACGTAGTTGATCAGACCCTCGGTCTCGGCCGGGCTCGCCCCGGAGTCGGCGAGCAGGGCCCGGGAGATCTTGATGACCGCGATGCGGCCGTCGTGGTGCAGGCTCATGGACTCGAGCACCCGGGCCAGCAGCTTCAGCTTGGCCGGGGTCCACTGGTTCTCGATCTTCTCCGAGACCGCGGCCGGGTCGAGGCCGAGCTCGACGATGCGCGCGGCCATGCGCAGGCAGGCGGGGGAGGAATTGCTGTAGGCGAAGAAGCCGGTGTCGGTGACCAGGGAGACGTAGACCGCGAGCCCCAGGTCGCCGGAGAGCGGCACGCCCAGCTCCTCGGCCAGCTCGCCGACCATCTCGCCGGTGGAGGAGCGGCGGGTGTCGACCCAGTTCACCTGGCAGAAGTTGGGGTTGCCCAGGTGGTGGTCGATGTTGGCGCAGATGAGCCCGGGCATGCGCTGGGCGAGTTCCCGGCCGGCCCGGGGCAGGTCGCCGCAGTCGAGCAGGATGAGCCGGGCGAATTCCCGCTCGGGCAGCACTGTGGCCAGGGGCGCGGGCCAGGGCAGCCAGTCGTAGTGGCGGGGCACGCCGGTCTGGTTGTAGAGCACGAAGCGCTTGCCGAGCGCGGACAAAATGAAGCCCATGGCCGCGGTGGCGCCCAGGGCGTCGCCGTCGGGGTTGTAGTGCGAGGCGACCAGGAAGTCGTCGTCCTCGGCCAGCCAGCGCAGGAGCTCAGCCTTGCCGGCCATGGTCATAGACCATCTCCTCCAGGAATTCGTCGAAGCGGAAGCGCAGCTCGGGCACCTTCTTCAGTTTGAGCTCCCGGCCCACGCGAGTGCGCAGGAAGCCCTTGGCCCGCTCGAGCCCGGCCTCGACCTCGGCGTGGCGCTTGTCGTCGCCTGAGTAGGTCACGAAGATCTCGGCGATGGAGGTGTCGGCGTTCAGGCGCACGCCCGAGACGGTGACCAGCGACAGGCGCGGATCGGCGACCTCGGTGGCCAGGAGCTCGGCGACGAGGCGCATGATCTGGTCGCCGAGGCGCTCGGAGCGGCGGGACGTGGCATGTCTCATATGGGTCTCTTTCCTTGGCGGCCTATTCGCTGGAGAAGAACTCCGTGCTCACGTCCACCAGGTCCTCGGTGGCCGCGGCCTCGACCATGTTCAGGGCTTTTTGCAGCCGGCCCTCCAGGGTCTTGTGGTCCGGGGCCACGCTGACCACGGCCAGGACCAGGCGGGTCCTGCTGTCCTGGGCCTCGACCTCGGCCACGGAGACGTTGAACTTGGTCCGCAGCTTCTGCTTCAGGCTGGCGGACACCCGGCGCTTGTCCTTCAGCGACTCGTTGTCGTGGAGCAGGAACTCCAGGCGCAGTAGACCAATGATCATATATCTTAAGGACTTTCGCCGCCCCGGGACTGCCCGGGGCGGCGGAAGGCCGGCGTGAGGGCTACTCCAGGGTAGCCTTCTCCTCGACCATCTCGAAGGCCTCGATGGTGTCGCCGACCTTGATGTCGTTGAAATTGGCCAGGGTGATGCCGCACTCGTACCCCTTGGTCACCTCGCGCACGTCGTCCTTGAAGCGCTTCAGGGACGACAGCTCGCCGGTGTAGACCACCACGCCGTCGCGCACCAGGCGGATCTTGGCGTTGCGCGTGATCTTGCCGTCGTTCACGCCGCAGCCGGCGACCGTGCCCACCCTGGAGACCATGAAGGTCTGGCGGACCTCGGCCTGGCCCAGGTAGCGCTCGGAAACCACCGGCGCGAGCATGCCGGTCATGGCGTCCTTCACCTCGCCCACGAGCTTGTAGATGATGTCGTAGAAGCGGATCTCGACCTTCTCGCGGTCGGCCACTTCCTTGACCTTGGGCGTGGGCCGGACGTTGAAGCCGATGACGATGGCCTCGGAGGCCGAGGCGAGCATGACGTCGGATTCGGTGATGGCGCCGGCACCCAGGTGGATGAGGTCGATCTTGACCTGGTCGGTGGAGGTCTTGCGCAACGCCTCGGCGATGGCCTCCAGCGAGCCCTGGACGTCGGCCTTGAGCACGATGTTCAGGTGCTTCACTTCCTGGTCGGCCTTGGCCTTCAGGAAGGACTCCAGCGTGACGCGGGATTCCTTGGCCAGCTCGCGCTCGCGCTGCTTCATGCGCCGGTCCTCGGCGATGCGCCGGGCGACCTTCTCGTCGGCCACGCAGATGAACTCGTCGCCGGCCTCGGGCACGCCCTCGAAGCCCTGGACCTCGACCGGCATGGCCGGCCCGGCGGACTTGATCTTCTTGCCCTGGTCGTTGAACAGGGCCCGGACCTTGCCGTGGAACATGCCGCAGACGAAGATGTCGTTGACGTGCAGCGTGCCCTCGGCAATGAGCACCGTGCCGAGCGGGCCGCGGCCCTTGTCCAGCTTGGCCTCGACGATGTGGCCTCTCGCCGGCTTGTCCGGGTTGGCTTTCAGCTCCAGGACCTCGGCCTGCAGCAGGATGAGCTCGAGCAGCTCGTCGATGCCCAGGCGCTTCTTGGCCGAGACGTGGGCGAAGATGGTCTCGCCGCCCCAGTCCTCGGACATGAGGCCCATGTCGGCCAGCTCGCGGCGGACGCGGTCGGGGTTGGCGTCCTCTTTGTCGATCTTGTTCACGGCCACCAGGATGGGCACATTGGCCGCGCGGGCGTGGTTCACGGCCTCGCGGGTCTGGTCCATGACGCCGTCGTCGGCGGCGACCACCAGCACGACCAGGTCAGTGACCTGGGCGCCGCGGGCGCGCATGGCGGTGAAGGCCTCGTGGCCCGGGGTGTCGAGGAACACGACCTCGCCGCGGTTGGTGGCCACGTGGTAGGCGCCGATGTGCTGGGTGATGCCGCCGGCCTCGCCCAGGGTCACGCTGGTCTGGCGGATGGCGTCCAGGAGCGAGGTCTTGCCGTGGTCGACGTGGCCCATGATGGTCACCACCGGCGGCCGGGACTTCAGGTCCTCGGGCTTGTCGCTGGCGGCGGGCAGCAGGAACTCGGCCTCGGAGAAGCCGGTCTTCTCCACCTCGTAGCCGAACTCGGAGGCGACCAGGGTGGCGGTTTCCATGTCCAGCGACTGGTTGATGGTTGCCAGCACCCCCATGCCCATGAGCACGCGGATGATCTCGGGCGCCTTCACGCCCATGGACTGGGCCAGGTCCGAGACGCGGATGGCCTCGTCGACCTTGACCTTGCGCTTGGCGGCCTTCATCGGCTGGGTGCCGCCGGCCAACAGCTGGGCGGCCTCGGCGCCGCGCGGCTTCTTCTTGCGCAGCTTGCCGCGCAGGTCGCGGACATCCTCGGCCATGCGCTTCTTGCCCGCGGCCCCGGTCTGATCGAAGGCCGGAGACGCACCGAACTCGACCACGCGCTTGTCCTTCTTGCGCTTCTTCTTGCGATCGCCTGCCTCCTCGGTGGGAGCCTGCGGCGCGGGCGGAGCGAAGCCGGGACGGGGGCCGGCCGGACGGTAGCCGGCCGGACGGGGGGCGCCGGGCCGCTGGTCGCCAGGCCGCGGAGCGCCAGGGCGCTGCTCGCCGGGCCGCGGGGCACCGGGCCGCGGCGCGCCCGGCTGGTACGCGCCCGGCTGGGGCGCGGGCGGACGGGACAGGACGCGCGGGCCGGGCGTCGGCTCTGGCCGGGCACCGGGCGGCGGAGGCGGCGGGGCCGGCTGCTCCACGGGCCGGGAGATGACCCGGACCTGGGGGCCGGTGAACTTCTCTTTTTCCTTTTCCTTCTTCTTGCCCTTCTTCTTCCGGGCCAGGGCGGCTTCGGCCTCGGTCTCGCCGACCGGGGCGGGCTCTCCGGCCTCGACCCGGGCCTCGGCCCCGGCTTCGGGGGCGGCCTGGGCCTCCTCGGCCGGAGCGGCTTCCTCGGCCACGGCCTCCTCGGGCGTCTCGGCCTCGAAGGCGGCCTCCTCGGCCTGTTCAACCTCGAAGGCGGCCTGCGCGGCGATCTCCTCGGCCTCCTCGGCCGGCTCCATGGCCTCGGCTTCCTCCGGCTCGGCGGCCGGGGCGGCAAGGAGCTCTTCCTCAACCTCGGCGGCCTCCCCGGCTCCGGCCTCGATCTCGGCCTCGCCTTCGGCCGAGGGCTCGGGGGCGAGCGTCCGCCGCCGGCGCCGGACGATCATGCCCGGCTGGATCTCCTTGCGGGTGACCTCGGTCACCGCGGCGGTGCCGGTGATGCGATCGCGCACGGTCTGGGCCTCCTCCTCGGTCAGGGTGGACATATGGCTCTTCACCTGGATGCCCAAGTCCCTCAGGATCTGGAGGATCTCCTTATTGCCGAGGTTCAGCTCGGTGGCGAATTCACGCACCCTGAGTCTGGACATTTTCTTCCCCCTTGCATTTCTTCCGCCAGCCGGCGAAGGCCGGGAACTTGCGTCCGCAGGCCTCGCTTTGGCAATGATAGAAGCCCCGTCCGGGCGTGCGGTTGTCGGTATCGCGGACGAGCCCGGCGCCGGTTGTCGCCGTGGCCGGGCAGACGTAGCGCGTCAGGAGTCCCTTCTCGAAGCGGCCCCGGCAGACGACGCAGGTGCGCAGCGGCACATGGCTGCCGGACGTCCTTTCGGTTTTAGCTTGCATTGCCGTCCTCCCCGTCCGGGTCGGCGGCCTCTTCGGCCTCGGCCGCGGGCACCGCCTCCGGCCTGACCGTGAAGTCCGGTACGGGTTCCGGCTCGGGCTTGGCCACGGGCTTGAGGAACATGATGGCCGCGCGCAGGTCGCCCACCTTGGAGGCGGTCAGGCCGGGCAGCTTTTCGATCAGCTCCTCGTCGGACATCTCGGAGACCTGGTCCACGGTCTCGAAGCCGGCGGCAAGGAAGCGGTCCACGGGTATCTCGGCCACCGAGGCCAGCTGCTCCAGGTTCTTCTGGGCCGCGTGGAGCTCGCCGTAGCGGCTCTCGGTGAAGATGTCGATCTTCCAACCCAGGAGCTTGGAGGCCAGCTTTACGTTCTGGCCCTTGCGGCCGATGGCCAGGGTCAACTGGTCGTCGGGCACCACGACCTCGAGCTGGCGCTCCTCCTCGTCCACGGTGATGCGGCTGATGAGCGCCGGGGACATTGCGTTGCGTGCGAAATCGGCGATGTCCGGCTTCCAGACCACGATGTCGATGCGCTCGCCGCGGAACTCCTGGACGATGGCCTGGATGCGCGAGCCGCGGATGCCGACGCAAGCGCCGACCGGATCCACGTCGCGGTCGCGCGAAAGCACGGCGACCTTGGCCCGGCTGCCCGGGTCGCGGGCCACGCCCATGATCTTGACCGTGGCGTCGGCCACCTCGGGCACCTCGCGGCGGAAGAGCGCGGCCATGTAGTCGGGGTGCGAGCGCGAGACGATGATCTGCGGCCCGCGGCCTTCCTTCAGCACCTGGGTGATGTAGGCCTGGACGCGGTCTCCGCGCTTGAAGCGCTCCTTGGGGATCTGCTCTTCCTTGGGCAGCAGGGCCTCGGTCCGGCCGAGGTTGATGATCCAGCCGGTGCGGTCGCGGCGCTGGATGATGCCCGAGGCGATCTCGCCCATGCGGTCCTTGTATTCCTCGTAGATGATCTCCTGCTCGGCGTCGCGCATGCGCTGGATGATGACCTGCTTCGCCGACTGGGCGGCGATGCGGCCGAGATCCTCGACGTTCAGGCGGAAACCCAGGTCGTCGTCGAGCTGGATGGAGGGGTCGTGCTCGCGGGCGTCCTCGAGGGCGATCTCGGTGTTGGGATCCTCGACCTCCTCGACCACGATCTTGTAGTGGTAGACCTCCATGGTCCCTTCGTCGTCGTTGTAGTTGACCTCGACGTCGAAGGCGTCGCCGTACTTGCGCAGCACCGACGAGCGGACGGCTTCCTCAAGGGTGTCGATGAGCAGGTCGCGGTCGATGCCGCGGTCCTTGCTGATCTGGTCGATGGCTTTTTTGAGCTCGGTCCCCATGGACGTCCTCCCGGATGATATGCGTCAGGGCCGGGAGGCGCGCATGGCCGCCGCCCAGTCGGTGATGACGAGCCTGGCCTTCTTGACCAGGCTCCACGGCAGGACGGCCGGGTGGCCGTCCACTGTCAGGTAAAGTTCGCCGTCGTGGGCCGCGTCCAGGCGGCCCTTGAAATTCTTGCGGCCCGAGAGCGGCTCGCGCAGCTGGACCTCGACCGCCTCGCCCACGGCGCCGGCGGCCTGCTCGAAGGTGAAGAAGGGACGCTCCAGACCGGGCGAGGAAACCTCGAGGTTGAAGGCCCCGGGCACGGGGTCCTCGACATCGAAGAGCACGCTCAAGTGGCGGCTGACCACGGCGCAGGCCTCGATGCTCACCCCTTCCGGGGAGTCGATGTAGATGCGCACGAGCCTCCGGCCGCCGCCGCCGGTCAGCTCGATGCCCCAGAGCTGGTAGCCCAGGGTGTTGACGACCGGCCGGGCGAGAGCCTCCAGGCGGTCGATGATGCTGCGATCGTCCAACGTATCCAAAATCCTCCGCGCCACGAAAAAAGGTGGCCGTGCGGACCACCTTCTGCAAGACGAAGGCCTGAAAAAGCTCAGACCAAACGATGTCGGAAAGGCGCCTGGAGCGGGCGACGGGATTTGAACCCGCGACGTCAAGCTTGGGAAGCTTGCACTCTACCGCTGAGTTACACCCGCTCGTGAAACGATTTCATTATCATTCCCGCCGGCCATGTCAAGCACGATCCTGCGCGGCGGCGCTCCGGCCTGCCCTTTTCTTCCGGCGCACGCCCGCTGTCGCGCCAGAACCCGCCGGCGCCGGATTTGTGGCTTTTTTTTCCTTGGCCCATGAATTGCACAAAAGGGGCAGACAAACGGGAGCATGCCATGGAAGATTCAGTCTACAGCGCGCTTTTCGGGGCCTTGTCCCAGGAGCATCGCCTGAACCTCATCGCCAATAATTTGGCGAACGTGAACACCACGGGCTACAAGAAGGACCAGGTGGCCTTCATGGACACCTTCGTGCCCATGGCCCACGACCGGATCACCGACTCCAAGCCCTACCTGCGGGCCGATCCCCTCTGGCCCGACGCGGACCTCATCTCCCGGGTGCGGCTCTCGGAGCAGAAGACCGACTTCTCCCAGGGCGGGCTTGCCCTCACCGGCAACCCGCTCGACGTGGCCATCCAGGGCGAAGGCTTCTTCAAGGTCCAGCGCCCGGGCAGCGGCGAGGTCTTCTACACCAGGAACGGCAGCTTCCTCCTGGACGCCGACGGCTACGTGAAGGACGGCGGCGGCAACTACGTCCTGGCCGGAGGCGGTCCGCTGCAGGTGCCCCAGGGCGCCAAAACCCTGACCATCGACGGCGCCGGCCAGGTCCGGGCCGACGGAGCCGAGCTCGGCACCCTCGACGTGGTCAGCGTGGCCGACCCCGGCGGGCTCATGAAGATCGGCAACAATCTCTTCAGCGCCGCCCAGGGCGCCGCCGCCCAGGAGACGCCCCTGACCCCGGGCCTGCCCGAGGCCGTCGAGGGCCAGGCCACCGACACCGTGCGCGCCACCCTCTACCAGGGCTATCTCGAATCGGCCAACGTCGAGGTGGTCAGCGAGATGGTGCGCATGATCGAAGTCAACCGGACCTTCGAGGCCTACCAGAAGGTCATGACCGGTTCCCAGCAGCTCGACCAGAAGCTCACCAGCATCGCCCAGAGAGCTTAAAAAGGCAGGAGGATCCCCGCCATGATGCGTTCCTTGTGGACAGCCGCCACCGGCATGGTCGCCCAGCAGACCAACATCGACACCATCTCGAACAACCTGGCCAACGTCAGCACCACGTCCTTCAAGAAGAGCCGGGCCGAGTTCGAGGACCTCATGTACCAGACCCTGAACATCGCCGGCACCTTGAACGAGCAGGGCAACCGCACGCCGGTGGGCCTGCAGGTCGGCATGGGCGTTCGGCCGGTGACCGTGCACAAGTACTTCAGCCAGGGCGATTTCCAGAACACCGGCAACACCCTGGACATCGCCATCGAGGGCGACGGCTTCTTCCTCATCGACTACAACGGCCAGGACGCCTACACCCGGGCCGGCTCCTTCAAGCTCGACAGCGACGGCCGGGTGGTCACCTCCGGCGGCTACGCCCTGCAGCCGGAGTTCACCGTTCCGGCCGAGACGGTCAGCCTGACGGTCACCGCCGACGGGCACATCGCCGCCCTGGACAGCGAGGGCGCTGAGTTGGCCGGAGCCGACATCGAGCTCTATACCTTCATCAACCCCGCGGGCCTGAACGCTATCGGCCGCAACTTCTACCTCGAGACCGAGGCCTCGGGCGCGGCCACCCCGGGCGTGCCGGGCACGGACAACGTCGGCACCCTGGCCCAGGGCTTCCTCGAGGGCTCCAACGTCCAACTGGTGGACGAGATGGTCGGCATGATCGTCGGCCAGCGGGCCTTCGAGGTCAACTCCAAAGCCATCACCACGGCCGACTCCATGCTCCAGACGGCCATCCAGGTGAAGCGCTCGTAAGGGAGGCGGCCAGTGATCATCCGCCTGACATCGCTCCTGGTTGTGGCCCTCCTCTGGGCCGCGCTGCCGGCGCTGGCCGACGGCCCGGGCGTGTCGTTCGTCACCCGCAGCGCGGCCTGCGCCGCGGGCGACAAGGTCCTTTTCGGCGAGATCGCAAGGCCGCTCGGCGCCGTGCCCCCCGAGACCTGGCAGAAGATGGCGGCCATCCCGCTCTGGCCCGCGCCGGAGCGCGAGGGCAGGGTCCAGAACGTCTCCGTCTCCGACGTGCGCGCCGCGCTCGGCCAGGCCCTGGGCAATCTCGCCGCGGGCGTGGCCGTGACCGGCAGCATCAGCGTGCAGCGCGGCGGCGCGGTGGTCACCAGGGAGGACGTGGAGTCCTTTCTCGTCGAGTCTTTGACACCGCGGCTGGCGGCCCTGGGCGGCGAGGCCACCGTGCGCGACGTGAGCGCGCCCCAGACCGTCTTCCTGCCCGCGGATTTCAGCGGCCTGAGCCTGGACCCGGGCGAGAAGCTCTCGCCAGGGCGCTTGACCCTGCACCTCGTGGCCCTGGGCGCCGACGGCCGGAACCTGCGGGCCATCCCGGTCAGCCTGTTCGTCGACCTCTGGCTGGCCGTGCCCTGCGCCGCCCGGCCGCTGAACGTCGGCGAGGTGGTGAAGCCTCAGGACGTGACCTTCGAGAGCAAGAACGCGGCCTATCTTCGCGGCGGCCTCTGGGACGGGCGCAGCGGCCCCTGGCGCATGAAGCGCCCGACCGGCCAGGGCCAGGTGCTCTACGCCGACAGCCTGGAAGTCGTGCCGCTCATCAAGAAGGGCGACCGGGTGACCCTCGAGTACCACGGCGAGGCCATCCGCCTCACGGCCCAGGGCGAGGCCCTAAGCGACGGCGGCGCCGGCCAGAAGATCATGGTCAAGAATCTCCAGTTCGGCCGGCAGGTGCTGGCCACGGTCAAGGACGCCACCACCGTGGTGGTCCGCTAGTCAAACAATCGGAGCGGCAGATGAACAGAACCTTACGTCTTTCCCTGGCTCTGGCCCTGGTGCTGGCCGCCGGCTGCGCCCCGGCCCGCAAGTCGCCCGAGACCATGCCGGTGGTCACCCCGCCGCCGTCGGTGGGGGCGGACCCGGCCTCCAACCCCGGCTCGCTCTTCGATCCGGGCCAGGCAGAGATGTACTTCGTGGACAGCCGCGCCCGGCGCGTGGGCGACATCGTCACGGTCAACGTGGTCGAGTCGTCCAAGGCCAAGCACAAGGCCGACACCACGGCCGACAAGGATTCGAGCGTGGACATCGGCGTGTCGAGCTTCTTCAACCAGTCGAACGTCGGGCCGTTCGGCCCGGTCGGCACCACGCCCCTGGTCAAGGCCGGCACCAAGACCGGGCTCACGGCCACCGGCGAGACCAAGCGCGAGTCGCAGCTGACCGCCGCGGTCGGCGCCCGGGTGGTCCGGGTCCTGTCCGGCAACGTGCTCCAGGTGGA
Source organism: Desulfovibrio sp. UBA6079 (assembly GCA_002428705.1). Lineage (GTDB taxonomy): Bacteria > Desulfobacterota > Desulfovibrionia > Desulfovibrionales > Desulfovibrionaceae > UBA6079. Next base: position 14,119 of record DIXN01000044.1, read on the forward strand.
GGGCGCGCGCGAGATGCGCATCAACGACGAGACCCAGATCCTGGTCATCCGGGGCCTCATCCGGCCCGAAGACATCGGCCCGGACAACACCGTGTCCTCGGACAACATGGCCGACGCCAAGATCGAGTACTACGGCGAGGGCGTGCTCGCCGACAAGCAGAAGCCGGGCTGGCTGACCCGCATCCTCGACAACGTCTGGCCCTTCTAGGCCGCCCGGGAGCATGATCATGAGCCATCGACGGATTTCGGCCCTGCTGGCGGCCCTGCTCGTAAGCGCAGTCCTGGTCCTTCCGGCCCATGGGGCGCGGATCAAGGACATCGCCTCCTTCAAGGGCGTGCGTTCCAACCAGCTCGTGGGCTACGGCCTGGTGGTGGGCTTGAACGGCACCGGCGACAAGCGCGGCTCGCAGTTCACCATCCAGTCCCTCTACAACATGCTCGAGCGCCTGGGCGTGCGCGTCGATCCGAGCACGCTCAAGCCCAAGAACGTGGCCGCGGTCATGGTCACCACGAACATGCCGGTCTGGTCCAAGCCCGGCTCCAAGCTGGACGTGACCGTGTCCTCGCTCGGCGACGCCGACTCGCTGCTCGGCGGCATCCTGCTCATGACTCCCTTGAAGGGCGTGAACGGCGAGGTCTACGCCCTGGCCCAGGGCTCGCTCACCCTCGGCGGCTTCCTGGCCGAGGGCACGGCGGCTTCGGCCCAGAAGAACACCACCACCGTGGGCATCATCCCCGGCGGGGCCACGGTGGAGCGGGGCGTGCCCTTCGAGTTCAACCGCATGAGCTCGGTGACCATCAACATGAACATGGCCGACTTCTCGACCACCATGCAGGTGGTCAACACCATCAACCGCGAGCTCGGCGGCGGCTATGCCACGGCCAAGGACATCTCCACCGTGGAGGTGGCCGTGCCCGCGGCCTTCCAGGGCAACCTGGTGCCGCTCATGGCCTCGCTCGAGAACCTGGACGTGCGCCCCGACGGTCGGGCCAGGGTGGTTGTGGACGAGAAGACCGGCACCGTGGTCGTGGGCCAGAACGTGCGCCTGACCAAGGTGGCCGTGGCCCACGGCAACCTGCAGATCGTCATCACCGAGAACTTCAACGTGAGCCAGCCCGAGCCCTTCAGCCAGGGCCAGACCGCGGTCACCCCCGAGACCGAGCTGGCCGTGCGCGAGCAGAACAACCGGCTCATCCTGATGGAGGGCGCAACCCTGCGCGAGCTGGTCGACGGCCTGAACGCCATGGGCGCCACCCCCCGCGACCTCATCTCCATCCTGCGCACCCTGAGGGCCGCCGGGGCCCTCATGGCCGACCTGGAGGTCATCTGACATGTCTGACATGACCGGCTTCACTCCCCAGGGCACCGAGCAGGCCGTGGCCACCGAGTCGGTGCGCCTGAAGCAGCAGGTGGACACGCTGAAGCACCGCCTGTCGGGCGGCAGCCGCGACGAGGCGGGCCTGAAACAGGCCTGCCAGGACTTCGAGGCCGTGTTCGTCGGCAAGCTCTGGGAGGAGATGCGCAACACCGTGCCCAAGGAGGGCTACCTCCACGGCCGCTTCGAGGACCACTACGTCTCGCTCTTCGACCAGGAGTTCTCCAAGAAGATGGCCGCTTCCGGCGGCATCGGCCTGGCCGACATGCTCTATACCCAGCTGAAAGACAAGCTCCATGCCGCCAGCCGGGAGACCGCCCCGGGCGCCGGCGAGGCCCTGAGATCCTTGAAGCCCGAGCCGGGGGCGCTCAAGCCCCTGTTCCCCGAGCCCGAGCCCATGGCCCTGCCCGACGCCTCGGCCGGCCTGCCCCTGAAGGCTCCCGCGACGTCCGCCGCGGCCGCGGCCCCGGCGCCGAACCTGGCGCCGCGCGAGCTGCGCGAGGCCGGCCTGTCGTTCGATCCTTCCCGCCTGGGCGGAGCCCTGCTCCAGCGCGAGGTCGACGCCCTGGCCGCGCGCATCGTGGAGGAGAGCCAGCCGGCGCGCACGGATGCGCCGGCGCAAGGCCGGACGGTCACAGCCAAGACCGCCGGATAGCCTGGCCGCGAATTTGCAATGAAAGGGGCGCAGGGACCGGCCGCGACCGGCCCCGGCCGCCGGGAAGATGACCCGGCGCAAGCCCCGAAAGCCGCCACACAAGCCGGCTGCGGGTGAAAGACCAGGCCTTCGGGCCGCGAGGTGGCAAGCATGACGACGCGCATTCGGGACAGCCTGATCCGGCAAAAGAAGGCCCTGGAGCTCATGACCCAGCTCCTGGCGGAAGAATTTTCCCATCTAACCAAACGCGACCCGCAGGCCGTGACCGGGGTCGAGATGTCGCTCCAGGAGCTCATCCGCCAGGTGGCCGACGAGCGCAGTGCGCTCAAGGCCATGATCAAGGCCGGGCACGGGGCGCTCAAGCTGCTGGAGCTGGTCAAGACCTTCGAGCCCGCTACCCGCGACGAGATGCTGAAGCTCATCGCCGGCATCGACACCCTGGAGCAGGCCGCCTCCCGCCAGGCGGACAAGAACTACCGGCTGGCCCTGGGGCTCTACGACCAGAACCGGGCGCTCATCCAGTTCATCCAGAACGAGGTCGCGCCGCGTAAACGCGAAACATATTCGGCCAAGGGGCGTTACGCCCAGGAATCGGCCTCGGGGACGCTCCTGCGCGGGAGGCTCTAGATGGCCGGCATCTCCACCCTGCTCACCATCGGCAACAGCGGCCTGTTCGCGGCCCAGTCGTCCATCGAGACGACCGGCAACAACATCGCCAACGTCAACACCCCGGGCTATCACCGCCGTTCCGTGCGCCTGGAGGAGCAGACCGGGCTGACCTACTACCCTGGCAGCCTGGGCCTGGGCGTCAACGCCACCGAGGTCGTGCGCAGCTACGACGCCTTCGTCGAGGCCTCCCTGAACAGCAAGACCTCGGACACCATGCGCTGGCAGAGCCTCTACGAGAACCTGCGCGGCGTCGACTCCCTGTTCAACGAGGCCAACGGCTACGGCATCAGCGCGGCCATGAACACCTTCTTCGCCGACTGGGAGGACCTGGCGCTCCGGCCCGACTCCTACCCCAGCCGCGAGGCGCTGCTCCTGGACGCCGAGAACCTGGTCTCGGTCGTGCGCCAGGCCAACGAGAACCTGCAGCTCCTGCAGTACCAGGCCGAGTCCTATATCGACCAGGAGGTCGGCGAGATCAACGACCTCATGGGCCAGATCGCCGAGATCAACCAGCACATCAGCCAGAACGACATCCCCGGGGTCAGCAACGCCAACGAGCTCTACGACAAGCGCGACCTCTTGGTGCGCGATCTTTCGGAGAAGATCGACATCAAGGTGGTGGACAACGGCGGCAGCAACCTGACCATCATGACCCAGGCCGGGCAGGTGCTGGTCGACGGGCAGCAGACCTTCCGCCTGGCCTTCGAGGGGCCCCAATCCACCCGCGAGCTGACCGCAACCTCCCAGTACAAGGGCGACATCGCCTACTCCGGCACGGATGAGTTCGAGTACACGGTCCGGGTCATGAAGGGCGGGGCCATCTCCTCCGACGCCTCGGGCGCCGGCGTGGCCCGCTTCGAGGTCTCCTTCGACGGCGGCAAGACCTGGGACCGCGGCGAGGACGGGCAGGGGTATCTGGCCCGCACCGACAACGCCAAGATCACCATCAGGAACCTGGAGATCGGCTTTGGCGTCCAGAACGACCCGGCCCATCCGGAGTACGACCAGCTGACCTCCGGCGACGTCTTCAACATCGTTCCCAAGAACGGGCTCTACTGGTACAAGACGAGCTCCTCCAAGGAGAACATCACCCCGCAGCTCTACGCCAACGGCCAGTCCAACCCCGAGCGGGTCACGGGAGGCACGCTCGCCGGCTACTTCAACTTCCGCGACAACTACGTGGGCAAGTACCGCGACCGGCTGGACGGGATGGTCCGGGCGCTGACCTTCGAGGTCAACCGGCTGCACAGCCAGGGCGCGGGCCTGGACAAGCTGACCGAGCTCTCGGCCAACTACGCGGTCTCCGACCCCGACCGGGCGCTCGGCTCCAACTCCTCGGGCCTGGCCTACGGCGACCGCCTCCAGAGCGGCAACGTGACCCTCTACGTCTACGACCAGGAGACCGGCGAGCTGGTCTCCAACGCCGCCCTCGACTTCAGCGACGCCGCCGGCCTGCAGAACTTCGACCCCGAGAGCCATTCGCTGGCTTCCTGCGCCGCGGCGGTCAACCTCAGCTTCGGAGGCCTTCTGACCGCGACCATCCTGAACGGCAAGCTCGAGATCCGGGCCGCGGACGGCTACGAGTTCAACGTCGGCAGCGACACCGCCGGCCTGTTCGCCGGCCTGGGCCTGAACTGCTTCTTCGACGGATCAAACTCCGCGGATTTCGCGGTGGACTTGAACGTGGCGGGCGACACCTCGCGCATCAGCACCGGCCACGTCAACGGCGCCGGCGAGGCCAACTCCGGCGACAACACCACGGCCCTGTCCATCGCCAACCTGTCCAAGGAGAAGATCCAGGTCACCACCCTCTGGGAAGGCACTCAGGACGTGAACCTGCTCGACTTCTACAATTCCCTGGTGACCGAGATCGGCGCCGACACGGCCAACGCCCAGTTCAGCTACAAGTACCAGAAGGCCCTGGCCGACGACCTGAACAAGCGCCAGCAGGAAGTCTCGGGCGTCAGCCTGGACGAGGAGATGAGCGACCTGATCAAGTTCCAGCATTCCTACACCGCCGCGGCCAAGCTCATCTCCACCGCCGACCAGATGCTGCAGACCCTCCTGGGCCTCAAGCAGTAAGGAGCCAGCGCCATGCGCGTGACCCAGAGCATGATGTATTCGAGCTTCGTCTCGAACATGAACGAGAATCTGTCCCAGCTCATGGAGCTGAACATCAAGTCCTCGAGCCAGAAGAACATCAACAAGCCCTCGGACGATCCGGTGGGCATGGCCCGGGTGCTCTCCCACCGCTCCACGCTGAACGAGCTCGACCGCTACCAGAAGAACGTGGACACGGCCACGGGCTGGCTGTCGCTGGCCGACGAGACCCTCATGCAGGTCTCGACCATCGTGACCCGCGCCCGGGAGCTGGCCGAGCAGGCGGCTTCCGGCACCTACACCGGCACCAACCGGGAGCAGATCAGCTACGAAGTCCGCCAGCTCTTCGACCAGCTCCTGGGCCTGGCCAACACCACCTACGAAGGCAAGAGCATCTTTGCCGGCCACAAGGTGGACCAGAACGCCTACGCCGAGGGCCTGACGGTCTCGGCCAGCGACGGCACAAACCTCGCGCCCTATGTGGAATCCCTGACCGGCCAGAGCGAGAAGAGCGTGCTCGTGCAGCTCCTGGGCACGGGCACGGCCGTGGTCGGCCAGGACAACATCGACTACCGCTATTCCACCGACGGCGGGACCACCTGGTCCTCGACCCAGACCCTGGCCGGGGCGGGCGCGCCGCCGCTGCCGCCGAACGTGACCATAAGCTGCGGCGGGGTGGATCTGAAGCTCAAAAGCGGGCTCTCGGTCGATCTTACCGCTGCCGACGACACCAGCCTGAGCCAGGGCACGTGGCTGAAGATCATGCCCTCGGCCGTCTACCAGGGCGACGAGGAGAACAACGCCGCGGCCGAGGTCACCGCCGACCCCTCCGGCGACGTGACCGTGACGGCCAGCGGCGGCTTCGAGCGCGACGTGCGCATCCAGGTCACCGGCGTCGGCCCGGGCTCGCGCATCGATTACGACTACACCGCCGGCGGCCAGACCTTCAGCCTGTCCTCGGACGGGCCGGTCCTCAACCTGCCCGAGGGCCGGATCGAACTGAAGGGCACGCCTCAGGCCGGCCTCGACTTCACCGTCCGCTCCGGCGCCGTGCCCGTGGACCAGCTCGGCTCCACGGTCAACGCCTACGCCCAGGGAACGTTCAACCAGAACGTGGTGGTGCGCATCGACGAGGATCAGACCATCGGCTCGGGCACGGCCGTCAAGTATGCCTACAGCCTGGACGGCGGCCGGTCCTGGAAGACGGGCAACGAGGTGCCCAACCCGGCAGGCGGCTCGCCGCGCATCATCCTGCCCGGCGGCTCGCTGACCCTCACGGCCAAGCCCGGACCCAACGGCACCCAGCTCGCCGCCGGCGACCAGTTCGTGGTCCATCCCGAGACGGCCAACATCAACATCGACATCTCGGCCACGGAAAATGTCCGGGTCAACAACATCGGCAAGGACATCTTCGGCGGCTACTATACTGCCGGCTCTGCCCCGGTCTTCGAGGACGACGAGTCCCAGAACCTCTTCCTGGCCATGGGCCGGCTGGTGGGAGCGCTCGAGACCAACAGCCAGGGGGGCGTGCAAGAGGCTCTCGACGACCTGAAGACCTCCCAGAGCACGGTCATGAACGGCGCGGCCTCCATCGGCGGCCGGGAGAACCGCCTGGACATCGCGACCTCGATTCTCTCGCGCCTGGAGCTGGACGAGAACGACCGCCTGGGCCAGGTCGAGGACGTGGACATCACCGAGCTCATGACCAAGATCGCCCAGCACGAGATCGCCTACCAGGCGGTGCTCAAGTCCACCTCGACCATCATGAACCTCTCGCTCATGAACTACCTCTAAAGGATGCTCGACTTTGGGCAGCAGGCAGGATAGGACAACCCGAACCCGGGGGGACAGGCCGCAGGCTGCGGCTCGGTCCTGCCGGGCGATGGCGCGCCGCGCCGCCGGAACGGGCGGCCCGGCCAGGACCCCAACCCCTGCAGACCGGCAATGCTGATTCTGACCCGACGGCCCGGCGAGTCCGTGCACCTGGGCGACACCATCAAGATCACCGTCTTGTCCGTGAAGGGCAAGCAGGTGAAGATCGGTCTTGAGGTGCCCGAGGACATACCGGTGTACCGGGAAGAGCTCTACCTGAAGGTCAAGCAGCAGAACCTGATGGCCATGGAGGCCCTGGATCAGGATCTCCTGGCGGCGGCGAGCCTATGGCCGAAAGAACCGAAGAAATAATCATCGAGAGCCGCCTCGGGCAGCGTACGGTCGGTTCCGACCGGATCATCCGTTTCCCCAAGGGCCTCATCGGCTTCCCCGAGCACAAGAGGTTCACCCTCCTGCAGATCAAGGAAAGCTCGCCTTTCCTGCTCCTGCAGAGCCTGGACGAGGCGGGCTTCGGCCTGGTGGTCGCCGATCCGTTCGCCTACCTCAAGGCCTACGAGGTCAACGTGAGCGACTCCGAGCAGCGCCTGCTCATGGCCGCGAACGCCGCCGACCTGCTGATCCTGGTCACCGTGACCATTCCCAAGAGCCGGCCCCAGGACACGGTCCTGAACCTCTCCGGCCCGATCTGCATCAACGTCGTGGCGCGCATCGGCCTGCAGATACCGCAGATCGACCCGCGCTACCCCAGCCACCACCGCCTGGGCCCGGACGAGGGCGGCCAGGTCTAGCCCGCGCGCTTGCGGCCGGTGAACCGACCGGCCGCGCACTCCGATTCAGAGAAGACACCGCGAGGGCGGAGAGGGCAGGGCGGACGCAGTGCGTTCGCATCCTGTCAGGCGCCTCGCCGGCGCGAGATCTCCTCATGGATGAAGGCGGCCGTGAACCGAGCGAACCAAGCCAAGACATTCGTAATCAGGATGACCGCGGAAAATAAGAGGTTCGTCTCGATGGTGGAGCGGAAATAGATGGGCCAGAAGCGAAAACCGTGCATTGCGCTCCAGGTCCCGTCGACGAGCAACAGGCAGAAGGGCAGGGCGAGGACGGAGACGATGTTCAGCCGGAGGACGAGCCCGGTAAGGAAAAGGCAGGCCGGCACGAAAAGGTAGACCTCGCCGCCTTCGCCGGCAATCTTGTCATAATGCCAGATCGTCAGCCCGATCAAGAAGCTGGCGCGGAACACGACACCCAGACAGAGCGCCGCGGCCAAACCTTTGACGACGTAGGCTAGAGCTTTCATTTTCAGCCACCAGGCAACCGCCGCGACCATGCCCCCGACCCGGCCGGTCGGTTTCGGACCCGACGCCCCGCTCATCGCTTCCCGCTTCGCCTGCATCTTCCCATTCATGGTTGTCTTTATTTCGAGCTTCCCTGGTCTCAGCTGACCCCCCGGTAGCATCCGGGCGCAAAAAAAGCGACGGCGGAGGTGTCTCCGTCGTCGCCGGAAGGGCGGGGGTGCCGGGTCGGCTAGTAGAAGATGGAGAGGTCCTCTTTGAGCAGGTTCTCGGCGATCTTGCGGCTGTCGGGCTGGTAGGTGCCGGCCTGGACCTTGGCTTTCAGCTCGGCCACCAGTTCGGCGCGCACGCCTTCGGACTCGCGGGCCGTGGTGCTGGCCTCGCCGACCAGCTTGGCGGTGCTTGAGACGCTGACCGTGTCCGAGCCTGCCCCGGCCTTCTGGGCCCGGGCCTTGGCCTCGGCCTTCTTCAGCTTTTCGGCCTCGTCGATCTTTTTCTGGTCGTAGGGATTTGCTCCCTGCAGCACATTCTTGATGTCCATTGCCGTTTCCCTCCGGACGGATCCATGCGGGCGGTCGCAGAATCCCTCCGACTACTTTATCGGCTGAAAGGCTTCGTTTCTTTACCCGAAAATCGCCTATTGGCGCGGTTTTGTCAATTTCACGCAAGTCCCTGACAGGATTAGATCATCGTCTCGTCGACCTTGTCCAGGGCCACCAGCCAGAGGCTTCCCAGGACCTCCTGGACCTCCTCTGGGGAGAGGCGCGTCAACGTGCCGTCGCTCTGCCGGAAGATTTGCAAGTCCTGTTCCATGAACGGGAACTCGAAGACGAGGGGCGCGCCGACGCGGCGCTCGAGCTCGGCCTTGATCTCCCCGGCCACCGTATTCTCGGCCCCGGTGACCAGCAGGTTGTCGATGATCTCCCGGGCCACGCGCTCGACGAGAGAGCGGCGCCGGGCCTCCTTCTGGTTGCGCACCTCGTCGTCGGGCCAGCCGGCGCGCATGATGCGATGAATGTGCGCCAGCCGTCTGGCGGTGACGAGCTGGCGCGAATAGGTGCGCAACATGCGGGATTGGAGGCCAGGTTCGGACATTACACTTCACCCCTCTCGTCAATCTTATCGGCATAGCCGGCACGGACTTTAGGGTCCGGCGCTGATTTTTTCCATTATTCTTCATTTCCTGCCGGCCGGCAGTCCCCCTTGCCTCGCCGGGCAAGACATCGTATCCCCTGGGCGTGCTGATCCTGATCGTCGCCAAGAACCGCCATTCCCTGGCCATGAGCCTGGCGGCCACGATAGCCCAGTGGCTGGACGCCCGGGGCGTGGACAGCCGGGTCGTCGAGCACCGGCCGGGCGCGACCGAGTTCACGACCACCGAGGCCCGCGGCGCGGACCTGGTGCTGGTCCTGGGCGGCGACGGCACGTTCATCTCCGTGGCCCGCCAGACCCTGGGCCTCGGCCTGCCGCTCCTCGGCGTCAACCTCGGCCAGGTCGGCTTTCTCACCAGCACCTGCCCGGCCCGCTGGCCGGCGGCCCTGGAGCAGATCATCTCCGGCGGGGTCTCGCGCGAGGAGCGCATGGTCCTCTCCTTTTGCGTGGAGCGCGAGGGCGACGTGGCCTGCCGCGGCCAGGTGGTCAACGACCTGGTGGTCGGCCGGGGCAGCATCGCCCGGCTGGTCAGGCTGCGGCTCGAATATGGCGCGGAACGGGTGGGAACCCTGCGCTGCGACGGCATGATCATCGCCACGCCCACGGGTTCCACGGCCTATTCGGTCTCGGCCGGCGGACCCCTGGTGCACCCCAGCCTCTCGGTCTACTGCCTGACCCCGGTGGCCCCTTTCCGCAACGATTTCCGGCCGCTGGTCCTGCCCGCGGACCGCACGGTGGCGCTGACCGTGGAGGAGCCGCACGGCGAGATCAACCTGACCGAGGACGGCCAGCGCCTCTTTGCGCTCAAGTCCGGGGACCGCATCCTGGTCGAGCCGGCCCGGCAGGGCCTCTCCCTCGTCCGCCTGAACGGCGACTCCTACTTCAAGACCCTGGCCGACAAGGGCTTCATGGTCGAGCGGGGCTGAACGTGCCGAAGATGCCGACCTTCACCTCGGTCCTGGACGTGCGCTACGGCCGTGACCCAGGCCTCGACGCCTGGCTTTTGCACTTCATGGCCGAGAACAATCTCGAGTACGTCATCGACCCGGACAAGAACGCCTCGCCGGAGCAGATCCGCTTCCAGGTGATGCTGGCCGACGACCAGTTCTACGCCCCGTGCGGCGACTGGATGCTCCTGCATCTCCTCAATCGCTGGTACGAGCCCGACGTCCGCCTGGAATACAACCGCAAGTGGAAGAGCCTGATCAAGCTCGTCCAGGCCAATGTCCCGGACCGCACCCTGCGCAAGAAGATCATCGGGCTGTGCCGCTACAAGCTTTGCCAGGCCCACGCCCAGCCCATCCTCATCCCCTCGCGGCTGATGAAGCGGCTCATCACCATGTTCATGACCCTCTCCGGCCAGGCCGACCCCTACCGCGAGCGCCGGGCCCTGGCCAACGAGCGGGCGCTTCGGGTCACCCACTCGCCGCTCATGGACAACCTGATCAACGCCTGCCCGGATACGGCCCCGGCCTGCCGCAATCTGGCCGACCTGCGCTACGAGCTCTCGGTGCTCGAGCTGACCCGGCTGCTCATCCTCTCCACCCAGGGGCTCGTCTGGCGCCTGGACGGCTACGTGCCCACCGGCGAGGACTTCAAGCACGAGATCGCGCGCACCCTGGAGAATTTCGATCCGGTGCGCCGCATCTTCGGCACCGAATCCGGCCAGCCGATGAAGATCCTCTTCCTGCCGGACAGCAGCGGCGGGCTCATGTTCGACCTCCTGGCCATCCGCTGCCTGTTGCGCCAGGGCCACTCGGTCACCCTGGCCCTCAAGGAGGGCTTCTACTTCGACTGTCCGACCTTCTGGGACTGGGAGACCGACCCGGCCCTGGCCCAGGCCCTGGAGGGCGCCCATTTCCTCGCCGACCACGAGACGAGCAAGAACGAGCTCCTGCGCGTCCAGCGCGAGAACCGGCTGGTGGTCATCTCCGACGGCACGCGCGAGGAGCCGAACTTCTACCGCACCAGCGTGACCTTTGCCCGGGCCTTCAAGGAGGCCGACCTGATCCTGGCCAAGGGCGTGCCCTACTACCGGCGCATGATCCAGACCAGCCACGAGTTCACCCGCGACATCATCGTCTTCTTCCGCGACGATGTCGGGCGCTTCCAACTGCACTGCAAGCCGAGGTCGGACAAGGTCCGCAAATTCACCGAAAAGGATCTGCGCAAGCGCGCCGACTCGATCATCACCGAGATGCGCCGGGCGCGCTCCGAGGGCCGCACGGTCATGTTCTACTCGGCCATCATCGGCTCCATCCCAGGCCAGACCGCCACGGCCCTGCGCATATTGAACGTCTTCGTCGACTACCTGCGCACCCGCCTGGACAAGACCTACATCGTGAATCCCGCGGAGCACTTCGCCGAGGGCATGGACGGCGACGACCTCATGTACATGTGGGAGAAGGTCCAGCGCTCGGGCTACATCGACGTCTGGCGCTTCCAGTCCGTGACCGACATAGAGAAGAGCTTCGAGCTCCTGGGCGAGAAAGTACCCTCGTTCTGGACCGGCAAGGACGCGACCTTCTCCACCGGCTGCACCAAGGAGATGCGCATCGCGCTCGACATGCAGTCGCGCTACCGCGAGCTGCAGATCCTCGGCCCCAGCCCCGAGAAATTCTTCCGCCGCCGGGAGTACGGGGTGGGCAAGTACTGCGATTCCTCCATCGAATGCCACTGATCCGCCGTTTTTTCCGCCTGGCGCTCTGCGCCCTGGCCCTGGGCCTCGGCCTGATGGCCTGCAAGCCCGCGCCGCCCGTGCCCCCGGCCCCGGGCTTCAGCCGGCTTGCGCCCGAGGAGGCCGCGGAGTTCGCCCGCGGCCTGTCCACGGCCTGGCAGGGGCTTGGCGGCTACGAGGACCTGGCGCCGACGCTCATGGCCAGCCTGCGCTACCTGACCAAACGCCCGCCCGGCGAGACGGTCCTGAACAAGCCGGGCCTGACCCTGACCTACGCCCAGCTCATCGCCACGGTCGAGGATCTGCTGGCCGTGCTGCCGGCCCTGGACTCCGACCCCGAGGTCCTGGCGAGGGAGTTCGCCTGGTTCGCCTGGCGGCCCGAGCCGCTCATGACCGGCTACTACGCCCCGGAGGTCGAGGCCTCGCTTTCGCCCGGGCCGGACTATCCCTGCCCGCTCTATTCCCTGCCCGACGACCTGCTGACCCTGGATCTGGGCGCCTTCCACCGCCGCTGGCAGGGCCAGACGCTCATCTACCGCCTGGCGGAGGGGCGCCCCGTGCCCTACTTCGACCGGCGCCAGATCGAGCAGGAGGGCGCGCTCGCCGGCCGGAACCTTGAGATCGCCTGGCTCAAGCACCCCTGGGACGTGGAGCACCTGCAGGTCCAGGGCTCGGGGCGGCTGAAGCTGCCCGACGGCCGCAACTGCTACGCGCTCTATGCCGGCAAGAACGGCCGTGACTTCGTCTCGGTGCCGCGCGAGCTCCTGGCCCGGGGTCTGCTCTTTCCCGGCGAGGTCCACCGCGAGGGCATCCGCGCGGCCCTCGACCGGGCCGGGGCCGAGCGCGAGGCCATCCTGGCCGCGAACCCGAGCTACGTCTTCTTCCGCCTCTCCCAGACCCCGCCCGTGGGCGCCATGGGCCAGCCATTGACCGGCATGGTCAGCCTGGCCACGGACCCGGCGCTCCTGCCGCTCGGCTCGGTCCTGGCCCTGTGCGCCGAGCTGCCGACCACGCCAGGCGAGCCCGCGGCCCCGCGCGCCGGCCTGGCCCTGCCCCAGGACAAGGGCGGAGTGATCCTCGGCGAGCGCATCGACTTCTACTGCGGCATCGGCACCGACCAGGAATACCTGGCCTTCCGCATCAAGACCCCGGCCCGGGTGGCGCTCCTCGTCAGCCGCCGGGTGCTGCCCGAGTGAACCCATGACCTTCACCGAGTTGACGACACTCGTCGCGCGCTGCCTGGACGAGCAGCTGACAACCGTGGCCGGCTGGCACGCCGCCGGCGCCGAGCCGACCCTCCCGCCCCTGGCCGGAGCCGGCCCGGAGCGGCTGCGCGGCCTGGTGCTGGCCGAGCACCTGAGCAACTACCGCCTGTGGCACGTGGAGGACGAGGCCCGGCGCATGGACGTCGGCCCGGAGGTCATCGCCGGCTGCAAGCGGGCCATCGACAGGCTGAACCAGGAGCGCAACGACGGCATCGAGCGCGTGGACGAGTGCCTGGTGCAGCTCCTGGCCGGGATGCTTCAGGCTTGGGGGCCGGAGAAGTACAACACCGAGACCGTGGGCTCGGCCTTGGACCGGACCTCGATCATGGCCCTCAAAATCTTCCACATGGCCGAGGAGGCCGCCCGCGAATCGGCCAGCCCCGAGCACCGCGAGCGATGCGCGGCCAAGCTCCATGTGCTCAAGGCCCAGCGCGCGGACCTGGGCCGGAGCATCCTGGAGCTGATCGAGGACTACGCGAGCGGCTTGAAGCGCCCCAAGGTCAGCTACCAGTTCAAGATGTACAACGACCCGAGCCTGAACCCGGCCCTGTACGGCAAGGGAGCGGGAGAGAAGAAGCCGTAAGGGCGCGACCGGGATGCGGGCCGGGACCGGAGGACGGGTCACGCGGGCGAGGGCACAGGTCCGGCCGCCTGGCTTGCGGAGGCGGTCCGAAACGAGCCCGGCGGAACGTCCCATGGCCCTGCAATCGCGGTTGACCTCTGATTCGACCGGTACAGGACGCTCTCGGACCCAGGCGGCGCGCAGGTCGCCTGACGCACTTCGATTTCTCATATTCACCCTCGCGGCTCTTCGATTTCCCCCTTCCTCCCCGGGGGTTGTGCTCCGGCTCGTAAATCCTTAGTATTCCCTGTTTATGATATGCTGATTCCCAGGATAAGGAGGCCTTCATGGCCCAGTACGAGGCGGTCATCGGACTCGAGGTCCACGCCCAGCTTCTGACCAGGACAAAAGTCTTCTGCGGCTGCTCCACGGCTTTCGGCAACGAGCCCAACGAGAACGTCTGTCCGGTCTGCGCCGGCATGCCCGGCGTCCTGCCGGTGATGAACGACAAGGTTCTGGAGTACGCGGCCAAGATGGCCCTGGCCGTCGATTGCCGGGTGAACCCGCGCTCGGTCTTCGCGCGCAAGAACTATTTCTACCCCGACCTGCCCAAGGGCTATCAGATTTCCCAGTACGAGGAGCCGCTGGCCGAGCACGGCCGGCTGGAGATCGAGGTGGACGGGGAGAGGAAGACCGTCGGCATCACCCGCATCCACATGGAGGAGGACGCCGGCAAGAACATCCACTCGGCCACCGAGAACGTGAGCTACGTGGACCTGAACCGCTGCGGCGTGCCCTTGATCGAGATCGTTTCCGAGCCGGACATGCGCTCGGCCGACGAGGCCGTGGCCTATTTGAAGAACCTGCGCTCCATCCTGGTCTACCTCGGCATCTGCGACGGCAACATGGAGGAAGGGTCGTTCCGCTGCGACGCCAACGTCTCGGTCCGGCCCGTGGGGCAGCCGGAATTCGGCGTGCGCGCGGAATTGAAAAACATGAACTCGTTCCGCCACGTGCACAAGGCCATCGAATACGAGATCAGACGCCACATCGACTGCCTGGAGGACGGCGAGAAGATCGTCCAGGAGACGCGGCTCTTCGACACGGTCAAGGGCGTGACCCTGCCCATGCGCGGCAAGGAGGAGGCCCACGACTACCGCTACTTCCCGGACCCGGATCTGGTGCCGGTGGTCATGGACAAGGTCATGCTCTCGCGCTGGCGCTCGGAGCTGCCCGAGCTGCCCGAGGCCCGCAAACGCCGCTTCATGGCCGAGCATGGCCTGCCTGCCTACGACGCCGAGGTGCTGACCGCCGAGCGCGACGTGGCCGACTATTTCGAGGCCGCCTTGGCCGCTGGCGCCGAGCCCAAACAGGCCGCCAACTGGATCATGACCGAGCTTTTGCGCGAGCTGCGCGAGAAGAAGGTCGGTGCGCTCGACTGCGCGCTGACCCCGCAGAAACTGGCCAGGCTACTGAAGCTGGTCGAGTCCGGGACCATCAGCGGCACCAGCGGCAAGCAGATCTTCGCCGAGCTCTGCGCCACGGGCGCGGACCCCGATACGTACGTCAAGGACAAGGGCCTGGCCCAGATCTCCGACACCGGGGCCATCGAGGCCGTGCTGGACGAGGTCCTGGCGGCAAACCCCAAGGAACTGGAGCGCTACCGGGGCGGCGAGAGGAAGCTGACCGGCTTCTTCGTCGGCCAGGTCATGCGGCGCATGAAGGGCCAGGCCAACCCCGGCCTGGTCAACGAGCTTCTGGCCAGGAAGCTCGGCTAGAGGGAGCATCATCGTGAACGAGCACATCCGCTTCGACCCCGAGCGCGACGCCCTGGTTCTCTTGGACCAGCGCTACCTGCCTGGCCGGGTCGAGGAATTCGTCTGCAAGAGCGTGGCGGAGATCGTCACCGCGCTCAAGGTCATGGTCGTGCGCGGCGCGCCGGCCATCGGCGTGAGCGCGGCCTTCGGCTGCTACCTGGCCGCCCGCGAGACGGCCCGCGAGGTCGGAGCCGAGGCAGCCGACTGGCCGGAGCGGCTGAAAGCCAAGCTCACGGCCATCCGCGAGGCCCGGCCCACGGCCGTCAACCTGGCCTGGGCCGTGGACAAGCTCAGCGCGGCCTGGGAGGGCTTTCCGGGCATCGGCCTGGCCTCCCTGGCCACGGTTTGGCTGGACATGGCCAAAAAGATGCAGCGCAAGGACGAGGAGGCCAACCGGGCCATGGGCCGCCACGGCGCCGCGCTGCTAGAGGACGGCGACCGGGTCATGACCCACTGCAACGCGGGCTCGCTGGCCACCGCTGGCTACGGCACGGCGCTCGGCGTGATCTACGCCGGCAAGGAGGCGGGCAAGAGGATTTCCGTGGTGGCCAACGAGACCCGGCCCTTCCTTCAGGGCGCGCGCCTGACCGCCTACGAGCTTTCCAGGTACGGCGTGGACGTGACCGTGGCCTGCGACAACGCCTGCGCGCTGCTGATGCGAAAAGGCCTGGTGGACAAGGTCATCGTCGGCGCCGACCGCATCGCGGCCAACGGCGACACGGCCAACAAGATCGGCACCTACGGCGTGGCCCTGCTGGCCAAGGCGCACGGCATCCCCTTCTACGTGGCCGCGCCGCTCTCGACCTTCGATGCCGATACTCCCAGCGGCGAGGAGATTCCCATCGAGGAGCGCCCGCCGCGCGAGGTCACCCATCCCACCGGCGAATCATCGATCGTGCCGGAAGGGGTCACGGTCTACAATTTCGCCTTCGACGTCACCCCGGCCGCGCTCATCGCGGCCTTCATCACCGAGCGGGGCATCCTGCGCCCGCCCTATCCCGAGGCCATCACCAAGGCCCTGACCCTGGCCGCGGCGCGGTCCGAGGAGCTCTAACCACACATGCCAGCCATAGTGGCCATCGTCGGCCGGCCCAACGTCGGCAAATCGACCCTGTTCAACCGCCTGCTGCGCCAGAACCTGGCCATCATCCACGACGAGCCCGGCGTGACCCGCGACCGGCTCTACGCCGAAACCGAGATCGGCGGCCGCCGCGTGGCCCTGGTCGACACCGGCGGCCTGACCGTGGTCGAAACCCCGGGCGCCGACGTGCGCGAGGGCATCTTCAACCAGGCGCGCGAGGCCGTGGAGGAGGCCCAGGCCATCCTCCTGGTCATGGACGGACGCGAGGGCCTGACTCCGCTGGACCAGTCCGTGGCCGAGTTCATCCGCAGGAGCGGCAAGCCGACGCTGCTGGCCGTGAACAAGGTCGACGGCGAGGAGCAGGAGGGCTTGCGCACGGCCGAGTTCCACGCCCTGGGCTTCCCCCTGGCCCCGGTCTCCGCGGCCCACGGCTTCGGCCTGGACGCCCTGCGCGAGCGCCTGGCCGGGGAGCTCCTGGCCTCGGTGCCCGAGCCGGAGGAATCGCATATCGAGGCCGGCCTGCGCCTGGCCATGCTCGGCCGGCCCAACGCCGGCAAGTCCTCGATGATCAATGCGCTCATCGGCAAGAACCGCCTCCTGGTCAGCGCCGAGGCTGGCACCACCCGCGACGCCGTGGACGTGACCTTCGAACGGGACGGCAAGCGCTATACCTTCGTGGATACGGCCGGCGTGCGCAAGAAGACCAAGGTCGAGGAGGGGCTCGAGCATTTCAGCGTGCTGCGCGCGCTCGCGGCCAGCAAGCGGGCCGACGTCGTGGTCCTGGTGCTTTCGGCCAACGAGGGTCTGACCACCCAGGACAAGAAGCTGGTGTCCTTCCTGGACAAGGAGAAGACGCCGTTTCTCATCGCCGTGAACAAGCTCGACCTCGTGCCCAGGGCCGAGGGGAAAGAGGTCAAGGAGATGTTCCGCCGGGAGCTCAAAATAGCGGCCCAGGCTCCGATCCTGTTCACCTCCACCCTGACCCGCACCGGGCTGTCGCAGATTCTGCCCCTGGCCGAGACCATCGACGCCGAATGCAAGGTGCGCGTCTCCACCGGCGAGCTGAACCGGGCCATGCGCAAGGCCCTCGACAAGCATCAGCCGCCCGTGGTCAAGTTCAAGCGGGCCAAGTTCTACTACCTGACCCAGGTGGAATCCACCCCGCCGACCTTCATCTTCTTCGTCAACAACAAGGAGCTGATCAAGCCCTCCTACCAGCGTTACCTGGAAAATTCCCTGCGCAAGCTCTTCGGGCTGACCCACGCCCCGGTGCGGGTTTTCTTCAAATCCAGCCACGCGGAGTAGTCCGGGACGGCGGCGAGAGGATAGTCATGGGTCGCATGCCGCAATACGATAGATCCCCCGGCCCCGGCATGACTGGACCTGTCCCGCCCCCGGCGGGCTTCGGAGGCCGTGATGGCTGACGTCGCGCGTCCCGCCCCGCGCGGGTCGCAAGCCGCCCCGGCCGGCCCGCCCGTTGGTCCGCCCATTGGTCCGCCCATTGGTCCGATAGTCGCCTCCGTCGTCGCTCTGGTGGAGAGCCTGGGCTCGCGTCCGTTTTTCCAGGCCGTGCAGCGCAGCCTGGCGCTCGTCCTGCCGCTGGTCATGGTCGGGGCGCTGGCCCTCATGCTCCGGAATTTCCCGCTGGCTTTCGTGCCCCGCGGGCTCGACGCGGCCTTCGGCGGGACTTGGCGCGTCGTCTGCGAGCACCTGGTGCGCGGCTCGTTCGGCATCGCCGCCCTGGCCGTCCTTAGCACCTTCAGTTACACGCTCGCGGTTCAGAGCAATCTGCGCCATGCGGGGCAAAGCGTCAGCCCGGCCATGACCGCGGCGATCGTCCTGTCCTCGTTCTTCGTCCTGGCCGCGCCGTCCGGAGCCGGCTCCTGGCAGGATTTCGCCTCCCTGGACCGCGGGCTGCTGGTGGCTTTTCTCGTCGCGGCCGCGGGCGGACATCTCTTCCTGCGGCTTTCGCGCCTGAAGCTCTTCCGCCTGCCGCTGCCCGCGGTGGGGCATGACCACGTGGTGCACGACGCCCTCACCGCCCTGCCCGCGGGCATGGCGACGATCCTGCTCTTCGGCCTGGCCCGGGCGCTCCTGGAGCTCCTGGGCGTCGGCAACCTGCACGAGACCGCCCGGCAGCTTCTGGCCGTTCCTTTCCACGGCGCGGGCGACAGTCTCGGCCTGGGCCTGGCCTATGTCGGTCTGTCCCAGGTCTTCTGGTTCTTCGGCGCGCACGGCCCGAACCTCCTCTTTTCGGTCGAGCAGAACATCCTCACGCCGGCCCTGCTCGACAACGTGAGCGCCTTCGCGCAGGGCCAGGCACTGCCCCACATCCTGACCAAGCCCTTCCTGGACGCCTTCACCCGCATGGGCGGCTCGGGCTGCACGCTCTGCCTCATTCTGGCCGTCTTCCTCAGGAGCCGCGACAGCGGCAGCCGCCGGCTCTGCCTGATCGCCCTGCTGCCGGCGCTGTGCAACGTGAACGAGCCGCTGCTCTTCGGCCTGCCGCTGGTCTTCAACCCGGTCTACGTCGTGCCCTTCCTGCTGGTCCCGGTGGTCCAGACCGTCGCGGCCTACGCCGCCACCCTGTTGGACCTCGTCCCCCGGACCATGGCCGAGATCAACTGGACCGCGCCGCCGCTCCTCGGCGGCTATGCGGCCACCGGCTCCCTGGCCGGCCCGGTCATGCAGGTCGTGAACCTGGCCCTGGGCGTGCTCATCTACCTGCCGTTCGTCTCCCTGGCCGACCGCATGTTCGATCGCGAATACCGCCGGGCGCTGGAGGCGCTACGTGAAGCGGCGCTGCGTGGCGCCGTCGGGCCGGGCGGCAGGAGATGCCTCGATCTGCCGGGCGTGGAGGGGCGCATCGCCAAGGCCCTGGCCAACGATCTCTCCAAGGCCCTGGACCGGGGCGACCAGCTCTACCTCGTGTACCAGCCGCAGCTCTGCGCCGACGGCGGCTGTGTGCTCGGGGCCGAGGCCCTCCTGCGCTGGCGCCATCCGGCCTACGGTCTCGTGCCGCCTCAGATCGCCGTGGCCCTGGCCGAGGACGCGGGCCTCATCGACCGGCTCGGGCTGTTCGTGCTGCGCGAGGCTTGCGACCAGCGCGCCGCCTGGCGGGGCAGGGTGCCCGACGACCTGACCGTGGCGGTGAACATGTCGGCCAGGCAGCTCCATGACGCCGGCCTGCTGGAAAAGATCCGGGCGACCCTGGACGCCGCGGGGCTCCCGCCGAGCATGCTGGAGGTGGAGCTCACCGAATCGGCCGCCCTGCTGCCCGACGCCAGGTCGCTCGACACGCTTCGCCGGCTGCGCAAGATGGGCGCGCACGTGGCCATCGACGACTTCGGCATGGGCCACGCCTCGCTGCGCTATCTCCAGGAATTCCCGGTGGACACGCTGAAACTGGACCGCTCCCTGACCCTCGAGACGCCGAGCGGGGTCAACGGCCATATCGTCAGCAGCATGGTCGGTCTGTGCGCCAACCTGGAGATCAGGACCGTGGTCGAGGGCGTGGAGACCATGGAGCAGTGCGAGCGCTTCCGGGCTCTCGGCTGCCAGGCCTTCCAGGGCTACCTGTTCAGCCTGCCGCTGTCCGGCGAGGACTGCCTGGCCTTCATCGTCGGGCGCCAGGCGCGCCTGAAGCGCCCCGAGGACTGAGACGGACACCGCCGGAAGCGTTGACACGAGGCATGGGGCGGACTATAAACCTCGTTCCCGGTGCGGAACCGGGCCTTGGAGAGGTGGCCGAGCTGGCCGAAGGCGCACCCCTGCTAAGGGTGTATACGGGGAACCGTATCGTGGGTTCAAATCCCACCCTCTCCGCCAGGAATTTAAAGGGGTTGCAGGTTGAACAAAGACCTGTGACCCCTTTTTCATTTTTCCTCGTGCCCCCCGTCACATCCTTTCCCGTTCACCGGCCGCTGCGCTTGGCCAGGGCCAGCCAGTTCCGGACGATCCGCCGGCAGAAGGCCTCCGAGGCCGCGGCCAGCAGGGGGAGCTCGGCGGCGAGCGCTTCGAAATAGGCCTCGTCGTAGAGCGTCCGGTAGCCCTGGTAGGCGCCGATGGCGCCCTGGCGGAAGAGCGTCAGCCAGTCGTCGATGCCCGCGGATTCGGCCTCGAGGTGGAACTGGAAGCCGTAGGAGGCCCGGCCCACCCGGAAGCACTGCTGCGGGCAGTCCTGGCCCGCCACCAGGAGCGTCGCGCCCCGGGGCAGGTCGAAGCTGTCCTCGTGGAACTCCATGAGCCGCGGCAGCGGCAGCGCCGGGCCGAGGACAGGGTCGCAGCGGCCTTCGGGCGTGACCTCGTGGGCGATGAAGCCGAACTCCAGGCGGTCCATGGTCCATGCCGGCGCGCCGTGGGCCCGGGCCAGGAGCTGGCAGCCGAGGCAGATGCCGGCCACGGGTTTGCCCGCCGCGTCGAAGTCGCGCATGAGCTGCAGCAGCGGCTGGAAATACGGCGAGGACGCATCGTCGTAGGCGTGCTGCGGCCCGCCGAGCACGACCAGGGCGCCGAAACCCTCCGGGGTGGCCGGAAGCGCCTCGCCGCCGGCCGGGTGCACGACGACCGGCACGGCGCCCTGGCGGACGAGCTCCTTGACGAAGACCCCGCCGGGCGCGTGCGTGCTGTGCTGGACGACGAGGATTCGCGTCCCGGCCAGGCCGTCGTCCGGGCAGGGGACGACCGAAACGCACGTCTCGTAGTAGGGCGTGCCCTGGCCCACGCGGCTGGCCAGATCCCGGGTCAGGCGGTTCAGTCCGTGGCCGGCCTTGGTCCATCCGCCGCGGTCCGCGACCAGGATGTCGGGCCGCAGGCCGGGTTCGGTCTTGAGCGTGGCCCTGGCCTCGCCCACCGGGCTTTGCACCGTGACGGCCATGCCGTCGGTGAGCCCCTGGCGCGAGGCCTCGGCGGCGTCCAGGCGCACGGTCGGAAGCGCGTCGTGCTCGGCCATGGTCCGCTCGGAGCAGATGTAGCCGTGGGGCGCGATGGTCAGCAGGCGATAGGGATAGCCCGTGTCGCCGGCGGACAGCTCGGCCGGGTCGAAGTCGGTCATGAACTGGAACTTGCCCGAGGCCGTTTTGAAGGTCCGGTCGGCGTAGGGCACCATGGGGGCGTCCAGGCGGAACGGCCCCCGGCGCAGGGTGTCAAGGCCGCAGCCCTGGGCCCGGATGGGGGCGCACAGGAGTTCGAGCCAGTCGCTCTCGCTTCGCCGGTAGTGCGTGGCAAAGGGGAAGCGCGCGGCCAGCTCATAAAACATCCGGAATTCCGAGCGGCACTCGCCCACGGGCGCGATGGCCGGGTTCACCGGGCCGACGTAGTTGTGGCCGTAGCTGGCCATAACGTCCTCCTCCTCCAGGAAGGTGGTCGCGGGCAGGAAGACGTGGGCGGCGTCCGCGGTGTCGTCCAGGAAATGGCCGGAGTAGACTACGAGCTCGGCCTTGCGGAAGGCCCCGGCGACCTTGGATGTGTTCGCGGCCATGCACAGGGGGTTGGCCGCGGTGACGTAGATCATGCGGATGGGCGGATTGTCCGCGGCCAGGATCTCCTGGCCGATGGTCGGCAGCAGGAGCGTGCGCCGCGGCGGATTGAGGCCGTCGCCCCAGTACTGCTGGTCATACGGCCCGTACTCCTCGAAGCCCTGGCTCACGCCGCCGCCGGGCACGCCGATGTTGCCGCTGACGGCGCCCAGGGCGTCGATGGCCCGGATGGCGTGGTGGGCGAACTCGTGGCGGTGCAGACCCCAGCCGAGCAGGATGGAGGCTGGTTTGCGGGTCATGAGCGTCTCGGCCAGGAGCTCGGCTTCGGCCCGGCCGACGCCGGCCAGCCGACACAACTCGTCCAGATCATAACGCGCCAGAATGGCCTCGTACTCGGCCGCGCCCACGGCGTTGCGCTCCATGAACTCCCGGTCCTCGGCCCCGGCGGCGAGGATGAGCTTGGCCGCGGCCAGGGCCAGGTAGGTGTCGCCGTTCGGGCGCGGGGCGATGTGCTGGTCGGCCAGGGCCGCGGACTTGCTGCGCGCGGGGTCGACCAGGATGACCCTGCCGCCGCGCCTGCGGATGTCGCGGATGATGGGCACGAGGCTCACGTTGGTCGAGGCCGGATTGCGCGCCCAGAGGATCATTGCGGCGCTGTTTGCGTGGTCCAGCGGGTCGTGGGAAACGCGCACCCCGAAGTCGAGATTCTGCGAGGCCTGGCCGGTGCCCCCGCAGAGCGAGCCGCAAAGCGTGGTCACCCCGCCGAAGAGGTTGAAGAAGTACCTGTTCAGGAGTTTCAGCGCCGTGCGCTCGCCGTAGCCCTGGTAGTAGAGGATGGCCTCGGGGCCGGACTCGGCCGCGATGGCCTGCATCTTCTCCGCGATCAGGTCGAGCGCCTCGTCCCAGGACGCCCTGCTCCACTCGCCACCCCGGCGGATCATGGGGTGGATGATGCGCTCCGGGCTGTAGACCCGGCGCACGTAGCGGGCGGCCTTGACGCAGGCCAGGCCCCGGGTCAGGGGGTGGTCCGGGCTGCCGGCCAGCTTGACCAGCCGGCCGTCCTCGACCGTGGCGACGAGCCCGCAGGTGTTGGCGCAGTCCCGGGTGCAGGTGGTGACGACGGTTCTTTTCTCGCTCATGGCTCTTCGCTTCCTAGGTTTTGCTGATGGCGGCCCGCTTGAGGGCCAGGCAGCCGCCCTGGCAGCGGCGCGGGAAGTCCTTGCAGCCGAAGCAGCTGCCCGAGGGATCGGCTTCGCGCAGCGCTCGTGCGGCCCGGGCGAAGTGCCAGGTCAAGGCCTCGGGACCGGGGAACTCCGTCACGTCGGCCACGCGCACGTCGCGTAGCGGCAGGCAGTAGGAGGCCGAGAGGTCCGGGTGCACGTCCAGCGACGGGTGGCAGACGCCGCTGAACTTCATGGACACCTGTTCCAGGTAGCGCCGGTCCGCCTCCGCCAGGTCGCACAGGCGCGCGCTGCAATCGAGGCCGGTGCGCACGCCGCGTTCCTCGCAGGCCTGGACGAAGCCCACGATGTGGGCCATGGCCAGGCGCGCGCCATCGAAAGCGATATGCTCGTTGGCGCCGCTCGCGCTCGGGCGGGAGATGTCGTAGCGCACGTTTTTCACGCCGTAGCGCGCCAGTCCCTCGATCAGGTAGCCGTAGTCGCTGTACCGGCTGGAAAAATTCTTGGAGAAGGTCAGGCGCGCGCCGAGCGATGCGAGCCGCGACAGGTTGGCATGCAGGGTCGCGGCCTGGGCCGTGGTGTACACCGCCGGGTCGTTGTAGTTGACCACGAAGTTGGCCACCAGCGGGGCCAGTCGATCGGCCAGGCCTGCGGGGAAGAGACCGTTGGTGAAGAGCACGGCCGAGACGCCCGCGTCCACGGTGCGCGCGATCATCTCCGCCAGGCGCGGATGCAGCGTGGGCTCGCCGCCGATGAAGGCCGCGGCCGGGAGCTTGGCCTCCACCATCCAGGCCAGCAGCCGCTCGAAGTTCTCCGGGGCCAAATCCTCGGGAAAGTCCGCCGCCAGCTCCCGGGCGAAGCAGTAGGCGCAGGCCAGGTTGCAGCGGTAGGTGACGAAGATGTTCAGCATGGCGCTTATGGCCGGGGCGGCTCCGGGGCGCGCTCCGGGGCCGATCTTCGCCTACGGCCGCAGCCGCTGGCCGCTTGACGGGTCGAAGGCCAGCAGCTTCGGGGTGTTGGTCAGGTTCAGGCCCACGGCCTGGTTCAGGGTGAGCGCGTGCGTCTCTGCGCTCTCCACCAGGACCCTCAGCTCGGCGGCCTCGTTTCGCACCGTCAGCACGGATTTGAGCCCCAGGGGCTCGATGTCCGCGAGCCTGGCCCTGATCTGCGCGCCGCCGGGGTCGGCCAGGGCGAGATTCTCCGGCCGAATGCCGAGCTCGAAGTCGCGGGGGCCGGAGGCAACGCCGTCCCGCAGGTGCGGCGGAACGGCGATCCGGGTCGCGGCGAACAGGATCTGGCCGCCGCCCTCTCCGGGCACGTGGCTGGCCGCCGCCAGGTTGATCTGGGGCGCGCCGACGAAGGTCGCAGCCTCGCGGTCCACGGGGTCGTCGTAGAGGTCCTGGGGCCGCGCGATCTGGACCACGCGGCCCTGGCGGAGCATGACCACGGTGTCGGCGACGGCCATGGCCTCGGTGAAGTCGGGCGTGGCCAGCAGGAAGGAGTGGCCCTGCTCGCGCTGCAGGCGCTTAAGCTCCGCGCGCAGCTCGATGCGCAGCATGGCGTCCAAGCTGGAGAGCGGCTCGTCGAGGAGAAACAGGCTCGGGGTGCGGATGAGCGCCCGGCCGAGCGCGATGCGCTGGCGCTCGCCGCCGCTCATGGTCTTGGGCAGGCGCTGCAAGGTATGCGCGACCTTGAGCATGGTCGCCATCTCGGTCACCTTGCGCTCGATCTCCTCCGGGGGCTCGCCGCGGATGAGCAGCGGGCTCGCGATGTTGGCGTAGCCCGTCCTGTTCGGGTAGAGCGCCAGGTTGTCGAGGATCATGGCGATGTCGCGGTCCTTGGGCTCCCAGCCGGAGACGTCCCGGCCGCCTATGACCACGCGGCCGGCGTCGGGCTGGTCGAGCCCGGCGATCAGGCGCAGGGTGGTCGTCTTGCCGGCCCCGGCGCAGCCCAGGATGACGGTCAGCGAGGCCCTCGGCACCGCGAAGCTCACGCCGGTGAGCGCGGTTTTCCCGCGAAAGCTCTTGCGCAGCCCGTCGAGGATGAGCACGGGCTGGGTCGTCTCCTGTGGTGTTCCTTGCATCAGTTCGGCCTCGCTGCCAGGGGAAGATCGACTCTGCGGTTGGTGTCGCCGCCGAAGAAGACGAGCGCCTCCGGGTCCACGGCCAGGCCCGTGGCCTGGCCCTCCCCGGGGTGCGCGCCCGCGGGCGCGACGACCTTGAGCTTGAGGCCGGCGGCCTCGACGGTCAGCACCGCGTCGGCTCCCCGCGATTCCACCAGCAGGACCTCGCCGGAAAGCGCCGCGCCGTCCGCGGGCACGAGACGCACCGCCTCGGGCCGGATGCCGAGGGTGAAGCGGCCCTCGGGCGGCTTTATGAAGTCCGCGATGGCGCCGAGCGGCAGGGTCAGGCCGCCGTGGCGGAAGACCACGCTACCCTCGCAGGGCTCGATCGCGCCCTTGACCAGGTTCATGGGCGGCGAGCCGAGGAAGCCGGCCACGAAGACGTGGTCGGGACGCTCGCAGATGCGCGCGGTCTTCTCCACCTGCAGGATCCTGCCGGCGTGCATCACGGCGATGCGGTCGGCGAGCGACAGGGCCTCGATCTGGTCGTGGGTGACGTAGATGATGGTCAGCCCGATCTCGCTCTGCAGGCGCCGCAGCTCCCGGCGCATGGCCAGGCGGGCGGCGGCCTCGAGGTTGGAGAGCGGCTCGTCCAGGAGCAGGATGGCCGGCTTGGTGACCAGGGTGCGGCCGATGGCCACGCGCTGCAGCTCCGAGCCGCCGAGGTCCTTGGCCCGGGCGTCGAGCCGGTCGGACATGCCGAGCAGCTCCGCGACCTCGGCCACGGCCCGGGTTATCTCGGCCTTGGGCCGCTTGCGCACGGCCAGGCCGAAGGCCAGGTTCTGGCGTACGGTCATGGAGGTGAACACGGCGTAGTCCTGGAAGACGAGACCCACGTTGCGTTTGCCCGCGGGCACGCCGACGATGGAGGCGCCGTCGATCTGGATGTCGCCGGACGTCGGCTGCTCCAGGCCCACGATCATGTTCAGGGTGGTCGACTTGCCGCAGCCCGAGGGGCCCAGCAGCGCGATGGTTTCGCCGGCCGTAACGGCGAGGTCGATGCCGTCCACGGCGACCACCGCGCCATTGTCGTATTCCTTATGCAGGGAGACGAGCTCCAGCCTGGGCCTGGTCATTGCTTGATCGCTCCGAAGGTCATGCCCCGGGCCAGGTGGGACTGGATGAGGTAGCCGACGATGACCAGCGGGACCATGGCCAGCACGGCCAGCGCGGCCTGCACGCCGTAGAGCGTGCCGGCCGTGGCCGTGACGTATTTCGCCAGCTGCACCGGGATGGTGCTGATGTTGGAGTAGGCGAGCACGAGTGCGAACATGAACTCCGACCAGTTGAGGATGAAGATGAACATGGTCGTGGCGAAGAGCCCGCCCCTGATCAGCGGGATGGTCACGGTCAGGTGCGCGCGCAGGCGCGACAGGCCGTCGATCATGGCCGCCTCCTCGATCTCCCGGGGCAGGTCGTCCACGAAGCTTTTGAGCATCCAGGTGGAGAAGGGCAGGGTCGCGGCAACGTAGATGGCGATGAGCCCGACGTAGCTGTCGGTCAGGCCGATGCTCGAGAAGATGATGACGAAGGGCACGGCGATGGCCGCGGGCGGGAACATGCGGCCCGACAGGATGATCAGCGGCGTGGCCTTGCTGCCGTTGCCGTAGCGCGAGATGCCGATGGCCGCGAGCAGCCCGATGGCCACCGAGAGCGCCGTGGCCACCAGCGAGGCCAGGAGCGAGCCGAGCACGGCCTTGGTCGCGGACTGGCTCACCCCTCCCACGCCGTATTCGCGTAGCGCGTCGGGGTCGAAGAGCGTCTTGAAGTTGACCAGGGTGGGCTTCGTGGGCACCCAGATGGCCGGCGAGGCGTTCCAGTCCGTGGGCGGCTTGATGGAGGTCATGAGGATCCAGAAGACCGGGAAGAGGACCACGGCCAGGGCCGCGGCCATGATCGCCATCTGCAGCGGGGAGAGCTTCCTGGTCAGCATCAGCGTCCTCCGGCCAGGAGCTGGTCGCGCACCGGGGTCAGCAACAGGTGGATCATGGCCAGGCAGCCGAGCAGCACGAGGAAGGCCGCGGCCGCGCCGTAGGCCAGCTGGAAGTCGTTGAAGGCCAGCTTGTAGATGTAGAGGCTCACGGTCTCCGTGGACGAGCCCGGACCGCCCCGGGTGAGCATGAAGACCTCGTCGAAGAGCTTTATGATCTCCATGGAGCGGATGACGAAGGCCACGATGATGACCGGTTTCAGCATGGGCATGACCACCCGCCAGAAGACCTGGCGCGGGCTCGCGCCCAGGATCACGGCCGCGCGGACCGGGTTCTCGGGCACGGAGTTGAGTCCCGAGAGCAGGATGAGGAAGAAGAGCGGCGTCCAGTGCCAGACCTCGGTGACGATCACGGCCAGGACCGCGAACGGGGCGCTGCGGAACCATTCCACCGTGTGCTGCGGGCCGAGGACGAACTCGAGCATCTGGTTCACGGGTCCGTTGGACTGAAAGAGCATCCAGAAGATGTAGCCCACGACCACCGGCAGGATCATCATCGGCGTCAGGAAGGCCGAGAAGAGCACGGACTTGCCGCGGAACTCGCGCAGGAAAAGAACGGCCAGCCCCAGGCCGAAGGCGAACTCGAGCGACAGGCAGACCACGGAGAGGCACAAGGTGCGGATGACCGCGTAGATGAAGCGCGTGTCCCAGACGAGGAGCTCGCTGTAGTTGTCGATGCCCACCAGCTGGGCGGCGAGCAGCGAGCCGCGGGTCGGCGTCCAGTCGGTGAAGCTCATGTACAGCGCGACCAGCAGCGGCACGACCAGGACCAGGACCGAGACGATCTGTCCGGGCAGGGTCAGGTAGAGCCCGATCCGGCTGGGTTTCGCGGCTTTGGGGAGGCTCCCCCCCGCGGTCACGGCCGCGGGGGGGAGCGCCATTGCTTCTTTTTCGATGGCAGCGATGCCAGTCATGCCAGTCGTGCCAGTGATGTCGGTCAAGGCGGATACCTCATTGCGGGAGTGGAAGGGTGCCCGGGCGCGAGCTTAGCTCCACTTGTCCGCGCCGCTGGCCTTCTTGATCGGCTCGGCCAAGTTCTTGGTCAGGGCCAGCCAGGACTTCTTGACCTTGTCCTTGCCGATGCGCCTGGTGATGCGCTCAAACGCGTGGGCCGCGGCCTCGAGCGCCTCCTTGGGCTTCTTCTCGCCGGTCATGCAGGCGTGCACCTGCTTGTCCAGCGCGTCCTGGTACTCGAAGCCGCCGGGCACGCAGAAGTCCGGCACGGTGTTGACGATGTTCTCATAGAGCGTCTTCAGGTAGGGCAGGGTGTAGGTGTCCACCAGGCGCTTGGTGGGCTCGAGCATGTGGTTCACTCGGTAGGGGTCGGAGTAGCCGCCGAGGTAGGGGATGGCGTCGGCGGAGATGGTCGGCGAGGTCATCCATTGGGCGTAGGCGTAGGCCAGCTCGGGGTTGGCCGAGTATTTGGACACGGCGTAGCCGTAGCCCCAGCAGAACATGCCGGCGTAGAGCAGCGTGCCGTCCTTGGTGGTGTCCGCGGGCATGACCGTGGGCGCGATCTTGCCGGCGGTGGCCGGGCCGGTGGCGGGATTCATGGAGTACTTGAAGCCCGAGGGCCAGACGATGTTCATGAAGCCTTCGCCGCGGCCGAAGGCGTTGTAGTTGGAGGACCAGGTGAAGTTGAAGGCGTCGGGGTGCAGGTAGGGGTTCATGGCCAGCATGTCCTCCAGGGCGGCCACGCCTTCCTCGGAATTGAAGGTCGGGTTCACGTCCTGGTCGAAGTAGAGCCGGCCCTTGGAGACCAGGCGCTGCATGAACATCCACTTCACGTAGTAGGGCGAGCGGTACTCGAGGCTGCCGTAGAAACCCTTGGCCGGGTCGTGCATGAACTGGGCGAGGGTGAAGTACTCCTTCCAGGTCTTGGGCACGGCCAGCTTGTAGCCGTACTTGTCCTCGAAGGCCTTGGCCTTGGCCGGGTCGCTCAGGTAGTCGCCGCGGCAGAGGAGCGTGATCTGGTCGCCGTCGTTCAGGAGGCCGGCCACGCGGCCGTTGTAGAGCTGGGCGTGGTGGCTCGCGGGGAAGACCACGCCCCACTGCTTGTCGAACAAGTCTGGCTGGTGCTTCTCGGTCCAGTCGGTCAGGTCGTAGATGACCCCGGAGTCGATCCAGTCGGGGTAGGACATGGCCGTGGGCATCATCACGTCGTAGCGGCCGGTCTTGGCCACGGCCTCCTGCATGCCCTTGGTATGCACGACCTCGTCGGGCTCCTCGATGAACTCGAGCGTGATGCCGAGCTCGTTCTTCCACTTGTCCACGTAGGGGGTCATGTTGCCGATGGAGCCGGTGGGGATGAGCAGGGTGAGCGTCTTCCTGGTGGCCTTGGCCGCGGCGACCTTGGCCAGCTCCCAGGCGCGCTCCTCGGGTCCGGTGATGGCGGCGAAGGCCTTGGCCGCGCCGAGCGGGGAGAGGCTGACGGCGTTGGCGATGAGGGCCGTGACGCCGAGGGCGGTCATCTTCTTCAGGAAACTGCGCCGGCTCATGCCACCCGCGTCATAGGTGTCGCAGACTTTCCGAATTTTGCCATTTTTCACTTCCATGATCCACCACCTTCGTTCCGGTTTTTGCAAAATAGTTATTACCACCTATTAGCAGCATCCGTGCCGCCGGCCAGTCCAGCTGCCGATCGTCTAACAGCCTGTAATGACGGCGTTTATCAGTTCGCACCTGACGAGCGCCGCTCCCGGCGTGACATTTCCTGTTCTTTCTCCGCTACGAAAGTACAAATTTGTCCAATATGCCGCCCGCGTGACGCACCTCTTTCCGGGTGTCTGCGTTTCACAGGCTGTATGTCGCATAGGCATTCCCGCACGGGTTGCCCGGGCAGGCCTCCAACCGGCCCGCGGCCGGGTCCATGACCACGCCGAAGACCGTGTGGAACGCGCTCTCCTCGCCCTCGCCGGGAAAGCCGTGGGCGCAGATGCAGCGCGGGTGGTTGGTGTGGTCGCGGGTCAGCTCCTGAAGCCTGGCCGTGGACAGCTGTCCGCGGTGCTTCTTCAGGAACGTGTCGGCCACCTGCGCTCGCACCATGGAGCCGCCGTGGGAGAGCCAGTTCGGGGTCTCGAAGCGGCGCATGCCCGCGCCCACGTAGTGGTTGGTGTGGGCCAGCGCCCCGTCGATGGGCAGCAGCTCGTAGGAGGTGGCCGAGGTCTCGGCGCAGAAGGCCAGGCCGTGCCCGGCCAACTGGTAGGTGATGCCCGTGGCCCGGGGCGAGAAGATGACCGCGCCGAGCGCGTCGCCGATGCGCTCGGCGGCCAGCGCCTTGCGCATGACAAAGGGGTAGATGACCCCGGGCCGGGCGTCCGTGGCCGCAACCTTGTTGATGACCGCGGCGACGCCCGCGCCGTTCAGGCCGTTCAAGCCCAGGATGCCGGCGAAGGTCAGGACCAGCATGGCCGGGCCGGTCTCGGGCCGGATGCGCAGCACGCAGAGATACTTCTCGTAGTACTTCTCCATGTCGAAGGTCTGGCCGATGAGCGCCCGGCCGCCCTCGCCGGCCTCGGCCGTGACGTTCAGCGTGGTGCAGCCCCACAGGCCGTCGGGCAGGATCTTCGCGCCCAGGCTAGGGGCGCGCAGGTCCTCCAGCTCGAGAAAGGAGTTCAGGTAGACGATCTCCTCGAAGGGAACATTCGCGCCGTCGGCGATGCCGCGCATCTCGTCAACGAGCGCAGGCGAGAATTTCTGCAGAAAGCCGAGGTTCTTCAGGCAGAAGTCGAGGAGCGATTTCTTCTCGGCCTTGAGAAAGGTGTTGTTGGCCTGGTGTACGGCCGTGACCGAGGCCGCGAACTCTCGTATCTGGTCCTTCAGCGTCCGGCCGTGGGCCAGCCCCATGGCGTAGGGACTGCCGGTCAGTTCGAGAAGCGGTATCTCACGTATCATGGCTCTCTCCGATTGAGGCGATCGCCGCCGGGCGCTAGAGCAGCTCCATGAAGTAGTCCCATTCCCAGGGATCGACGCGGTTGTTGAAGGCCGGCGTGCCGTAGTCGGCAAACCTCTCCTTGGCCGTGGCGACTTCGTACTTCTTCACCGCCAGGACCAGCTTGATGAACTCCGGCTCGAGCATGGCCTGCAGCTCGGTGTCCTTTTCGAACACGGCGATGGCCTCCTCCAGGCTGTGCGGCAGCCTGGGCAACTCGTCGCGGGTGTAGGCGATGTCGGTCACCGGCGCGGGCAGCTCAGGCGCGGATTTCAGGCCCGCAAGGCCCGCGGCCAGCGTGCTCACGGCCTGCAGGTAGGGGTTGGCGGCGCCGCAGGCCAGCCGGTTCTCGAAGTGGGTGCTCTGGCCCCGGCAGCCCTTCAGGCGGATGCCCACGGTGCGGTTCTCCATGCCCCAGGTGGCGGTGTGCGGGGCAAAGGAGTTGATGCGGTAGCGCTTGTAGCAGTTGATGGTCGGCGCGGTGAACAGGGTGTTGGCCCGGGCGTGCCTCAGCATGCCGGCCAGGAAGTTGCGGGCGAGCTCCGAAAGGCCGAACTGGCCCTGCGGATCGTCGAAGGCGTTTCGGCCGGTCTTCTTGTCGATGAGGCTCACGTGGAAGTGGGAGCCCGAGGCGCTGGAATCGATGAAGGGCTTGGTCATCCAGGTGGCGATGTAGCCGTGCTGCAGGGCGATCTCCTTGGTGCCCATCTTGTAGAGGAAGGCGGTGTCAGCGGCGGCCAGGCCGTCCTTGTAGTAGAGGTTCAACTCCTGCTGGCCGGGGCCGTGCTCGGAGTTCTGGGTGATGATGCGCACCCCGGCCTGGTCCATCTTGCGCATCAGGTCGTAGGTGAAGTCGATGTCGAAGTTGTTTTTCAGCGTCACGAAGATGGGCTGGCCGGTGTAGACCGGCTGGCGGCTGTCCTTGTGCAGGACGTAGAACTCGAACTCGTAGCCAAGGCGACAGATGTAGCCCAGCGTGTCGAACTCGTTCAGGAGCTTCTTCAGGAGCAGGCGCGGCGAGGCCATGGCCGGCGTTCCGTCGTACCAGTAGGGGTCCACGGTGATGTTGGCCGTGTTCCGGACCCAGGGCAGCACGGTGAAGGTCGAGAGGTCGGGCACGGTGCAGTGGTCGGCGAAGGCCACCTCCTCGGCATAGCCGGTGCCCGTCGGAACCATGGACTGTATGTCGAGGCCGAGGAGACCGCCGTAGAAGTTCAGGCCGTTCTCAACATAGTCCATGAAGCAGCCGACTGGCACGGTCTTGCTTCGGGACACGCCGTGCAGATCGGCCTGCTCGAAGCGGACGAAGTGGATATCGTTGTCCCGGATGGTCTTCTTGATGCTGTCTATGGAGTGGGACTTCGGCAGATACATGGTCATATGATTTTCCCTTTCCTGGATTTTGGCCTTGCGGATCATGCGCCCCGGCAGTCTTTCCATTAACGTCAATGGCGTTGGATAAATCAATTCTCGTGCCAGTTGATCATGTCCAAATTTTATTGTATAAAATCAATGAATTAATACAGCGATGAAGGGTTCTGGCGGCGTCGTATCGGTCTTTGTCGATTCATGTATTCTCATTTTCAATAATCAGATTATTAAAAACAAGAATCATAAGTTTGGCTGCCTTCATCTTATTTCATCAGTATTTTTAGCATGTTAATGGATTATTCGATGGACATTGATATTTCAATGGCGATTGGCTACATTCATTGTCGGCTTTAATGCATAAAAATGTAATTTCTGTGCGACCGATAGGGCGAGAGATGACCGTCAGCCTGGAGCACTACGCACAGCACTGCCTCGCCGGCCTGGCCGTGTTCGACGCCGCCGGCCGGCTGGCCTACGCCAACCCGGCCTTCAGAGCCCTCCTGGCGGACGGCGGCCCGGACTGCCTGGGCCGTGACCCGGGCGGACTGGGGCTCCCGCCGGCCTTCGCCTCCCCGCTTGCGGGCGCGCTCGGGCGGATCAAGGACGGCGACGGCGGCCCGCAGTCCTTCGAGGTCGGGCCGGAGAACGGCAGCCGGGCGCGCCTCTGCCGGCTCATTCCGGCCGGGGGCACTGGCGAGGTCATCGTCGAGCTGCGCGAGGCCGGGGGCGGCGAGCACCTGCGCCAGGTCCTGCAGGCCGAGCGCGCCGCCCGATGCCGGGCGGAGCGACAGCGGGAGCGCAGCCGCCGGCTGTTCTTCGAGGTCATCGAGGAGCTGCCGATCTTCGTCTACATGCAGCGCCGCGACTACACCGTGGCCTATGCCAACCGGAAGACCAGGAATTTCTACGGCGAGACCAATGGCCGCCGCTGCTACGAGGTCTTCAGCGGCCGCGACAGCCCCTGCCCCTTCTGCCCCACCTTCCGGGTCTTCGACACCGGCCGGCCCGAGAGCTGGCAGTTCACCGACGGCCTCTCCCGCACCTTCCACATCTACGACTACCCCTTCGAGGATGAGAACGGCGAGCCCCTGGTCATGGAGCTGGGCATCGACGTGACCGAGCTCAAGCGCGTGGAACGCGAGCTCTTCCAGGCCCACAAGATGCGGGCCATCGGCGTCCTGGCCGGCGGCATCGCCCACGACCTCAACAACAACCTGCTGCCGATCATCTTCAACATCGACTACGCCCTGGGCAAGATCGCCGACGATACCCTGGCCGAGCCCCTGAACGGCGCCCTACGCGCGGCCTACCGGGCCGCGGACCTGGTCGAGCAGGTGCTCGACTACAGCCGCCAGCAGAACGTCAGCCGTGCGCCCCTGCGGCTCATCCCCCTGGCCAGGGAGAACCTCGAGCTTTTCACGGCCTCGCTGCCCGCCAATGTCCTCCTCGAGGCCGATTACTGCGCGGCCGAGGACTGCATCCTGGCCAATCCGGCCCAGGTCCAGCAGCTGCTGTTCAACCTCTGCCGCAACGCCGTGCAGGCCATGCCGGAGGGCGGGCGGCTCTCGGTCTCGGTGACCAACGCGCTGGTGGAGTCGCTGAAACACGCCCCGCACCAGGGGCTGGCCCTGGGCCGCTACGTGGTCCTCAAGGTGGTGGACACCGGCCAGGGCATCGAGCCAGGCAGGATCGAGCGCATTTTCGAGCCCTTCTACACCAGCAAGAAGAAGAGCGGCGGCACGGGCATGGGCCTGGCCGTGGTCCACGCCATCACCACCAGCGCCGGAGGCAGCATCCAGGTGGACAGCCGGCCAGGCCAGGGCACGGTCTTCACCGTCTATCTGCCGGCCGTCGAGCCCATCGACACGCGGGTCGGCGACGAGCCCGGCGCCGGATATGGCGTCGAGCCCTGCCCGGCGCGCGGCCAGTCCGGGCGGCTCCTCCTGGTGGACGACGACCAGGGGGCGCTGGCGGCCATGGCCCGGGTGCTGCGCGAGGCCGGCTTCGAGGTGGCCACGGCCGCAAGCGGCGAGGCCGGGCTTGATCAATACCTGCGGGCCGGGGGCCGCTTCGACCTGGTCCTGGCCGACCAGTCCATGCCGGGCCTGGACGGCCTGGGCCTGGCCGCGCGCATCCTCGGCCACGACGCCAAGGCCCGGATCGTCATCTGCACCGGGCACGCCGAGGCAAGGCTCGAGAACCGGGCCGAGGCCGCCGGCATCGCGGCCTTTGTCCAGAAGCCGATGACGCCGCGCGTCCTGGTCGAGAACGTGCGCCGGCACTGCCGATAGGGAGGGCAGCCCGTGGCCCGCATCCTGGTCATCGACGACGACGAGTTCATCCGCGACAGCCTGTCCCGCTGTTTTTCGGACCTGGGCCACGAGACCCTGCTGGCCGCGAACCTGGCCGAAGGCCTGGACCGGGCCGAGACGGGCGTGGACGTCATCTACCTGGACCTCGACCTCCCCGACGGCGACGGCCAGAAGGCCATCGAGGCGCTCTCGGCCACCGCCTCCCGGCCCGAGATCATCGTCATCACCGGCCTGGGCGACAACTACGGGGCCAAGGAGACGCTGGCCCGCGGCGCCTGGGACTACATCCCCAAGCCCGCCTCCCCGCACGCGGTCAAGGCTTCGCTCGCCGGCGCGCTCGACTACCGCAAGGACCGCCGGGGCGGGCCGCAGGCCGGGCCGGGCTTTGCGGCCTGCGGCATCATCGGCGAGGCTCCGTCCATGCAGCGGGCCAAGGAACTGCTCGCCCGCGCGGCCAGGAGCGAGGCGAGCGTGCTCATCCTGGGCGAGACCGGGGTGGGCAAGGAGCTCGCGGCCCAGGCCATCCATGTGAACAGCAGCCGCAGCGCCGGGCCGTTCGTGGTGGTGGACTGCTCGAACCTGACCGAGACGCTGGTGGAGAGCGTGCTCTACGGCCACGTCAAGGGCGCCTTCACCGGCGCCCACGCCGACCGCCGGGGCCTGGTGGCCGAGGCCGACGGAGGCACGCTCTTCCTCGACGAGATCGGCGAGCTGCCGATCTCGCTGCAGAAGTCCTTCCTGCGCGTGCTCCAGGAGCACCGCTTCCGGGCCGTGGGCGCGGGCAGGGAGCAGAGCAGCGATTTCCGCCTGGTGGCCGCCACCAACCGCGACCTGGAGGCCATGACCCGGGCCGGCACCTTCCGTAGCGACCTGCTCTTCCGGCTGCGCACGGTGGAGGTCTGCCTGCCCGCGCTGCGCGAGCGGGGGCCGGACGTGGCCATGCTCGCGGCGCACTTCGCCGTCCAGTCCTGCGACCGCTACGGATTGGCGCCGAAGAAGCTCTCGGCGCAGCTGCGCAAGGTCCTCTCGGTCTACGCCTGGCCGGGCAACGTGCGCGAGCTGGGCAACGTCATGGAGGCCACGGTCATCGAGGCCGGCCAGGACCCGGTCATCTACCCCAAGCACCTGCCGGCGCATATCCGGGTCTCCTTCCTGGACAAGGGCCGAAAGCGCCGGCCGGGCTCAGCCCCCGCAGCCGGGGGGCCGGGGCCTTCGCGCCGCGAGAAGCCCGCCGGCAGCATCCTGTCCTACGGCGAATACAAGGCCCTGCGCGACCAGGCCTATTTCCAACAGCTCATGGAAGTCTGCGAGCACGACGTGACCAGGGCCAGCCGGCTCTCGGGCCTGAGCGTGCCCAGCATCTACCGCCACCTGGGTCTGGCCGGCATCCCCACCCGCGGCCGGCAATGAGCCGCGAAGGGGCGCGTTCGCGGTCCGGCGTCCGATCCGCCCTGGCCTTCGGCCGCGGCAGGGGGTAGAGGAGGTGGACAGCTGACCCGTACTGCATTGCACCAGGCTTCGGATCATGAACAAAGCCCTGATCATCGACGACGACGCGCACATCCGCAGAACCCTGGCCTATCTGCTCGAGGCCCGCGGGCTTGCGGCGCTTGAGGCCTCATCCGGCGCCGGGGGCCTGGAACTGTTCGAGCGCGAGGCCCCGGACGTCGTGCTCCTCGACCTGAAGCTGCCGGACCGGGACGGCCTCGAGGTGCTTGACCGCCTCCACGGCCGCGCGCCCGGGGCGTGCGTGGTCATCATCACCGGGCATGCCTCGGTGGATACGGCCCTGGCCGCGGTCAAGAAGGGTGCCTTCGACTACCTGGTCAAGCCCTTTTCCGCGGCCCAGGTGGAGCACGTCCTGAACATGGCCGGGCGCGTCAGGCGTCTGGAATCCGAGGTTCAAAGCCTGCGTAGCGAGCTCTCGGGCGTGGCCGGCGCGGGCGGGCTGGTGACCCGCGACCAGGCCATGCGGGAGCTCCTGGCGCTGGCCCGGCAGGTGGCCGATTCTTCCGCCGGCGTGCTCCTGACCGGCGAGACCGGCACGGGCAAGGGCCTTCTCGCCCGCGAGATCCACGCCTGGAGTCCCCGGGCCGAGCGGCCCTTCATCACCGTGGACTGCGCCGCGCTCAAGGACAGCCTGCTCGAGAGCGAGCTCTTCGGCCATGCCCGGGGCGCCTTCACCGGCGCGGTGCGCGACCACCCGGGCAAGCTCGAGAGCGCCGACGGCGGCACGGCCTTCCTGGACGAGATCGGCGAGCTGCCGCCCGAGCTGCAGGCCAAGCTGCTGCGCTTCCTGCAATCCCAGGAGCTCGAGCGGCTGGGGGAGAACCGGGTGCGCCGGGTGGACGTGCGGATCATCGCCGCCACCAACCGCGATCTGCCGGAGCTGGTGCGCGAGGGCCGGTTCCGCCAGGACCTCTATTTCCGGCTGAACGTGGTCGAGCTGCGCCTGCCTCCCCTGCGCGAGCGCCTGGCCGACATCGTCCCGCTGGCCGAACATTACCTGGCGGCGTTCGCCAAACGCCACGGCCGGCCGGTGCGCGGCATCGACCAGGAGGCCATGGCCGCGCTCGGCCGCTACGCCTGGCCGGGCAACGTCCGCGAGCTGGTGAACGTCGTCGAGCGGGCGGTGGTCCTGGCCCGGGGCGAGACGCTCACGATCCGCGACCTGCCGCCCGGTCTCATCCAGGCCGGAAATCCGCCGGCCGGCGAGCTGCCGACCCTGGAGGAGCTGGAGCGCGCCCACATCCAGCGCGTCCTGGCGCACGCGGCAAACCTGGAGCAGGCCGCCCGCACCCTGGGTATCGACCCGGCCACCCTATGGCGCAAGCGGAAACGCTACGGCCTGGGCTGAAGCCTGCAAAATGCACGGGCGGTTTCGTGCAAAATGCAGGAAATACGCTCCCGCCTGCTCCGCGCTATGAAGACAATATGTTGAAATAAAAGACTATTATGAGTTGGCACCAGACCTGCTTTCCGCTTTCCAGGAGATCGCAGAGAGCATGTCCCAGCCTTTTGAAGAACCGCGCATCCTGCTCTTCCACCAGGAAGCAGCGGCCCTGCCGGCGGCCCCCGGCATCGGGGCCGTCGCCAGCCCGCTGGCCTTCCTGCACCTGGCCGGCGAAACGCCGTGGCAGGAATTCGTCGTCTCCTTTTTCGGGCTTGCGCCCTGTCGCCGGCCCGAGGTCCTGGAGCTCTGCACCTGCCTGCGCCGGGGCAGCCGGACGCGCGCCATACCGCTCACGGTCCTCATGCCCCAGCGCCACCGCGGGCTGTTGTCCGAACTGGCCGCGGCCGGCGTCGAGCGGGTGGACTATCTGCCGCCCGAAGCGCTTGCGGCCCATGCGCCGGAGCCGGGCCCGCTTCTGCTTCACGCCCCCCTGATCGCGGACGAGCTTGCCTCCATCTGCCCCCAGGTGCATTATGATTACCTGGACTCGGGGCAGGAGCTCGTCTGCTGCGCGGCTCGCGGCAACACGCTGATTCTCGGCGGCCGCCGGCTGGAAGGCACGTGCTTCTCCCCGGACTTCCGGCGGTGCGAAAGCTACCTCCGGCCGCGGGCCGCTGCCGGAGGCGAGGGGAGGCGGTCGTGATCCAGCTGCATTCCTTCCGGACCAGGATCCTGCTCGGCTACGGCGCGGGCATCCTGGTCCTGGCCGTGGTCTTCGGCTGGGCCGTGGCCAACCTCTTGACCTTGGGCCGGGCCTCGGACCTCATCCTGCGCGAGAACTACGCCTCCATCCTGGCCGCCGAGAACATGCTCGCCACCCTGGAGCGCCAGGACAGCCAGCTCCTGTACGTCCTCCTCGGCATCGAAAGCACCCCGCCCGCCGGCTTCATGGACCTCTCCGGCGATTTCCACCAGTGGCTGGCCCGGGCCAAGGACAATGTCACGGTGGCCGGCGAGTCCGGGATCGTGGCCGCCATCGAGGCGGGCTACCAGTCCTTTCTGAGCACGGCCGACCGGCTGCTCCGCGAGCCGTCCGGACCGGGCGCTGCGGCTTCATACAAGGACGGCGTGCGGCCGCTCTTCCATCAGGTCCGGGCCGACTGCATCCGCCTGCGCGAGGTCAACCAGAAGACCATGGTCGAGGCCAGCGCCTCGGCCCAGGAACAGGCCGTCCGGGCCACCTGGCGGATGCTCGTGGCCGGCGTGGCCATGATCCTCGGCGGCCTTGTGGCCAGCATCATGCTCTCGCGCCGCCTGGCCCAGCCGGTTGAGCGCATGCGCGCCGCGGCAGAGCGCCTGGGCGAGGGCGACTACGAGGTCGAGGTGCCGGCCGAAGGCAGCGACGAGCTCTCCCAGCTCGGCGCGCAGTTCAACGCCATGGCCGGCCGGCTCAAGGAATTCCACGACCTGAACATCGGCCAGATCCTGGCCGAGAAGCACAAGACCGAGGCCATCCTGCAGAGCGTGGACGACGGCCTCCTGGTCGTCGATCCGGAACTCAGGATCACCGGCGTGAACCCCATGGCCGCGTCCGTCTTCGGCCTGGCCCCTGACTCCGCCCTGGACAGGCCGGTGGAGGAGGTGCTGGGGCAGCGCCGGATCGCGGATCTCCTGCGGCTCGCCGCGCAGACCGGCACGCCGCCCCGGCTGGCCGAGGACGAGGACATCCTCTCCGTGCCCCGCGGCGAGGGCCAGGCTCATTACAAGTTCTCGGTCATCCCGGTGCGCGCCGGCGCCGCGGTCATTTCCGTGGTGCTGCTCCTGCGCGACGTGACCCGGCTGCGCGAGCTGGACCGGCTGAAGACCGAGTTCGTCATGACCGCCTCCCACGAGCTGCGCACGCCGCTGACCTCCATCGGCCTGTCCATCGACCTCCTCCTGGACAAGGCCGCGGACAAGCTCTCCGAGCGCGAGCGCGAGCTCCTGGCCATTGCCCACGAGGACGTCGCCCGGCTGAAGGCCCTGGTCACCGAGCTCCTCGACCTGTCCAAGATCGAGGCCGGCCGTCTGGAAATGGACTTCGCCCGGGTGCCCGTCGGCCTCATCTGCGAGAAGGCCGCGACGGCCATGGGCGCCCAGGCCGGGGAGAGCGGCCGCGAGCTGTCGTTCGCCTGCGGCGGCGACCTGCCCGCGGTCCGGGCCGATGCGAACAAGATCACCTGGGTCCTGGTCAACCTGGTCGGCAACGCCCTGCGCCACACCCCGAAAGGAGGCCATGTCCGGGTCGCGGCCGGCCGGGCCGGCGGCTTCGTGCACCTGAGCGTGGCCGACGACGGCGAGGGCATACCGCTCGAGTACCAGGCCAAGATCTTCGACAAGTTCGTGCAGGTCAAATCGGACAAGACCAGCGGCGGCAGCGGCCTGGGCCTGGCCATCTGCAAGGAGATCGTCCGGGCTCACGGCGGAACCATCTGGGTCGAGTCCGCCCCGGGACGCGGCGCGACCTTCACCTTCACCCTGCCCGTGGCGGAATACGCGCCACAAGGATGAACAGCATGGAATCGGACCGGATCCTGGTCGTCGACGACGAGAAGAACATCCGCATCACCCTGGCCCAGGCCCTGGAAGACCTGGGGCCGGTGGATACGGCCATGAACGGCGAGGAGGCCCTTTGCCTCATTGAGGAGAACGAGTACCGGCTGGTGCTCCTGGACCTGAAGATGCCCGGCATGGACGGCCTCACGGTCCTTAAGCGCATGGCCGAGCGCCGGCCGGAGATCAGGTTCGTCATCATCACCGCCCACGGCACCGTGGACAACGCCGTGGAGGCCATGAAGCTCGGCGCCGTGGACTACATCCAGAAGCCCTTCAGTCCGGCCGAGATCAGGGAGCTGGCCCGGCGGGTGCTGAACCGCCAGGCCCTCGACCAGGAGCGCCGGGAAACCTTCGACCACGTGCTCGAGCTGGCCAAGCGGGCCATCGGCGAGCGCCGCTTCGACGCGGCCATGGAGCTCCTGCGCCGGGCCGCGGCGCTCAAACCCGAGCGGCCCGAGGTCCTGAACCTCATGGGCGCGGTCCACGAGATCAGGGGCAGCCGCGAGGAGGCGGTGAAGAGCTACCGCGCGGCCTACTGGCTGGCCCCGTCCTATGCCCCTGCCCGCGAGAACCTGGAGCGCCTGACCGGCACCGGCGCCGTGGGCCGGAACATCAACCTCGGCCCGGAGCCGGAGAAGAAATGAGCCCCGTCCGGCTTGGCGGCGACAGCCGCTTCGTGGTCGTGGTCGGCTGCGGCCGGCTCGGCTCCTACATCGCCGACACGCTGTCGCGCCAGGGGCACAGCGTGGTCGTGGTCGACCGGCATGCCGCGGCCTTCTCCGAGCTGTCCGGCGAGTTCAGCGGATTTTTCGTGGAGGGCGACGCCACCGAGGTGGCCGTGCTGCGCCAGGCCAAGCTGGACAAGGCCGACGCGCTCATTGCCGCGACCGAGGACGACGCCGTGAACATGCTCGTGGCCCAGGTGGGCAGCAGCCACTTCAAGGTGAAAAAGGTCCTGGCCCGGGTCTTCGACCGCAACCGCGAGGACCTCTGTTCCAGGCTCGGCATCGAGACGGTCTGCCCCTCGGACGTGGTCGGCGACATCTTCCTCTCCGCCCTCACCGGTCCCCGGGAGGGCTCCTGACCATGGCCGGGCTCAAGATCATGCTCGCGGGCCAGGGCTCGCAGCTCTATTTCCTGGCGCGCGCCTTCCAGGCCAAGGGCCACCTGGTGACCATCGTCTGCAAGGATGCCGGCGAGTGCGCCTGGCTCTCGCGACGGCTGAAAGCCCTGGTCGTCTGCGGCGACGCAAGCCTTCCCCGGCTGCTCGGCGAGGCCGGTGCGGCCGAGATGGACGTGGTCCTGGCCGCGACGCCGCGCGACGCCGACAACCTGCTCATCTGCCAGAGCGCCGCCCACCAGTTCGGGGTCAAGCGCACGCTGGCCCTGGTCAACGATCCCGAGCTCGAGCCGGTGATGCGCGAGCTCGGAGTGGACGGCGGCTTCTCCATGACCCAGGTTTTGTCCGGCCTCATCGAGCGCCGGGTGGAGAGCGCCGCGGTGCTGAACCTGATCCCCCTCGGCCAGGGCGAGGTCAACCTGACCGAGGTGCAACTGGACACGGCCTCGCCGGCCGCCGGCCGGACGCTCGTGGAGCTCGGACTGCCCGAGGACAGCCTGATCGCCTGCGTCTTCCGCAACGGCCGGCCGCTCGTCCCCCGCGGCGGCACCGAGCTCCTGGCCGGCGACAAGCTGGTGGTCATGACCCTGCCCGGGAACTACGCCCGGGTTCTGCGCCTCTTGACCGGCGAGCGGAGATAAGGCTTGATGCCCACGCTGCATGTCGGCCCCGCGACCCGGCTGCGGACCATCGCCGCCTATACCGGCATGACCTGCGCCCTGGTCGGGTGCTTCATGCTGGCTACGCTGCTGGCGCTCCCGGTCTGGCCCGAGGAGCTGGCCCAGGCCCCGGCCTTTCTCCTGCCCGGCCTCGGCCTCGCCCTCGGCGGCCTGGCCACTTGGCGCCTGCTCGCGCCCCGCGCCCATCGGGCCCTGAGCCTGACCGACGGCGGCTCCATCGTGCTCCTCAGCTGGGTGGTCTGCTGCCTGATCGGA
Organism: Desulfovibrio sp. UBA6079; assembly: GCA_002428705.1. Lineage (GTDB taxonomy): Bacteria > Desulfobacterota > Desulfovibrionia > Desulfovibrionales > Desulfovibrionaceae > UBA6079. The sequence goes on from DIXN01000044.1 coordinate 56,525, forward strand.
GCCTGGCCCTTCCGGCTGGTCGGCCTCAATTTCACCCAGGCCGTGTTCGAGGCCGTCAGCGGCTTCACCACCACCGGGCTGTCGGTGGTGGACGTGACCCGCGCCTCGCACCTGGTCCTGCTCTGGCGCAGCCTCATGCAGCTGGCCGGCGGCGCGGGCCTGGCCATCATCATGCTCGCGGCCATCGCCGGACCGGCCGGCACCGGGCTGTCCGGAGCCGAGGGCCGCCAGGATCAGCTCGCGCCCCACGTGCGCAAGTCCGCCGTCCTGGTCCTGGCGACCTATGCCGTCTATGCCCTGGCCGGCGTGCCGGCCTACCGCCTGGCCGGCATGAGCTGGTTCGACGCCGTCAACCACACCTTCGCCGCCATCTCCACCGGCGGCTTCTCCACCCGGCCCGAGTCCATCGGCTACTGGGACTCGCCGGCCGTGGAGCTGATCAGCTGCGTGCTCATGTTCTTCGGCAACCTGAACTTCCTGACCGCCTACCTGGCCCTGACCGGACGCTTCCGGGCCGTGGCCAAAAACAGCGAGCTGCGCTGCTGCCTCGTCCTGTTCCTCCTCGGCGCCGGCTTGGTCTTCCTCCTGGTCAGCCAGACACTCTATCCGGGGCTGGCCAAGGCCGTGCGCGTGGCCGCCTTCGAGACCATGAGCGCCCTGACCACCACCGGCTTCTCCACCGTGGGCTACGGCGACTGGCCGGCCTTCGGCTGGTTTGCCCTGATCCTGCTCATGCTCGTCGGCGGCGGCACCGGCTCCACCGCCGGCGGCATCAAGCAGTACCGCGTGGCGCTCCTGGCCAAGGCTGTTTTCATGGAGTTCAGGCGGGCCATGCTGCCGCGCACCAGCGTGACCGCGCCCGGGATGTGGATGGGCGAGGCCCGGGAGTTCATAGGCGACGCCGGCCTGCGCCGCACCGGGGCCTTCCTCTTCCTCTACCTCAGCGTCTACAGTCTGGGCGTGGGGATCATGACCGCCTACGGCTACCCCCTCAAGGACTGCCTGTTCGAGTTCGCCTCCTCGCTCAGCACCGTGGGCCTGTCCATCGGCCTGACGGTCCAGAGCACCCCGCCGGTCGTGCTCTGGACCGAGACCGCCGGCATGTTCCTGGGCCGCCTGGAGTTCTTCATCGTCTTCATCGGCCTGGCCAACGGGCTCGGCCTCACCGCCAGGATTTTGCGCTCGCACGGATAGGAAAAAGCCCGGATGCGTTGCGCACCCGGGCCCTTCTCATCGGATCGGACTGCGGGCGGAGCCGGGATTAGATGTCGTGGATCTCCAGGAAGACCAGCGTCTGGTTCAGGAGCTGGTAGGCGATCTCGCCGAAGGTGACCGGGCCGGCGAAGGGCTCGGTCTTCTTCCCCTCCAGCTCGGAATAGAGATAGTTCAGGATGCAGTTGCAGGAGAAGATGACCCGCTCCTCGGCCACGCTGCCTTCCTCTGCCACCCTGGCCTGGAAGGCGGTGCGGTAGTCGGCCAGCGGCCGGGCGTGCTTGTAGCGGATGCCGGTGAAGACCGGGGCGTAGAATTTCACCCTGCCCGCCGCCCGGTCGATGCCCTGGAAGCTGATGTTGACCATGGCCCCGTAGTAGTCGGCCACCAGGGGCAGCTTGGTGTCGAGCCGGCGCGTAAGGATGTAGTCGGCGAAGTTCCGCGTCTCGCCGTTGACCAGGACCTCCTCGGCCGAGAAGCCGTCGGCGGGGAAGGTCAGGGTGTCGCCGTCGCCCTGCTCGAAGAGGTTGATGATCCCGACCTCCGCCACCTTGCCCGGCCCGAGCGTGGCCTTGAGGACCAGCGCCCCCTCCTCGATCACGCTGCCGGTCAGGCCGTTGAAGACCTTGGGCCTGACTCTACCCAGGTCGTCCAAGTGCACGCCGGCGATCCAGCCGACCAGGGGGTGCGTGCCGAAGCCCTTGTAGTTCGGCGCGTTCAGGGCAAAGGACAGGTGGGCCTTGCTCATGCCCGGGATGAGGATGAAGCTGAAGCCCCGGGGAGGAGCCTCGGTGTAGACCCTGGCCAGGCTGTCCTGATCGTACTGGGCGATCTCGATGCCCGCGACGACGCCGGAGATGTCCGTGACGAAAATCCTGTCCCGGGAGGCGACGCCGCCCTCGGCGTGCGAGATGAAATAGGGTATGGTGCCGCCGAGCCAGTTGCCCCGCGGCAACTGGCGCAAGGCGTGCTCGTCGCCGGCAAGCAACAGAGTCCTTCCCTGATTTATTTTATCTGTGGCCGCAGCAACGGTCATGATGTCCTGTTGCATGGCTCCTCCTCTCCGAAAATTGTTATCAGGTCCTGCTGGACAGACGGTGTGTCTATGTTTTTTTTGTATATATTGCGCAATTGCTCGATGCTCGCATTGATGTTGTCCAGCGACGGATTCTCGCTGACCGACCTGATGACCCGGCCGAGCAGAATCTTCGCCGCCAGAAAACGCAGCGCATAAAGCCTCTTGCCGGTTACTATGTCCATCCATGCTTTATGGGACTTGCTTGGTACATCCATACGTAAGCCTCCCATGTTGCGCCTTCAGCCGTTGCAACTGTCAGATGATAGGGCTGCAAGAGAATATGCCGGAAGGGGTCTTGCGCAGCCAGGCCAAGCTGCGCGCCTCGCAAATGCTCCATGATTAAAAAGTTGCATATCGATGCATTGCGCAAGGTGTATGGGGCATTTCAGCCCCTGTCAACAGGTGCTGCGCGCTGCATCGGCGCGATGCCCGAATGAGATCACCATGATGCGGCGCCTGCCGCTTTCCCCCTGCGGCGATGTCTGCTACAATCTAGCCATGTCCAGCCCATCTCCCGAACAGCCGCCCGATGACCCGCGCGACGGCATCTACGGCGCAAGCTTCGCCGACCGCCAGCAGGTCATCCGCACCCACCTGGCCAACGAGCGGACTTTCCTGGCCTGGTGCCGCACCAGCCTGGCCTTCACCGCCTTCGGCTTCGTGCTGAAAAAGTTCTACCTGATCGAAATGGCCATGAACCTCGAGGGCCGCATCCCCCACACCGGAATGGTCAGCCTGCTCGGCGACTTCTCGCTGGGGCTCGGCATCCTGGTCATGGCCGTGGCCGGCTGGCGCTTCTACCACGTGCGCCGGCGCGTCGGCGACCGGTTCAGCCTCTTCCCCATCCTGCCGGACCTCGCCCTGTTTCTGCTCATCGGCCTCATGCTGCTGCTCACCCTGGTCTTCGCCGTCCACTACATCCTCTAGGGCCTCCGGCGGGCAGGGGCGCCGCCCCTGCACCCCGCCAGGGGCTCTGCCCCTGGACCCCGCAAGGGGGATGATCCCCCTTGACCCCGCAGTCTGAAAATCGAAGCCGGCCGGTGCGAAGAACACCGGCCGGCTTCGATTTTCAGCGTGGCGACAAAGGGCGTATCATGTCCTCGCTGGCCAGTGGACCGGAGCACGAAAAATCAGAAATACAGCCGGTGAGGGTGAAGCGAGTGGCTTCAAGGTCGGTTGGCAATATCCAGACCCGCCAAGGCATCATTCGGAGGCCGCCGCCACCTGTGTATGCCCGGGGAACCGGACAACCGCCCTAGCCGCCACATGCTCTTCACCTTCATGGCGGCTTGTGCCTTTCGATTGCCTCTCCGGCCTGCCGGGCGGCGGGGATATCCCTCTGCACCAGCTCTTCCGTGCCTTGGGGCCGGTACGGGTCTTCTCCCGTACCGGCCCCAAGGCACGGAACCGCGGGGGTCCAAGGGGGGATCATCCCCCCTGGCAGGAGGGGTTCGGGGAGGGCGGCGCCCTCCCCGATTCATTTCTCTCCGGTCTCGACCGGCAGCTCGGGGCGGGAGGCCCATTCGCTCCAGGAGCCGTCGTAGTATTTCACGTTGCGGTAGCCGAGGAGGCGTTTCAGCACGAACCAGCCCTGGCTGGCCTGGTGGCCGGTGCGGCAGTGGACGATGACCGGGGTGTCCTTGTCCGGGATGATGGCCGCGTAGGCCGCCTCCAGCTCGGGGACGGGCTTGAGGCGGGAGACCTCGCCGTCCTTTTGCACGTCCTCGGTCAGGGGGCGGTTGACGGCGCCGGGGATGTGGCCGGCCCGGGCCTCGTCGGTCTTCTGGCCGCTGAAGTACTCGGCCGGGCGGACGTCGAGGATGACCGTGCGGCCGTCGTGCAGGGTGGCGAGCACGCCGGATGCGTCAACGGTGAAGCCGTCGGGACCGGCCGGGGCCGGGTAGCGGGTCTCGGGGATGGAGGGCAGGAGGGTGTCCATGGGCCGCTCCTCGACCTCCCAGGCGGTGAAGCCGCCGTCGAGGATGAGGTAGCGGCGGTGCCCCAGGCGCTCGCAGGCCATGGCCGCCAGGGTTGCGTCGTGGGGTTTCTCACCGGGCACGAGGACGACCAGGGTTTCGGGGGTGATGCCCAGGAGCGAGAAGTGCCGGGCCAGGAGATCGGCGGGCAGGAGCATGGAGGAGAGCCCGCCGACAGATCCGCGCAGGGATTCGAGAGACAGGCAGACCGAGCCGGGTATGTGGCCGTAGTTGTAGTCCGGTTGGGCGCGCAGGTCGATGATGCGCAAGGCCGGAGTGGTCAGGTGCTCGGCCAGCCAGGCGGTGGAGACCAGGCCGGGCAGGGGACCGTCGTACGGCAGAGGCGGGGAGCCTGCGGCTTGGGCCGGGCTCGCGCTGAAGAACGCCCGCCAGGCGTTGATGCGCGCGGCCTCCCGCGGGCCGACGGGCGCGGGCCGCAGGGAGACCGGGGTCAGGCAGCGGCGGATGAAGCCGTCAAGGCCGTCGGTCAGCAGATAGACGTTCTCGAAGCCCTGGCGGGCGAGGTGGTCGCGGGCCTGGGCGGCGTGGGTCATGCCTCCGGAGCAGAGCACGACGAGGTGGCCCTGGCGGTAGGGGGCGAGGCCGGCCTCGAGGTCCTCGAGCGGGATGTTCAGCGCGCCGCGCAGGTGGAACTCTGCAAATTCCGCGGCCGGACGGATGTCCACGACGAGCAGGCTCGGCTCGCCGGCCATGAGCCGGTCGGCCAGCTCCTCGGGCTCGATGTGGTCCGAGGCCTCGGCGATGGCCGCCAGGAAGCCCTCGGGCGGCGCTCCCCGGGCGGTGACGGCGGTGATGGGCGCGGGCAGGCTGAGGAGGCTTGCCGCGAGCAGGACGAAGCCGGCCGAGACCGCGGCCAGGAAGGCCTTGCCGGTTGCAAGGGCGCGGCCGTAATGGCGGCGCTCCAGGTGTTCGCTCAGCCAGAAGGCGGCCACGCCGAGCACGGCGAAGACAGTGACGAAGACCGGGCGGGGCAGGCCCAGGAGGTCGGGCAGGAGGACGGCGCCGGAGTCGCCCCAGCGGGCCAGGCCGGCCAGGAGCGGGTAGAGCTCGCTGTAGAGCGCGCTGCCGAGCAGGGCGCCGAGGAGAAAGACCAGGGCGTCGAGCTTGCCCGAGGCCAGGCCGACCAGGCCCGTGCCCGGGCACCAGCCGGACATGACGAAGCCAGCGCCGAAGACCAGCCCGGCCACGGCGTAGGCGCCGTAGACCGAGGGCATGAGGTAGAGGGCCTCGAAGCTCAGGATGCCCAGGGCCGCGGCCAGGTTGAGGCCGATCATGGCGGTCAGCATGGCCGAGAACATGACCTTCACCACGGCCATGTCCTCGAAATAAAAGACCCCGGCCAGGCGCCGGGAGCTGCCGAAGCCGGCGCGCTCCAGGGCCAGGCCGAAGAGCACGCCGAGGAGCGTGGCCCAGAGGAAGCCGGAAGGGCTGTTCAGGGCGCCGGAGGCATACAGGGTCTCAATCATGCCACTGCCTCCGGACGAGCGGGGCCACGAGATAGCCGCCGGCGAAAAGGCACAGGCAGAAGAGGAGGCTGCCGGGCAGCATGAGCGCGCCGCCCGAGAGAGCCTGGCCCGAGGTGCAGCCCTGGCCCAGGCGGCTGGAAAAGCCCACGAGCAGGCCGCCGGCCAGGGCCAGGCCCAGGCGCAAGGCTACGCCGGCCGCGGCCCCGCGCTCCACGCCCGGACGGACGCGCTCGGCGGCCAGGGCCGAGAAGAAGCCGCCGACCAGGATGCCGGCGCACATGAAGACCAGGTAGTAGGACAGCGGCGCGGGGAAGTAGGCGCCGAAATAGGCGCTTTCCCGAACGTGCTCCGGCCAGGCCAAGGCCTCGAGCCAGGCGGCCAGGCGGGCGACGCCGCCCGAGGCCCCGAGGCCGGCGCCGAGCGTCAGGAAGGAGAGCAAGAGGACCAGGCCGAGCAGGATGCCGGCCAGGTAGGGGTTCATGACCGGTTTGGGGGCGTTGGGCGTGTGCATCTCAGCACCCCGCGCTCTTCGCCTTGGGCTTGGCCGGGGCCGCCGGTACGCCCGGTGCGGCCGGGGCAGGTGCGGAGGGCGCCGGGGCGACGGACGATGAGGCCGGAGCCGGCGTTGCGCTCATGGGCCGGGCGCGCACCGTGCCGCCCAGATCCATGGCCTCCCACCAGGCAACGAGCCCGCCGTAGAGCACCTTCACCGGCCGTTTGGTCTTCTGGGTCAGGACCCCGCCCACGGCCATGGCCAGTGAGCCGTCGCGGTCCACCAGGACCAGCGGCACCGAGCCGGCGAGAAAGGCCGGGTTGGCCATGACCTCGGCGATGTCGGCGTTCCTCGACCCGGGCAGGTGGTAGTCGGCGAAAGCCTCGGGCGGGCGGATGTCCACGATCTCCACGCTGCCCGGCAGGTCGGCGAGGATGCGGCCCAGGGCCGCGGCCTCCAGGCGCTCGGGCAGATTCACCTGGCGCAAGGCCGGCGCGGGCGTGCCGGTCGAGCCGGTCGAGCCGGTCGTACCGGTCGCGCCGGCTCCGGCCTCGGGGCCGTAGACCGGCAGGCCGGCAGCGATCCAGGCCTCGGTGCCGCCGTCCAGGCTGCCGACCGTATCGAAGCCCTGGCGTTCGAGCAGGCCCACGGCCAGGCTCGAGCGGTAGGCCGAGTTGCACACGGTGATGACCGGCGCGGCCGGGTCGAGCTTGGTCGAGAGCTCGGTCAGATCGCTGAGGGGCAGGTTGAGGACCGTGCCGATGCGCAGGCCCATCCATTCGTTCGGCAGACGCACGTCCACGACCACCGGGGCGTCCGGGGCCTGCATGAGATCGTAGAGCTCGCGCGGGCCGACCAGCCGGCTGGTGATGACCGGCAGGCCGGCGGTTTTCCAGGCGGCCAGGTCCAGGCCCCGGGCCGTGTAGCCCACGCGGTGCAGGCGGAAGACGGCCTCCTTGATTTCCTCGGGGCTGCCGCAGACCACCAGGTCCGCGCCCCAGGGCACGCTGATGCCGACCCAGGTCTCGAGGCGTCCGCGCAGGCCGATGTTGACGCTGCCCGGGATGTGCCCGCCGGCGTAGGCCTTCTGGTCGCGCAGGTCCACGATCCAGGTTTTGTCCGGGTCGGCCAGCGCCTTGTCGGGCGCGGCGACCCCGGGCGCGGCGGCCCAGTCCACCAGCGGCGGGCCCTGGTGGTTCATGGCCGCGTTGTGACCGAAGTACTGCGGGGCTTCGGGCAGGCCCTCGAGCACGGCGGCGATGAACGCGCCGCGCGAGCCGGCGTGCTTCAGGTAGGGATTCGATTTCTTCTGCTCTCCCAGGGTCGCGGTCGGCTGGTCCGAGAGGTGCGCGCCGCACAGCGAACCGGCGCCGTGGGCCGGGAAGATGTTCACCTCGTCGGGCAGCTTGGACAATTTTTCGTGCCAGGAGTCAAACAGCATGCCGGCCAGGTGCGCGGCCGAGACCTGACCGCCCATGAGGTCCGGCCGGCCGACGCTGCCGATGAACAGGGTGTCTCCGGAGAGGAGCGCCCGGGGCGTGCCCGTCTCGTCGGCCACCAGGCCGCACAGGCCGTCCGGCGTGTGGCCGGGGGTGGCCAGGAAGGTGACCCGGGCCTTGCCCACACTCAGCGTGGCGCCGTCAGCCAGGGACTTGTGGGGGTAGGCCGCCTTGCCCGCGGCGCTGGCGAAGATCGGGCAATTGGCGGCCTTGGCCAGCTCCGTGTGCCCGGCCACGAAGTCGGCGTGGGAGTGGGTCAGGAAGACGCCCATGATCGTCGCCTGCGCCTTCCTGGCCGCGTCCAGGTAGGCCGAGACGTCGCGCCCGGGATCGACGACCAGGGCCTGGCCGTCCGAGACGAGGAGATACGAGTAGTGCGAGAGCACGGACAGGTCGAGCTGGATCAGGCTGAAGCCGGGATAGGTGTAGGTCTCGACCAGCTGGTAGGCGGCGGCCGCGTCGCCATGGGTGGCCGACTCGGTGTCGGCGATCATGGCCCCGGGCGCGGCGGCGGCGCTCAGCCAGAAGAGGACCAGGAGCGGGAGCGCGAAAGCCGTGCGTCGCATCAACGTCTCCTCCTGCACGGCCGGAAGGCCCGGAGGCCGCGGCCGTGCGTGCGGTTGTCACTTGCATTGTGAGACCCGGCGGAGTTTACGGAAACGTGCCGCAGCATCCGGGTCATGACCGGTTTCCGCATCCGTTATGTCTATTCGCGGGGGAAATGGCAAGGCGGAAACGGCGGCTCGGCGCGTGGCCGCAAGCTCCGGGGAGGATACCGCATGGGCGGCGCATACATACTATACAGGTATGAATTCGAGGGTGCGGAGGCTGCCGCCGGGTCGGCTGAAAAAACCTGAAGGCCGGGTCATGAAACCCGGCCTTCAGGTTGGAGGGAGGGGAGGGAAGGAGTGGCGGACGGCCCGAGGTTGGAGGGGCGAGCCGCCCGCCGTGGATGCATCGCTGGAGGGCTGCAAGGGGGGGCTTGGGGGAGGGTTGGCTTGCCCTTGCAGTGGCGGCTAACTCCTTGCGACGCACCCAACTTTCAGGCTAATGTCGTCCATGGCCAGCTCTGCGCCTTCCTGCACGCCGAGTTCGCGGCCCATGAGCGCGGAGGCGGCATCCGCGCAGGTCAGGCGGCGGGAGACCTCGCCCGCGTATTCCCGGCGTTCGGCTGCCGGAAGAAAGCGGGAAAGGGGGCTCACGGCGGCGAGCAGGGCGCCGGGATATCCGGCGAAGCCGTCGGCGCCGAGACGCGTGGCGGTCAACAGAACGCTCAGGGTCTCGGTCGAAAGGCTGTCGGGCATGGTGGTCATGGTCGGTTGCTCCTTGCTGCTGTCCACCCTTATGCGCGAACCGTGCCAAGTCCGATTGCGTGGCTGTTCGTACACCTCTGCGCCGGGAGAAGGGTGTTTCCGACCCAGGTTTGTGCAAGAAATTTCACCATTCCGGCGGAACATGTGCAGCGCCCTGTGGCCGGGTTCTTGCTGGCGCCTGTGGCGGAGCCATCGCATGGATAAGAATGAGACACCCCGCACCTCGCGCCTGTGGGCGATTTTCACCGCCATGGCCCTGACGGCGCTGGCTGCCGGCTGCGTGCACCTGGCGCCGGAAGGGGCGTCGGCCGGAAGCCGGGGTGCGGTTTTCCGCTACCACGGGCAGGCCGAGTCGGTCTGCGTGGCCGGAGATTTCAACGGCTGGTCGAAGCACGCCGACTGTCTCGGCCGGGAGGGCGAGGACTGGAGCCTTGCCCTCGCCCTGGAGCCCGGGCGGTACCGCTACGGCTTGAGCTTCGACGGCCTGGCGCCGGTGCCGGACCCGGCGGGCACGCTGCTCGAAGAGGACGGTTTCGGCGGGCAGAATTCGGTCCTGGTCGTGCGCTAGGATGTGACCTTCGCTCCGGCCGGCCCATATACTGGGATACAGCGAGGCGACAGGCCCGCGGTGGACGGCCCGACATGGCAGTAAATGGACGAACGCCAGGAACAGGAGATCATCGACGCCGTGCTGGATGGCGACGCAGGGGCGTATGCGCTCCTGGTCCGGCGCTACGAGCGGCCGCTGTTCGGGCTCATGATGCGCCTGACCAGGAACCACGACGATGCGCTCGAGCTGTCACAGGACACGTTTTTCCGGGCCTACGACCGGCTGGAGCAGTTCCGGGCCGGCGGGCGGTTCTTCCCCTGGCTCTATGCCATCGGCCTGAACATCGGCCGGGAGTTCCTGCGCCGCAAGCGGCTGCCGACGGTCAGCGTCGAGGCTTTCGAGAGCGAGCCCGCGGCCTTTGGCGTCCCGCCGCAGCAGGAAGCCCTGCTCCTGGCCAGGGCCACGGCCGAGGAGGTCGACGCGGCCCTCGGCCAACTGACCGAGGAGACCCGCGAGGCCTTGATCCTCAGGTACCGCGAGGATTTCAGCCTGGAAGAGGTGGCCAGCAGCCTGGACATTTCCTTGAGCGCGGTAAAGATGCGCCTCAGCCGCGGCCTTATCCGCCTGCGGCGGATGTTGACGGAGGACGGTCATGAGCCGGAACAGAAACAGCGCGGGAGCTGACCCCGGACGCGACCAGGCCGAGAGCCTGATTGCCGGGCTCATCGCCCGCGGCACCTCGCCCGAGCCGCCGCCGGCGCTGCTCGCCCGCGTCATGTCCGGCCTCGCCCCCAAGCGGCCCACGGTCTGGCGGCGGGCCAGACGCTGGCTCACCCGGCCGCGGACCCTGACCGTCACGCCGCTCAGGCTCATCCCCCTGGCCGCGGCCGCCGCTACGCTGCTCGCCGTCCTGGTCTGGCCGCGCCTGGGCCCCGGCCCGGCGTCGCAGCCGGTGATCACGGCCGCGGCCCAGGCGGACAGCGTCGAGCTTTCCCTTCATCTGCCCGAGGCCAGGCAGGTGGCGGTCATCGGCGACTTCAACCGCTGGTCGCCCAAGGACTCCGAGATGGCCTTCGATGCCGAGCGGGGCCTGTGGACCATCAGCCTGCGCCTGCCCCAGGGGCGCCACGAGTACGCCTTCCTGGTGGACGGCCGCCAGGTGCTGCCCGACCCCAGGGCGGTCTTGTCGAAGGACGACGGTTTCGGCAATGTGAACTCCATTCTCGTTATCGGGAACGGTGGGAACGGTCATGGCTCCGATCAGGTCATCTAGCGCGTGCTGCCTCGCCCTCATCGCCGGGCTTCTGCTCTTCTCCGGCGCCGCCCGAGCGTCCGCCGCCGACCAGGACGCCGAGGCGCTGACCCTGGCCGTGGCCGAAGCCCGGCAGGCCGGCCTGTCCGAGGCGGATTTGAGCCGCATGCTGGCCGCGGGCATGACCGCGGGCGTGTCCCAGGCGGACATGGCCCTGAACCTCGACGTGCTGCGCGCGGCCGCGACGGAAGGGCTGCCCTCTGCGCCGCTGGCCGACAAATTCGAGGAGGGCCTGGCCAAGGGCGTCCCGGCCGCGACCATCGCCAGTGCCCTGGAGCGGCGGCTGGGCCAGTATCGCCAGGTACACGGGCTGCTGCTCGACGCAGACAGTGCCGGCGACCAGGCGGTCGTCGCACGACTTGCGGACAGCCTGGCCGTAGGCGCGAGCCCCGCCGACCTCACTGCCTTCCTGGACAAGGCTCCCGGCCGCTCGGCCCTGGCCGCGGCCGACGGCCTGGACGTCCTGGCTGCCCTGCGCCAGGCCGGACTGCCCGAGGCCACGTCCCATGACCTCGCCGCCCGGAGCCTGGCCGCGGGCACGAGCGCGAGCCAGGGGCTGGGCCTGGCCCGGGTGGCCCAGCGGGCCATGCGCCAGGGCGTGAGCCCGGGCGCGGTGGCCAAGGCGGCGCAGGCGGCCATCTCCCAAAAGCAGTCGCCCAGGGCCATGGCCGAGAGCCTGGGCCTCACTCCGGATCCTTCCGATCAGGGGCCGACAGGGACGCGCTCGAGACGTTCGCCCTCTGCCAGGGATCGGCCCGATCATGACAACCGGCCCGGCCGGCCCGGTGGTGGAAATCACAGCCATGGAGGAGGTGGCGGGCCGGGCGACGGAAGATGGCCTGGTGGAGGTGGCGGTCCGGGCGGCGGTGACGGTCCGGGCGGCAGTGACGGTCCGGGCGGCAGTGGCGGTCCGGGAGGCGGCGGCGGCCCGGGCGGCGGCGGTGGACCCGGTGGAGGCGGCGGCGGCAAGAACGGCCGCAGCTGATTTTTTGTCGAGGCTGTTTGCCTGATTGAAACGCTCATGCTAGATTGCCGCCAGGGTCCGCCGAGGCGGTCGTGTCGCTCGTGCGGGTCCGGGGAGGACTTCCATGAGCGTGCGGCGGCAGCAGCGTCTTGACTGTCTGGGCCGGATCGTCGGTCTGATCGCCCTTGTCCTCTGCGTCCTTTATCCCGCGTCCCGGGCCGAGGCCCAGGGCCTGCCGGGGCTGGACAGCCGGCCGGCGAACGACTCCTGCCTGGCCCTGCCCCGGCCGCCGGCAAGCGCCATGGTCGCCCTGCCCCGGGTCTTTCCCGCGCTGACCTTTGCCCAGCCCGTGGGCCTCTCCCAGGTGCCGGGCGACAACGCCCGCTTCTACGTCGTGGAGCAGGGCGGCCGGGTGCGCACCTTCCTGGCCGGTGCGGCGGGCGCCACGACCTTCCTCGATCTGACCGACCGGGTGGTGGCCGGCGGCGAGCGCGGGCTGCTCGGCCTGGCCTTTCATCCCGACTATCCGGCCACGCCGCTGGTCTACATCTCCTACACCGGCTCCGGCGGCGCCTCCCGCCTCTCGCGCTTCAGCGCAAGCCCGGCCCAGGCCGTGGCCGACCCGGGCAGCGAAACCGTGCTCCTGACCCAGGCCCAGCCCTTTGCCAACCACAACGGCGGTCAGATCGCCTTCGGTCCGGACGGCTATCTCTACCTGTCGCTCGGCGACGGCGGCTCGGCCGGCGACCCGCAAGATAACGCCCAGAACATCGAGAACAAGCTCGGCGCCATCCTGCGCCTGGACGTGGACCGGGGCCTGCCCTACGCCATCCCGCCGGACAACCCCTTTGCCGCGAGCCCGGGCTGCGGCTCGGGCCAGGGCTGCCCGGAAATCTTCGCCTGGGGGCTGCGCAATCCCTGGCGCTTCAGCTTCGACGCCGCCAGCGGCCAGCTCTGGGCCGGCGACGTGGGCCAGAACGCCTGGGAGGAGGTGGACGTGATCGAGGCCGGCGGCAACTACGGCTGGCGCTGCTTCGAGGGCACCCACCCCTTCAACCAGGCCGGCTGCGGTCCGGCCAGCGGCTATGTCCCGCCCGTGGCCGAGTACCCCCACGCCGGCGGCGACTGCTCGGTGACCGGCGGCTTCGTCTATCGCGGCGAAGCGCTCCCCTTCCTGCGCGGGACCTACGTCTTCGCCGACTACTGCAGCGGCACGCTACGCGGGCTCTTCGACCAGGGCGGGCAGCTGGTCATGGAAACCCTGGCCGAGAGCGCGCTCAACATCTCGAGCTTCGGCCAGGACAACGCCGGCGAACTCTACGCCCTGGACCACGCCGGCGGCGGCATTTACCGCCTGGCCCAGGCCGGCGGCGTCCAGCCCGTGCCCTTTCCCCAAAGCCTGTCCGAGACCGGCCTGGTCGATCCGGGGGCGCCCTGGCAGGTGAACCCCTGCTTCATCCCCTACGAGGTCAACTCCCCGCTGTGGTCCGACGGCGCGGCCAAGCGCCGCTGGCTGGCCGTGCCCGACGGCTCGTTCATAGGCGTCGGCGCCGACGGCGACTTCGAGCTGCCCGTGGGCAGTGTGCTGGTCAAGGAGTTCAGCCTGAACGGCCGGAGGATCGAAACCCGCCTGTTCATGCGCCATGAGGACGGCGGCTGGGCCGGCTACAGCTTCGAATGGACCGACGACGGCCACGACGCGCTGCTGCTGCCCGCGGGCAAGACCAAGGTGGTCGACGGCCAGACCTGGGTTTTTCCCGGCCGCGCCGAATGCCTGACCTGCCACACCGCGGCCGCGGGCCGGACCCTGGGCCTGGAGCTGGCCCAGTTGAACCGGACGGCCTTCTACCCGACAACCGGGCGCACGGCCAACCAGCTCTTCACCTTCGAGCACATCGGGCTCTTTTCCGCCCCCCTGCCGGCTGCACCCGAGGACCTTCCGGCCCTGGCCGACCCGGCGGACGTGGCTAGGCCGGTCCTGGACCGCGCCCGGAGCTACCTCCACGCCAACTGCGCCATCTGCCACCGGCCCGGCGGCACGGCCCGCGGTCAGCTCGACCTGCGCTTCTCCGTCCCGGAGGAGGCCATGAACCTTTGCGGCGTGGCCCCGAGCCTGGGCGAACTGGGCATCCCGGGGGCCTTGCTGCTCGCCCCGGGGCTGCCCTCGCGCTCCGTCTTCCTGGCCCGCATGCAGCGCCTGGACGAGACGCGCATGCCGCCGCTGGCCTCCACCGTGGTCGATACCGCCGGCGTGGCCATGCTCGCCGACTGGGTGCTCAATACCATGAGCTGCACCTTCTCCTCGCCGCTGACCGGCTGGTGGTGGAACGCCGCGGCCCCGGGCACGGGCCTGTCCGTGGCCGTGCAGGGGACGAAGCTGTTCGCCGGCTGGTATGTCTACGACGTCGCGGGCCGGCCGGTATGGTACGTGGGCCTGGCCGACCGGGCCCAGGACGGCAGCTATTCGGGCAGCCTGGTACGGGCCACGGGCACGCCGCTGGGCCAGCCCTACCTGGGTTATCAGGCCGCGCCCGCGGGCACCTTCCGCCTGCGCTTCCCGAACGAGGCCTCGGCCGTGTTCGACTATACCCTGGGCGCCGTCGCGGGCAGTCTGGGCCTGACCCGGCTCTTCCCGGCCATCGCCCCCGGGCCGGGCGACCCCCGGTCCCTGACCGGCTGGTGGTGGGACCCGCGTTTCGAGGGCCTGGGGTTCTTCCTGGAGGCCGGCGGCGGCACGCTGTTCGCCGCCTGGTACCACTACCGCGAGGACCGGAGCGCCCGCTGGTGGAGCCTGGGCGGAGGCCACGACGTGGGCGGCTTCCCGCCCGGCGCGCTGGCCTACGCCGAGCCCTTCCGGGAGTGGTCCGGCGGGCAGGTCCCGGGCGGGGCCTGGCGATTGCCGACCTTCATCGGGCGGGGCGGGGCAGAGCTGACCTTCGGCGCCGACGGCCGGGCCGGGTTGGTCTGGAACGGCTTGCAATACAATCTGGAGCCGTTCGTGTTCATCAATTTTTAATCCGGAAAAAATTCATCGAAATGGCCCATCGGGTGTGACCCGGCAGGTCGCGCGCCCATATACGGAATCGAAGCGCGCGCGAATTCGATCCGAAGGAGGCTTAACGATGAAGAAGATTTCCCTGGCGGCCCTGGCCGTCATCCTCTCCCTGGTCCTGTGCCTGCCGGCCTTCGCCAAGAACGGCGGTGGCGGCAACGGCGGCGGCAACGGCGGCGGCACCCCCGGCGGCGGGGGCAGCTGCATCGTCCTGACCGACGGCACGCCCTTCGCCTACGCCGGCACCATCATCGAGATGGTCCGGGGCGACGGCTTCGTCCTGGCCACCGAGACCGGGAACGTCACGGTCTACGGCCTGGGGCCGACGAGCTACTGGACCACCCTCGGCCTGGACAAGCCCGCGGTGGGCGACGCGGTCGAGGTCTCGGGCTTTGCCGTGGATTTCAACGGCGTGGTCCGCAACATCGCCTTTGCCATCGTGGTTGACGGCCAGGCCATCCAGCTGCGCGACGAGGAGACCGGCCAGCCGCTGTGGCTCGGCTCGGTGGGCGGCCCCCACGGCCGCGGTCCGGGCCAGATGCTGCTCGCCGGCGAGGCCTTCCACCTCGACGGCACGGTGGTCTCGGTGGTCCTGGGCAAGGGCCTGACCGTGGCCACGGCCGACGGCGAGATCGTGGTCGGCGGCCTCGGTCCGGTAACCTACTGGGAAGCTGAGGACGTGCCCCTCCCCGTGGCCGGCGACGCGGTCAGCGTGGACGGCGTGATCGTCGAGATCAAGGACGCCAGCCGCTACATCGCCTTCGCCGTCACCGTGAACGGCCTGACCATCCAGCTGCGCGACCCCGAGACCGGCAAGCCGCTCTGGAGCCCCGGCAAGGGCAAGTAACTCCCGCGCGCGTACCGGGTCTCCTTCCGGACGCCCGTCACTGTCGATGCCGCCCCCGCCCGGACCTCCGGCGCGGGGGCGGTCATGTTTTCGGGGGGAAGAGGGGAGGAAAGAGGCCGGCGAAGGGGGGAAAGCGGGATCGAGAAGGGAGCCTGGGGGCAATCGAGGCGATGGACCCGGATTGCCGTTGTGCCCGGGATCGACGAAAGGGCGGGGGACGGCGCACGGCTCCCTGCTGATCACGACCGCAGCGAGGGACAGGCCACCGGGCGCAGACGCGCTGCACCACTCTGAGCCTTTCGAGACAACCGCCCGTCCTCGTCCCCTTTTACGGCTGCCTTTGGCTTGCCTCTTCGCGCCCGGTGATCTTGATCACCACCATGGTCACGTCGTCGGCCTGGGGCCCCTCTTCGCGGAAAGCGGCCAAGGCCACGCCGATGCGGGTCATGATGGCCGCCGCCGGGGCCGCGGCGTGCTCCCGGATGAGGGTCCGGAGCCGTTTCTTGCCGAACATCTCGCCCGCGGCGTTCATCGTCTCCCAGATGCCGTCGGTGCCGAGGAGCACGATCTGTCCCGGTGCCAGGGTTTCGAGCCGGCCTTCCGCGTAGGCATAGTCAGGCGAGAGCCCCAGGGCCAGGCCGGGACCGAGCAGCTCGGTGAAGGCGTCGGTCGCGGGGTCGTAGACCAGGGCCGGATCGTGGCCGGCGCGGACCCAGCTCAGGCTCGAGAGCCCGGGGTCCAGCTGCAGGAGGAAGAGGGTTACGAACTGGCTGGTGCGGGAGGAATCGCTGGCCACCAGGCGGTTCACGTCGGTCATGACCTCGGCCAGGCTGCCGGGCTGGGCCGCCCGGCTGAGCAGGAAGGCCCGGGTGGAGGCCATGAGCAGGGCGGCCGCGATGCCGTGGCCGGAGACGTCGCCGACGGCCACGGCCAGGCCCGGGCGGTGGCAGCAGGAGGCCACGTAGTCGTAGAAGTCGCCGCCGGTCTCGTCGCTGTAGAGGCTCGATCCGGCGATGTCCAGGCCGGGGAGAATCGGGTCGGACTGGGGAAGCAGGTTCTGCTGCACCTCCTGGGCCAGGCCGAGAGCCTGCTTCAGCGCCATGCGCTCGGAGAGCTCCGGGACCATCTGGTTGAAGGTCGCGGCCACCTCCTGCAGTTCGTCCTTGGTGCGGATGTCCACGCGGCTGGTGAAGTCGCCGCCGGCCACCCGGCGGAAGGCGATGACGAGCTTGTCCAGGTTCAGGGTGAAGTAGCGGGAAAAGACCAGGGCCAGGAGGATGATCGCGACCACGGCCGAGGCCAGGATCAGGCCCGAGGTCCGGATCCGGTCGCCGATAAGCTCGGAGATGAAGGTTTCCGAGGCCACGACGTCGGCCACCACGTCGGCCGTGGGTATGATCAGCAGCAGCGCCTCGCCCGAGGGGGTGATGCAGCCGTAGGCCCAGATGCTGGGCACCCCCGCGTAGAGCATCTGGCGCACGCCGGCCTCGCAGTCGGAGAGGTCGTCGGCCAGGCGGGAGAACTGGATGTGGTCCTCGGCCGCAAGAGGAGCGGGCTCCTCGGCGGTCTGCCAGCGGCCGTGCTGGTGGGTGGGGCCTTCCTCGCTGGCCAGCACCCGGACCGTGGTAGAACCGTCGGCGGCCGTTTCCGGCTTGACCAGAAGCGAGGTCGCGTTCTGCGAGATCATGCGGATGTGGGCGTTCTCCTCGAGCATCCTGACCACGGAGACCATGATGGCCGTGGCGCCGACCGCGCGGCCCTCGGGATCGAAGACCGGGCGGGCCACGGTCATGACCAGCTGGCGGGTGACGGGATCGATCTCGGGGGCCATCCAGACCGTCGTTCCGGCGGTGACGGCCCGGGTCAGCCAGTTCGGCTGCGCCATCCCGCCAGGCATCATGTCGCCGGGCATTCCAGCCATCATGCCCGATATCATCGGCATCCTGCGCGGCAGGTGATCCAGGGCCGGGAAGAGGGCGAAGGAGCCGTCGACGAGCGCCGTGGCCTGCCAGAAGACGAGCTTCGGCTGGCGGGCCTGGATGTCGCGATAGACAGGGGTCAGCGTCTCGAGGAGCGCCCGGTCGGCGCCGGCTTTCTCCGGGTCGAGGCCCTGGGGCGCGACGATGGTCTGGGCCTCGTAGGAGACGTTGAACGGGACGCAGTCGCCGCCCGGCCGTTGGCGGCAATGGTCGGGCGAGGGGGCGAAGGCCGGCTCCGGCGCGGGCTCGGCCGGAGCGGCGGGAACCGTGCAGGTCGCGGCCTGCACGAACTGGCGCTCGAGCTCGGCGGCCTGGAGGGTCAGGGCCAGGGACAGGATGTCCCGTTCGCGGGCCATGACCCGGGCGTGGTCCTCGACAAGGCGTCGGAGTTCCTGGCTGGTGCGGTGCAGAATGTTCTTGCGCGCCCGGTTGCTTAAGTCCTCGTGGATCAGGTTCATGGCCCGCTGGCTGTTGAAGTGCATGAGCAGCATGGGCAGGAGCGAGATGGCCAGGAAGAGGACGAGGAGCTTCCAGCGGATGCGCATGATCGGGTCCGTGCGGTTGCGGGGGCGGGGGTGCTTCATCGTGATTTACGGCATTTCAGGGGGGATGGAAAGTGGACCTGCCGCGGCCTGCCAGAAGCGTGCCCAAGGCCGGGCCGGCCCGGGCCGGGCGGAACGACCGGATGGTGTATAGAAACTCTCCACTTGCCGGCGTTGACCGTCTAGATTTTAACCACTATGTTCAAAACGTGAGTACCAAAGAGCCACCTGCGCTTCGCAAGTACCCGGCCGTGGCCCGGGACCGGGCCACGGCCGGATACGTCCCGACTTGGCACGCTTCTGGTATCTCCTGACGGGGCGCTCCAGGCCGCGCAAGCGGCCGGCGAGCCCCGAGGACAAGATGCAAAAAACCAAAGCCCGCGCCGCGGGCGTGAAACCGTTCGGCGCTTCCGTCTCTCCCTGGCTGGTCATCGGCGCGAGCGTGATCCTGGCCGCCGTGGTCCTGGTCCTGGCCGTGGTCAACGTCGGCCGGGGCAAGGAGCACATGTCCCAGCTGCTCAGCGAAAAGGGCGCCTCCCTCATCCGGGCCATCGAGGCCGGGGCACGCACCGGCATGATGGGCGCCTTCGGCTCGCTCAAGCTGCAGACGCTCCTGGAGGAGACGGCCCGCCAGCCCGACATCCAGTTCCTGGCCGTGACCGACGCCTCGGGCCGCATCCTGGCCCACAGCGACCGGGAGCTCGTCGGCGAGCGCTTCCTCGAGCCCGAGGAGATGTTCGATCTCAAGGTCGGCGAGGCTGCCCAGTACCGTACCGTGCGCGACGACGACGGCAGCCGGGCGTTCATGGTCTACCGTGAGTTCCTGCCCGGCAAGCGGGAGATTCCCGGGCCGCCGGCAGCGGGCGCCGAGCTCGCTCCGGCCCCGGAGGCTCCCGGCCGCGGCCACGGCCCCGGCGGTCCGTCCGGTCCCCGGGGACGGGGCCGGCAGGCCAACCCCTTCCTCTGCTCCGAGTTCTGCGATGCAGAGGGCCAGCCGCTGGACATGACGACCATACGCCTGGTCATCTTTCTCGGCATGGACATCGCGCCCTTCGAGGAGGCCCGCCAGGCGGACCTGCGGGCCACGGTCCTGACCTCGGCGATCATCGCCGTCCTGGGCCTGGCCAGCGTCGTCTCGCTCTTCTGGGCCAGCTCCTACCGCGCCTCCCGGCGCCAGCTCTCCGACGCCCGGGCGGTCTCCTCCGAGGTCGTGGCCGCGCTGCCCGTGGGCCTGGTGGTCACCGACCGCGAGAACCGCATCGCCTACGTGAACCGGGCCGCCGGCCGCTTCACCGGCCGTGAGCAGGCGGGCCTCGCGGGCTTGAGCCCGGAGGATATCCTGCCCGCCGAGCTCTCGGCCAGGCTGGCCGGGGTCAAGCCCGGCGACCCGCTGGCCGAGCGGGAGATGGAGGTGGACTTCGGCCAGGGCCGGACCGTGCCCCTGGCCGTGACCGCCGCGGTCATCCGCGGCGAGGACGGGGACGGCAAGGAGGAGCCGGTCGGCCGCCTGCTCGTGCTGCGCGACTTAACCGAGGTCAGGCGCCTGGAGGCCGAGGTCCGGCGCCGGGAGAAGTTGGCTGCCATCGGCAACCTGGCCGCCGGCGTTGCCCACGAGATAAGAAATCCGCTGTCCTCCATCAAGGGCTATGCCGCCTACTTCGGCTCCAAGTTCCCGCCCGGCTCCGAGGACCGCAAATCGGCCGAGGTCATGGTCAGCGAGACCGACCGCCTGAACCGGGTGATCTCCGACCTCCTGGAGCTCTCGCGCCCTTCCGAGGTCAGTCTCGAGCCCCAGGATCTCCTGCCGGTCGTCGACCATTCCCTGCGCCTGGTGGCCCGGGACGCGGCCTACAAGCGGTTGCGCATCGTCACCGAAGGCCTGGACGAGCTGCCGCCGGTGGCCATCGACCCCGACCGCCTGGCCCAGGCGCTCCTGAACATCTATCTGAACGCCATCCAGGCCATGCAGCCCGGCGGCCGGCTGACCATCCGGGCCGGCCTGGAGGACAGCGCCCACATTTTCCTCGAGGTCGAGGACACGGGCGCGGGCATCCCGGCCGAGGACCTGAGCAAGGTCTTCGACCCCTACTACACCACCAAGGCCAAGGGCACGGGCCTGGGCCTGGCCATCGTGCACCGCATCGTCGAGGCCCACGGCGGCCGGGTCACGGTCAGCAGCCGCCAGGGCCAGGGCACGACCGTGCGCCTGGTCCTGCCCCTCGAGCCCGGCGGACAAACCCCGGAGAAGGCATGAAACCGAACGTGCTCATCGTCGACGACGACCACGGCCACCTGACCATGCTGAAGACCCTGGTCGCCGGCTGGGGCTTCGAGCCCGAAGGCGCCGAGGACGGCGGGGCGGCCCTGTCGCGCGTGCGCGAGCGGGCCTTCGACCTGGTGCTCATGGACGTGCGCATGGCGGCCATGAGCGGCATCGAGGCGCTGAAACTCATCAAGGATTACAATCCGGCCATTCCGGTGCTGATCATGACCGCCTACTCCTCGGTGGAGACGGCCATCGAGGCGCTCAAATCCGGGGCCTACGACTATCTCATCAAGCCCCTGGACACCGACCTGCTCAAGCTGACCATGGAGCGCGCCCTGGAACACACCCGTTTGAAGGTCGAGAACCAGGCCTTGCGCCAGCGCCTGCCGTCGGGCTTCGAGCTGACCAATATCATCGGCAGGAGCCGGCCCATGCGCGAGCTCGTCGAGCTGATCGCCATGGTCGCGCCGACCGAGGCCACGGTGCTCATCACCGGCGAATCCGGCACGGGCAAGGAGCTCGTCGCCCGGGCCATCCACCACAACAGCCCGCGAAAACACGGACCGCTGGTCACCGTGAACTGCGCGGCCCTGACCGAGACGCTCCTCGAGTCCGAGCTCTTCGGCCACGAGAAGGGCGCCTTCACCGGCGCGGACCGGCGTCGCGAGGGCCGGTTTGCCCAGGCCGGCAAGGGTACCATATTCCTGGACGAGATCGGCGAGATATCGCCGGCCATGCAGGCCAAGCTGCTGCGCGTCATCCAGGAGCGCGAGATCCAGCGCGTGGGCGGGGATGCGCCCCTGCAGGTGGACGTGCGGGTGCTGGCCGCGACCAACCGGGATCTGGCCGCCGAAGTCGCGGCCAAGCGCTTCCGCGAGGACCTCTACTACCGGCTGAACGTGGTCACGCTGACCGCCCCTCCCTTGCGCGACCGGCGCGAGGACATCCCGCTGCTGGCCCAGCATTTCCTCAGCCGCTTCGCCGAGAAGAACCGCAAGATCATCCGCGGCTTCACCCCGCGGGCCATGGACGTCCTGGTCAAGGCGGACTGGCCGGGCAACGTGCGCGAGCTGGAGAACGTGGTCGAGCGCGCGGTCATCCTGGCCACCGGCGACTTCGTGACCGAGCGCGAGCTGCCGGCGCATCTTCTCCCCGACGAGGCCGGCGGAGGCGCGGCCTGCCCGGAGAACCAGGCCCTGGCCGGGGTTTCACTCGAGGACCTGGAGCGCCAGGCCATTCTGGCCACGCTGGACGAGGTCGGCGGCAACAAGTCCGAGGCCGCCCGCCAGCTGGGCATCACCCGGGCCACGCTGCACAAGAAGCTGAAGAAGTACGGGGTGGAGTGAGCGGCCCCGCCGGGTAGCCTATTCTCCAGTGATAATTGGGGGATAGAAGTCCGGGACGGCCATGATGGTCTCCCATTCCATGCGCAACGGCACGCACTGCAACCGGAGAGCCGGCCCGCGCAGCAGGGGACAGCTTGCCATCGTAAAGCATGTAACGCTTTGTCGTACAACGCAAATCGTGATATAACACTTTTGTATTATGAATTTAATCGCGGCTGCAGGGCTTGCAGGACAAAGGCCGCGGGGGCTGCGGCCGGAGATGCCCTCGCAAAGGCCGGGAAAGGCCGCATTTCTCTAGAGCCGAGAGCCTGTTACGAAAGGTAAAGACAAGCGGCTTGGCTTGGGATATGCAGTCCCACGCCGGCGGGCTCCGTTGTGCCAGGTCAGTCCGGCCGGACAGCCAAAATTTGACGCAAAGAGTGAGCCTCGGGTCATATGTTCGCCATTATAGGCATCGTCATCGTCCTGGGCGCCGTCATCGGCGGCTATCTCATGGAGCACGGCAACCTCTCCGTGCTCTTCCAGCCCGCCGAGCTGGTCATCATCGGCGGCGCGGCCCTGGGCTCCTTCGTCATCGCCGCGCCCAAGCGCATCCTTTCCGGCTCCTTCAAGGGCCTGCTCCACATCTTCACCGCCAAGGGCGTGGACAAGGGCTTCTTCCAGGCCCTGCTCATGCTGCTCTACGACCTCCTGACCATCATCCGCAAGGAGGGGCTCATCGCGCTGGAACCCCACGTGAACAAGCCCGAGGCCAGCCCCATCTTCCAGAAGCACGGCACGGTGGCCAAGGACCACGCCGTGCGCGACTTCCTCTGCGACAACATCAAGAGCTACATGGCCGCGAGCATCGAGGCCCACCAGTATGACGAGCTGATGAGCATCGACATCGAGTCCCAGCACGAGGCGCACCTGGCTCCGCCCGCGGCCCTGAACAAGGTGGCCGACTCCCTGCCGGGACTGGGCATCGTCGCCGCGGTGCTCGGCGTGGTCCTGACCATGGGCAAGATCAGCGAGCCGCCCGAGGTCCTGGGCCATTCCATCGGCGCGGCCCTGGTCGGCACCTTCCTCGGCATCCTGGCTTGCTACGGTTTCCTCGGGCCCTTGGCCTCCAATCTCGAGTACCAGGCCCACGAGCACACGATCAAGCTGAACGTGCTCAAGGCCGCGCTCATGGCCTTCGCCCAGGGCTGGCCGCCGGCCCTGGCCGTGGAGGCCGCGCGCCGGGCAATTCCGAGCGAGGTCCGCCCGAGCTTCGACGAGCTCGAGGAGGCCATGCGTGGCGCCCGAAAACAATAAGCCGATCATCATCAAGAAGGTCAAGAAGGGCGGGCACGGCGGCCACCACGGCGGCTCGTGGAAGGTGGCCTATGCCGACTTCGTCACCGCCATGATGGCCTTCTTCCTGCTCATGTGGCTGATCAACTCCTCCAAGCCGGAGCAGAAGGAAGCGCTCGCCTACTATTTCGAGCACTTCGATATCTTCCAGGAGAACTCCGGCCTGCCTCCGGGCGGCGGAGCCAAGATCGACATCCTGAACGAGCCGGCGCCCCCCCCGCCCGCCGAGGCCGGAAAGACCGACGCGGCCGGCATGGACAAGCTCAGGGAGGAGCTGGCCAAGAACGTGGCCGAGCGCCTGGCCGAGCTGAAGGACCAGGTCGTGATCGACACCTTCGAAGACGGCGTGCGCGTCCAGATGATCTACAAGGAAGGCAGCCCGCTGTTCGAAACCGGAGGAACGGACCTGACGCCCAAGGGCAAGGAAGTGCTCCGGGTCATCACCGAGTCCATCAAGAGCCTGCCGAACGTCGTGGCCATCGAGGGCCATACCGACGCCGCGCGCTTCACCGGCCGCGGCTTCACCAACTGGGAGCTGTCCACGGCCCGGGCCTCGGCCGCGCGCCTCGAGATGGAGAAGGACGGCTTCAATCCCGACCGCATCAAGCGCGTCGCCGGCTACGCCGCCACCGAACCGCTGATCAAGGACAACCCGCTGGATCCGCGCAACCGGCGCGTTTCCATCCTCATCTTCAACACCCACGCCGCCCAGCCCGAGGCCGGGCAGATCCCCGAGCCGCCCCAGGTCACCGTGCCGGACACCCCCCCACCGAGCGAGTCCGGCTCCGCGGTGCGCGGCAAGCTGCGCTACGACGCCACCGATCTGCCCAGGCAGAACAAGCCGGGCAACGGGCAGCGCTTCTGACCCCGGCCCGGCGCGTCGCGTGACAGCGAAAACGAAATCCACCGCGATGATGGTTGGGGGGGGAAGCTTCCCGGGGATCTGTGCGCGCGGCCGGCGTTCACCGCTAGGCAGGCCCGCCGGGGCTGCCGCCGGCTTTTCTTTGGCCTTCTTTCACCAGGCTTCTTCCCCCGCGCGGGGCAGCGGGAAGGGCCGAGGCCGGCAAAGGCCCCCCGCAGGCTGCGGAGGGCTTCTTTCGTTTCGCTACGCGGTCCGGGCTAGAAGCTGTCCGGCTCGATGCCGTACCTCTCCCACTGGGCCGCGGCCTCGGCCTGGCCCCTGGCGATCTCGGCCCCGGTCCAGGGCGTGAGGACCAGGCTCTCGGCGACCACTTCCCACAGGAACTTGACCTGGTAGCTGCACTCGCCCTTGTAGAACTTGGGCAGGCGCTTCATGATCTGGTCGTGGCAGGTGGAGCAGCCCACGACGACCACGTCGGCGCCGGAGTTCCTGATCTGCTCGACCTTGAACCGGCCGTGCCAGGCCGATTCCGCCTCGAAGGGCAGGGGCCAGTTGCCGCCGCCGGCGCCGCAGCAGTAGTTGTGGCCGCGGGTGGGCTTAAGCTCGACGAGGTCGTCGACGCACTGCGACAGTATCCAGCGCGGCTCGTCGTAGTAGCCGTAGCCGAAATGGCGTTCGAGCTCGCGGCCGTGCTTACAGGAGTCGTGCCAGGTGAATGTCTTGCCGGCGTTCCGGCTCTTGTCGAGGGTCAGGCGCCCGCTCTGGATGAGGTTCACCAGGTAGGTATAGAGGTAGACGCAGTCTATCCCGGCCGCCGGATCGTCCGCGGCGCAGGCCTTCAGGCCCAGCCGGCAGCCGTACGAGGCGCCGCCGCCGTCGGGCATGATCATGGTCTTCGCCTCGAGCTTCCTGCAGATCTCGATCTTGCGCCGAGCGAACTCCAGGCTGGCCGCGCGGTTGCCGGCGAACAGGCCCCAGTCCACGGCCTCCCAGTTCTGGGCCGGCACGGTCCAGGACTCGCGCGCGGCGTAGAAGATCTTCCACCACCACTTCAGGTCGTCGAAGTCGCCGAAGATCTCCTTGGAATTGGGGAAAAAGAGGATATCGGCCTGGGGCTTGTCCACCGGGACGTAGAAGCCCGGGCACTCCTCCCCGGCCAGCTCCGCACCCATATCGGCCAGCGTCTGGAGGTAGTCGTCGAGAGGGATGGCGAGGCAGTTGCCGGTTTCCAGGGTGGCTATGGTGCCCTTGTGCAGGGTGCCGGGGACCTTGTCCCGGGGCCGCCGGGCCTTCAGCGCGTCCATGATGGAGACGATGTCGATGTCCGCCGGGCAGTTCACGGAACAGCGCCCGCAGCCGGTGCAGATCCAGGGGAATCTGCTTTCGGCCACCGGGTCGAGCTGGCCCGTGGCCAGCAGGCGCAGGACTTCGCGGATGTCCAACTCCAGTCCTTCCAGCCCGGTGATGGGGCAGTCGCCGGCGCAGGCGCCGCAGGTGGCGCAGGCCGGCAGGTCGAGGCCGGCCAGTGCGGACGTGACGCCCGGGGGCAGGTCACGAGGTGGCATGGCTGGCGGACGCGGCATATTCCCCTTCATGGGTCCGAGATGGGATTACAGGGCGTGTACAAGGCACCCTGCGGCAGACAGAGTTAGGATGCAATCCCGATCGCGTCAACCGGCTCCGACCTGTTATATCGAGGGATGGCCAGCGCAGTGCCGCCCGGGGGGCCGGCTCAGCCGCGAGGCCGCCGGTCGAGGCGCGCGGCGCTCACGGTCCGGTTGAGGACGTCGTTCAAGACGGCCATGGTCACCGGCTTGGCCACGTAGGCATCCATGCCGGCGCGCAGGAAGCGCTCCTCGTCGCCTTTCATGGCGTAGGCGGTCAGGGCGATGACCGGCACGGCCGGGTCGAGCACCCCGGAATCGGCCGATCGCAGGCGGCGGGTGGCCTCCAGGCCGTCCATCTCCGGCATCTGGATGTCCATGAGGACCACGTCGAAGGGCTTACGGCGCAGGGCCTCCAGGGCTTCGCGGCCGTTGGTCACGGCGGTGACCTCGTGCCCGGCCCGGCTGAGGAGCAGCTGGTAGGCGCGGTTGTTGATGGGATGGTCCTCGGCCAGGAGGATGCGCAGGCTGGGCGGTTCGGAGAGCTGCATCGGCTTGGCGCCGGCGCCGGCGACCTCCGGCGGGCTGGCGGGTGCGAGCCGGAGGCTGAAGTGGAAGGCGCTGCCGCCGTCGGCCGGGCTTTCCACCCGGTAGCTGCCGCCGAGCTGCTCCATGATCTCCCGGAAGATGGCCAGGCCGAGGCCCGTGCCCTGGTACTTCTTGGACATGGAGCTGTCGAGCTGGGTGAAGGGGGCGAAGATGCCGCTGATCTTGTCGCCCGGGATGCCGATGCCCGTGTCGATGACGCTGAAGCGGACCTCGCTGCGCTCGCTCCCGGCCTCGCCCGGGGAGAGGCGCAGGACCACGGCCCCGGACTGGGTGAACTTGACGGCGTTGGCCAGGAGCTGGTCCAGGGCCTTGGCGAGGAGCTCCGGTTCGCCCGCGGTCCAGACCGGGACTCCGGGGGCGATGATCAGCTCGACCGCCAGGTTTTTCCCCCTGGCCCGGGCGGCGTGGCGCTCCAGGGTCGCTCTCGCCAGGCAGTGCAGGTCGAAGGTCGTGGCCTGGCCAGCGCCGCGGCGGTTCTCCAGACGGGAGAGGTCGAGGATGTCGGTGACGATGTCCAGGAGGAGCCGGCTCGAGTCCTGGATCATGCCGAGGTAGCGGCGCTGCTCCGGGGAGAGCGGGGTGGTGGCCAGGAGCTCGGCCATGCCCATGATCCCGGCCAGGGGGGTGCGGATCTCGTGGCTCATGTTGGCCAGGAACTGGCCCTTGACCGCCTGGGCCTCGGCCGCCTGCCGGAGGGCAGTCTCGGCCTCGCGCCAGGCCGCGACCCGGCTGGACAGATCGAGGATCAGGCAGACGCCCCCGGGCGGCCGCCCCTCGCCCTCGGCCAGTGGGATGAAGGACGCGGCATAGCTCGTCTGGCCGAGGCTTACGCCGCAGGAGACCTCCTGCCCGCGCAGGGCCTGGTCGAACGCGGCCAGCAGCTCGGCGCGCTCCGGAACGCTTGCCGGGACGATCTCGGAGAGCCGCCTGCCCAGCAGCGGCTCGGCGCCGTCCAGGCCGGCCGGGCGGTGTCCGCCGAGAGAGGATATCTCGCCGCTGGTCTCGAGGAAGAGGAAGAACATGGGCGCGCGGGCGAGCAGGCCGAGGAGGCTCGAGGCGTCGAGGCAGGCCAGGCCGCCGGGGCCGTGCGACCGGGTGCCGGGCGGGATGCCGGCCGGAGGGGATCCGGTCTGCGCTGCGTTCGGGGAGGCGGCTTTGAGCTGGGGGATCATGGCCGGAAGCGGCGCCGGCTGGCGGCCTGGCACCGGGTTTGCGGCCCGCGCGGGGCGGGAGGGGGAATTGTCGTCGGGGCTGCGTTCATGAATACCTGCATTCCGCCTTCGCAAGAAGTTGCCGGCCGGTGGCCGATTTTCGCATCGCAGAATGCTAATCTCTGGTATTATTCTCCTTTTTCAAAAGAAAAGGCAAGCAGATGTTGCGCAATACGATGACTCTTCTGGCAGCTTGCCCGCAAGGCCGCCCGACTGCTAGGATTGGGCCCGGGAGGCGACATGTCCCGGTTCGGCTATCTGTTCAGCCTGGCCTGCGGCCTGTGCGCCGCGGGCTACGTCACCCTCTACCGCCTGGACGACTACAGCGAGAGCCGGCTCATCGAGCTCGCGCCGCTGTGGGTCGCGCCGGCGGCCTTCGGGCTGGCCGGGCTCTTTGCCCTGCGCACCGGCGCCAAGAGTCCCCTGGTCTTCTCCCTGCTGGCCACGCTCCTGGCCGAGGTCCTGCTGGTGGCCTTCATCCTGGGCGTTTTTCCGCTGCTCTAGATCGACACGACCTAGGCGACCGGGGGCAGGTCGAGGCGCAGCCGATCGCCCATGCGGCGATAACTGAAGACCCGGCTGCCGGCCACGGCCAGCTCGTTCTCGATGGTCGCAAGCCAGCCGGTCTCGCCGAAGGTGTGCATGGGCACGAACAGGGCCGGGGCGAGCCGCCGGACCACCTCCGGCCCGCCGGCCAGACTTTTCAGCCGCTTGTCCACGTTGGAGAAGGCGATGCTCACCGGCCCGGCGGCGACCGTGTCCAGGGCCGCGGCGAAAAAGGCCCGGCTCTCGGCGCGGGCCTTGTCCGGCAGGCTCTCCCAGTCCCAGTTGGCCAGGTCGCCGCCGTAGTAGAGGCGCAGGCCCTCCACCTCGAGGATGAAGGCCACGCCCAGGTCGTTGGATTCGAGCGCGCGCAGGTGCACGCCCTCGAAGGTGACGTCGTCGTCGGGAGCGACCACCAGGACCTCGTCCGGGGCCTCGGGCAGAACCTCGGGGCACATGTCGGGCACGTCGTCGGAGACGATGTAGCGCACCGACGCGGCCAGGGCCGTGACCGCACCGACCTCCGGATTCAGGTGGTCGGCGTGGCTGTGGGAGAAGACGACGAAGAGGCGTTTGCCGGCGACCTCGCGGGTGACCAACGCCGGGGCGTCCTGGGGCAGGTGGGAGAGGGCCGGATAGTCGAAGAGGAAGGTCCGCTCCGGCAGCTTCAGAATGAACGAATTGTGGTGGACGTAGACGACCTCGACCTGCATGGCGACCTCCTCGCGGCTCCGCACCGGAGCTTGAATGCCAGATAGCATGCGGCGCGCAACTATGAAAGTCTGGACGGCCGGGGAGACAACACCTATAACTTCGGCAGTGAATCTGTTCACGGCGTAACCGGTCTGGTGCCCGGGACAAGGCCGGATGGGCGGCCCACGCAACCGATGAGCATGGCAGAGCTGAGCATACCCGAATACCGCGTTCCGGTGGACCGCTTGTGCCCCGGGGTCTACATCCGGCTCGAGCACCTTGCCTGGTTCGAGCACCCCTTCCTGTTCAACAGCTTCAAGATCAAGGACGAGCAGCAGATCGAGGTCTTGAAGCGCCTGGATCTGGGCGAGGTGGTCTGTGTTCCGGAGAAGAGCGACCGGGCGCCACTCGAGCCCGAGGAGGCCGCGGGCATCGCGCCTGCACCCGCGCCTTCGGAGCAGAGCGTCGAGGACCTGTGGCGGGTCAAGCGCGAGCGGGCCCGCCTGCTGGCCGAGAAGAAGCGGCGCATCGCCGAGTGCGAGGCGCGCTACGCGAGCGCGGTCCAGGACGTGACAGAGCTCATGCGCCTGGTCCTCGCCGGCAAGCCCCAGGCCGTGCCCCAGGCCATCCGGCTGATCGAGAGCTTGACCCCGTCCTTCCTGGCCGACCGCGAATCCACGCTCCACCTGATGACCCTCCAGGGCCAGGCCGAGCGGCTCTATTTCCATGCCCTGAACGTCGCCGTGCTTTCGCTCATGGTCGGCCACGAGGTGGGGCTCACGGAGCGCGAGCTCCTCTACCTCGGGGCCGGTGCCCTGTTTCACGACGTGGGCAAGGTCCAGATCGAGAAGCGCATCCTGAAAAAGCCCGGAGCGCTGACCCGGGCCGAGCAGGCCATGATCCAGCGCCACCCGGAGCTCGGACGGGACATGGTCGCGCCCATCCGGGAGTTCCCCCGGCCGGCCCTGGAGGTCATCGTCCAGCACCACGAGCGCATGGACGGCACGGGCTATCCGCGGGGCCTGGCCGGCGAGGCCATCGACCGCCTGGCGCGCATCACCGCCATCGCCGACGCCTACGACAACCACTGCAACCGCCCCGATCCGGCCGACTCCTACACCCCCTACCAGGCCCTGTCGCACATGTTCAGCCGGGAGCAGAGCCGCTTCGACCGCGAGCTCCTCTCGCTCTTCATCCGCTGCCTCGGGGTCTACCCGCCGGGCACGGTCATCCAGCTCTCCAACGGGGCCATCGGCATGGTCGTCTCGGTCAACCCCCAGTGCCAGCTCTACCCGAGCGTGGTGGTCTACGACCCGGAGATACCCAAGAAGGAGGCCCTGGTCATCGACCTCTCCGAGGAGCGCGAGCTGACCATCGACAAGTCCATCCGCCCCGCCCAGCTGCCGAGAGACATCTACGACTACTTGAACCCCCGCACGCGCATCAGCTACTTCGTCGAGCCCGACGCCCCGCGCCGCCCCGAGCGCTAGCGCGCAAAGGCCCTGTGGCCGCCGCGATCCGCCCATCGCCAACGCGTCGAGGCGTATCCGGAGGTGACGGAAACGACGCTTGACAGCAGGCCGGCAGCGGCTAGAATGCGCTGATATCGAATTCCCCCGTCCCGGGCGTCAAGCCCGGCCGCCGGAACGCATTTCCGGCCGCGCATCGGCCTCGCCCCGCGCATCCTTCAAAGAGTATCTTCCAAAAATCACCCGCCTGACGGGACAGCCCGATGCCATGTCACTCCAAGCGAGGTAGACCATGAATGAGAATGATATCGAGAGCGTTTCCCCGGAGGCGCTGGCCGACACGCTCTTCGAGCTGATCGGCGTGCGCTTCGAACCCAAGGCCGCAAGCGACCTCTGGCCGCAGATCCAGCAGCACAAATGGCTTCTGTCCGAGAAGCTGGGGCGGGACGTGGGCCTGCGCACCGCCTGCGTCGATTTCGTCGACAACATGGAGCAGGCCGTGAGCGAGTATGTCGCCTACAACCGCATGGACCTCCTTAAGGAGATGGGCGCCCAGAAGATCGGCCGGGAGGCCTGGGACATGATCGCCGATTCGCAGCCTCCCAAGCAGCTCGTGCAGCGCAAGATCATCGTGCCCCTGACCGAGGAGGACCTGTCCCGGAAGCATGGCGTGGTGCCGCCCAAGGCGATTATCTTCTTCGGCCCTCCCGGCACGGGCAAGACCCATTTCGTCAAGGCCATCGCGGGCGTGCTTTCCTGGTGGTACATCGAGATCAGCCCGAGCCTGCTCATGGCCGACGGCGTGGAGAAGATGGGCGCGAACCTGCGCCGGATCATGGAGAAGGCCCGCGGCCTGGAGGAGGTGGTGATATTCATCGACGAGTTCGAGGAGCTCGCCGCCAGCCGGGACGAAGGCACGCGGCTGGACAAGTCGATCACCAACGAGTTCCTGAAGCAGGTCCCGCTGTTGAAAATCGCCGGCAACAAGCTCCTGCTGGTCTGCGCCACCAACTACATCCGCCAACTGGACGCCGCGCTCCTGCGCCCGGGACGCTTCGACTGCATCATTCCGGTCGGGGCCTTGAGCAACGAGGAGCGCAAGACCATCCTGAGGTATTACCTGTCCAGGGTGAACACGCAGGCCGTGGACCTGGAGAAGCTGGTGCGCCTGACCGCCGGATTCACGCCGGCGGACATCGAGTACCTCTTCCAGCAGGTCGCGCAGTATGCCTTCGAGCAGGAGCTCGCGCTGAAGCGGGACTATGGGGTGACGGACGAGACCGTGCTGCGCATCCTGCCGACGATCAAGCCCTCGCTCAGCGAGGAGATCATCGCCGAATTCGAGGCGGACAAGCTCACCTACTCCAGAGCGTAGCGGATTTCAGGCCTCCCACCCGCCGTGGGCGGGTGGGGCGCTTTCAGCGCTTGTAGAGCAGGCGGTTCAGGCTGGCCACGAGCTGGCGCCTGAGCAGCGGCTTCATCAAAAAGTCCTTGACGCCCATGGCCTTGGCCTTGTCGAAAGCCACGGTCTCGGAGAAGCCCATGCACAGGATGAGCGGCATGCCCGGCCGCAGGCGCTGGATCTCACGGGCCAGCTCCACGCCGGTCATGTTCGGCATGGACTGGTCGGCGATGACCAGGACGAAGTCCTCGGGCCGGTAGCGGAAGGCCTCCAGGGCCTCGACGCTCGAGGTCCGGCCGGTGACGGTGAAGCCCAGGCCCTCGAGCATGTCCTTGCCGAGGTCCATCATGGCCTTCTCGTCGTCGACGAAGAGCACCTTGCCCTGGCCGGGGATGAACAGCGGCTCCTCGTCCAGTCCGGTCTCGTCCAGCGGCTCGGTCTTGGGCAGGAAGACATGGAAGGTCGAGCCCTTGCCCGGCTCGCTCTGGACCAGGATGGCTCCGCCGTGGCGCTTGACGATGCCGTGGACCACGGCCAGGCCCATGCCCGTGCCCTCGCCCGGCTTCTTGGTGGTGAAGAAGGGGTCGAAGATGCGCTGCATGACGGCCGGGTCCATGCCGTGGCCGGTGTCGCTGACCGTGAGCCGGATGTAGGTGCCCTCGGTCAGGTCGGGGTGCTGGCTGGCCGCCGCAGCGTCGATGGTCGCCTCGGCCAGGCTGACCTCGAGCCGCCCGCCCTGCTCGCGCATGGCGTGGATGGCGTTGGTGCAGAGGTTCAAGAGGATCTGGTGGAGCTGGGTCGGGTCGGCGGTGACCATGTCCTCGGAGGTCAGTATGCTGGTCTTGACCTCGATGCCCTCGGGCATGGAAGCGCGCAGGAGCTTGATGGTCTCCTTGACCAGCGGCGCGACCTTCAGCGGTTTGCGTTCCTGGGGCCCCTGGCGGCTGAAATTGAGTATCTGGTCCACGAGCTCGCGCGCCCGGCTGCTGGCGCGCACGATTTCGCGCGCCCGGCGTTTCAGGCCCGACTTCTCGGGTGCGCCCTCGAGGATGATCTCGGCGTAGCCCATGATCACCCCGAGGATGTTGCCGAAGTCGTGGGCGATGCCGCCGGCCAGCGTGCCCAGCGCCTCCATCTTCTGGGCGAAGCGCAGCTGCTCCTCGAGCTTCTTTCTTTCGGTGATGTCGAAGAAGTATCCGCGGATCTCGATCAGGTTGCCCTCGTCGTCGAAAACTCCGTCGAAATTGCCGATGACCTGGACCGCGGAGAGATCGGGGTGGCTGAACACGGCCTCGAAGTTGTGGATCTTCTTCTGCTCGAGCACGCCGTCCAGGAGCGAGTCCTT
Organism: Desulfovibrio sp. UBA6079; assembly: GCA_002428705.1. GTDB lineage: Bacteria > Desulfobacterota > Desulfovibrionia > Desulfovibrionales > Desulfovibrionaceae > UBA6079. The sequence continues at coordinate 89,514 of DIXN01000044.1, forward strand.
GCGCAGGGAGTCGAAATCCATGTTCAGGACGTTGAAGCTCTTGGCCTCCTCGACGCTTCCAAAGCCGAAGATGCGGGCAAAGGCCTCGTTGCAGGCGATGATCCGCCCCGCCGGGTCGGCCACGAAGTTGCCGGTGATGTCCTCCTCGAAGAGCAGGCGGTAGCGCTCCTCGTTGGTCTGGAGCTCGGCCAGCATGCGCTTTCTGGCCGCGATGTCCTCTTTCAGCTGCTGGTTGGCCTCGTTCAGTTCCGCGGTGCGGTCTTCGACCAGGTCGAGGAGCGTGGCATTCAGCTCGACCAGCAGGTTCTCGGCCCGCCACTTGGCGCAGAGCGAGTTGGCCAGCTGCCTGAGCTCCTGGGAGCGGAAGGGCTTTTGCAGATAGAGGAGCTTGTCCGGCGGAGGGATGCGGTGGTTCAGCTCGCGCAAGGAGACGTCGGCCTGGGCGGTGATGATGACGATCTCGATGCTCTGGTCGAGCTCGCGGATGCGCTCGGCGGCCCAGACGCCGTCCAGCCCCACCCCCAGGCGGACATCGACCAGGGCCACGGAATAGGGCTGGCGTTCGGCCTGGGCGGCGCGCACGGCCGTGACCGCCTCCTCGGCCGTGGCGCACATGGTCAGCTCGAAAGTCGGCGCCTCGGCCCGCGGCTCGGGCAGCTCCTGGCCGGCGGCCGCGGCCTCCAGGGTCCGGGGGTCCTCCCATTCGTAGAGCAGCACGTCCCGGTACAGGGAGAGGGCCTGCTCGTCGGCGTCCACGGCCAGGATGCGGTACCTGGCCGAGAGGCCGACGGTGACGAATTCGCGGTCCTTGTTCATGGCTTGATCGCGGCATGGCCCGACGCGCCAGGGGGGGCGGCGGAGAGGCTGGGAGACGACATCGGGCACGCCGTTATGCACTCCTCATAAATGGCTTTGGGACAAATGAAAAGCCCTGCCGCGGCAACGGGACGAGACGCAGCGAGGACAGGCTATACGGGAAAGCCGGAAGTGAGGATGTCGAGGCTCCTTACGTAACGCAGGCAAGCCTCGAGGGGATCGGGCTAGAGGTTGCCGGTGGCAGCCGTGGCGCCGGCCGTGGCGGCCTGGAGGGCGTCCTCGCGGACCCGTATCACCGTGGCGTCGGCGATCTTCAGGCTGCTGCGGACGGGTTCCAGGGCGGCCGAGGCCTCGCGCAGACTGCCGAAGCGGCCGAGGAGCACCCGGTACCAGGAGCCCGAGGATTGCTCGGAGCGCACCACGAAGGTCTGGTGGCCGGCCGCATTGAGCTTGGCCGACTGGGCCGTGGCCTTGTCCAAGGTGCGCCAGGTGCTCAACATGATGGTGTAGGTCGAAGCGGCATCGGCCCCGGGCGCGGCCGGCGCCGGGGTGGAAACGTCCTTGCGCGGTGTGTTGGCCGTGGTCAGGCGGTTGGCTTCGGCCAGCGGGCCGCCTTCGAGTGGGGGAAGATCGGTGCGCAGTAGGGGCGCGGGAGCTAGGGCGGCCTGGGCCATGGCTGGAACCGGGGCGGCCGTGACCGGTGCCGGGCGGAACTCGGAAATCGGCTTTGCCGCCGGGCTGGCCGCGGGTCCGGGGCCGGCCAGGGGGCCAGGGGCCGGCATGGCCGTGGGCGCTGCCGGCAAGGCCAGGGGAGCGGCTTGCCGGGCCGGGGCGAGGCTTGCGCCGGGCACTTCCGGCGCGGGCGCGAAGTCTGGCAGGGCGGCGCTGGCGAAATCGAGCTTGGCGGCCATGCGCGCCCGCTTCAGGTTTTCGCCGGCCTGGACGTAGAAGGCGGGCGAGAGCTCGAGCGCCCGCTCGAAGCAGCCGATGGCCTGGGCGTAGCGCCCGGAGAGGTAGAGGATGTAGCCGAGGTTGTTGTAGGCCCTGGCCTCGTCGCCGCCGTAGCGGAAGGCTTCCAGGGCCTCGTTGTAGCGGCCCTGGCGGGCCAGGGCCAGGCCGAGGTTGTTGTAGGTCTTGCTCTTGGCCAGCCCGGCGCGCAGGGCCTGGTGGAAATACTGGACGGCCGACTCGTTGTCGCCGCCCATGAGGCAGGCCACGCCTAAGTTGTTCAGCACGTCCGGCTGGTTGGGGCTTAAGCGCAGGGCTTCGCGGTAGGCGGCCATGGCCCCGGGATAGTCATTCTCGTAGCTGGCGACCACGCCGAGGTGGGCCTGAACCAGCCACTGGTTCGGATCGGCGGCGAGGCTCGCCATCAGATGCTTGCGGGCCTCGGCGGTCTGGCCGGACTTGAGCAGGATCTCGCCGAGCCCGGCATGAGCCCGGGCGTTGTCGGGCGCGGTCTCGAGCACGGTCTTGTATTCGCGGTAGGCGTCCTCAAAGGATTTCTGGCCAAGCAGGAGATCGGCCTTGCGCAGCCGGATGGTGACGTCCTTGGGATCGAGGGCCAGGGCCTTGCCGAGATTGATGAAGGCCGACTCGGGCTTGCCCTGGGAAAGGTCGCGCTCGGCCAGGTAGACAAACTGCTCCTTGGTCTGGGCGCCGTCCCCGCCGTTCTCGGCGTTCAGCCACTCGCCCAGGGTTTCCTGCTTGGCCGTGGTCGCCTTGCGCTCGGCGCAGGCCGTGGTCAGAAGGGCGATCAGAGCCAGGACGAGGATGATTGAAAATGATGCTGCTGGTCGGCGCATGGTGGCCTCCGGGGTCATTTCATTTGGGTGAACATATCCATGAGCTGCAAGGCCGCAGGGCCGATGATGACCATGAGCAGGGCCGGAAAGATGAACAGGATGAGGGGGATGAGCATGGTCACCGGCAGCTTGGCGGCCTTCTCCTCGGCCCGCTGGTAGCGCTTGGTGCGCAGGGTGTCGGAGTAGACGCGCAAGGTCTGGGAGATGCTCGTGCCGAAGAGGTCGGCCTGGATGAGGAGCGCCACCAGGCTGTCCACGTCGGACAGGCCGATGCGCAGGGCCAGGTTTTTGAGTCCGTCGGCCCGTTTCATGCCGGCCCGGAGTTCCAGGTTCAGCATGTGCAATTCGGCGCAGACGATCGGCGCCGAGCCCTTGAGCTCCTCGGACACCCGGTTGATGGCCTGGTCCAGGCCCATGCCGGCCTCCACGCAGACCACCAGGAGGTCAAGCGCGTCGGGGATCTCCTTGACGATGGCCGTCTTGCGTTTGGCGCTCGTCTGCGACAGCCAGATGCCGGGCAGCAGGTAGCCGATGGCCAGCCCGCCCAGGGCCGCGACCGGCAGGAACTGCTGGGGGATGAGCGTGGGCGCGACGAGCGGCAGGCCGAAGACTCCGCCGCCCAGCGCCAGGGCCAGGAACAGCTGCAGGCCCTTGAAGATCATGGGTGCGTTGGGGTTCTGCCAGCCGGCCTGGAGGTAGCGGGCGCGCGAGGAGGTGAAGGTGGCGGCCTCCTCGGTTTTCTTGCCGCTCAGGCGCGTGCCGATGGTGTTCAGGAGGTCCGTGAACCGGTCGCTGATGGCCTTGCCGAGCGACGGCCGGGCGGTCTCGGGCAGGTAGTCGCGGCTGCGGGCGCCGGGTACGCCGTTGATCTTGGCCCGCAGGCGATCGGCCTGCTCGGCCTGGCCGAAGAGCCCCGAGATTCCGGAGATGGCCAGCAGCGCCGTGGCGAAGACCAGGCCGCCGGCGATCGCGGGGAAGATCAGCTGCGCGTTCATGGCGGCCTCCTAGACCTCGATCCGGATCATCCGCCGGATGATGACCACGCCGATGGCGACGAGGGTCAGAGCCGCGGCCATCATCATCTGGCCCAGAGGCTCGAAGAATAGCCGGGACATGTACTGGGGATTGAGCAGGTACATGGCCGTGCCGATGGCGAAGGGCAGCAGGGTGAGGATGAGGGCCGAGATCCGCCCCTCGGCCGAGAGGACGCGGACCTTGCCGTCCAGCTTGAAACGCTCGCGGATGAGCTGGGCGATGGTCGTGACGATCTCGGCCAGGTTGCCGCCGGTCTCGCGCTGGATGTTGACCGCGACCACGAAGAACTGGAGATCGATGCTCTCGATGCGCTGGCAGAGGTTGGCCAGGGCCTGACTCACGGACATGCCGAAGTTGATCTCGTCCAGGGTCTTGGCGAATTCCGGGCCGATGGGCTCCCCGAACTCGTCGGCGATCATGCGCAGGCCACCGGTGAAGGCATGGCCGGCCTTGAGCGCCCGGGCGACCAGATCCAGCCCGTCGGGCAGCTGGGCCTGGAACTTCTTCATCCGGGCCTGCTTGCGCCGGCGCAGCCAGACCAGGGGCATGGCTGCGAAGACCAGGCCCATGACCGGCCGGAGCATGGGCAGGGGCATGGAGAGCGCAGCCAGCTGATAGCCGGCGATGGCCAAGACCAGGGAGAGCAGGATGAACACGCCGAGCGGCGTCTGGACGTTGGCCTGCTTGCGCAGCAGATCGATCTTGGCGGTCAGGGTGAAACTCGAGAGCATGCGGTGGAACCAGGGCACCTCGGACAGGGTCGTCTTGCGGATGAAGTCGTATCCGGAGAGGTCCAGCTGCCCCGTGCCCGCGAGCGTCTTCAGCCGAGTCTCCAGGCGCCGGCGCTGATCGCCCCGCGCGCCCTGGAGCACGGACATGACCCCGAGGATCAGGGCGAAGGCGGCGGCAACGACCGCGGCGACGACGACGATGGGCGGCATGCTCCTCCTCCTCCCGGCTAGCCCAGGTTTCCGGGCGCGAAATGGGCGCCGGTGAAGCGGATGCCCAGAGACTCCAGGCGGGTGGCGAACTTGGGCCGGATGCCGCGGGACTTGAAATGGCCGACGACCTTGCCCTCGGCGTCCACGCCGGTCTGCTCGAAGGCGTAGATCTCCTGCATGGTGATCATCTCGCCTTCCATGCCGGTGATCTCCTGGAAGCTGATCACCTTGCGGCTGCCGTCACCCAGGCGGGTGGCCTGGATGATGACGTTGATGGCCGAGCTGATGAAGCGCCGCAGCGAGGCACCGGCCAGGTTCAGGCCGGCCATGGAGACCATGGTCTCCAGGCGCATGAGCGCGTCGCGCGGGGTGTTGGCGTGGATGGTGGTCAGCGAGCCGTCGTGGCCGGTGTTCATGGCCTGGAGCATGTCCAGGGCCTCTGGGCCGCGACACTCGCCGATGATGATCCGGTCGGGGCGCATGCGCAGGCAGTTGCGCACCAAGTCGCGCTGGCCGATCTCGCCCTTGCCCTCGATGTTCATCGGCCGGGTCTCCAGCCGGACCACATGGTCCTGCTTGAGCTGCAGCTCGGCCGCGTCCTCGATGGTCACGATGCGCTCGTGGGCCGGGATGAAGCGCGACAGGACGTTCAGTAACGTGGTTTTGCCCGAGCCCGTGCCGCCGGAGATGAGCACGTTCAGCCGGGCCTTGACGATGCCCTGCATGATCTCGCCCATTTCCGGGGTCAGCGCCTTGAAGCCGATGAGGTCGGCCAGCTCCAGAGGGTCCTTGGAGAATTTGCGGATGGACAAAGCGGGTCCGTCGATGGCCAGGGGCGGGATGATGGCGTTGACGCGGCTTCCGTCGGCCAGGCGGGCGTCGACCATGGGCGAGGACTCGTCCACCCGCCGGCCGACCGAGGAGACGATGCGGTCGATGATCTTGCGCAGGTGGACGTCGTCTTTGAAACGCGCCTGGGTCATCTCCAGGCGGCCCGAGCGCTCGACGTAGATCTGCTTGTAGGTGTTGACCAGGATGTCGTTGACCGTGGGGTCCTTGAGAAAGGGCTCGAGCGGACCCAGACCCAGGATCTCGTCCTGGATCTCCAGCTTCAGCACATGGCGCTCGGCGGAGTTCAAGGGCGCGGAGCTGAACTCCTCCTTGATCAGGCGCTCCACGAGCTTGGCGATCTCGGCCTTGAGCTCGTCGGACTCGAGCTTGTCCAGGACCGAGAGGTCGAGCATGTTGATCAAGCGGTCGTGGATCTTGGTCTTGATCTCATAGTATTCGTCGCTCTGACTGTAGCGCTTGACCACAGCTTCGGGCGGGCGCTGGGCCACGCGCTGGGGCGCGGCCTGGCCGGCGCCGAGGTTTTTCTGCAAGCGGGCAACGAGGTTCATGGCAGCTGTACCACCTTCACGCCTGCGGCACTGGGCCGTGGGTCGGCGCGGTCTTACGGAAGAAACGCCGCAGGAGCGAGCCCTTGTTCTCCTCGCGGGTCTTCTCCCTCTTGCCGAGCTCCAGGGCGAAAGAAGCGAAGGCCTTGGCCAGGGGGCCCTTGGGGGCGACCTCGAAGAGCGTCTTGCCCTGGTTGATGGCCGACAGGCTCTGCGTGTAGTCGTTGGGGATGAGCCAGGTCATCTTCTTGCCGACCACGGACTCGGCGTCGCCGACGTTGATCTCCGAGCTCGAGAGATGGCGGTTGACCACCAGCCGGATGCGCTGCTCGATGGCCGGGCTGACGGCCAGCATGGTCTCCAGGAACTTCTTCACGTTGGCCAGACACGGCAGCGACAGGACCATGGCCAGGTGGACGGCCTCGGACAGTTCCATGACCTTGAGCGTGGTCTCGTCCAGCGAGCAGTCGGCGTCGATGATCACGTAGTCGAACAGCCGGGCGAGCATCTCGAGGATGGCCGCGGCCGCGCTTGCGCCCATGCCACCCTCGTCGTCCATGGTGCCGGGGGCCGGCAGGACGAAGAGCCCGGAGGCGTGCTTGGCCAGCACGCTCATGAGGTAGGTGGCGTCGAGGCGGGTCAGGTTGGCGGTCACGTCGCCCCAGGTGAAGGTGTACTCGAGGTCGAGGAAGAAGGGGATCTCGCCCAGCGGCTGGCGCAGGTCCACGAGCACCGTTGAGCCCGGCTTGGCCGCGTTCAGGGCCGCGGCCAGATTGACGGCGATGGTCGTGGTGCCGATGCCGCCCTTGGCGCCCATGACGGTGACGACCTGGCCGCGCTTGCCGCTCTTGCACACGGCCGGAGCCTGCTGGCCGATGCGGGCAACAGCCCGCTCCAGGGCCGCGACGAGCTCCGGCTCGTTCACCGGCTGGGGCAGGAACTCCTTGACCCCGGAGCGCATGGCCCGGATGAGCAGCTCCGGGTCCGGGGCCGAGGCGGTCAGGATGACCTCGGCCACGGAGCCCGAATCGAGAAGGTGGGACAGGCGGGAAAGATCCCGGTCGGGGTTCTTGCCAAGCTCGTAGATCAGCAGCGCGTCGCCCAGGTCGCCGTTCGGGGGGAGAACGACAAACCCTTCCCGCTTGCCCACAATCTGCTTCAGTCGCTCTTCCAGGCCGTCGGAGCGGACGGTCAGGGCGATCTTGACGGTATCTCTGGTCATGATGGTCATCCTCCAGGGACTACTGGCTCTCTTGCATCTTGCCCATGGTGGACTCGAGTTCCTTCACTTCCTTCTGCTCGGAGCTCATGCCGGTCTGGTAGATTTCCATCATCACCCGGCCCTTGACCCCGTCGAAGCCGGTCACCGGATAGTCCGGGGCGGGGCTCGGATTGATCTTCTGGTTCAGCGCGGCCATGCGTGCCGACTCGCCTAGTGGTGGTGGGCTGATTTCGGCGCAGCCGGCGGCCAGGAGCAGGGCGGCGAGCAGGCAGGGAATGGTACGGCTAGGCATGGTCGTGTTCCTCGCGTAGCTTTACGGTGCCGTCGGCAGGGTGTGGCCGAACTCGCCGTCGAAGCCCAGGCTCTCCTGGCTGACAGGCATGACCGGCGCGGCCGAGGCCTGGGCCGGCAGTGGTTTGGGAGCGCCGTCGGTCCGGCCGAGCATGTAGAACTCGAAGTCGCTCGGCTCCTTGAAGCCGTCGGTGGGCATGGTCTGCTTGGCCACGTTCAGCGGCTTGACCAGGGTCGGGGTGACGATGATCACCAGCTCGGATTCGTTCTTCTGGTACTCGCTGGAGCGGAACAGGGCGCCGAGAATCGGGATGTCCCCGATGACCGGATACTTCTTGACCGTCTCGCGCATGTTGTTTTTGATCAGCCCGGCGATGGCGAAGCTCTGGCCCGAGGACAGCTCCACCGTGGTCTTGGCCCGCCGGGTGGTCATGGCCGGGATGACGTAGTTGCTGATGGTCACGGCGTTGGTGTAGTCGAGCTCCGAGACTTCGGGGAAGACTTCCATGCTGATGCGGTCGTTGCCCACGACCCGGGGGGTGAAGGACAGGCCGACGCCGAAGGGCTTGTACTCGATGGCCACGGTGCCCAGGCCCTGGGGCACGGGGATGGGGATCTCGCCGCCGGCCAGGAACTCGGCCGTCTCGCCCGAGAGGCAGATGAGGTTCGGCTCGGCCAGGACCTTGATCACGCCGTTCTGCTTCAGGGCATCGATGAACAGGCTGAAATTGTAGTTGCCGCTCTGGACAGAGACAACCCCGCCTAGCTTGCTCGCATTATATATGAATTTGCCATCTTCGTTGAAGCCGACCAGGGAGTCGAGCACGTTCCAGACGGCCTGGCCGCCGAGGAAGCTGTAGGCGCCGTCGAAGAAGGAGGCGAAGTTGATGTTCATGCGCCGGGCCAGATCGCGCGAGAGCTCGGCCACCCGGACCTCGAGCATGACCTGGTGCACGCCGCCCACGGACAGCAGGTTGACCACCCGTTCCCTGCGCTTCTTATCGTTTGTGTCTTCCTTAGTCGGCACAAAGGCCGTGGCCAGGGACAGGGCCGTGGACACGCTGGAGGCGCTGGAGACCGTGCCGGACAGGGTGATCTGGTCGTTGGCGGCCATGACCTTCAGCTCCGGCTCGTTCGGCAGCACCTGGTGGAGCATTTCCTTCAGCGGAGTCACGTCCAGGGCGACCAGCACGTCGTAGACCGCGAGCAGCTCCTCGCCGCCGCCCCACAAAGTCAGGGTCGTGGTTCCCGGGGCCTTGCCCGTGAGGTAGACTTGGTGCGGGGAGAGGAGCAGGATGTCGGCTCGCTCCGGGTCGGCCAGGGTCAGGCGCTTGACGGCCTTGGCGCTGTTCACGATGAGCGACTTGCCGGCGGCGATCTCGATTTTTTTCGGTTCCCTTGGTCCGCTCAGGGCCGGGTCGGCGGCCCAGGCCGCTGCGGCGAGGAGGGCCAGGCCGAGTGCAAAGCAGGCGAGGAAAACCAGGCGGGGAAGGCGGATGGCGGTCATGAAAAAGCTCCTTGCTCGGCTCGTCCCTAGAAGCTCACGGTGGAGCGTGCGGTGCCGACGATGATCTCGGCCGTGGGCCTGGGCTTCTCGGCCACGACCAGCCCCTTTTTCTTCTCCGGCGGGGCGTCCGCGCGGTAGGCGGACAGGGTCCGGGTGATGTCGTGGCCGAGGGTCAGCACCGTGGCCTCGTCGGTGGCGTTGCGCAGGGCAAAATGCAACGCACCCTTGTTCGCGGCCAGGGCCAGGCGCTCGCTCTCCTCGGGAGTGACCTGCAGGGTGTAGACGTCCACCGACATGGGCTCGGTGCCGTCCTCGGCGGCCTTCAGCTGGGTGCCGGTGGCCAGCACGAGGATGTTCTCGAGCACGATCTTGGTCTCCGACTCGGTGTCGGTGGAGTTCTTCTCCAGGGTCACGAGCACGTCCACGCGATTGCCGGGACGGATGAAGCCGGAGATGCCCATGACCTTGTCGCCGGCCACGGCCATGGCCCGGCTGCCGGGCGTGACCAGGGCGCTCACTCCGCCCGCGCTGATCTCGTCCGAGGCCAGGCGGGTCTTGGTGATGGGCTCGTTCTGGGAGAGCGGCGAGAGAAGCACCCGGCCGATGAGCTCGTCGGGCGCCTCGAAGCTCTGGTCGGGCTTGCTTCCGGGCAGGTAGGGCACGACCTTGATCATGTCCGCGACCAGCTTGGTGCCCGGCGAGAGGATACGTGTGGCCACGGCGACGTCCACGGTCTGGGGCTTCTCGACTACGGCGCGGGGCTGCCGCTGGGAATCCATCCAGCGCATGACCAGCCAGCCGGCCAGCATGGCCAGCGCCAGGGCCAGGCCCAGCTGTATGAGGGAACGCTTTCTGCCCATGTGATCCTCTCTTGCCTCAGCCCGGGATCAGGCCGTCGGAATATATGTTCGTATAGATCATGGCCGCGAAGGTCCCGGCGGCGATGGCCAGGCCGTAACACAGCCGGGGCAGACGTCGGTCTGCCTCCTGTTTGAACCAGGAAAATCGCCGGGTCGCCAGAAAAACAATGAAGGTGCTCCAGAGATTCTTTAGTGCGTGCTTGAGGGCATCGAGGTGGAAGAGCAGCACGATGAGGGCGTAGAGGCCGCCGAACAGGCTGGTAAAGATGAAGGTTAGAAAGACATCACTAGCCCCGAGCCAGGCACCCACGGCGGCCAGAAGCTTCACGTCACCTGCGCCCATGACGCCCAGGAAAAAGGGCAGAAGCATCAAGGCCAACCCCAGACCCAGGCCGGACAGGCTGAACAAGAGGCCGTCCAGGCCCTGGGTCAGGCCATGATAGCAGAGGGCCGCGATGATCGCCGGAAAGGTAAGGTAATTCGGGATCTTCTGGGCGCGAAGGTCAGTGGCCGTAGCGGCCAGGAGGAGCACGATGAGAAAACCCGGCACGAACATATCCATGGGTCCCCCCCAGGTATCGGCAGATGCCACCCATGCAACCGTTCATCCCTGTCCTTGGAGGCGGAAAGGGCGGGGCGGCAACCGCCCCGCCCTTTCCGAAGACTCGACGATTCCACGAATGACTCGGTACAGAATCAGGTGCCAGTCCCGGCGCTCAGCTTGGAATCGATCGTTTCGAAGGTTGTCCTGACGGTCTCGCCGAGGCTGGCCACGGCGGCCACGATGACAGCGGCGATCAGGGCGGCCATCAGGCCGTACTCGATGGCGGTGGCGCCTTCCTCGTCACGGATCAGGGTACGGATCTTGTTCAACATGGCTTCTTCTCCTTTCGTAACATTTGAAATTTTCTTTAGGGTCTCTTCCTCACTCCCACTGTCGATGCCTTCCCGTGAGCAATGCCCGTGCCAAGGCGGCGCGGAAGTCGTTGGATCGCAATTAAAGAGAATTATTACAATGTGTTGAGTACGAAGGTAGGGGCGATCCGCAAGATGCTGGCAGCGCGTCGGGCCATGGATCGGTCCGCTGCGGTGTCCATGGAAAATGGATATGGTCGGGCCAAAGACCACCGCTTGAGGATATCTCGGGGCACAGACGGACACCCGGCACACTGGGAAAGCGCCGTGAGTCGAGGCCGATAGCGCATCCGTCGGGGATCGACTTTTTGTGGACCGACCGGAGGCCGGATCGCCTGCTCAGCTAGGACCGGGCGTAGCGGGCCGGGTCGATGGCGTGCTTCTTCAGCTTGTTCCAGAGGTTCTTGGGCGTGATGCCGAGCTGCTTGGCGGCTTCGGTCTGGACGCCGTGATGCTTCTTCAGGGCCGAGGTGATGAGGTTTTTCTCGTATTCCTGGAGGCTCTCGCGCAGGGGAAGGTTCGAGGCGGGCACGATCTCGGCCGGGGCCAAGGGGCGCTCGTGCTCCTGCAAGCCGAGGTCGATCTCGGATTCGGTGATGACCTGGCCCCGGGAGAAGATGGCCGCGCGCTCGAGGACATTGGCGAACTGGCGGATGTTGCCGGGCCAGTCGTAGGCGAAGAGGATCTCCATGGCCCGGGGGGAGATGCGGGCGATGTCCGTGCCGAGCTTGACGTTCACGTTCTTGATGAAGTGCTCGGCCAGGAGCGGCAGGTCGCCTTTGCGCTCGCGCAGGGGGGGGATGTGGATCGAGGCCACGTTCAACCTATAGAACAGGTCGTCGCGGAATTTCTTCTGCTTGACCAGCTCGGCCAGGATCTGGTTCGTGGCGGCGATGACCCGGATGTCGAAGGCTATGGGCTTGGCCCCGCCCAGGCGCTCGACCTGCTTCTGCTCCACCGCGCGCAGGAGCTTGGGCTGGAGATGCAGCGGCATGTCGCCGATTTCGTCCAGGAGGATGGTGCCGCCGGCGGCCAGCTCGAACTTGCCGCGCTTGATGCCGGTGGCGCCGGTGAAGGCGCCTTTCTCGTGGCCGAAGAGCTCGGATTCGAGGAGCGTCTCGGGGATGGCCGCGCAATTGAGCTTGACGAACGGCCCTGAGGCCCGGTGGGAGAGAGTGTGGATGGTGTCGGCGATGAGCTCCTTGCCGGTGCCGGTCTCGCCGGTGATGAGCACGTTGGTCTCGAGCCTGGCCACTCGCTCCACCAGTTCCTTCACCCGGCGCATGGGCTCGGAATCGCCGATGATGTTGGAGGCCGGGCTCTTCTCGCCGAGCTTCTTCTTGAACAGGCGGATCTGGTCCTGGAGCAGGCGCTTTTCCAGCGCCCGCTTGATGACGATCTCCATCTCCTTCAGGCTGAAGGGCTTGGTGAAGTAGTCGTAGGCCCCGAGCTTGATGGCCTCCAGCGCCGAATGCTTGGAGGAATAGGCGGTCATGACGATGATGTCGGTCTTGGGGCTGGCGTCGTTGAGTAACGGGATGGCCTCGATGCCGGTCATGCCCGGCAGCTGTACATCGAGCAGGATCAGGTCGAAGCCGCCGCGGCCGGCCAGCTCCAGCCCCTGCTCGGCGGACCCCGCCCGCTCCACGTCGTAGCCCTTCTCGGTCAGGGCCTCACAGAGCATGGACTGAAACGAGGCATCGTCGTCAATGACCAGAATTCTCTCGGGCACGTCGCTGGCTCCTTGGCTGTGGCAGCAGGACCCCACCTTTCCTTGTCCGCCGAAAAACAAATCCACGCGCAGTGTATCGGCCAGGTTTGTGTCGCGAGGTGTCGCTGAACCCTCCCTGGCCAGAAGTTCACGGCCTCTAATCCACAATAAGTGGATCAAGCTCTCCTGTCCAGACCGGAAGCCGAAAAAAACCGTTTTACTGGTCCGAGCGTATTGCTTTGTATTTCATGCCCATAGACGTGTCTTGCAGATTGGCACGAGCATTGCTCGGCCTCCGGCGAGGAGAAGTCGGCGTCACTTTGAACTGTCCTGAACAGGACTCACGAGGCCGGGAGGAAGCCATATGATGAAAAACAAACAAGGTGGGACCGTCGCCGTTGAGTGCGCTTTTTTCGCCTTGTTGCTCGGGGGGTTGCTCTTGGTCATGGTGGAGGGCTCCAACGCCATCCACACCTATTCGAAGCTGCTCGATGCCTCGCGCGAAGGCGCCAGGCAGGTGTTGCGCGAAGACGGCGACACGAGCGAGGTTTCGAACCTGGTCCAGTCGCTGACCGCCGATATGGCCCATCCGTGCCAGACCTCGGTCAGCACCAACTCCGCGAACAAAACCGTTACTGTCGAGGTATCCTATGAATACGACTGGTTTCTCTGGTCTGGCCAGGGCGATTCCTATTTCGCGGCTTACAAGGACAATCCGCTCGTTCTTCGGGCCGCGACGACCATGCCGCTGCCCTAAGGACGGCGCTCCGGGCTCCCGGGGAAGCATCGCGGTCCTGGCCGCTGTGCTCCTGCCGCTCCTGGTGGGCCTGACCGGCTTGGCCGTGGACGTGGGCAACATCTACGTCGCCCACTCCAAGCTCCAGGCGGCCGTGGACGCCGGCGCCCTGGCCGGCAGCCTGCAGCTGCCCTACGACCCCAAGGTGAGCAACGGCAAGGTCGTCGCGGCCGCGACCCAGGTGTTCAACGAGAACTACAAGAGCTTCGCGGCCCCCACGGGTACCCTGGACGTTGATGCCGGCACCGAGGTGCGTAGCGTCTGCGTGCAGGCCTCGACCACGGTCGACGCCATGTTCATCGGCGCCCTCGAGGCCATCGGCGCAAGCCCGGCCCTGTCCACGACCATCACCGCCGACGCCTGCGCCGGCTTCAACAACCTGGAAGTGGTCCTGGTCATCGACAACACCGGCAGCATGAAGGGTACGCCCATCGCCAAGGTCAACGAGGCCTCGATCAACCTGGTCGATCTGATCCTGCCCGACGGCGCCGCGCCCTCGACCAAGGTCGGCCTGGTGCCCTTCCGCGGTAAGGTCCACCTGGCCTCAGGCGTGGATGGCCTGGCCGACGGCTGCCGCAACGCCAACGGCACGCTGAACACCGGCCTGCCCAAGAAGTACTGGGTCAATGCCGGGGGGAGCAGCGGCGAGGACGACGGCTCGGATGACCCGCGCGATCCCAACGACGGCTCCTCCGGTTCCGGTCAGACCAAGACCGGCCGGGTCATGGCTGCCGGCTCCGGCGGCGATGCCAGCAAGTCCGGACGCGTGGGCGGCGATCCGTCGAGCGGCGGTACGGACGACAGCTCGGACGATGGCGACCCGCGCGATCCCAACGGCGGCTCCGGCGACGACGGAACCACCGGCGAGGCGCGGCTGCCTTCGGGCGTGTCCTCCGACACCTGCTCGAGCATCCCGCGCATCCAGGCCCTGACCACCAACAAGACCCAGATAATTAACGCCATCAAGACCCAGAACTGCCTCGGCAACGCCTCGGGCACGGTCATCTCCGAGGGCGTCAAGTGGGGCGCGCAGGTGCTCAGCCAAGCCTACCCCTACACCGAGGGCGGCGACAAGGAAGAGTACCGCAAGGTCATGATCGTGTTGACCGACGGCGACACCGAGGACGGCACCTGCGGCGGCTCCTACGCCATCAGCTATACGCCCAACGACTACTGGACCAACGCCTACTACGGCATGGAGGTCGAGACCTGCCACTGCAACAACGGCGGCTGCCTGAACCAGGCCCTGCTCGACGCCGCCACCGCGGCCAAGGCCCAGGGCATCGAGATCTTCGCCATCCGCTATGGCAGCTCGGATACGACCGACATCAGCCTGATGAAGGCCATCGCTTCCTCCAAGGCCGGCACCACCGACCATTACTACAACGCCCCGACGGCCTACGACATTCCGGATATCTTCGCCCAGATCGGGCGGCAGCTCGGCTGGAGGCTCCTCAACTAGGAGGCGGCCATGCGCATCTTCACCCAGCACAGCCCTACATCCGCCGGCGCGCCCTCGGGCGCGCCGGCGGGCCGCCGCCAGCGGGGCGCGGTCGCCGTGGAATTCGCATTGCTCCTGCCGGTTGTCTTCGTCCTGTCCATGGGGCTCATCGAATGCGGCAACATCTTCCGGTCCTGGCTCACGGTCCAGAAGGCGGCCCAATATGCCTGCCGCTTCGCCACCACCGGACAGGGAGAACTCGAGGGCGACCGCCTGAACCGGATCAAGGCCGAGGCTCGGCTGATCACCGCTGACCTGCCGGGCTCGACCGATGTGAGCGTGCGCAGCTGGTCCGGCTCCACGCCGTCGGGCAGCGGCCAGATCAACAATGCCGGCGATCCGTGCGGCATGGTCGAGGTCAAGGTGACCTACAATTATGAGCCGATAACGCCGGCCTTTGATTTGGCGGGTTTCCTCGGCCTAGGCGGCAATGCCTTCAACGACGGTGGCGGTGGCACCATCTCCCTGTCGTCCTCCGACCGCAAAGTGAACGAGCCCTGGCACCCGTGCCCCTAACCCGCGACCTTCAACCGCAGATCGAGTACCTCCATGACCAGCACCATCTTCCGTTCCCTGGCCCTGGGTCTTCTCTCTCTGGTTCTGTCCGGCCAGGCCTGGGCTCTCGGGCCGCAAGGGCCGGCAACTTCCATTGAGGAAAGCGACCCGAGACAGCCCGCGGCCTCCGCCGACTACGTGCCCGGCGAGGTGCTGGTCAGCTTCAAGTCCCATCTCTCCAGGCGCGGCGCCGGCTTGGCCGTGGCCAGCCTCAACTCCCAGACGGGCTGGACCTTCGGCGCCGACGGCCAGGCGCAGCCGGCCTTCACGGTCCTGCGCACCTTTCCCCGGGTGAGCGATTTGGCCGCCCGGCCGCTGCTCCACTTGCAGACCAGTCTGGCGGTGGATGAGGCCGTGCGCCTGCTCAAGTCCGACCCGCAGGTGGAAAACGCCTCGCCCAACTACCGGCGCAAGGCCGACGCGGTGCCCAACGACTCCTATTACGCCCAGCTGTGGGGTCTACCCAAGGTGGGCTCTCCGGCGCTTTGGGACCAGTCTCCGCTTGCCACCGAGGTGGTCGTGGCCGACCTGGATAGCGGCGTGGATTACCGCCACGAGGACCTGGCCGGCAACATGTGGACCAACCCAGGCGAGATCGCGGACAACGGCCTGGACGACGACAGCAACGGCTACATTGACGACATCCACGGCTGGGACACCCTGAACGATTTCGACCCGGGTAACGGCGATCCGCTGGAGAACGGCGACCCCATGGACGACAACGGCCACGGCACCCACACCTCGGGGACCATCGCCGCCGTGGGCAACAACGCCAAGGGCGTGGTCGGCTTGACCTGGGAGTGGAACGTCAGGATCATGGCCCTGAAGTTCCTGGATGCCACGGGTAATGGCGACGACGCCGATGCCATCGAGGCCATCAACTACATCCTGGACATGCAAGAGGCCGGGGTGAACGTAAAGGTGGTCAACGCCTCCTGGGGCGGCGCCGGGTACAATGACCTGCTCCGGGATGCCATCGAGGCCCTGGGCACCGCCGGCATCCTGTTCGCGGCTTCGGCCGGCAACCAGAACATGAACGCAGACGACAAGCCGCACTATCCCGGTGGCTACGACCTACCGAACATCATCACCGTGGCCGCCAGTGACCCGGACGACGACAAGGCCGGCTACTCGAACTTCGGCCGGACTGTGGTCGACATCGCCGCGCCGGGCGGACACTACGTCGATGGCGCGGACAACTCGTCCATTCTCAGCACTGTCCCGGGCAGCTACGTCGATACCACCACGGCCACTCCGGTCGCAGGCCAGACGGTGGATGACGTGGAGGCGGGCGAGGGAAGCTGGATACCCGACACGGATAGTACGTGGCAGCGTTTGGAGGGAAATTCCAACTCCGGCGATTGGGCGTGGTCCGACGGCTCGGCCGGCCAGTATCCGGTCAACAGAGACGACTCTCTGGTTTCTCCGGCCATCAACCTGAGCGGCGTCACCGGCAACGTGCAGGTCGGCTTCTATGCTGCAATCGACCTCCAATCCGAGCATGACTACCTGTATATCGAGTTCTCGGGTGACGACGGTGCCTCCTGGGAAACGGTGATAAGCTTCACCGGCTATTGGGACTGGCTCAATTACGGCTACCACGTCCCGGAACGGCTGCGGACGGAGTATTTCAAGTACCGTTTCCGCTTCGTGAGCGACAACGTCACGGATAACGACAATCCCAGCGACGGCGTGTTCCTTGATGACATCGGTCTGGTGACCTACACCGCTGGCAAGGAGTCCGAGGGCTACGAAGGCTACCGCGGTACTTCCATGGCCACGCCGCACGTGGCGGCCACCGCCGCCGTGCTCATGGCCGAGCATACGACCGACGAGCCCATCGATGTCATCAGCCGCATCCTGGGCGGAGTGGACACACCGGCTACCCTGGCCAAGCTGGTCGCAACCGGCCGCCTCCGAGCCGACACCGCCTACGCCATGGCCAACACCAAGCCGGTGATCACCGGCCTGACACCCTCCACCGGTCTCAAGACCGGCAGCCAAGTGACCATCACCGGCGAGTTCTTCGGCGCAACGACCGGCCAGGTCCAGTTCGGCGGCGTCGCGGCCAGCATCGTCTCCTGGTCGAACACCCAGATCGTCTGCAAGCTGCCCGCGAACGCCGGCCGCTACGTCAAGGTGCAGCGCTCAGGCGGGCTGTGGTCGGCCGAACGCTGGGTCAGCGCCTGGTCGGTCCTCGGCAGCAGCTCCAACATGCCTCTGCAGCGCAACAACTTCGCCAGCACGATCTACAACGGCAAGATCTACGTCTTCGGCGGCTACGTGGAAGATACGGAGAATCCGGGAAAATTCGTCACCACCGACCGGGTCGATGTCTTTAATCCGGCCACGTGTCTGTGGACCAACCTGGCGGCCATGCCCACGCCCCGGGCCATGGCTGCGGCAGCGGCGGACAGCAGTGGCAATGTCTATGTTTTCGGCGGCTATGATCCGAATCTCGATCCAGGACATAATTTCAACGTCGTCGAGGTCTACAGCATAGCTTCCAATACCTGGAGTGCAACGACTTATACCATGCCTGGCGCATATGGCATCTATGGCGCCAGCATGCTTTGTGCCGTGTCCGTTGGTAACGTCATCTACCTGAGTGGCGGTAGCGACAACAATGGCGATGCTATCAGCTTGGTCTACAGCTTCAATGCCGGCGCCTGGACTCAGTTGAACAGCCTGACCACCGCGCGCTACGGCCACGCCATGGCCGTGGTCGGCGGCAAGCTCTACGTCTTCGGCGGCCGCAATGGCACTACCATCCTGGATAGCGTCGAGGTCATGGCCAGCGTGCCCGGCGGGGCCTGGGCCAGCGCCGGCACCCTGCCTACGCCGCTTGCCCGTATGGCTGTCGCCACGGATGGCAAGTACGTTTACCTCGAGGGTGGCACCGGAGCCATCTCCGACAGCCACTGGTGGGACGAGGTCGGGCGCCTGCTGCTGCGCTTCGATCCGACCGGCAACACTTGGACCCCGGCGGCCGCCAGCCTGACCGAGAGTCTGAACCATGCCGGTATGCCCCGCAACGCCGGCGGCTTGGCGTACATCAAGGGCAAAGGTCTCTACGCGTTCGGCGGCAGTTGGGAGGTCACGACCCTGAACCAAGTCGAAAAGCTGGCCATGGGCAGTAACCCCAATCTCGTTCCGGTTCGCTTCCTGTTGCTCGGTAACTGAGGGCAGGGCATCTCGGGACGTCAGATTTGCGGACCGGGCCATCCCCCCAAGGCCCGGCCGTGAACCGGCCGGCGTCGCATGTGCGGCGTCGGCCGGTTTTTTCCGGCTCAGGGAACGCAAAAGCAGTTGACAGGGAGCTTGGTTGTATTAACCAACAAGTCCGCTGACCGCGCTGTCCAGGCGCATGCGGAGGGATGGCCGAGCGGTTGAAGGCGGTGGTCTTGAAAACCACTGAGGTTCACGCCTCCGGGGGTTCAAATCCCTCTCCCTCCGCCACTTTTCAGGCTGTGCCGTTTTTGTCCGTCACTTTCCCCCACAGTATCCCCCACAAACTCGGCCGTTTTGGGTTTCCGATCCACCGGGCGTGGATCGTGCCGCGGTTCAGGCTCGGGCTCGATCTTCTGGCCGAGGCCCGGGGCATCTTCGCCGGCTCGGGTTGCCCGAGCCGATGACTAGGCCGTGGACTTCGGCCGGGCCGGCCCCGGGTCGGTGCCTTCCTCCTTGCCCGGCCTGCGGCTTCGGCTTGGCCCTGGCGTCTCGCTCGAGCCCCGGGAATGGTTGGGCATGGGCCGGATGGCCGGCACGTCCTGGGGCATCCTCACGCGCCTGGCGGGCCGGTCATGTCCAGGGGCATATCTAGTCGCTTTATTTTCGAAGACCCTTGCCAAATTCGCAGGTTCTTGCCATTCTTTGCACTCCACGGTAGGAGGAACCACGTTTGAGAACGCGCCAAACAAAGGAGGCGAGAGTATGACGAAGGTCATCCGCCAGATCATCGCAGGCGCGGGCCAGCTTTTCGACTTCTCGGGCAGCTATGGGAACGCCGCCCATACCAAGGTCATCGAAAGGCGAAGCTTTCGCGCCTATCGCACGACCCGGGATGCCCTCCGGGCTGACGCCGAACGGCTCGGCAGGGACATGCAGAAGGCCATGGACAAGTTCAGGGGCTCCAATGGCTAAGGCCAAGCCTCCGAAAACAGTCAATCCGGGGCTGCCTGAAGTTGATGAAGGCAGCCCCAATCATTTGCGGCGGGCTCAGATTTCCGTTGCTCAATACTCCGGCCCCCTGCCGCCAGCCTCGGAACTCGAACGGTACGAAGAGGTTTGCCCGGGCGCGGCGAAGGTCATCCTGGAAGCCTTCCAGGCCGAGACGAATCATCGGCATGAGATGGACAAGAAGTATTTCGATCTCGACAAGCGACTTGTCTGCGGCACTCATTCGCGCGGCCTGCTCGGCTTGTGGCTCGGCTTCACCATCGCAATGACCGTCTTGTTTCTTGCGGGATGGCTGGTCTACCTGGGAAATGTCGCCGCGGGCGTCACCATCGCCACTATCGATCTAGCCAGCCTGGCCGGCGTTTTCGTCTACGGCCAGAAGTTGCAGGCTCAAGACTCTCCCCCCACGAAAGAATAGCTCTCCGGCTGGACCTCGGCCGGGCCGGGGCCTTCCTCCTTGCCCGGCCCTGCGGCCCTGGCCTGGCCCCGGCGTCTCGATCTTGGTTCGGGAATGGTTCGGGATGTGCCGAATGGCCGGCGCGTCCTGGGGCATCCTCGTGCGCCTGGCGGGGGCTCATTCCAATTCTAATTCGTAACAGCATTTAATATCCAGGGCCAGGCGACGATGGATTTGACTCGCACTTGGTCCTTTGAGACCGCTGCACGGCAAAATACGC
>DIXN01000022.1 GCA_002428705.1 Desulfovibrio sp. UBA6079
GAGGGGTTTCCCGCCTCCTCCCCACGCCCCTCCTCCTCCCTTCCCCAGAACGTTTGGGGCGCTTCGCGGCAGGGATCAGGAGCGGTTTGCAGCGTTCCGGGTGGCGGCAAGGCCGCACGCGGCGATGCCTGCGGCCGCGAAGGAGAAAAGGGCACGGACAACGGGGGTCTTCAGGAAAGTCCGGGCCGAAAGCGGTTCCCGGATCACGAGCTGCTGCTGCGCCGCCACCGCGGGCGGGCACGCGGCGGCATTGCCATCCAGCCAGCGCCTGAGATCGGACCTGGTCAGATGTTTCCCGGGGCAGGCCGTGGAGCTGGCCTCCTTGTGCAATACGACATTCTCGAACGGGATGTCGTAGGCCTCCATGAGGGAACCGAGGGCGTTTGCCAGCGGCCCCTGCAGATTGGCCGGCACGGGCTTCTCCTCATAATTGCCGATGACGCAGAGGTGCAGGCCCCGGAGATTGTACAGGGCATTCTTCGTAGCCGGGCTGTAGCCCATCTGCCCGTAACGGTCCGTGGCCTCGAGATGGCCCAGGGGAACTTGCGCGCTGCCGTTCGAGAGGATGAGGTGGTACGCGGCCTCGCGCCAGCCGTGCTCCCTGGCGTGAAAGGCCCTGATCGAGGCATGGTTGTCGTTCCGCGATGCGCTGTGGTGGACCACGATGTACGTGTATCGATGCCGGGGGATCTCCGACAGGAATGCCGCGCAGGCCAGGACGGCGGCCAGGCCGATGAACACGAAGAGGATTTTCTTCATTCCCGTTGTCGGGCGCTCCTTCCCGGCGGGCACAGCAAGCTGCCGGAAATTTTGATGATTCAGGCGTCCGTGTGCCTGCACACCGGCCAGGTAAGTACAGGCTGGCCGATGTCCAGGGCGCCGGACGGCTCCAGCCGGCGGCCCTCTTCCCGGTTGGCGCGCGGGGGAAGGTCGGCTATAGTCGGCGGCCGGAGGACATCATGCATACCCTGGTGCTCTTGCGACACGGCCAGTCGGAGTGGAACCTCTCCAACCGCTTCACCGGCTGGACCGACGTGGACCTGACCGAGAAGGGCCGGCAGGAGGCCGCGGACTCGGCCCGGCTGCTCCTGGACGGCGGCTACGACTTCGACCTCTGCTACACCTCGGTCTTGAAGCGCGCGGTGCGCACGCTGTGGATCGCCATGGACCTGATGGACCGCATGTGGCTGCCGGTGGTCCGCAGCTGGCGGCTGAACGAGCGCCACTACGGCGCGCTCCAGGGCCTGAACAAGGCCGAGATGACGGCCAAGTTCGGCGAGGAGCAGGTCTTCACCTGGCGCCGCAGCTTCGATACCCCGCCGCCGGCCCTGGAGGCGGACGACCCCCGCCATCCGCGCTTCGACCGGCGCTACGCCGAGCTGAAACCCGGGGAGCTGCCGGCCACCGAGAGCCTGAAGCTGACCATCGGGCGCACCATGCCCTTCTGGCACTCGGTCATCGTCCCGGAGATCGCGGCCGGCAGGCGGCTGCTCATCTGCGCCCACGGCAACTCGCTCAGGGGCCTGGTCAAGCACCTGGACGGCATCTCGGATGCGGACATCGCCGGGCTGAACATCCCCACCGGCATCCCCCTGGTCTACAAGCTGGACGAGAAACTTTCCGCCGTGGAGCGCTTCTACCTGGGCGACCCCGCGGCGGCCGAGGCCGCGGCCAAGGCCGTGGCCGAGCAGGCCAAAGCCGGGAAATAGGACCAGGCCGGGACAATGCCCTTCGATCTCGCCCGCTTCCGGGAGCGGCTGCTCGACTGGTTCGCGGCCAGCGCCCGGGACCTGCCCTGGCGCCGCGACTACGCCCCCTACCGCGTGCTCGTCTCCGAGGTCATGCTGCAACAGACCCAGATGGAGCGCGTGGTGCC
The DNA here is from genome assembly GCA_002428705.1 of Desulfovibrio sp. UBA6079. GTDB lineage: Bacteria > Desulfobacterota > Desulfovibrionia > Desulfovibrionales > Desulfovibrionaceae > UBA6079. The sequence goes on from DIXN01000022.1 coordinate 1,877, forward strand.
CTATTTCGAGCGCTTCCTCGCCCGCTTCCCGGATTTCGACCGCCTGGCCGCGGCCGGCGAGGACGAGCTGCTCTCGGCCTGGGAAGGCCTGGGCTATTACGCCCGGGCGCGCAACCTGCAGAAGACCGCCCGGGCCGTGGTCGCCGCCGGCGGCCGGCTGCCCGAGGAGGCTGGCGCCCTGCGCGAGCTGCCCGGGGTCGGGCCGTACACCGCCGCGGCCGTGGCGGCCATCGCCTTCAACCGGGACGAGGCCGTGCTCGACGCCAACGTCGAGCGGGTGCTTTCCCGGGTTTTGGACGTGGACGAGCCGGTCAAGGCCCCGGCGGTGCGCCGGCAGCTTGCCGCCGAGGCGGCCCGGCTCCTGCCGCCGGGCCGGGCACGCGACTTCAACCAGGCCATGATGGAGCTCGGCGCGCTCGTCTGCACCGCGCGCTCACCGCGCTGCGCGAATTGTCCGCTGCGCGAGGACTGCGAGGCCCTGCACCTGGGCATCGTGAACGAGCGGCCGGTGCCGGGCAAGCGCGTGACCTTCACCCCGCTGGTGGTGGCCTCCGGCGTCGTTGTCCGGGCCGGCCGGGTGTTCATCCAGAGGCGCCTGCCGCAGGGCGTCTGGGCCGGGCTGTGGGAGTTTCCCGGCGGCCGGGTGGAGCCCGGGGAATCGCCGGCCGCGGCCGTGGTCCGGGAGATCGGCGAGGAGACGGAGCTGGCCGTGGCCGCGCCCGAGCATCTCGCGCTCATCCGCCACGGCTACACCACCTACCGCGTGGAGCTGCATTGCTTTCTCTGCGCCGTGGTCCCGGAGTCGCCGCCGCCGGTCCTGCACGCGGCCCAGGAATACCGCTGGGCGAGGCTTTCGGAGCTCGACGGCCTGGCCTTTCCGGCCGGGCACCGCAAGCTCATCGACCGCATGCGGCAGGACATCCGCCTCTGCGAACTGATGGAAGGCTAGAAAGTGGAAGAACTCTTTTCGGCGCTCGCGCCGGTCTTCGGCCTGATTCTTCTCGGCTACGTCCTGAAACGCCGGGATTTTCCCGGCGATCACTTCTGGGCTCCGGCCGAGAAGCTGACCTACTACCTGCTCTTCCCGGCCCTGCTCATCGAGTCCACGCGACAGGCCTCCCTCGGCTCCGGCACGCTTCGCCCGGCCCTGGCCGTGGTCCTGGCCGTGCTGGCCCTGTCCGGGCTGCTGTTCGCCGCCCGGCGCCGGCTGAACCTGTCCGGCCCGGCCTTCACCTCCGTGGTCCAGGGCTCCATCCGGCCCAACACCTACCTTGGCCTGGCCGCCACCGCGGGGCTGATGGGCGCCGCCGGACTGGCCCAGGCCGCGGTGATCCTGGCGCTCCTCGTGCCGCTGGTCAACGTCATCTCGGTCAGCGCGCTCTGCCGCCACGGCCAGAACGCCTCCCGCGGTCAGGGCATTGCCGGGTTCCTGCGCGAGCTGGGGAAAAACCCGCTCATCCTGGCCATCCTCATCGGCCTGGCCCTGAACGTAAGCGACCTCACCCTGCCCAAGCTGGCCACCGAGTTCCTGGACATCCTCGGCCGCGCCGCGCTGCCGTTGGGGCTTCTGGCCGTGGGCGCGGGCTTGAGCTTTACGGCCGTGGGCCAGGGCCGGCGGCCGATCCTCGTCTGCCTGCTGACCCACCTCGTCCTGCTGCCGGCCCTGGCCATCATCGCCTGCCTTCTCCTCGACACGAGCGCCGAAGGCCTGACCACGGCCATCCTGTTCACCGCCATCCCCACCGCGCCCTCGGCCTACATCCTGGCCAGGCAGCTCGGCGGCGACCACGGGCTCATGGCCGCGGTCATCACCACCCAGACCGTGGCCGCCGCGATCAGCCTGCCGCTCATCCTGGCGCTCTTCTCCTGACCGCGCGCGCCGCCTGGTCCTTGCGCCGCGCGGCCCGGGAGGGTACATTGCCTCCGACGCGGGCAGCGGCGCCCGCAAACCGGGGAGCGAGCATGACCGACGGCGCCATGGACAGCCTCTACCGCCCCTATTACTTCGCCCGCCAGCCCATCTTCACCCGGGACATGGCGATCTTCGGCTTCGAGCTCCTCTACCGCCACTCGGCCGAAGCCGAGAGCGCCCAGTACGCCGACGTGGAGATGGCCACCCTGAACGTGGCCGCGGGCGCTTCCATCACCCCGGTGGAGAAGCGCGACGTGGGCAAGGCCATCGTCATGAACTTCACCCGCCGCTCCATCCTCGACGGCGTGCCGCTGGCCTTCCAGGGCCAGCCGGTGGTGGTCAAGACCGGGGAGCCCGAGCGCCTGGACGGCGCCTATCTGCTCGCCCTGCAGACGCTCAAGGCCGCTGGCCTGCGCCTGGCCCTGGACGGTTATGGCGGCCGCCCGGACCTGGAGGCCCTCTACGAGCTCTCCGACGTGCTGGTGGTCGACGTGCTGGGGAAAAAGCCCCGGCTGCTGGAGGAGCTGGTGCGCAAGGCCCGCTTCTACCGCTTCCCGCTCCTGGCCAAGCGGGTCGAGGACCGCAAGCACTTCAAGCTGGCCAAGGACCTGGGGTTCGCCTACTTCCAGGGCTTCTTCTTCCAGCAGCCCGAGGTCGTGCCCGGCCGGACGCTGACCTCCAACGAGATCTCCAGGCTGCACATCTTCCGCCACCTGGAGCGCGACGAGCCGGACTTCGACGCCCTGGCCGAGACCGTGCGCACCGACGTGTCCATCAGCTACCGCCTGCTGGCCTACCTGAACTCCGCGGCCTTCTGCCTGCCGGAGCACATCCACTCCATCAAGCAGGCCATCGTCATCCTCGGCTGGACGCGGGTGCGCAACTGGCTCCGGGTCATCATCCTGACCGACCTCGCGCCCGGCCACAAGACCTCGGAGCTGCCCTACCTCTCGGCGGTGCGCGGCCGCTTCCTCGAGTCCCTGGCCCAGACCTCGGGCCCGGGCCGGCCCGAGCCTGCGGAGCTCTTCCTTCTGGGGCTTTTCTCGCTGCTCGATGCCATGCTCGACCAGCCCATGGCCGAGATCGTGGCCAAGCTGCCCCTGCCCGGGTCCCTGGCCACGGCTCTGACCGGCGACAATCCCGGCCTCGCCGAATGGCTGGACCTCGCCCAGTGCTTCGAGAACGGCGACTGGGACCGGCTGGACACGCTCTGCCGCAAGATCGTCCTGGACACCTTCCAGGTCGCCCGGACCTACTACGACTCGCTCGTCTGGGCCAACGCCTTCTTCGGCTCCTGGCACTGAAAGGGCCTCAGCGGACGCAATACGCCACCTTGCAGCGCGGAATCTGGAGCAGGTCGAAGCCGACCGCGACCAGTTTCCGGTTCCTCTCAAGGGCCTTGTTCAGCAGCCCGAGGGCCGCCTCGCCCCTGGCCACGGGCACCGACCGCAGATCGAGGCCGGCCAGCATCTGCGCCAGCGCATCCCGGGAGACGTAGTTTCCCATGCGTTGCGGGGTCGCCGCGATCCAGCCCGCGACCTTCGGGCCCAGCTCCATGACGTCGAGGACCGGCGTATCGCGCGGGTAGACCACGGCGAGCACGTCGGCCGCGTAGCCGTCCGGGCCGGGATCGGCAGGATAGAAGCGGATGGAGTTGAGGCCGGGGACCTCAGCCGTGAGGCGCAGATCGGGTTCGGTCAAGACCGCCACCGAACGCTGGCCGAGGTCAGAGATGCGTTCGTCGGACCGGCCCCACAGGAGCTCCTGCCGCTGCAGGGACAAGGCGCCGACCCGCTTCAGCAGGGCCAGGGCCTCTCCCGTGCCGTCCAGATCGGCGTCCGTCGATCCGGCATAGAGGCTGAACGCACCCCGGGCCGGGACATAGCACTTCTCGAACTTGACCCGCACGATCTCTTCCATGCGTTGCCTGGCGGCGCTTCTGCTATCGGGTGAGGCGTCCGGCCACAGCAGTGTCAACAACCGGATGCCCCGCTCCACCGCCACGGACCAGACGTGCTGGTCGGCATGATCTTCAGGCATCGGCTCGCCGAGCTTCTCCAGGGTGGTCGCGAACATCTCGTCCTTGTAGCGCAGGGGAAACTCCGGATGGCGATCGTTACCCTCCTTGTCCACGAACAGCTGGACGATGTGGCCGGTGATGGTCAGCTCCCCCGACCCCAGCAGCCGGTTGTCACGGCGCGAGCGAGGACCCCAATAACCCGTCCGGCTGTCCTGGTTCTCGTAGAACCAGCGCAGTAGCGCCCGTTTCCATTGCGGAGAAAAGGCGTACAGGCCGTTGGCCTCGATGGTATCCGCGATGTCGCCGGAAGCCACCTCGATGGACAGCACGTTGGGGGTTATGGGCAACAGGGTGGCCAGCCTTCCGACCGTCGCCAGATCGTTAAGGTAGGCCTCGAGCTTTTCAGGGGTGTCGATCTGGTCGAAGAAGCGTAGCGGGTATTTCAGGCGAAGCGGCTGGCCCGTCTCCCTGGCCAGCTCCGCCAGGTGGTTCAAGGTGTTCGTCGTCGGGCCGACATAGGTGCATAAGGGGTAGGAGTCGTCCATGAACGCCCCGGTCCTGGGATTCTGGAGGCCGAGGTAGAACTCGAGCTCCTCCTGCTTGCAGGAAAACCCGGGGAGCTTGACCAGGCCCTCTCCGGTTTCCAGCTCGCGGCGCACCTGGTTGAGCCTGGAGAAGGCGGTGGCATAGCGGCCCTTGTCGAGATAATAGGCGATCCCCACCATCTTGAACTCGAATTCAGCCATGTAGTAGCCGTCCGCCTTGAGCTTGGCGTTCAGCCTGAACAGCTCCGGGATCGAGGCGAAGCTCCTGTAGGCAATCGCGCCGAGAGCCGCGGCGAGAAGAACCAGCGTTATCCCCACGGCAAGGGCCGGCTTCCTGCCCATCCGTCATTCCTCCTTTGTCTGGCTGAGGGACTCCGGAGGTTCGCCGCACGGCGCGGCGCACACGGAGCGGATCATCGTGAAGCAGGAGGCGGGATCGCGCGGACCAATGCCGCTGGCCGCAATCCGTCCCGGACCGTCTTCACCTCGCGGTTTCTCGGATTCTCTTCCGCCCTTTCGAAGCGCACGCCCGGGCCCGGAACGGCCCGAACCCGGGGGACGCGGGCCTAGCCGCCGGCCCTGAAGCGCCGCTCCCAGTCGAAGTCGCGGCTGGTGACCGTGTCCTCGATGCGCCGGATGCGGCGGTCCAGGCTCTCGAATTTGCGCTTCAGGCGGTCGAGCCCGCTGGCCCGGGACGAGGCCCAGGACTCGTAGAACTCGCGCTCGCCGCTGTCGGCCGGCGGCACCACGGGCTCGGGCTTCATGATCAGCGCGGCCAGGATGTAGAGCCCTATGACCGGCCAGAAGCCGGTGAACAGGGCCAGCAGGACCGCAGCCAGCCGGACCAGGCCGACCCGGAAGCCGAAGTACTCGGCCAGGCCGCTGCACACGCCGAGAAACTTGCCGTGGCGGGAACGATACAAGGTGCGGCCCTCGCGCTCGAAGTTCATGATTTGCCCTCCTTGCGCTCGCGATCCATGAGGATGGTCTCCAGGTGCTCCACCCGGCGCTCCATGCGCTCGAAACCGCGGTAGAGCTCCTGGATGGTCCGGGCCTCCTCGTCCGCGGCCTCGCGCCCGCCGCGGCCGCCGCTGCGGTCGCGCCTGAAGAGCTTGATGGCCAGGAGGACGAAGGCCAGGATGATGATCAGCTGGGTCGTGTCCCAGAAGGGGAATCCGTGCATGAAGGGTGTGTGCATGCTGGCCTGCGCGGTTGATGGTTTGGTGATGTCCGCAGTCTAGCCCAAACGGGCCGGGCTTGGCACCTACTTCGTGCCCTCGGTCCGGGCGGCCTTCAGCTCGGCCAGCTCGCGCTCCACGTCCTCGTCGCCCTCCAGGCGGCGGAAAGCCTCCTCAAGTCCGGGGCCGCCGGCCGGCCCGGCCATCTCGGCCTCGGCCTCCATGCGCTCGACCTGCTGCTCGAAACGGGTGAAGCGGAGGAAGGTCTCGCTGGCGTCGGCCCGGGCCAGGTCGCTGCGGGCGCGCTTGCGCTCCCGGGCGCGGTGGTGGCGGGCCACGAGCAGGCGCTGCTTGTCGCGCGCGGCCGAGAGCTTGGCGTCCAGGGTGCCGATGTCCTCCTGGGCCTGGGCCACCAGGGCCTCGGCCCGGGCCAGCTCCTCGGCCAGGCGCTCGGCCTCGCCGCCCAGACGGCGCTTCTCGACCAGAGCCTCGCGGGCCAGATCGTCGCGGCCCCTGTCCACGGCCAGCCTGGCCCGGTCGTCCCAGGTCGCCACGCGGGCCCGCGCCGCCTCGAGCTCGCGGCGGATGCGGGCCACGCCGGCCATGTTGCCGGCGCAGGCGGCCTTCAGCTCGACGAGCGTCTCCTCCATCTCGCGGATCATGAGCCGGATGAGCTTCTCCGGGTCCTCGGCCTTGTCCAGCATGGAGTTCAGGTTGGCGCTGACGATATCCTTGAAGCGGGTGAAGATGCCCATACGGCCTCCTTGTCTTGTCTGCCGGCTGAAAAGCAGAAAGCGTGCCGGCCCGGCCGATCCAGCTATCCCCCTGCAATTCCTACATAATCCCGTTTTGACAAGATGCGCCCATATGGCTATATTCACCACATCACAGCTTTTCCAACCTTTTAATGGCACGTATGACCACACGCTCGCCCCTCCCGGCCGCCGCCGCCACCGAGGCCCTGGGCCGCTCCGAACCCTTCCTCTCCTTCCAGGAAGCCCTCTCCCGCGCCGCGGCCGTGGACCGGCCCGTGCTCCTGGTCGGCGAGCGCGGCAGCGGCAAGGAGCTGGCCGCGGCCCGCCTCCACTACCATTCCCCGCGCTGGGACAAACCCTTCGTGGCCCTGAACTGCGCCGCGCTGGCGCCCGCGCTCATCGAATCCGAGCTCTTCGGCCATGAGGCCGGCGCCTTCACCGGGGCGCTTGCCCGCCGCGCCGGCCGCTTCGAGGCCGCGGACTCCGGCAGCCTGTTCCTCGACGAGGTCAGCCGCATGCCCGCCGAGGTCCAGGAAAAAATCCTGCGCGTGGTCGAATACGGCACCTTCGAGCGCGTCGGCGCCAGCGAGGCCATGTCCGCCGACGTGCGACTCATCGCCGCGACCAACGAGGACCTGCCCTCCCTGGCCGCCGCCGGCCGCTTCAAGCCCGACCTCCTCGACCGCCTGAGCTTCCTCGTCCTGACCATCCCGCCCCTGCGTGCCCGCGGCGAGGACGTATTGCTCCTGGCCGAGCATTTCGCCTCGCGCATGGCCGTGGAGCTCGGCCGCGAGGAACCGCCCCGGCTCACCGCCACGGCCCGGGTCACGCTCCTCGCCCACCCCTGGCCCGGCAACGTCCGCGAGCTCAAAAACACCGTCGAGCGCGCTCTCTTCCTGGCCGACGGACCCGACATCGAGGACATCCCGCTTGACCCCTTCGCCTCCCCCTACCGCCCCGCCTCATACGCGCCCACGCCCGCCCCGGCCCGCACCCCGGACCCGGACCTGACCACCCCCCTCCCGGACCAGGTCAAAACCCTCAAGCTCACCCTCCTGCGCCAGGCCCTCGCCCGCGCCCGGCACAACCAGCACGACGCCGCCAAGCTCCTCGGCCTCTCCTACCACGCCTTGCGCGCCCTCTACCGCAGCCTCAAGGACGAGCTCTGAGGCCGGGGCCGCGCGCGGTTGGCCTCCGGCGGGCAGGGGCTTCGCCCCATTACACGAGGGGGATAATCCCCCTTGTAGTCTGAAAGCCGGAGCCCCCGGCGCGACACTCCCGGGCACCCCGGATCAATCCGCGGCACAGCGGAGCGCGACCCGGGGCGGGAGCGGCGGGTAATCGTACACCGACCCGCAGCCAACGCCGAGCCGCCCTCTCCCCCTTCATGGTCTTCTTCGCTTCGCTTTTCCCGGATGCGCGGGCAAAGGACAAAAAAACGGCCGGGAACCCTCGCCCCCGGCCGTTCTCATTTCATTGCTCTTTCTCAAGCCCTAGTGCATACGGCCCTGGTATTCGTCCTTCAGCAGCTGGTTGGTCAGCGGGACCATGGTGTCGCGGCCGCAGAAGATGGCCTTGGAGTCGTCGCACAGGAGCGCCTTCTCCAGCACCTGGTCCATGTCGTCCACCAGGGTGATGGTCAGGTCCTTCAATATCTCCTCGGGCACTTCCTTCAGGTCCTTCTCGTTCTCGCGCGGCACCAGCACCTCGCGGATCAGGCCCCGGTGGGCGGCGAGCAGCTTCTGGCGCAGGCCGCCGATGGGCAACACCCGGCCGCGCAGGGTGATCTCGCCGGTCATGGCCAGGTCGTTCCTGATCGGCACGTTGAGCAGCGCCGAGACGATGGCCGTGCACATGGTGATGCCGGCCGAGGGGCCGTCCTTGGGGATGGCGCCCTCGGGCACGTGGACGTGGATGTCCACCTCCTTGTGGAAGTCGGACTTCAGGCCGAAGGAGTCGGAGCGCGAGCGCACGTAGGATAACGCCGCCTTGGCCGACTCCTGCATGACCTCGCCGAGCTTGCCGGTGATGACCACCTTGCCCGTGCCGGGCATGATCGCCACCTCGGCCACCAGCAGCTCGCCGCCGAGCTCGGTCCAGGCCAGGCCCGTGCACAGCCCGACCAGGGGTTTTTCTTCCTTCTCGCCGTAGCGGTACTTGGTCACGCCGAGGAAGGTCTCCAGGTTCTCGGGGAAGACCTCGATCCTCTTCTCATGGTCCTTGTCCTCCACGATCTGCATCGCGGCCTTGCGGCAGATGGAGGCGATCTCGCGCTCCAGGTTGCGCACGCCGGCCTCGCGGGTGTAGCGCCGGATCATCTCCCGGATGGCCTCCTCGCTCAAGATCAGGTTCGTGTCCTTCAGCCCATGCTGTTTCAGCTCCTTGGGCACCAGGAAGTCCTGAGCGATCTTCCTCTTCTCGGTCTCCAGGTAGCCGGGCAGCTGGATGATCTCCATGCGGTCCTGCAGGGGCAGCGGGATGGAGTGCAGGGTGTTGGCCGTGGTGATGAAGAAGACCTTGGACAGGTCGTAGTCCAGGTCAAGGTAGTGGTCGTTGAAGGCGTAGTTCTGCTCCGGGTCCAGGACCTCGAGCAGCGCCGAACTCGGATCGCCGCGAAAATCGGTGGACATCTTGTCCACCTCGTCCAGGCAGAAGACCGGATTGTTGTGCTTCACGCGCTTCAAGGACTGGATGATCTTGCCCGGCAGGGCGCCGACGTAGGTCCGGCGGTGGCCGCGGATCTCGGCCTCGTCGCGCACGCCGCCCAGGGACAGGCGCACGAAGGGGCGGTCCATGGCCCGGGCGATGGACTTGGCCAGCGAGGTCTTGCCCACGCCGGGAGGGCCGACGAAGCACAAAATCGGGCCCTTCAGGCTGCCGACCAGGGCCTGCACCGCCAGATACTCGAGGATGCGTTTCTTGGGCTTCTCCAGCCCGTAGTGGTCCTCGTCCAGGATGGTCGCGGCCTTGGCGATGTCGAGCTCGCTCTCCTTCAGGCAGTTCCAGGGCAGATCGAGGATCCAGTCCACGTAGTTGCGGACCACGGTGTACTCGGCCGAGCTGGGCGGAATCTGCTTCAGCTTCTTGACCTCGCGCATGCCCTTCTCTCGCGCGTCCTCGGGCATGTCCTTGGCCTTCATCTTCTCCTCGAGCTCGGCGACCTCGGCCAGGGGATCGTCCTCGCGGCCCATCTCCTTGTGGATGGCCTTGAGCTGCTCGTTCAAATAATAGTCCTTCTGGTTCTGCTCCATCTGGTTCTTGACCCGGCTCTTGATCTTCTTCTCCAAGGAAGAGATCTCGATCTCGGACTGCAGGAGCTTGTAGGCCTCCTCCAGCCGCTTCACCGGCTCGAACTCCTCGAGCACCGACTGCTTGACGCGGAAATCCACCTTCAGGTGGGGCATGATGGCGTCGGCCAGTCGGCCCGGATGGTTCAGCGAGGAGATGGCCAGGACGGTCTCCTGGGCCATCTTCTTGTTGATCTTGGCGTAGCGCTCGAGTGCGTCGTGCACCGCCCGGATGAGGGCCTGGCCCTCGGAGGCGTCGAAGTCCGCGTCGGGCACCGGGTTGACCGTGACCAGCGGGTAGGTCTCCTCGCCGGCCAGGTCGAAGGCCTCGCGGTCCCAGCGGGCGCGCTGCAGGCCCTCGAACAGGACCTTGATGGTCCCGTCGGGCAGGCGCAGGAGCTGCAGGATGCGGCTGACCGTGCCCAGGGGGAAGAGGTCCGTGGACTCGGGGCGCTCCTTCTCCGGCACCTGCTGGGTCACCAGGAAGATCTTCTTGTCGTAATTGGCCAGGGCGTTCTCGATGGCCTTGATGCTCGCCTCCCGGCCCACGAACAGGGGCACGATGGAGCGCGGGAACATGACCACTTCCCTGAGCGACATCATGGGCAGAGTCAGGGCCTCGGAGGACGGGCCGCCGGCCGGGGAAAAGAACTTGGTCATCTACTCTCCTCGCGTGACATGCACGCATGGGCCGCCCGGCAGCCGCGCCGGACCGGCCGAAAGGGTCGGGGCGAAGACCCCGGACCATGCAATCAGGTAACGTCTCCCGTCCGAATGTCAACGCGCCTGGCCGGATCGGGGGCCGGCGCCGCCGGGAGAGCCTACGCGGACTTCGCTTCCTGCTGGTAGAAGATGAGTGGTTCCAGGCCCTTCTCCACCACCGACTTGTTCACCACGCACTCGGCCACGCCGCTCATGGACGGCAGCTTGTACATGATGTCGAGCATGATCGACTCCATGACGTTGCGCAGGCCTCTCGCGCCGGTGCGGCGCTCGATGGCCTGGCGGGCGATGGCCCGGAGCGCGTTCTGGGTGAAGCGCAGCTTGACCTTGTCCAGCTCGAAGAGCTTGGCGTACTGCTTGGACAAAGCGTTCTTGGGCTCGGTCAGGATGCGCACCAGGTCGTCCTCGGACAGGTCGGTCAGGGTCGTGACCACGGGTACGCGGCCCACGAACTCCGGTATCATGCCGAACTTGATCAGGTCGTTGGGGTGCACCTGGGCCAGCACCTCGGCCGAGCTCGCGTCGCCCTTCTTCTCCACCTTGGCCCCGAAGCCCATGACCGAGCCGGACATGCGGCTCTGGATGATGTGCTCGAGCCCGATGAAGGCCCCGCCCATGATGAACAGGATGTTCGTGGTATTGAGCCGGATGAACTCCTGCTGCGGGTGCTTGCGCCCGCCCTTGGGCGGGATGTTGGCCTCGGTGCCCTCGATGATCTTCAGGAGCGCCTGCTGCACGCCCTCGCCCGAGACGTCGCGGGTGATGGACGGCGAATCGCCCTTGCGCGCGATCTTGTCGATCTCGTCGATGTAGACGATGCCCTTGCTCGCGGCCTCCAGGTCGTAGTCCGCGTTCTGCAGCAGCTGGACCAGGATGTTCTCCACGTCCTCGCCCACGTAGCCGGCCTCGGTCAGGGCCGTGGCGTCGGCGATGGCAAAGGGCACCTTGAGGATGCGCGCCAGCGTCTGGGCGAGAAGCGTCTTGCCGCAACCCGTGGGGCCGATGAGCAGGATGTTCGACTTGTCGATCTCGACCTCGTCGGACACGGACTCGGCGAAGAACACCCGCTTGTAGTGGTTGTGCACGGCCACGGCCAGAATGCGCTTGGCCTGTTCCTGGCCGATGACGTACTCGTCGAGCAGGCGCTTGATCTCGGCCGGCGGCAGAAGCTTGCCTTCCTCGCGCTCCTCGGTCATGGACTCCTGGGCGATGATCTCGTTGCACAGCGAGACGCACTCGTCGCAGATGTACACGTCCGGGCCGGCGATGAGGCGCTGCACGTCGTCCTGGTTCTTGCCGCAGAAGCTGCAGCGCAGCTCCCGGGACAGGGTCGTCTTCTTCGAGGCCATGGCCTCATTCTCCCTTTGGCTATGCGTTTGCGCGACCGGCGGCGGCGGACCGCCGGACGCGCCTCAAAATTCCCTTACGTCTTCAGCGTCTGGCCCATCTCGGCGCGGGTGGTCATCATCGCGTCGATCAGGCCGTAGTCCTTGGCCTCGGCCGCGCTCATGAAATAGTCGCGGTCGGTGTCGCGCTCGATGCGCTCCAGATCCTGTCCGGTGTGCTTGGCCAGGATCGCGTTCAGCTCGGCCCGCATGCGGATGATCTCGCGGGCGTGGATGTCGATGTCCGTGGCCTGGCCCTGGAATCCGCCCATGGGCTGGTGGATGAGGATGCGGGCGTGCGGCAGGCTGTAGCGCATGCCCGGCGCCCCGGCGGCCAGGAGCAGCGCGGCCATGCTCGCGGCCTGGCCCAGGCAGAGCGTGGCCACGGGCGCGGAGATGTATTGCATGGTGTCGTAGATGGCCAGGCCGGCGGTCACCACGCCGCCCGGGGAATTGATGTAGAGCGCGATGTCCTTCTCCGGGTTCTCGGACTCGAGAAACAGGAGCTGGGCGCAGATCAGGCTGGCCACGTGGTCGTCGATGGGGCTGCCGAGCAGGATGATGCGGTCTTTGAGCAGACGGGAATAGATGTCGTAGGCGCGCTCGGTGCGGCCGGTGGTCTCGATGACCATTGGAATCTGGGCGAAAGCCATGTCCTCTCCTTTCGTCTCGCGAAATAACACGACGTGACGGCTGCCGGGAGTGTTTCGAGCGGCAGGTTCACGTCATTTTAAGTCGCTTTCCCCACAGAAGCAAGAACCGGGCCGGAAGGTCGACCCTCGGCCCGGACGAAATCCGGCCGTGCGCCCGGCAAATCCCGGACGCACGGCTGGAAAAAAGTCCTGCGCTACTCGGCAGCGGCAGCCTCGTCCGCAGCCGGCCGAGCCTCCCCGGCCGGGGGCACCTCGGTCACCTTGGCCTCGCTCCACATGAGCTCCACGGCCTTGTCGGCCATGATGCGGTCCTTCAGGAGCACGGTCATGCCGGACTGGTCGTAGTAACGCCGCAGCTCGCGCGCGTCCTGGCCGGTCTTCGTGGCCATCTGGCGCATCTCGGCGTCGATCTCCTGCTCGCTGACCGTCAAATCCTCGGCTCTGGCCACGGCCAGCAGGAAGATCTGGGTCTTGGCCATGGCCTCGGCCGCCGGCTGCTGCTCCGTGCGGATCTCCTCGGGCTTCTTGCCCAGGGAGGCGAAACTCTTGCCCTGGCGGTCGAGCTTCTGCTCCAGGTCGGCCAGGATCTGGTCAATGTTGCGCTCCACCAAGCTCGGCGGCAGCGGGAAATCGACCTTGGCCAAAAGCTCGTCCAGCAGCTTCTTCTGGGCCGCGGACTTGTTCAGGGCCGCCTTGCTCGAGGCCACCGAACCGCGGATGGCGCCGCGGAAGGCCTCGAAATCGGCAAAACCGCCGGCGCGCTGGGCGAGCGCGTCGTCCGCCGCGGGCAGCTTGCGCGACTTGATGGCCTTGACCACCACGCGCATCTCCACCGTCTTGCCGGACAGCTTCTCGTTGATGAAGCCCTCGGGGAAGGTCAGGTGGCCCACGGCCTCCTTGCCCTTGGCGCAGGTCTTGACCAGGGCCTCGAAATCGTCCAGGGCCTGGCCCTCGCCGAGCGCGAGCTGGAAATTCTGCGAGCGCAGGCCCTCGAACTCCTTGTCGTCGCCCAGGGCCGCGAAATCGACCACGACCACGTCGCCGTCAACCGGCAGGCGGTCCTCGGTCACGTCCTCGACCTCGGCCATGTTGCCCCGGATGCGGTCGACCACCCGGTCGATCTCCTCGTCCGAAACCACGGCCGCCTCCATCTCCACCGCCAGGCCCTTGTACTCCGGCAGCGCAAACTCCGGCGCCATCTCGAAGGTGATGGAGTAGGCAAAATCAACGCCCTTCTCCAGCTCCTTGGAGTCCACGTCGATGCCCGAAACAGGCACGACCTTCATCTCGGCCATGATCTCGTTCAACTGATAGTTGATGAGATCGGTGGTGGCCTCGTTCACGATCTGCTTGCGATACTTGGCTTCGACCACGCTGGAGGGCACATGGCCCTTGCGGAAGCCCTTGATGTCCGCCGACTGGCGGTAGAGCGCCGTGGTCGCGATGAGCGCCGCATCGACCTCCGCAGCCGGAACCGTAACCTGCACCTTGCGCTCGACAGGAGAAATCTGCTCGATCGTATATTCCATGGGCCGTGTCCTCCTTGGGCATCCCGAAACGGGCCGGGTATTCCAAAAGCTCATGTTCATACGCAAGTACCAAGGCCCTTGTCAATGCATGTGCTCCGGCGGGCAGGAGCTTTGCCCTATGCCTCCGGCGGGCAGGGGCGCTGNNCCCCTGCACCCCGCAAGGGGGCTGAGCCCCCTTGACCCCGCAGTCTGAAAGCCGGAGCCCTTTCGTGCGAAGAACACGAAAGGGCTCCGGCTTTCAGCTTGGGTGGCGAAGGACGGATCATACCATTTCCTAATATTATTGCAATAAATATCCGCATCGGCAA
>DIXN01000006.1 GCA_002428705.1 Desulfovibrio sp. UBA6079
CCCCGGACCCCCTCCACCCCTCCCGAAACTTCTGGTCGCTGCGCGTAAAGGCAAGTGTATATGGGAAAAGTTGCGTTGTTGGTGGGATTGGTGATGCTGATGGGATGCGCCAAGGCGGCACCGGTGATGACGCCCGTGGCGACGGCGCTGCCCGCTGCCGGGTCGTGGATGGGGCTGGGCGGAGAAGAGATGGGTGTGGAAGAGGTGGCGAAGAAGGCCGCGGGCGCCGATTACGTGCTCATCGGCGAGGGCCACGACTCGGCCTGCGACCATGCGGCCCAGGCCGCGCTGGTGAAGGCCCTGGTGGACGCTGGACGGCCGCCGGCCGTGGGCTTCGAGATGATCCCGGTGGGGTACGCCGAGGTCCTGGGGGAGTTCAACAAGGGACGCATCAGCGTGGCCGCCCTGCCCGAGGTGCTCGACTGGGAGGAGAGCTGGGGGTTCCCGTTTGCTCTTTATGAGCCGATTTTCCGTGTGGCGGATGAGAACGGGCTGCCGGTCTACGCCCTGAACGTGCCGAGCGCGCTGGCCAGGAAAGTGGGCAAGGAGGGAATGGACGGGGTGAGCGCCGAGGAGCGGGCCATGCTGCCGGCGACAATCATCCCGCCCCTGAAGGAGCAGCGCAAGATGCTGCGCCAGGTCTTCGAGAGCCACCCCGGCGAGCGCGACGATGCAGCCTTCGAGCGCTTCATGACCGTGCAGTCCCTGTGGGACACGGTCATGGCCGAAAACGCCGTGGCCGCGCGAAAGGCTTCCGGCCGGCCCGTGGCCGTCATCGCCGGCGCCGGGCACGTGGAATACGGCTGGGGCATCGCCCACCGCCTGCGCACCCTGGACCCCGGGGCGAAGATATTCGTCGCCATGCCCTGGCGCGCCGCGCCCGGCGAGGAGCTGGCCGGCGCCGAGGCCTTCTTCTATTGCCCGCAGCAGCACAAAAGCCGCATGGGCATGCTCCTGGAGGACCGGGGCGGCCGCGTGGTCGTGGCCGCGGTGGTCCCGGGCTCGCGGGCGCAGAAGGCCGGGCTCGCGGCCGGAGACGTGGTCGTCGAGGCCCAGGGCCTGCCGGTCGCCGCGCTGGCCGACATGCACGACGCCGGCTTCAAGGCCCACGAGGACAAAGCCCCGTTCGTGCTGACCGTGGAGCGGGCCGGGACGCGCCTGACCATCGACCTCGGCCGCCTGGGCGAGGGCAACTGATGCCCGAGCTGCCCGAGGTCGAGACCATCGCCCGCGGCCTGTGCAGCGAGGTCTGCGGCCGGCGGATTACGGGCGTGGACGTGCGCTACGCCGGTTCGGTCAAGGAGACGGCCAAAAGCTTCGCGGCCAAGGTGCTGGGCCGGCGCATTGCCGGCGCCCGGCGCCGGGCCAAGCTGCTCATCCTCGACTTTGCGCCCGAGGCCGGCCGCGACGGGTTGCACCTGGTCTGCCACCTGAAAATGACCGGCCGGCTCTACGTGCCGCAGGAAGAGTTCGCGC
Source organism: Desulfovibrio sp. UBA6079 (assembly GCA_002428705.1). Classification (GTDB taxonomy): domain Bacteria; phylum Desulfobacterota; class Desulfovibrionia; order Desulfovibrionales; family Desulfovibrionaceae; genus UBA6079. The sequence continues at coordinate 1,477 of DIXN01000006.1, forward strand.
CGGACAAGCATACACACGTACTTTTTTCCCTGGACGACGGACGGACGCTGGTCTGGCACGACGTGCGCAAGTTCGGCTGGTGCCGGGCCATGACGCCCGCGGATCTGGCGGACCTGGACTTCTACAAGAGCCTCGGCCCCGAGCCGCTGGAGATCGGGCCGGTGGAGTTCGCCGCCCGTTTCGCTGGCCGGAGCGCGGGCATCAAGGCGCTCCTTCTCAACCAGACGGTCATCGCCGGGGTGGGCAACATCTACGCCGACGAGGCCCTGTTCTGCGCCGGCCTCCAGCCCACGGCCAAGGCCGACCGCCTGTCCTCCGCTGGGCTCGAAAAGCTGTACACCTGCCTGCGGGACGTGCTCACCCGAGCCATCGCCGCCAACGGCTCGACCATCAGCGACTATCGCAACGCCCAGGGCGACGCCGGCGCCTTCCAGAGCCAGTTCCAGGTCTACGGCCGCAAGGGCGAGCCCTGCCCGCGCTGCGGCACCAGGCTCAAAAGCGCCACCGTGGCCGGCCGGACCAGCACCTATTGCCCCAAGTGCCAGAAGAAGACCTGATGCCGAAAGCCATGACCTCCCCTGCCGGCCGCTTTTCCTCCCCGATTCTCTTCACCCTCGCGGCCTGCCTTTCCCTTTTCGCCTGCGCCACCCGCCCCGGCCACGTGCGCGATCTGGACGTCCTGGCCCAGGACGCCGGGGCCTACTATGCGCCGCTCCCTGCCGATGCGCCGCTCGTCACGCCCGAGGCCCAGGCCGAATGGGTCAGTACGTTCCGGCGCACGCACTTCGCGCCCTGGCACCAGGCCAGGCCCTCGCTGGCCGTGGACAAGGCCCTGTGGGGCATCCAGACCTACGAGAAGAAGGCCCTCTACGGCGAGAACACGCTCCCCCGCGACCCGGAGTTCATGGCCGAAATGCGCCGGCTGGCCCGGCCCGAGGCCTATCCGGCGCTGGTCGCGCGAGCGGTGAGCATCGCTGATGCCGACCTGCGCACCCTGCCCACGGACCTGCCGGCCTTCTACGCCTTCGACAAGCCCGGCGAGGGCTATCCCTTCGACTACGGCCAGGACAGCCGCATCCCGGCCGGCACGCCGCTCCTGGTGACCCACGCCTCGGCCGACAACGCCTGGTATTTCGTGGAGAGCCGGGTCTCCTCGGGCTGGCTTGCGGCCGGGGACCTAGCCCTGGTCGATGAAACCTTCACGGCCGCCTGGGAAGCCCGGCCCCTGGCCGCGGTGCTCGCCGACGACCTGGCCCTGTCCGACGACGCCGGACGGTTCCGGTGTCTGGCGCGCATCGGCACGGTCCTGCCCCTGGCGGAAAACCAGCCGGGCGGCGGGCTGGCCCGCCTGCTCGTCCCGGCCCGCGACGCCGACGGCCGGGCGGTGGTCCGCGAGGTTGCGGCTCCGGCCGCGGCCGTGTCCCGGCTGCCGCTGCCCGCCACCCCGGCCAATTTCACCCGGCTGGCCAACGTCATGCTCGGCCGGCCCTACGGCTGGGGCGGGCTGTACGGCGACCGCGACTGCTCAGCGCTCATCCAGGACCTCTACGCGCCCTTCGGCCGGGCGCTGCCGCGCAACTCCTCGCAGCAGGCCAAGGCCGGGCGGGCCATTCCCCTGGCCGGGCTGGACGCGCACGCCCGCGAGGCGCTCATTGCCGCCGAGGGTCTGCCTTTCCTCAGCCTGCTGGCCAAGCCCGGGCACATCATGCTCTATCTCGGGGTTGACCCCGGGAGCCGCCGGCCGGCGGTGCTGCACGCGGTCTGGGGGGTGAAGACCCGGCTCGTCGGACGCGAGGGCCGCTTCGTCCTGGGCCGGGCGGTGGTCACCACGCTCACCCCTGGGGACGAGATCTGGAACCTGGCCCGGCCCGACGGCCTGCTGGTCAACACCCTGACCGCCCTGGTCCGCCTGGACCAGGCGCCGCTTCCGCCGGCCGAGCATAAGCAAAATCAATAAGTTCCATCGAATTACATCGAATCATTCGATTTGCCTTGCCCCGGCCTTTGGCCCATGCAGGGGTCTATCCTCTTCATCCGCCAATCATTTTCCGGAGGCACGGCCATGAGCGAAACCACCTACCACGAGATGTGGGAGAAGCTGAACCTCGACCTGCCGGCGCACGACGCGCTGCTTGCGGTCCTGGGCAAGTTCTACGGCGACATCTACATGTCCCAGCAGGGCAGGCTCAAAGGCATGGAGTACCTGGACTTCGTGCTCTCCGAGGTCCACGGGCTGCGCATCAAGGAGCTGCAGGAGGCCAAGGCCGCGGGCCGCAAGGTCGTAGGCGCGTTCTGCGTCTTCGTGCCCGAGGAGCTGACGCTCGCCGCGAACTGCGTCCAGGTCGGCCTGTGCGCCGGGGCCGAGGCCGGCACCGAGCTGGCCGAGACGCTCGTGCCGCGCAACACCTGCGCGCTCATCAAGTCCTTCATCGGCTTCAAGCTCGCCCGCATCTGCCCCTACATCGAGTCCTGCGACCTGATCGTCGGCGAGACCACCTGCGACGGCAAGAAAAAGGCCTACGAGGCCTTTTCCGAGATCGCGCCGGTCTACGTGATGGAGGTCCCGCAGTGCAAGAGCGACGCGGACCGCGCCCTGTGGCGCTCCGAGATCGTGAAATACAAGGCACGCATCGAGGAGCTGACCGGAGAGGCCATCACCGCCGACAAGCTCGGCCAGGCCATCCGCCTGGTCAACGCCAAGCGCCGGGCCTTGAACCGCCTGGCCGCCCTGCGCGCCGCCGATCCCGCGCCCATCTCCGGCCGCGACGCGCTGCTTATCAACCAGGTCAGCTTCTACGACGATCCCGTGCGCTTCACGACGAGCGTGAACGCGCTCTGCGACCAGATGGAGGAGCGCATCGCCGCGCGCGAGGGAGTGGCCGCCAAGGGCACGCCGCGGCTCTTGCTCTCCGGCTGCCCCATGGCCGTGCCCAACTGGAAGCTTCCTTTCGTGGTCGAGGGCTCGGGCGCGGTCATCGTCGGCGAGGAGTCGTGCATCGGCACGCGCAACACCCGCGACCTGGTGGACGAAACGGCCGAGACCCTCGACGACATGCTCGAAGCCCTCACCGACCGCTACCTGAAGATCGACTGCGCCTGCTTCACGCCCAACGCCGAGCGCCAGGACAACATCATAGCCCTGGCCCGGGACCTGAAGGCCGACGGCGTCATCCATTATGCGCTCCAGTTCTGCCAGCCCTACACCCACGAGGCCTTCAAGGTGGAGAAGGCACTCACCCGCGATGGCCTGCCCATGCTGGCCATCGAAACCGACTACGGCATGCAGGACGTCGGGCAGTTGAAGACCCGGGTCGAGGCCTTCGTCGAGATGCTCAAGGCCTAGGCGTGGACGTTCGGCTCGACGCCCTGGGCGTGGACATCGGCTCGCGCTCGGTGGAGGTGGTCGGACTGGCCGGCGGCGAGGTCGTCGTGAGCTTGAAGGCGCCCACGGCCTTCGACCCGGCCGGGCAGTGCGCCAGGCTGCTCGAAGGCCTCGCCGCCGGGCGGACCACGGCCACGGGCTACGGCCGCGACCTCTTCGTCCGGACCTTCGGCGCAGAGGCCCGGCTCGGCGTGGTGGCCACGGTCACCGAGATCCAGGCCTACGCCCGGGGCGCGGCGCATCTTTTTCCCGAGGCCCACAGCGTGCTCGACATCGGCGGCCAGGACACCAAGGCCGTGGTCCTGGCGCCCAAGGGCCGGGTCCTGCGCTTCGAGATGAACGACCGCTGCGCCGCGGGCACGGGCAAGTTCCTGGAGTTCATGGCCACGGCCCTGCAGGTGCCGCTCACGGAGTTCGGGGCCTTTGCCCTGAGGGGCAGGCGCGGGCTCAAGGTCAACTCCATGTGCACGGTCTTCGCCGAGTCCGAGGCCGTAAGCCTGATGGGCGCGGGGGAGCGCCCCGAGGACATCGCTCTGGCCCTGCACCTGGCCATGGTCGAGCGCCTGTCCGGCATGCTGCGGCGTAACGCCTGCGCCGCGCCGCTGGTCTTCGCCGGAGGCGTGGCCCGCAATCCCTGCGCCGTGGCCCTCGTTTCCGAATGGCTCGGCACGCCGGCGGTCGTGCCCGCGGACCCGGACGCGGTCGGCGCCCTTGGCGCGGCGCTCTGCGCGCTGCAAGCTGCCGAAATGCGGGCTTGATCAGCGAACGCCCGGAATAGCCTTTTTCCGCGTCTTCGTCGGCCTCCCGCAGCCTGTGCTCTTCTGGTCTTTCTCGCAGAGGACTGGACCCGGAGCGTTCAGGCGTGCTAACCGATAACAATGGACCTTTTTCTTCTTTCCCCGAGGGCCTCCGCCCCTTCCGCCGGCCGCGGGCGCAGGGGCCTGCGCTGGACCGCAGCCATGCTCATCCTCCTGGCCCTCTTTGTTCCCGCGGTCCCGGGGGGGGCCGGGGATCGGCCCGAGAACCCGCCGGTACGCTACGGCCTGAGCCTCTCCCTGGCCAACACCCTGGGGCCGGACACGAGAACCGGCTTCGGCCTGGCCTCGTTCCTCATCCAGGTCCCCACCGCCGGGTTCTGGCCCCAGCCGTGGCTTGACGAGCTGCGTCTCAAGGTCGAGCTCAGCGCCGGGGCAAGCCTCTGGCCGGAGCAGGAGCCCATGGCCTCGGCGGCCGTGTTCCTGGCCTACCCCTTCACCGGGCTGGGCTGGCGGTGGGCCACGCCCTATGCCGAGATCGGGATCGGGGGGCAGTGGGCGCAGTGGCACGTGCGGGGCCAGGGATCGAGCTGGAACTTCATCCCCCAGGCCGGCCTGGGACTGGAATTCCCGGAAGACGCGGGCGGGCGGCTGTGGTTCACCGCCCTGCGCTACCACCACATCTCCAACGCCGGGTTCCACGAACACAACCGGGGTGCCGACTCCCTGCTGCTGACCGCCGGCGTCTATTTCTAGCACCGGCGGAGCGTGCGGCCCGCGGCAATCCGGCAGGTTTCGGAGGGGCCGCCCGCGCCCCCGGGGCGTGGGGCGCGGGCGGCTCTTGGCGGGTACGTCCGGCAGGACGGCGGGGGGAAGATCAGTTGCGGTTCTTTTCGGCTGCGACCTCCGAGCGGACCTTGTCAAGGTCGATGACCACGGGCGAGATCAGGGTGAAGCCCTTGGTGTCGCACCATTCGTCGGTGTCCGGAAAGCGGCGGTCGTAGCGCACGTTGTCGAGGACGTAGTAGCCCTCGGTGCCCATGATCCGGTCCCAGTTGAAGACCGCGAAGTCGAACCTGGCCGGATCGAACCCGTCCACGTCCTCCCAGGTCCAGCGCTTGTGGCACCACTGGTCGTCGTAGCCGAGCACGGCCAGGTAGCGGGCGCTGCTTTCCAGGTACATGCGGCGCCTGATCTGCATCACGTTGCGCAGGAACAGGTCCTCGTTCAGCTCGCGCCGGGCGCCGTCCACGAACAGGCGGACCACGCTGTCCTCGCCCAGGCGCATGCCGAAGGTGGCGGTGTTGCCCTTGCGCCACCAGTTCAGATACTTCTCGGCATAGATGCGCCGGCCGCGGGTGCGGATGATCTCCGCGGTCTTGGCCGAGATGGGGTGCAGGGCCAAGTCGCAGCTCGGTCCGATGATTTCCAGGCTCACGTTCATGCCGATGCTCCTTGTCTGGGTCGGGCGGCACTGCCCGCCGGGCGGCAGGGCTCCCGCTCGTTGCCGCTTCATTCCGAGCAATAACCATTCCCGAGCCACCGGCCGAAACCCTGAATTATATCGTAACATACCTATATATCAATGTTATTTTTTTCACGTGAGAGGTTATGCGCGGCAACGATCGAGCAAAACGGCCTGATTGAACGCGCAACTTCCCGCAAGATTGCATGAATAATCAATCAATTTTGCCTGATCGTGTTCAGTCTTTTGCCGAAGTGGAAAAAAAACCGTCACCGGCTTGCTCCCGGCCAGCCCCTTGCGCGGCCCCCGGCCATGGCCTAGACTCGTTCCCAGAGCCCGCCATGCCCGAGCCCAGCCCCGTCACCGCCGCCCGCACCCACTTTCCCCGGGGGCTCGCCCAGCCCGCAGGCGGTTTCCGCTTCGCCGCCGATTCCCTGCTCCTGGCCGCCTTCGCCCGGCCGCTCAAGCGCGGCCGGGTGCTCGACCTCGGTTGCGGCTGCGGCGTGGTCGGCCTGGCCTACCTCCTGCGCCAAGCCCCGGCCGACCTGCGCCTGACCGGGCTCGACAGCGACCCGGCCATGCTTGCCGCTGCCGTGGAAAACGCCGCGCGCCTCGGCCTGGCCGCGACCCTGGTCGAGGCCGATCTGGCCGCGCCCGGGGCCGGCGCCTTGCCGAATCAGGGCTTCGACCTGGCCCTGGCCAACCCGCCTTACCATGCGCTCGGCCGGGGCCGGGTCACGCCCAAGACCGCGGCCGTCACTGCCCGCTTCCAGGCCGGAGCCGGCTTTGCCGAATTCGCCGCGGCCGCGGCCCGGGCCGTGAAGACCCGCGCCCGGGCGGCCTTCGTCGCCCCGGCCGAGAACCTGACCGGGCTCCTGGCCGCGCTTGCCGCCGCGGGCCTAGCCCCCAAGCGCCTGCGCCTGGTTCACGGCCGGATGTCGGCCCCGGCCAGGCTCTGCCTGGTGGAGGCCGTGCGCGGCGGGCGCCCGGGGCTGGCCGTGGAGCCGCCGCTGGTCCTCTACGCCGGCTTAAACCAGGAGCTGACCGCCGAAGCCCTTGACTTCTGTCCGTTTCTCGCCTGCAATTCACGACGCGGACCGGGACGCGACCCGGCCGTCTGAGCCATGTCCATGTCAGTCATCGCCGCCTTCTGGCGCTCCCTGCCCGACGGCCCGCGCCGCCCCCTGCTCACCGCCGCCGTGGGCGCCGGCCACCTGCGCCGCTGCGCCGCCGCGGCCGCCGGAGCCGGCTGCCCGCAGCTCGCCCGCGCGCTCCTCTTCGCGGCCTGGGAAGAAGCGCCCCTGGACGGCGGCCTGGCCGGCGAGGTGCTTGCCTCCAATGCTGCTCCCGAGGCCCTGCGCCCGCTCCTCGCCGCCGTCGCCACGCGCTGGCGCCGGCCGGACAACCTAGCCTATTACCAGCGCCTGCTCGCGCGCCGCGACACGGACGGCCTCGACCGTTACTTGCGCGATCGCCTCGCGGCCGAATCAGACAACCTCTGGTGGGCCGGCGAGGCGTGCGGACTTTGGCCCTTCGAGGGCCGGGGCGGGCAGGTTCTCGCACGCGTCCTGCCCGCTCTGCCGCCGGACCTCGCCCCTCTGGCCGCGCTCATCCGAGCGCACCTGCTGCTGGCCGCCGGGGAAACCGGAAAAGCCGTGCAGGAGCTCGCCCCCCTCGCCGGCCTGCCCCTCGCCCGGCCGCGCCTCCTCCTGGCCGAGGCCCTGCGCAGATTGAACCGGCGGGAGGAGGCCCTGAACCTGCTGCTGGAAGTGCTCTCCGCCGAGCCCTGGCGCGCCAACGCCCTGCTTGCGGCAAGCGACCTGGCCTCCGGCCTGGACAGCCGGCTCGCCCCCCTTCCCGGCCGTCTCGCCGTCTGCCTCTATACCTGGAACAAGGCCGCGGACCTCGACGCCACCCTGGCCGCGCTGCTGGCCTCGGACCTGGGGGCGGCCCGGGTGCTCGTGCTGGACAACGGCTCAACCGACGCCACGCCCGACGTGCTCTCCGCCTGGACCGAGCGCGCAGGCTCGCGCCTCGCCCCCATCCGCCTGCCGGTCAACATCGGCGCGCCCGCGGCCCGTAACTGGCTGGCTGCCCGGGAGGAGGTGAAGGGCGCCGAGTTCGCGGCCTTTGTCGACGACGACGCGACGCTGCCGCCCGACTGGCTCGGCCGCCTGGGAATGCTGCGCGAGGCCTATCCCGGGGCCTTTGCCTGGGGCGCCAAGGTGGTGGACGCCTCGAATCCGGCGGTCATCCAGCACGTGGGCGGGCACCTGCGGGAAGAGCCCGGCCCGAGCGCGCTTTTCTCCAGCGCCTGGCGGGTGGACAACCCCCAGGCCCAGGTCCTGGATGCCGGCCAGTTCGCCTACGCCCGGCCCTGCCTCACGGTCACCGGCTGCTGCCACCTGTTGCCGGCGAAAAGCCTGGCCGAGGTGCCCTTCGACATCCGCTTCTCGCCCTCGCAGTACGACGACCTGGACCGCGACCTGACGCTCGCCGCCCGGGGCGGCTTCGCGGCCTGCACCGGGCACTTGGCCGTGGCCCACCGCAAGGCCTCGGGCAAGGCCGGGCTGGCAAATCCCGCGGCCGAGGCCGGAGCCCGCGGCAACCGCCTGAAGCTTACGGCCAAGCACCCGCCCGAGGAGGCCGAGCGGCTGATGCGCGAGGATGCGGCGCGGCTCCTGGCCGATCTCCTGGCCAAGGCCGAGCGCCTGGACGCGCAGCGAGGCGACTGACGCCGGGACGCTTTTCGGATATACGGCCCGTTGGAGGACGTCATGACCAGACAGGAACTTCTCGACCGCCTGGCCCCCTGCGGGCTCGACTGCATGCGCTGCCTGGCCCGCTCCGGCGGCGAGGTGGAGCGGGCGAGCCTCGCGGTGCTGGGCGCGCTGGGCGGCTTCGACAAGCACGCCGAGCGCTTCGCGGCCTTCGACCCGGTTTTCGCCGACTATCCGGCCTTCAAACGCGTGGCCGACCGGCTGGCCGCGGGCCGCTGCCTCGGCTGCCGCCGGAGCGGCTGCCTGCACTCCGCCTGCAAGGTGCACCTCTGCGTGCGCGAGACGGGCGTGGACTTCTGCTACCAGTGCGCGGAGTTCCCCTGCGACAGCACCGGGCTCGAAGGGCCGCTCCTGGATCGCTGGCGGAAGAACAACGAGCGCATGCGCGAGATCGGCCTGGAAGCCTACGTGGCCGAAACCCTCGAGCGCCACCGCTACTAGCGCCCGCAACGAACAGATGATCCGCCGCCTGATCCTGACCGACTTCATGGCCCACGCCCGCACCGAGCTGACCCTGGGTCCGGGCCTGACTGTCATCTGTGGCCCGAACAACACCGGCAAATCGGCCGTGGTCGAGGCCCTGCGCTGCCTGGCCGAGAATCCCTCGCACCGCCTGTGCATCCGCCACGGGGCCAAGGAGGCCCGGGTCGAGGCCGAGGTGGACGACGGCACGCGGGTGGTCTGGATCCGCAAGGAGAAGACCGCGGGCTACGAGATCCACCGCCCGGGCGTATCCGAGCCCGAGCGCTACTGGAAGCTCAAGCGCCAGGTGCCCGAGGCCGTGGCCGAGGTCCTGCGCCTGGACCTCGTCGACCTGGAGACCGGCGAGCTGATCGACGTGCACATCGGCAACCAGCGCGAGCCGGTCTTTCTCCTGAACAAGCCGCCCACGGCCGTGGCCGCCTTCCTGGCCGCCTCCAGCGAGGCCGCGCACCTGGTCGGCATGCAGAAGCTGCTCGCCGGACGAACGCTCGACGCCCGGCGCCGGCAGAAGGAGCTCTCCTCGCGCCAGGCGGCCGTGGCCCGGGAGCTCGCGGCCTTCGCCCCGCTGCCCGGCCTGGCCCTGGAGTTGGAGGAAGCGGCCGGCGAGGAGAAAGCCGTGGCCGCCTCCACCGCGGCCCTGGCCCCCCTGGCCGAGGCCGCCGGACGCCTGCGCGATCTCGGACGCCTGCTCACCCAGCGCCGCAGGGAGCGCGAGGCGCTCGCCACCCTGCGCCCGGTTCCGGCGCTGGCCGACGCCCCGGCCCTGGCCGGGCTGCTGGCCCAGGGCGCGCGACTTCGCGCAGAGCTGGCCGCAGGCGAAAAGCGCCGCGAGGCATTAGCCGCCTTGGCCGCCCCGCCCGATCTTTTCCCCGCAGCCCGCCTGTCCGCCCTGGGCAGCGAACTGGCCCGCACCCGCCGGCGCCTGGCCGGGAGCACCCGGACCGCCGGCGCCCTGGCCGGGCTCGGTACGCCGCCCGCGCCGACACCCGCTGAGCCTCTGGCCCGCCTGGTTGAGTCCCGCACGGAGCTGAACGCCCGCCTGGACGCGGCGCGCAGGACGGCCCAGACCCTGGCCGGCGTCGTCCCCCCTCCCTCACCGGCCGACTTGTCCCCTATGCTCCAGGCTGCGGCGCAGCTGCGCGAGCTGGGCAGGCGGCTGGACGCGGCCTGCGTTACACGCATCGAGGCCGGCGCCCGGATCGAGGCCGCGCGCCGCGAGACCGAGGCGGCCCTGGCCGAGGCCGGCAGTTGCCCGCTCTGCGGCGCGGAGCTGACTGCCGCCGATTTCCTGGACGGAGTGCACCGGCATGAGCCTGCCTGAGTTTGCCGCCCGGGGGCTTTTCTGCATCCCCGACCCGCACGTGGCCGCCACGCCGCCGGGCCACCGCCTGCCGGGCTACACCGACCAGGTGCTGGACAAGCTCGCCGCCTGCCTCGAAGCTGCAGCAAGCCTGGACCTTGTGCCGGTCATCCTGGGCGACCTCTTCCACTGGCCGCGCGACAACCCCAACGCGCTGCTCGTGGCGCTCATCGGGCTTTTCAGGCCGCACCGGCCCTTCACCCTGGTCGGCAACCACGACAAGTACCAGGCCCGGCTCACCGCCGACTGCTCGCTCTCGGTGCTCGAGGCCGCCGGGGTCGTGCGCCTGATGGCCGAGCCCGGGCCGGTCTTCCGGCTGAAAACCCCGGAAGGTCCGGTCCTGGTCGGGGCCTCGCCCGACGCCGAGCCCATCCCGCGCGAGTTTCCCCGCGAGGAGGGCGAGAGCGTGGTCTGGCTGACCCACCACAACGTGAACTTCCCGGACTTCGAGGACAAGGCCGTGCGCATGCGCGAGATTCCCGGGGTGGACTGGGTGGTCAACGGCCACATCCACCGCCCGCAGGCCACGGTGCGCTGCGGGGCCACGGCCTGGGCCAACCCCGGCAACATCACCCGCGTGGCCTTCTCCCAGCGCTCCAAGGAGCGAAAACCCGCGGCCGCCATCTGGCGCCCGGGCGCATCCGACCTTACGCCCTGGGTGGTGCCGCACCTGCCCTTCGAGCAGGTCTTCCCGGACCAGCCCTTCCCGGTGGAGGACCCCGAGCCGGCGCGCGAGTCCGAGTTCCTCTCGGGCCTGGAGCGCCTGGCCTGGCGGCGCACCCGGGAGGGCGCGGGCCTGAAGGAATTTCTGTCCGTCAACGTGAACCCCGAGAGCCCGGAGGCCGCGCTCATCTGGGAGCTCTACGAGGAGGTCGTCCATGCCAAGGAGCGCTAAACCGGCCGCTGCCGCCGATGCCGACACCGCCCTTGAGGGCAAGCTGAGCGCGCTGAAGAAGAATTTCGAAACCCTGCGCGACGCCCGCGCCCGGGCCGAGGCCACGGTGGCCGAGCTCGAGCGCCAGCTGGCCGAGCTCGAGGCCCGGGCGGTCGCCGACTACGGCACCGCCGACCCCGAGGCGCTGGAAAGGCTGCTGGCCGAGAAGCGGGCCGAGAACGAACGTTTGGTAGCGGATTACGAGCGCCATCTGCGAGGCATCCAGGCCAAACTCGCCGGGGTGGAGGACACGGGTGGACAGCCCGAATAATGCCACCACGCCTGCGCTGCGCGACCTGGAGCGCCGCTTCGAGCGCCTGTCCGCCCTGGCCGAGGCCCGGCACGAGGAGTTCCGCCGGCTGGAGGGCGAGCTGCACGCCACGCGCGGTTTTTTGGCCCTGGCCCCCCTGGCCGCCGAGCGCCTGGAGGCCCTGTCGCGCGACCTGTTCGGCGAGATTCTGGACGAGATCGAGGCCGGCATGACCCAGGCCATCCGCGAGATACTCGGCCAGGAGCGGCGCGTGGCCTCGGTGCGCGACGTGCAGCGCGGACGGCTGGCCGTGGCCTTCCACATCGAGCAGGACGGCTGCGAGGAGGACATCCTGGCCGGCCAGGGCGGCTCGGTGGCCAACATCCTGTCCGTGTCGCTCAGGCTCCTGGCCCTCTCCCAGCTCGACCCCGGGCACCACCGGCCGTTCCTGGTGTTGGACGAGCAGGACTGCTGGCTCAAACCCCAGCTGGTGCCCCGTTTCATGGGCGTGATCCGGGCCGTGGCCGAGAAACTCGGGCTCCAGGTCCTGGTCATCAGCCACCATCCGCTGGACCTCTTCGCCGCCGAGGCCCGGCGCATCTTTGAGCTGACCCCCAGCGCCGCCGGGGCCGTGGTCCGGGCCTTGAAGGAAGAGCCCGGGGAGAGGTGCGCCCGGGAGGGATGAGCGGCGAAGGCACCGTCGCTGCGATTTCCTTCGGTCCTTGCCGCCCAGGCCGTCCCGCCCTGCAAGCATCCCGCAGACATCCGGGAAGACGCGCCCCGTTGACGCTCATCGTCGTATTTCTCCTCGTCCGCCTCCCCGTTCTTCCTGCCCATGATACATCCGCCGGGCTCGACTTCCCGGGTCGTCCGTCGTATGTGTCCATGGTAGCTGGACAATAAAGGTTCACCCCATGCACCGTTTCTCCCTCAAGACACGTCTGATCGTCATCCTGGCCATCGTTCTCTTCCTGGCTTTCTTCGTCACCAGCGTGGTCAACTACCGCATCTCCAAGCAGGCCGTGCACGAGGAGATACTGACCAGCACCCTGCCCCTGACCACAGACACCATCTATTCGGAGATACAGTCCGACCTCATCCGGCCGACCTACGTCTCCTCGCTCATGGCCAACGACACCTTCCTCAAGGACTGGACCACCGACGGCGAGCAGGACCTGGACAAGATCGTCCGCTACCTGCGCGAGATACGGGACAGGTACGGCTTCTTCACCAGCTTCTTCGTCTCCGCGAAATCCAGGAACTACTACTATTACGACGGCGTCCTGAAGAAAATCAGCCCCGAGGACGCCCACGACGTCTGGTTCTACAACTTCATCCAGTCCGGGCGCGACGTGGACCTGGACGTGGACACCAACCAGGCCGCGGACAACGTCCTGACCATCTTCATCAACCACCGGGTGCGCGACGCCGACGGCGAGCTGCTGGGCGTGACCGGCGTGGGCCTGAAAATGGACATGGTCGCGCAGATGGTCCGCTCCTACCAGGAGCGGTACAAGCGCAACATCTTCTTCGTGGACCGGGCCGGCGTGATCCAGGTCCACGCCGACCGGAACATGGTCGAGGCCCATACCCTGGCCGACCTTCCTGGGGTCTCGGGCATCGCCAGGGAGATCACCGAGGTCCGCGCCGTGTCCCGCGACCTGGGCTACGCCCACGACGGCCGCGACTACCTGCTGACCGCCCGCTACATCCCGGAGTTCGACTGGATACTGGTGGTGGAGCAGAACGAGACCCTAGCCCTGGCCACGGCCCGCAGGAACTTGGTGCATACCGTGGCCGTGGGCTTCGTCGCCTCGATCCTGGTCATCGCCGTGTGCATCTTCACCGTGAACGCCTTCCAGGGCCGGCTGGAGATCCTGGCCGCTACCGACTTTCTGACCGGGGTGGCCAACCGCCGCGAGTTTGAGCAGCGCTTCGCCCGGGCGCTGGTGCGCCGCGAGGCGCGCCACGGCGAGTTGACCCTCATCCTCCTGGACATCGACGACTTCAAGCTGCTGAACGACCGGCTCGGCCACCTGGAAGGCGACCGGGTGCTCAAAGACGTTGCGGCCAAGGCCCTGTCCGTCATCCGCAAGGACGACGTGCTGGCCCGCTGGGGCGGGGACGAGTTCATCATTTTGACCGAGAGCGACACGGCTCAGGCTGCAGCCGTGGCCGAGCGCCTGCGCCAGGCGGTGGCCGAGACGAGCGTTTCCGCCCCCGTCGAGCCCGAGGCCACGCCGCTCGGCATCAGCTGCGGCCTGGCCGCCTACCGCGCGGGCGACACCCTGGACAGCCTGATCCAACGCGCCGACGAGGCCATGTACGGGGCCAAGCGGGAAAAGAGCGCCTAGACGCAGGGAAGAAAAGAGCCATCAAGGGGTGGTGAGGGCGGCCGGCGACGGTATCTCGCTCCATCGACATGACCTGAAGCCGCGAGGATCGTTATCGAACCGTCCGCAAATCCCCTCCCTTCGCGGTCTTCTTTCACAATCCGGGCGCAGGCAAACGCGGAGAACGAGCCAATGCCGGGCACCGCGACAAGGCCTCCCCTTCGCGGCTCCCCTCCCCCGTGACTGTTCTGGCCATTGTCCCCTGTTTAGGGCAAGTTCCGGCCGGCAACGAATGTTCCATCCATACCCGAGACGGACATGGCGATCATCGGACATCCCGCGCCGGACCTGGCCCGGCGCATCGAGCTTTCCTGGTTCGCGGCCGGCACGGCCGGCGCGGGTCGGGCCTTCTACGAGGTCCCGCCCACGGGCAACGCGACCCTGATCCTGCGCGTCTCCTCCTCGGGCTGCCGCCTGGTCCTGCTCGGGGCGGCGAGCGAGAAGACGACCATCGAGCGCGACGGGAGCGCGGACTACTACGGCCTCTCCTTCCGGCCGGGCCAACTGCCGCGCCTGGCCGACGTCCACCCGGCCGAGCTCCTCGACGGCTCGATGGAGCTTTCGCGCCTCGGCGGAGAGCGCGTGGCGCTCCTGGCCGAACGCCTGCACGAGCTGTCGGGCTGGGATGCGCGCAGGCGGCTCCTGGAATCCCTGGTGCGCGGCGCCCCGCCCCTGGTCCGCGACCCGCGCTGCCGGCAGGCGGCCGCAGTCATCGACGCAAGCGCCGGACAGATCACGGTGGAGGCCCTGGCCGCCGGCCTCGGCCTTACCGTGCGCAGCCTGGAGCGGCTGCTCCTCGCCGAGTTGGGGATAGGCCCCAAGCGCCTGGCCCGGCTTTCCCGCCTCCAGCATCTGCTCGCCCGGCTGCGCTCGGGCGGCTTCGCCAATCTGGCCGAGCTGGCCGCCGCCGGCGGCTATACCGACCAGCCCCACATGATCAGGGACTTCAAGGCCCTGACCGGCCGGCTGCCGGGCGCTGCCGGGGCCGGGGACATGCAGCGCATCAAAGGCGCTCCGCGGACCAGGACTGTGCACCGCTGCCGGCCCTGAGCACTGTCGCATTTTTACAAGCCGCCCGCGCGGAATTCAGGCAAGACAGCCGCGAAAAGGAGTCCGCCATCATGCCCAGCCTGCGCTGCCGCCTGTTCCTCTTCCTGCTGCACCACCGCCATCTTTTCCGCCTGAAGCTGCGCCGGGAGACCGGGCTCGACTGGGCCACCGACCTGCCCGGGGTGCGCCGGAGCGCCGAGCGGGCGTCCAAGATGCTCGGCCGGCTGCCCAAGGGCATGGAGGCCACGCCCGTGACCGCGAACGGCGTCCGCGCGGAGTGGATCGCGCCCGGCGGGGCGGACCCCGACAGGGCCATCCTTTACTTCCACGGCGGCGGCTACGTGCTCGGCAGCATCGAGGCCCATCGCGCCATCGTGGCCAAGTTCGTGAAGGCCAGCGGCGTGCGCGCGCTGTCCTTCGGCTACCGCCTGGCCCCCGAGCATCCCTTCCCGGCCGCGCTCGACGATGCCCTGGCGGCCTACGGCTGGCTCCTGGATTCAGGCCTCGCGCCCTCGCGCATCGCCTTTGCCGGCGACTCCGCGGGCGGCGGACTATGCCTGGCCACCCTGCTTGCCCTGAAAGACCAGGGCCGGCCCCTGCCGGCGGCGGCCGCGGTCCTCTCGCCCTTGACCGACCTGACCTTCAGCGGCGAGTCCCTCACGACCAACGCCGCGACCTGCCTGGCGCCCACCGGCTCCTGGCTGGCCTGCCGCAAGCACTATGCCGAGGGCCGGGACGTCACCGGCCCGTACATCTCCCCGCTGTTCGGCGACCTGCGCGGGCTGCCGCCGCTCTCCATCCACGCCGGCGGCAGCGAAACCCTGCGCGACGATTCCACGCGCTTCGCCGAAAAGGCCCGGGCGGCCGGCGTGCCCGTGGCCCTGACCGTGGGCGAGGGCCTCTGCCACTGCTACCCGGCCTGCGCCCCGATCTTTCCCGAGGCCAGTCGGGCCATGGCCGCAATCGGCCGGTTCATCGCCGGGCATATTGGCGCCTAGCCCGGCGCCACAGGCAAGAAAATACTGCCGATGAGGGAAAGGGGCGTGCCGGCCCATTGCCATTTCCGGCCCGGTTGTTATTGCTCAGAGCCGTGATGGACACCCCCGCCCGGCCGGCATCCCGGCTGCCCCTCCTCCTGGCCCTGGCCTACCTCGTCTGGTGGGCCGTGCTGGCCGTCAACCCCGTCTCGCGCGAGATCTGGTGGGCGGAGAACCTGCCGGCCCTGGGGGTCTTCGGGCTGCTCGCCGGTACCTGGCGCTGGCAGAAGTTCTCCAACCCGGCCTACGGCCTGATGGCCGTCTGGCTCTTCTGGCACACGTACGGCGGCCACTACACCTTCGCCGAGACGCCCTTCGATGCCGTGACCGAGTTCTTCGGCTTTTCCCGCAACCACTTCGACCGCGTGGCCCACTTCTCGGTCGGGCTCTACGCTTACGCCGCCGCCGAGATCGCCGAGCGCCGGGGCTGGGCCAGACCGTGGTTCGCCGTCGCCTCGGCGGTGCTGGCCATCATGGCCGTGGCCGCGGGCTACGAGATCGTCGAATGGTGGTTCGCGGAGCTGACCGGCGGCGATGCGGGCGTTGAGTTCCTGGGCAGCCAGGGCGACATCTGGGACGCCCAGAAGGACATGCTCGCCGACACCCTGGGCGCGCTCTTCGCCGCCGGGCTCTACCTGATCGTACGGCGCCGCAGAAGCTAGCTTCCATCCTCGGCGAGGAAGCCGAGCCCGTCCACTCCGAGCGCCTCGGAGTCCTCGACGCTTTTGATGGTCAGGCCCGCCTGGACGCTCAGATCGATGACTTCCTGTCGCCGCCAGACGCCGTTGTCGAGCTGAAGGGCCGCGACCGTGGGGCCGAGCAGGTTCTTCGGGTTGTTGGCCCGGATCACCGCCACCCGGCCGTCGGACAGCCGGATGACCGTGCCCTCGGGGTAGATGCCCATGCAGCGGATGAAGCGCAGCACCAGCTCGGGATGGAAATCCTTGCCCTTCCAGCCGTACATCTTGGCCAGCACCTCGTGGGGCGTGCGGCCGGACTGGTAGACGCGGTTGCTGGTCATGGCGTCATAGACGTCGCACAGGCTGATGATGGTCGAGATGGTGGCGATCTGGCCGGCCCTGCGGCCCAGGGGGTAGCCCGAGCCGTCGTAGCGCTCGTGGTGCTCGCTCGCGGCCCGGACCACGCCCTCGGGAATCTCCGGCGACAGGCCCAGGACCTCCTGGCCGAGCTCGGCGTGCCGGCGCATCTGGGCCATCTCCGGGTCGGACAGCTTGCCGGGCTTGTTCAGTATCTCGAGCGGGATGCGGGCCTTGCCCGCGTCGTGCAGCAGCCCGGCGGCGCACAGAAGCGTGAGCTCCTCGGGCGAGGCGCCCATGCTCCGGCCGAAGACGACCGAGAAGACCCCGACGTTGACGCAGTGGCTGTAGGTATACTCGTCGTAACGCCGGAGCTTGGCCAAGCTTTTCAGCCGCTTCTCGCCCGCGAGCACGTCGCCGACCACCTGGTCGACGATCGGGCCGACCTCGGGCCACTGCACCTGGCCGCCGCCGCGCACGCTGTCCATGAAGCGCCGGATATAGCCCAGGGTCTGGACGTAGACGCCGACGCTCCGGGCCAGCTCCGGCGACAGGTTGACGATGTCCGGCAGGCTCCGGGACTCGTCCACCCAGACCTCGCCGTAGCCGTCGGCGGCGATGGCGGCGATGTCCTCGGGCTCGGTCAGCATCCAGCGGTAGACCCGGTTCGGGCTCGAAAAACTCCCCTCCCCGGCCCGTTCCACGAACATGCCGGGGGTCAGCGTCGAAACCGCCACCTTGCGCACCGCATGCCTCCTCGGCCCGGAGCCGCCGGCTGCAAACCGGCCCTACTCGGCCTGGTCGGTGAGTCCCTCGTCCGCCTCCGCGGCGTCCACCTCGCTCTCCCCGGCCGCCGGCTCGCTTGCCAGCCGCTCGCCTGCGGTCAGGCGGGCGAAGACCAGGAAGCCCGTGTGGGCGACCATGCGGTCGTCGGGCCGCAGGCGCTCGGACACCGGTTTCCAGCGCCGCAGCAGTATCTCCAGGACCTCCAGCTCCTCGAACGGCCCGGCCTCCAGGCCCGCCAGCAGGTCGGCGACCTGCGGCACGGTGGGCAGGAGAAAGCCCAGGGGCGCGCCCGGAAGCACCGCTCCGGGGATATGCTGTAAATACTCCCAGGGCGTGCGCACGTCCAGGAACAGGGCGTCGGCCGCGTGCGGCAGGAAGCCCTCGGCGATGTCGCGGTCGAACTGCTCCACCCGGCCGTCGCCGAACCCGGCCCACTCGAGGTTCCTGGTGCAGAGTTTTTTGAACTCCGGCCGGCGCTCGTAGGTGTAGACCTTGCCCGCGGGCCCGACCAGCGCGGCCAGGGCCACGGTCAGGCTGCCCGAGCCCGAGCCGGCCTCGACGATGCGCGCCCCGGAGACCGCGGAGAGGCGCATGGCGATGTAGCCGATGTCCTTGGGGTAGATGATCTGGGTCTGGCGGCGGACGTTCTTGACCAGGTCGTAGAGGGTCGGCTTCAATATCCTGTACGGCCGGCCGAGGTGGGTGCGTACCAGCCCCCCGTAGCCCGCGGCCGCAGCCTCGGAGAGGCTCAAGTGGCCCTCGTTGGTGTGCAGGACGTCCTTTTCGTCATATTTGCGCAGATAGCGCTTGCCCTTGGGGCTGACCAGAAGTACCAACTGTCCGGGTTCGATCATGCGGTCTCCTTATGGCCCGAAGGCCTACCGGGGGCCGGCAAGAGTGTCAAGGAAGCCTCGTACATGACCTACCGTTACGTCTTCGGCCCGGTGCGTTCCAGCCGCCTGGGCGTGTCGTTGGGGCTCGACCTCCTCGGCCGGGCGGTCTGCTCCATGGACTGCCTCTACTGCGAGGTCGGCCCGACCCGGGAGCTGACCCGGACGCGCGCCCCCTACGTGCCGGCCGCCGAGCTTCTGGCCGAGCTCGCCCGCTGGAAGGACGAACACGCCGGCGCGCACCTCGACTACGTGACGCTCGGCGGCATGGGCGAGCCCTGCCTCAACACCGGGCTGGCCGAGGTCATCGCCGGGGCCAAGCGGCTCTTCCCGGACACGCCCGTGGCCGTGCTGACCAACGCCACGCTGCTCGCCGACGCCTCGGTGCGCGCCGAACTGGCCCAGGCCGACGCGGTCCTGCCCTCGCTCGATTCCCTGCTGCCCGAGGAGTTCGCGCGCGTGAACCGCCCGGCGCCGGGGCTCACGCCCGAGGCCGTGGCCGAGGGCATCCTGGCGTTTGCCCGGACGTACCCCGGCAAGATATTCCTGGAGGTCCTGCTCCTTTCCGGGGTGAACGACTCCGAGGAGAACCTCTCACGCCTCACCGCCTTCGTCGCCCGGCTGAGGCCCGCGCGGGTGGACGTCACGACCATGACCCGGCCCGGGGCCTACCCCGCGGCCAAGGCCGCAGATCCGGCCATCCTGGCCCGCTTCCGGGAAGCGCTCGGGGCCGCGCTGGCCAGCCGTGCGGTCCGCGAACCGGCCCCGGAGGCGACCGCTGCGCCCGGAGCGGCGACTGCGCCATTGACGCCGGAGGAAATCCGGGAAATAGTCCTGAATTCGATCGCCCGCCGGCCGCAGACCGCCGCCGACCTCCGCGCCGCCCTCGCCAGGCCGCCGGAAGAGGTGGCCAAAGCCCTGGCCGAGCTCGAGGCCGACGGACGGATCGTAGCTGTGGACGGTTTTTATCGCCCGCTCCGTCGGGCACGCAACGACTGATCCGGGCCGGCCGTGGCCGGTCCCTAACCATACTTCTCTAGCGCGAGGTTCTTTATGACCGGGTCCAAGCAACCCAAACGAAAAATGTTTTTGTCCGTCCTGCCCGGCGAGCAGGTCGAGCTGGTCATCACCCTGGAGTCCAAGGTCGAGGAATACTTCGTGGAGATGCTCCACCAGGCCAAGACCAAGGGCAACATCTACAAGGGCGTGATCCACAACGTGGACACCTCCCTCCAGGCGGCCTTCATCAACTACGGCGCGGAGCGCAACGGCTTCCTGCAAATCGACGAGGTGCACCCGGACTACTACCAGGGCACCTACAAGATCGCCAAGGGCTCACGCTATCCGCTCATCCAGAAGGTGCTCAAATCCGGCCAGGAGCTCCTCGTCCAGGTGGTCAAGGAGCCGACCGGCAACAAGGGCGCCTTCCTGACCACCTACCTGTCCATGCCCGGGCGCTATTTCGTGCTCACCCCGGGCCGGGAGCAGGTCGGCGTCTCGCGCAAGATCGAGGACGACGAGGAGCGCGCCAAGCTCAAAGAGATGGTCGAGAAGCTCGACCCGGGCGAGGGCCTGGGGCTCATCGTGCGCACCGTGTCCTCGGGCCAGAGCCAGACTGCGCTGCAAAAGGACGTCCAGTTCCTGAAGCGCCTGTGGAAGGAGGTGCGGAAAAAAGGCACCACGGCCGAGGCCCCCTCGCTCATCTACCAGGAGATGGAGCTGACCTCCCGGGCCGTGCGCGACTACCTGACCACGGACGTCTCCGAGGTCTGGGTGGACGACCAGGCCACCGCGGACCAGATCGTGGAGCTCATCAACCTGACCTTCCCGCGCAAGAACAAGATCATCAAGGTCCACAACGACCCGGAGCGCAGCCTGTGGGAGCGCTTCGGCCTGAAGAAGCAGATCGACGACATCTACAGCCGCAACGTAACGCTCCCTTCCGGCGGCCAGATCGTCATCGACCAGGCCGAGGCCTTGACCGCCATCGACATCAACTCCGGCCGCACCGGGGGCAAGCGCAACTTCAAGGAAACGGCCGTGCGCACCAACCTGGAGGCGGCCGAGGAGATCTGCCGGCAGCTGCGCCTTCGCGACCTGGGCGGACAGGTGGTCATCGACTTCATCGAGATGAAGGACAAGAACCACGAGCGCGACGTGGAGAAGGTCCTGCGCGCGGGTCTGAAGAACGACCGCGCCCGGACCGACATCGGCCGCATGTCGGCTTTCGGCCTGGTCGAGCTCGTTCGCCAGCGCATGGGCTCGAGCGCGCTCTCCTCGAACATGGAGCCCTGCCCCTGCTGCCAGGGCCGGGGTCTCAGGCGCAACCTCGAATGGCAGGCCCTGCAAGCGCTGAAAGACATCCACCGCCAGCTCCAGGCCAAGACCCCGCCGAACCCCCTGGTCTACGCTTGCCCGCGCGAGGTGGCCATCTATCTCTTGAACGCCAAGCGCGAAAAGCTCGTGGAGTTCGAGCGCCAGTTCGAGGTGGCCATCAGGGTGGAGTGCGCGTAGATAGTTGTTGAGAGAAGAGCCATGAAGGGGTGACGGGGGCGAAGCGCTCTCCGGATATCTGCTTCATGGCCGCAGCCGAGGTTTGACGCCGGCAGCGAGGGAGGCGAAACCAGCTCACCCCGCCCCCTTTCATGGCTGCCTTTCGAGGCATTTGCCATGCGCATACTCCTGCACATCTGCTGCGGCCCCTGCGCCATCGTGCCGGTCAAGTGGCTGAAAGCCGCCGGGCACGAGGTCGTGGGGCTGTTCACCAATCCGAACATCCATCCGGCCGCTGAATACGTGCGCCGGCGCGAGACGCTCAAAGCCTTCCAGGACCGGCTGGGCATCGAGGTCATCTACAAGGACACGGATTATGACCCCGTGATCTGGCTGCGGGCTGTGGCCTTCCGCGAGGCCAACAGATGCTTTCACTGCTACCAGATCCGCCTGGAGCGCACCCGGGGCATCGCCAAGACGGGCGGCTTCGAGGCCTTCACCTCCACGCTGCTCTACTCCAAGCGCCAGAAGCACGAGGTCATCGCCGCGCTGGGCCGGGACATCGCCGGCGGCGGGCGGCCGGAGTTTTTTTACCAGGACTTCCGCGAGGGCTGGCGGGAGGGCATCGAGACCTCCAAGGCCTGGGGCATGTACCGCCAGGACTGGTGCGGCTGCCTGCTCTCCGAGGTCGAGCGGCGCAATAATATTATTCTTTAATCTTCCGCTTCTTATTTAGCTCATTTCGTATAATGATCAAATACTGCGTTCCGAGAACTATACTCCAACACTCTCGGACAGAGAGACTCGCCATTGAAAATAAAAAAAACTTGAAAAATCCATAATATCCAGACTGCATTTTTGTAATTAATACTTCAAAAAAACCCAAGCCTGCTAAGCCCCATAAAATCAAGGTCACTAATATAATTAAAATTGAAAGCTGATAGCTGTGAATATAATAAGTTAATCCGCCTTCTTTGTACTCAGCGATATTTTTTATCTCCTCAGTTTGTAATAAATTTTGTGCAGACACACCAAAGGCAAATGACATTCCAAACAATATACTTGCCAGGGGAAGAAGTACAGATTTCGAACAATCCTTCAATTTATCATCAATTATTACTGACATAACAACGCCAACAGACAAATGAAACAATATCCATTTGTCGAAAATCTTGGCGAAACCGGGCCGCGACCCATCATTTGGGGATAGCCAACCCCAAAAACTAATATTTACCTTTTTGTCCATATCTTTTTATATATCTCAACTGCCTTTGCTGCCAAGGCTTCTTTTTCGTACTCTTCATCAATCGACAGCTTCTCAATTACAATAGGATTTCCCTTTAGCTGTTTGGTTGTTTTCCGGCCATTACTTTCAATTTGGGCCTTTGCATTCTTCCCTACAGCAGCCGTTGCTCGCGCCATTTCAATAACAGTTGTTGCCTCTAACCCATCACCCCTGAAGGTAATAGTACCATCTTCGCCATCTATTGCAGACATGGCCATCTCTAATGGTTTTTGAAAATCCTCATTGACGTCCCATGTATTTGGTAGTCCAAAGTCCATTGTAAAATTATATATTACACTGGCTTCTTCTATATATTTTATGAAGTCATCTGGATCATCTATTTCTGATATTTCAGCTCTCAAGTAAGTTTTCTTTATTTTTTCAGATTGATTTATCAGGTTTGCAAGTCTTTTAGCTATTCCTGATGTTGTTGGCGAAAGCCTCGCCTTTTTTGCGATTAATAATATTTGATACTTAACATTAACTATAACATGCGTATATGGCGCATGCTCAAATTCTTCTTCAATAAAGTTTTGAGTATTATAATCGTATCGCTCTTCTATAGTTTTTGTTGTCCTACCTAAAGCAAAATACAGCGAAGCATCGTTAATCTGCTGAATATTCCCGATATGCCAATTATAGCCCTTTCTCAGTTCTGCCGATGGCCGAGACATAATTAGGTCTTTAATAAGCGTACTCCGCTGGACTTCAGTTTCAAGCAAAAGAAATTGTTGAGTCTTTTGAACTAGTTTTATGCGGAACAAAGTAAATAATAACATATCACACCCCCTGTTTCCTTGCGAATAATCCGCCAGCACAAAATATGCAATACGATATATTGCTCACTGCTGCTTTTTTTCAATGTCAGCACCAGGATAAAAGCAGTAACCCAAATAAATTATTGAAAATTTCAATTGCCCTTGTAAACAAAAATCGTTCATATGATTTCGAAATGCAGATTGATTCCCAATCTTCATTTCTTCAGCTATATGATCTCCAGAGCCATGCGCAAACGTCCCCCCGAGCCGCGAGGACAGACCATGCCCCATTGCCGGCCAGCCGTCCGCCTTCTTCTCCTTTTGGCCTTCTTCGCCCTTGTCCTGCCCGCCTGCCGCGAGAAGAAGGAGGTGAAGCGCGAGATTCCGCCGGCGCCGGTCGTCACCGCCACGGCCCAGGCCCGGGACCTGCCCCGCTACCTTCTGGCCGTGGGCAACGTCCGCTCCATGGAAACCGCCTCCATCCGCTCCAAGGTTCCGGGCTATCTCCAAAAGGTCGAGTTCCGCGACGGCGCCTACGTGAAAAAGGGCCAGCCCCTGTTCACCATCGACCCCGCGAGCTACGAGGCCGCTGTCCGCCAGCTGGAAGCCCAGTTGGCCACGGCCAGGACCCGCTACGCCCAGGCCGAGCGCGACTTCAAGCGCTGGGAGGACCTGGTCGCCTCCGGCTCGGTCAGCCACGAGGACTACGAGCAGAAGCGCCTGGAGCGCGACACCGCCGCCGACACCATCGCCTCCACCGAGGCCAACCTGGCCTCGGCCCGCAACGCGCTCACCTACTGCTTCATCACCTCGCCCATCGAGGGCCTGGCCGGCTACACCACCTTCAGCACCGGCGACTTCATCCGCGACAAGGACGACATCCTGGTGACCGTGAACCAGATGGCGCCCATCGCCGTGGACTTCTACCTGCCCCAGGAGGAGCTGGCCCCGGTGCGCCGGGCCCAGGCCGAAGGCCCTCTGGAGGTCATGGCCATCATCCCCGGCGACGACACGCCGGCCCTGGGCCGCCTGACCTTCATCGACAACGCCGTGGACCTGGCCACCGGCACCATCTGGATGCAGGGCACCTTCGACAACCCCGACATGCGCCTGTGGCCCGGCCATTACGTCAAGGTCCGGCTGCGCCTGGCCGTGGACCGCGGCGCCGTGGTCATCCCCTTCGAGGCCACCTGCCAGGGACCCGAGGGCGCCTACGTCTGGGTGCTCGATGCCGAAAAGAAGGCCGCCATGCGCCCGGTGGCCATCGCCCGCAGGAGCGGCAAGCTCGACGTGGTGGCCAAGGGCCTCGCGCCCGGCGAGACCGTGGTCGTTGACGGCCAGGTCCGGCTCTTCCCCGGGGCCACGGCCGCGGTCCGCGGCACGGCCGAGCCCGAAGCGGCGGCCGACGGCGGCGACGCGGACGGCGGAGCTCCGGCTCCCGCGGCTCCAGGGGCTCCGGGGGCTCCGGGGGCTCCGGGGGCCTCATGAACGTCACCGGCCTGTGCATCTCCCGGCCGGTCATGACCACGCTGGTGATCGTGGCCATGCTCCTGTTCGGCGTGCTCGGCTACAAGGCCCTGCCGGTCAGCTACCTGCCGGACGTGGAGTTCCCCACGCTCCAGGTCTCGGCCAACTTTCCCGGCGCCAGCCCCGCGACCATGGCCGCGACCGTGGCCACGCCCCTGGAGAAGGAGTTCACGGCCATCCCCGGGCTCATCTCCATGAACTCCACCAACTCCCTGGGCCAGACCCAGATCACCCTGCAGTTCAGCCTGGAGCGCGACATCGACGGCTGCGCCGCCGACACCCAGGCGGCCATCTCCAAGGCCTCCGGCGACCTGCCCGAGAACCTCCCCGAGCCGCCCTCCTACGAGAAGGTCAACCCGGCCGACGACCCGGTCATGTACATCGGCGTGACCTCAGAGACCATGCCGCTCTACGAGCTGAACGACTACGCCACGACCTTCCTGTCCGACGCCATCAGCATGGTCCAGGGCGTGGCCCAGGTCATCATCTACGGCGAATCCAAGCTCTCGGTGCGCGTGCGCATGGACCCCGAGGCCCTGGCCGCGCGCGGCATCAGCCTGGAGGACATCCGCTCGGCCGTGGCCGCCGGCAACGTGAACGAGCCCGTGGGCACCCTCGACGGCCGCACCCGCAGCCTGACCATCGAATCCCACGGACAGCTCATGCGGGCCGAGGACTATCTCGACCTGGTGGTCAAGGAGATGAACGGCCGTATGGTCCGCCTGCGCGACCTCGGCGTGGTCGTCAACTCCATCCAGCACGACAAGGCCGGGGCCTGGCTCGACGGCCAGCGCTCCCTGACCGTCGCGGTCAAGAAGCAGCCCGGGGCCAACACCATCGCCACCGTCGAGGCCATCACCAGGCTTCTGCCGACCATCCGCGAACAACTCCCGGCCGGCATCAACATGACCACCATCTTCGACCGCGCGCACATCATCCAGGACTCGGTGAACGACGTGCAGTTCACCCTGCTCCTGGCCATCGGCCTGGTGGTCGTGGTCGTCTTTTTGTTCCTGAAGAACATCTCGGCCACGCTCATCGCCTCGGTGGCCATCCCGGTCTCGCTCGTCTTCACCTTTGCCGTGATGTACGTGCTGGGCTACTCCATCGACGTCCTGTCGCTGCTCGCGCTGACCCTGTCCGTGGGCTTCGTGGTAGACGACGCCATCGTCATGATCGAGAACGTGGTCCGCCACCAGGAGGGCGGCAAGAAGCCTTACGCCGCGGCCCTGGACGGCTCGCGCCAGATCGCCTTCACCATCCTGTCCATGACCTTGTCCCTGGCCGTGGTCTTCGTGCCGCTCATGTTCATGGCCGGCATCGTCGGCCGCGTGCTGCACGAGTTCGCCTGGACCATCACCGTGGCCATCCTCTGCTCGGGCTTCGTCTCCCTCTCGCTCACGCCCATGCTCTGCTCGCGCTTCCTGCGCCCTGGCTCGCGCCTGGGCCAGTCGGGCTTCTTCTTCCGGGGCGTCACGCGCTTCTACCGCTGGAGCCTCTCCGCGGCCATGCGCGCCCGCTGGCTGACCATGCTGGCCGCGGCCGCCATCCTCTACGCCACCATCCACTACTTCGTGGTCATCCCCAAGGGCTTCCTGCCCACCGACGACCTGGGCTACGTCATCGGCTTCGCCGAGTCCGTCCAGGGCATCTCCTACCCGGCCATGCGCGACCATCTGCGGGAACTCGAGCCCGTGGTCGGGGGCGACCCCACGGTCGCGCACTTCATCGCCATCGTCGGCAACCCGCTGCAGAACCAGGGCCTGGCCATCGGCATCCTGAAGCCCGCGCACGAGCGCGATGAGAGCGGCGAGCAGATCGCCCGCCGGCTCATGGTCAGCGCCAACCAGTTCCCGGGCATGAACGTCTTCTTCACCAACCCGCCCATGATCCGGCTGACCACCAAGCAGACCAAGAACCTCTACCAGTACACCATCCAGGCCCCGGACACCGCGACCCTGTTCGCCTTCGGCACGAGCTTCCAGAACGACCTGCGCACCCTGCCCATGCTGACCGGCGTGACCTCGGACCTGTATCTCGCCAACCCCGAGCTGCACGTGACCCTGGACCGGGACAAGGCCTCGGCCTACGGCCTGACCGCCGACGCCGTGGAGAGCCACCTGAACTCGGCCTATTCCGAGCGCAAGGTCTCGACCATCTACGGCGATACGGACCAATACTGGGTCATCCTCGAGGTCGAACCCTTCAACAAGCGCGACGCCCGCGACCTGGCCCGGCTCTACGTGGAGAACGCCGGCGGCAAGCTCGTGCGCCTGGACGCCGTGGCCGAGTTCGCGGTGAAGACCGGACCCCTGCAGGTCAACCACACCGGGCAGCTGCCCTCGGTCACCTTCACCTTCAACATCGCCGAGGGCTCCTCGGTCTCGGACGCGGTCACCGCCATCCGGGCTCTCGCCGCCGAGAAGCTGCCGCCGACCATCACCAGCTTCTTCGAGGGCACGGCCCAGGCCTTCGAGGAGTCCATGGGCAGCGTCTACTTCCTGCTGCTCATCGCCATCGCGGTCATCTACATCATCCTCGGCATCTTGTATGAGAGCTTCATCCACCCCGTGACCATCATCTCGGGCCTGCCCTCGGCGGCCATCGGGGGCCTCATCACCCTCACCCTGTTCGGCCGCGACCTGGACCTCTTCGGCGTGGTCGGGGTCATCATGCTCATCGGCATCGTCAAGAAGAACGCCATCATGGTCGTGGACTTCGCCCTGGAGGCGGAGAAACGCGGGCTCCCGGCCAAGGAGGCGGCCGTCGAGGGGGCGCTCGAGCGCTTCCGGCCGATCATGATGACCACCATCGCGGCCATCGCCGGGGCCATGCCCATCGCGCTGGGCATCGGCGCCGGCGCCCAGGCGCGCCAGCCCATGGGCCTGGCCGTGGTCGGGGGGCTCATCATCTCCCAGGTCGTCACCCTCTACTTGACGCCGGTCGTCTATACCTACATGGACTCGTTCCAGCGCTTCATGCGCCGCCGCGGCGAGAAGAAGCGCGCCCTGATGGGCATGGACGACGCGGCCTGAACGAATTTTCCTTGCCAACAACAGTATAACGCAATAGGCTGCGCGAAACGAAACAGTCGCGCGCCGCAATGGAGCTGACCGTGATCCGGACCGCCATTTCCGCCCTCGTCGTTTTCTGTCTCGCCATCCTCGCGGCCTGCGGCGACGACGCGCCCAAGACCTACGATTTTGCTACGCTCGAGCGCAACAGCCGCCCGGCCCTGGTCGTCATCCGGACCATGAACGACGCGCTCTACGACCCCTCGGCCCCGCACCCCTTCAAGGTGACGCTGCAAGACGGCAAGTTGACCGTGTCCGGCTGGACCTTCGACGTGAACGCCGGCAAGCCGGCCGCGGCCGTGTCCGTGGCCGTGGACGGCAAGGACACCTTCGCCCGCTACGGCCTGGAAAGCCCGGCCCCGGTCAAGACCTACAACAACCCGGCCCTGGCCAAGTGCGGCTTCAGCGTGGACCTCCCCCTGGTCCCCGGCACCTACAGCCTGGCGGTCAAGGTCGTGGCGGCGGATGGGAAGAGTTATGCGGTGTCGAGGGATGTGGCGGTGATAGTGGGGAAGTAGAATATCAAATAGTAATCCAGAGTAGATCCATGGACAAAATCATAGAAAACAACATATTAGACTTAAATAAGCTTAATATCACTAAATATATCAAAGATTTTCTTGTCGAAGCCAGACGGTCAAGCCCGAGCCTATCATATTACATTATAATGCATGCCAATGAACTCACCAAAGGGTTTAACAGGAGTTTCGCCGCAAGTTCC
>DIXN01000004.1 GCA_002428705.1 Desulfovibrio sp. UBA6079
GATTTCAGTGCATTAGAAGAAAAATCTGCACGATTTGCCGTGCAGCGGTCTCGAGCTGGATGACATCGGCATTCTCGCCTCACGTGATCCCGTGGCACTGGACAAGGCCTGCGTCGACCTGGTGTACGCCTCGGACAAGAACAAGAGCGCGGCCCTGCGCGAGCGTAGCGAGTCCCGGAACGGCACGCATACCCTCGATCACGCCGAAAGCCTCGGCCTCGACAGCCAGACATACGAGCTGGTGACGATCGATGGATGATGATTATCGTTGGATGCACAAAGGAGCCCGCTCCATGAAGGAGCAGGCTCTTCCCGGCACGATATCGTCTTCAAGGACACGATCCGTTCTTGACAGACTCTGAACGCTTGGCTATTCGACCAAACATCAAAACAAACGAGGTGCCGCATGGGAATGAACGAAGCCCGGGCAAAGGTTTTCAAGGCCCTCGGGCATCCGAGCCGACTCATGATCGTCGACGAGCTGGCCCAGGGCACCAGATGCGTCTGCGAGCTGACGGCCCTGGTCGGCGCGGACATCTCCACCGTGTCCAAGCACCTGACCGTGCTCAAAAGCGCGGGCATCGTCCGCGACGAGCGCCGGGGGAGCAACGTCTACTACACGCTCTCCATGACCTGCGTCTCCGGCTTCATGGGCTGCGTCGACCGCCATCTCAGATCCCAGGCCACGGCCCAGGTCGCGGATTTTGAAGTCATCGCGGCCGAAATGAAATGAGCGACTGTAGCCAAAGCGGAAATGCGACCATGATTATGGCCTGCGCCGGCGGCTCGAACGTCGGTCAGATGACCAACCGCCTGGCCGTGGACTTGACCGGGAGCGGCCTGGGTAAGGTGGCCTGCCTGGCCGGCATCGGCGCCCGCCTGGCCGGGCTTCGTCCAGGCGGCCAAAGACGCTGAGTCCATCCTGGTGCTCGACAGCTGCCCCATCGCCCGCGCCCGCAAGACCCTGGAGGCCATCGGCGTGAGCACCGCCGACTGCTATGTCCTGACCGAGATGGGCATGGAGAAGAACAAGCAGCTGGCCCTGGACGAGCAGGCCGCCGGTAGCCCGGCAAGCGGCGTGAAACCCTGCGCCTGCTCCTGAACCGCCACCCGGACACTGTTCGAAGGAGACTTTGAAATGCGCAAGTCCCTACGCATGCTGATGATGACTGTCCTGATTTCCCTTTTGTCCCTGGCCGTGGCCCTGGCCGCCGGGGCGACCACCGAGGGTGGCGGAGCGGTTCCGCAGGTCCCGGTCAAGGGCATGGTGACCATGGTCGACCTGGGGGCCAAGAAGTGCATCCCCTGCAAGATGATGGCCCCGATCATGGAGCAGTTGGAGAAGGAATACCAGGGCCGGGCGGCCATCGTCTTCATCGACGTCTGGGAGAACCCGGGCGAAGTTGGAAAATTCGGCATCAGCTCCATCCCCACCCAGATCTTCTACGATGCCAGCGGCGCCGAGCGCCAGCGCCACGTCGGCTTCCTGGACAAGCCGGCCATCGAGAAGATCCTGGCCGAGCTGGGCGTGAAGTGACATGGACCAGGTCTTCCTGACCATCAACGCCTGGATGACCGGCGGCATCCTGCTTGCGGCCCTGGGCTGTTTCCTGTGGGGCATGGTCAGCGTGCTCTTCTCGCCCTGCCACCTGGCCTCCATCCCGCTGATCATCGGCTACGTGGGCGGCCAGGACCAGCTGGTGGAGGGCCGCAAGGCCGCGCTCTACGCCGTGCTCTTCACCTCGGGGCTGTTCCTGACCATCGCCGCCGTGGGGGTGATTTGCGCGCTGCTCGGCCGCATGCTCGGCGACGTCGGCCCCTACTGGACCATCGTCGTCGGCTTGATACTCCTGTGGGTGGCCCTGGGCATGCTCGGCGTGGCCAAGTGCTCGCTCTCGGGCGGGCTCATGTCGCGCCTCAAACTGAAGGGCCTGGCCGGGGCCTTTGTCCTCGGCCTCGGCTACGGCGTCCTGTCGGGCTCCTGCACCTTCGGCTTCATCGCCCCGATCCTCGCGGTCATCACCGTGCAGGAGAAGATCGCCACCGGCGTCGTGCTCATCGTGCTCTTCGGCCTTGGGCACTGCCTGCCCATCGTCGCCGCGGGCAGCTCCACGGCCTGGGTCCGGCGGCTGCTGGAGAGCAGCTCCTTCAACCAGGCCTCCCACCGCTTCCGCCAGCTGGCCGGCATCCTGGTGGCCGGACTAGCGGTCTACTTCATCGTCTCGCCCTTTGTCGGCGCCGCCTGAAAATCGTAGCCGCACCAGGCTGACGGACATCGATGGTTCTCCGGACCTGAGCCATCTCGCGCTTTCGGAGGTCCTGGCCCGCCTGTCAGCGCCTGCGCAGAGCCTCCATTCCCTCTCCCGGCCTCTTCTCCCCCTCATGGCTTCTTCCTCCTCCCGAGTGCCGGAGGGGCGTCGCCCCTAGCCCAGGCTCTGCGCCGGTTCGGCGGGCACATCCTCGGCCAGCTCCAGCGGGCCGAGCTTGAGGCTTCGGGCGGCCTTGAGCGCCGCCTCCTCGCTCATCCGCTCGGCCGGGTCCACCAGGCTGTTCAGGCGCCGGGCCAGACGGCGGGCGTTGGGCTTGCGGGACAAGGCCAAAGTGCCTTCGAGGATGAGCGCGTGGATCACGAGCTCCTGCTCGGTGGCCTGGCGCACCTTCTCGGCCGCGGGCATGAAGAAGAAGTTGGCCGCGACCACGCCGTACAGGGTGGAGACCAGGGCCACGGGGATGGACTTGAGGATGACCGCGGTGTCGCCAAGACCCAGGAGCAGGGCGATGAGCCCGGTGACGCTGCCGGCCACGCCGTAGGCCGGGGCGTAGGCGGCCATGGACCTGAAGACCCGCTCGCGGGCCTCGCCCCTGGCCGCGGCTTGGTGCAGCTCGGCGCTCAGGATCTCGCGCATCTCCGAAACCCGGTAGTTGTCCTCGATGAGCTCCAGGGCGCCGCGCAGGGCGGGGGTCAGCGTCGGGTCGTCGGGGTCCAGGCGCAGGCAGTCGTAGCGCTTCAGGCGCAGGGCTTGGCGGATGAAGGCGGCGATGATCTCGCGGGGGCTGACCGCTGGCCTACCGTAGGCCGCCCGGGCGGCGCGGAAGGCCTCGATCGCGGCCTCGCGGCCGCAGCTCAAGAGGATCGAACCGGCCGTGCCCGAGACCACGACC
Source organism: Desulfovibrio sp. UBA6079 (assembly GCA_002428705.1). Classification (GTDB taxonomy): domain Bacteria; phylum Desulfobacterota; class Desulfovibrionia; order Desulfovibrionales; family Desulfovibrionaceae; genus UBA6079. Next base: position 3,163 of record DIXN01000004.1, read on the forward strand.
AGGAAGGCCACCAGGTTGAAGTAGACCCCGGCCTGTCCGGTGAACAGGAAGCTCGCGACAAAGACGGCGAAGCAGATCAGGGCGCCGATCAGGCTGTGCATGGCGTATGTCCTCCTCCCCCTAGAGGGGGATGGTGGTGATGACGATTTCGAGGCGCCGGTTGGCCCGGCGGTTGTCCTCCGAAGTTTCGGGCAGCACGGGTTTGAGCGCCCCCATGGCCTGGACCAGGAACATGTCCGCGCCGAGCCCGCGCGTGGCGCTGAAATAGGCCGCCACCCCGGAGGCGCGCAGGGCGGCCAGGCGCCAGGGGTCGGGTTCGACTCCGGCCTCGACGGCCCGCTCGGCAAAGCCGGTGACCAGCACCTGGGTCCGGGCCAGGAACAGGACCTCGGCCAGGATGTCGAGCACTGGCCGGGCGTCCGCGGGCAGCTCGAAGCGGCCGGGCGCAAAGAAGCGTGGCCCGGACAGGCTGACCACCACCCCGACCCCGGGCTGGTGCGAAACACGCACCTCCTCGCCATACTTCGCCAGGCGCCTGGAGAGGGTCCGGGACAGGTTCTCGAGGTCCAGGCTGAGCCCGGCCGGGACGTCGAGCAGGCCGTCGCTTCCCTGCCGGGAGAGGCGCGCGGCCACCGCCCGGTCGGCTTCCGGGGCGAAGACCTGGGGCACGGGCCGGTCCTTCACCGCAAAGGCAAAGAGGACCACGAAGAGGATGAACATGGTCATCATCAGGTCCGACCAGGGCATGAACCAAGAGGTGCCGCCGTCACCGGGCAGGCCGGCGGTGCCGGGCCTGGCCGCGGGCTGGCCCTTGGCCAGGGGATAGCGGGCGAGGAGCGCGTGCATCGTGTCCATCCTTTTGACGCCGGGACTTTAGGCCCCCCAAGGCTTCAGCAAGGGCTGTTCCAATGACCGCGAACCGGCCATGGACAAGGATGGACTAGCTTTTCAGCAGGGAGAGCAGGCGTTCGGTGACGATCGGCCGACGCCAGCCGGCCAGCTCGTCGGGCAGGGGATCGGGCAGGCCGACCAGCATGTTCCTGACCAGCTCCGAGACGGCCTTCTTGCGGGCCACGAGCTCCGGCGGCAGGCCGAGCTCCTCGGCGATGCCGACCACGGCCTCGCGCAGGAGCTGCACGGCGCGGCCGGCCTTGCGCGGGTTGGCCGGCCGGGGCAGGCGCGGCGGCAGGGTCTCCTCGGGCATCTGCAATATCTGGTCGATGAGGTCGATGAGCGTCTTGCCGTACTTGCGCACGTGGGAAGGCAGGATGCCCTCGATCTTGGCCAATTTCTTGACGCTGGTCGGCTTGACCTTGGCCAGGGCGCGCAGCTGCTTGTCGGGCAGGACGAAGCTCCGGGGCAGGTTGCGGGCCTGGGCCTGGCGCTCGCGCCAGGCGGCCACCTCGCGCAGCACGGCCAAGTCCCGCCGGGAGAGGTCCAGCACGCCGCCGAGTGCCAGGTAGGACCGTTCGGGAGAGATGTCCAGGCGGATGAGGCGGGTCAGGCGCTCGCATTCTTCGTGGACCCAGCCGAGCCGGCCGAGACCCTCCAGCCGGGCGGCCAGAAGGTCTGCCAGCGGCAGGAGGAAGGCCACGTCCAGGGCGGCGTATTCGATCTGGGCCTCGGTCAGCGGCCGTTTGAGCCAGTTGGAGCGGGTTTCGCCTTTGCCCAGCTCGATGCCGAGAAAGATCCGCACCAGGCTCTGGTAGCTCTCCTGCAAGCCCAGGCGACCGATGAAGGCCGCGGCGATCTGGGTGTCGAAGAGCGGCGCGGGCATCTGGCCGCAGAGCAGGCCCAGGACCTCCAGGTCCTCGGCGCAGGAGTGGAAAACCTTGATCACGTCCGGGCTGGTCAGAACCTCGATCAGCGGCGCGGGGTCGTCCACGGCCAGGGGATCGACCAGGTTGACCTCGTGCGCGTCGGCCACCTGGATGAGACCCAGGCGCGGGTAGTAGGTCCGGGTGCGCACGAATTCCGTGTCCACGGCGATGCGGCCGGCCGCGAGCCAGCGCGCGCAGGCCGCAGCCAGCTCGGAGGCACTGGCGATGTGCACCGGGGAGACGGCCTGCTGGCCCATGCCGGGCAGAATCAGCTCTCGGGGGGCTGGCTGGGAGGTCAGATATATGTCCGGTTCTGCACTTGGCGTGTCGTGGTCCATGGTGTCACCGCGCTCGTTGTAGACCACAAACGGGTGGGAAGGCCAGAGGGCAGAGGCGAAAAACCGCAAGCCCGAGCCGTTGACTCAGGCGGTTACAACTCATAGCATATGTTACGGTACCCGGCGCGAGGTGCGCCGTAAGGCCCGACAAGCCCAGGAGCGCTGCTTCATGAAGACCGTGATCCGCCTGCTCGCCGCCGCCCTCACCGCTGCCCTCCTCGCCGCGGCTCCGGCCCTGGCCGCCGGGGAGCTCTTCAGCTTCGATTTCGAGAACGGCGTGCCCGAGGCCTGGTCCGCGGGCCGGACCTTCGACCTCGATCAGGGCAAGACGCTCGGCCTGTTCAACAGCCGCAACCCCAAGACTCCGGCCGCGACCACCTTACGCCTCGGCGGCCTGCCCGCGGGCAAGCCCGTGCGCCTGACCTTCGACCTCGTCCTCATCGGCAGCTGGGACAGCGAGGGCGAGCTCGCCGACCTGTTCAGCGTCATCAGCAGCAAAGGCACGGTGCTCCTCGACCTGACCGCCTTTCCCTGCAAGATCGAAGGCGACAATGAGGAAAAGCCCATCGGCAACACCGGGCTGTGCAAGGTGCCGGCCTCCTCGCGGCTGCTCGGCTACTGGGTCCTGCCCCAGGCCATCGAGATCGCCCCGGGCGAGATCGCGGACGGCCGGCTGGAGCTGACCTTCAAGGGCGTGACCTCGGCCCGCAAGGTGGAATTCTGGGCCCTGGACAACGTCCGGGTCAGCCTGCCCTAGGCGGCTTGCCAGAGGCGGCCCGTTGCGTCTATAAGGCCCGCATCCAGGCCAGTTGTTCGGAAAACCCTGCGAGGGAGGCGAGAAATGTCCTTTTTCTGGTTTTTCACCGGGATCGTGGTCGTGGCCCTGACCTTGAAACTCCTCCAGACCAGCCTTAGGGACTAACCAAGTCGCCCGCACGGGACGGATGGTCCCGGACGAAAAGGAGGCTCGCGGCCTCCTTTTTTCGCGTCTTTGTCGATCTCGACTGTTTTGGTTCACAAAAAAAGCAAACCAACGCCGAGCGACAGCTGAAGTCGATAAATACGCTCTTTCCTGAGCCAAGGGGACGGCAACGGAGTGATTTCTACCGGCCAGTCTTTGTCAATTTTGGTAAATATCAGTCCCCGATCGAACCTGCGCCCTGGCGGCAGCCCGGGCACAGCCAGGCAATACCTTGAATTCATAGGAATTTTTAATCAGGCCAGGAGCTTGGCACGCCAGCTGCAAATGGAAAGGCAAGTCCGGCAGACTTAAGCACACCTCCAACTTCTCGACCTGCCTTTTCCCACCGGGGGCCCTTCAGGGCCCCCAAATTTTTGTCTTGCCGGCAGCCGCCCGCGGATGGCCTCCGGCCTATCCTCTTTCCTAACACCTCTGGCTTGCCCCGCGGAGTGCGCCGAAAGAGGATAGCGGCCGGTGAGGATGGAGGGGAGCGATGGGTGCGGCGTCCGGTCAAATGACCGGGCACCCCTTCCCAACTTTCGCGGCCTTTCCGATCTTCATCAACGGGAACTCCGCGTGGCGTGCGGGTCGTGGACCGGACGGCGGCGGTAATCCGCTTTCCCTCTTCCCCTCATTGGCGGTCGTTCCGCCTCTTCCACAAGGCGCGGGGTGGAGTCAGAGTCGGTCCAGTGTGCGCAATCTGACAAAATCGGCGACAAACATGTGCGGAAAGCCGTGCATATTTGAATATCCGGCCGGCGGCGCCACGGGCATCCGCTCCCGTGGATTTTCAAAAACTTCTTGCCTGCCGGCGGGTTGCATCATGATTGGGGCCTCGACCGGATTTGGCACGCCGCCTGCTATATGTCTGGCACGTCCGGCAGACGTAACCGCTCCCTCCAACTTCTCAACCCGCTTTTTCCCGCCGGGGGCCGGTCATCGGCCCCCACCTCCTTCTTCAACGGATCCCCTGGTTTACAACCGCAGACAAAGCTTCTAGTCTCCCGCGCGCAAGATCCGGAGCAAACCTTTTTTCGGAGCGCTGATGTCAAGTATCGGCTTTTTTCTCATGGTGAACGGCATCTATATCCTGCTGGCGATCGGGTCCTATTTCGCCATCAAGAGCCACTACGCCCGGCAACTGGACGATATCGCGCTGCGTTACAAGAGCCTCGAGGCCGGCTACGAGCGCAACCTGACCGAACTCGAGGCCGAGCGGGCCAGGGCCGCCCAACTGGCCAGCGATCTCGAGGCGGTCAGCGCCCGCCTGCGCGAGCGCGAGGCCATCTACCGCCACCTTCTGCCCGCGGGCCAGCTGACCCCGCTGGAGATCATCCGCATCAAGCGCCTGGCCTCGGAAGGAGACATCCAGGCCGCCCGGGAGTACATCGTCCAGTCCGGCGTGCTCCAGGACGTGGAGGAGGTGCTCGTGGAGCGCAAGAAGCTGTCCAAGCCCCAGCTCGAGGAGATCCGCCAGCTCGTGCGCCGCTTCATCACCTCCAACCGCCAATCCTCGCCGGGGAACGGCAAGTAGGCCCGGAGGGGCGCATGCGCGTCTGGTTCGCCGGCGTGGGCGAGGCCTGCGACCCGGCCGAGATCAACACCAGCCTGGCCGTAGAGGCCGGCGGCACCCGCCTGCTGCTCGATTGCGGCTTCACCGCGGCCGCGGCCTACCTGCGGACCGTGCCCCAGCCCGAGCGCCTGGACGCCGTGGTCCTCAGCCATTTCCATGGCGACCACTTCTTCGGTCTGCCGGCGCTGCTCCTGCAATTCGAGGTGAACGGGCGCACGGCACCCCTGACCATCGTCGGACCCGAGGGGCTCAGGCGGATCGTGCCGGCGGCCATGGAACTGGCCTTCGGCTCGCTGCTCGGCGATCTTCCCTTCCCCTTGCGCCTGGTCGAGGCCTCCGCTGGAATGCATCTGGAAGAAGGGTCGCTGGCCTTGACCTTCGCCGCGCCCGAGCATTCGGCCCCCTGCCTGTCGGTGCGCGTGGACACGGCCTCGGGTGCGCTGTTCTACAGCGGCGACGGCCGGCCCACGCCGGCCACCCTGGAGCTGGCTCGGGGAGCGCACATCGTGGTCCACGAATCCTTCGAGCGCAGCGGCACTACACCCGGCCACGGCAGCATCGCCTCCAGCCTGGCCTTTGCCCGGGCAGCCGGGGCCTCCCACTTCGCGGCGGTCCACCTGCGCCGCGAACTGCGCCGCGACCAGGCCGGGATCATCCGCGCCGAGCTAGCCGCGGCCACCGGGCTTCACGCCTGGCTGCCGGCATCGGGCGAAGCCTGGCCTCCGGAGTGAAGCACCCCGAGGCCCCGGGGTCAGTTCCATGCCATCATGCGCCGGCGCACGGCCGGCGGTCAGACTCCTCAGCTGCCGTGATAGCCGACGGTCACCTTGCCGTCCTTGACGATCACCGGCACCTGGCGCACGCCGCCGGAGGCCTTGAGCATCTCGGCCATGGCCGCCGGATCCTCGCGCACGTCCCGGTAGACGACGTCCTTGCCGTAGGCCGACCTGGCCTGGCTGGTATGGGGTCAGCCGGCTTTGCCGTAGATGATGACTTTTTCCATGACTGCTCCCTCCGCTGTATATGCCTATGGCAATTATCAATTTGCATCGGGATTATCTATCGATTTCAAAGCCGCCCGCCAGGCTTGATCATTGTCGCAACCTGTGGCTACAAAGCCGGTGGGGGAATTCTGACATTTTGCGGGGGAACCCAGCGCGATGCGAGACAAGATCAAGACCATCAAGGAGCACATCGCCCGGGCCAAGGCCTATGCCGGCCGGATGGATGTGATCAAGACGCTGGACTCCTTGGCCGCGGCCCTGAAGGTCTATCTCGTCACCCCCGCGGTCGGCCGGGACAAGGCCGAGATCGAGATTCTTTTCGCCGAGCTCATGCGCACCCTGAACGGCATGAGCCAGATGAAGTCCCTCTTTCCGTCCGGCTTGAGCTTCAAGCGCGGCCAGGAGAAACAGTTCCTGGAGCTGGTCACGAAGACCAACGAGCGCATCCGCTCGGCCATCGGCCGGGCCGAGGTGAGCAAGGTCCGGACCTACAAGAACTCCATCGACAAGGCCATCCTGGCCGGCCAGAAGCTCCTGGAGGAGAAGAACCTGGTGGAGGCGCGCAAGATCTTCCGCCGGGCCTCCGAGGAGTTCGCTTCCGAGCCCGGCGTCTTCCAGGACATCGGCTCGCGCCTGCTCATGGCCGGCATGGTTCAGGAATCGGTGGAATACCTGGAGCGGGCCATCGAGACCGCGCCCCGCGACCCCCGGCCCTACGGCTTCCTGGTCGCGGCCTACGAGGCCCTGGGCGAGCTCGAGAAGGCCGAGGTCGCGGTCAAGAACGCGCTGAAGAACTTCGGCCCGAGCGACCGCATCTACCTGCGCATGGCCAAGCTCTATCTGAAGATGAAACGCTGGGACGACGCCTACAACTCCGCCGAGGCGGCCCTGTCCTTGAATCCCCTGTCGCGCGAGGCGAAAAAGGTCATGGACCAGGTGGAGCCGCGCATCTTCGGTGGCCGGCGCGTGGCCACCGAGCCCCCGACCTACAACATCTAGGCCCCTCTCAGGCCAGGAACCCCTGCCGGGCAAGCCAGGCCCGGGTGCGCGGCGCAGCCTCCGGCGCGGCCCGCAGGCGCGCGGCCAGGGCGGCCAGATCCTCGACCTCGTCCACGTCGGGCCAGGGCTCCAACACCGCGCAGCCGAGCCCCAGACGCTCCATGGCTGCCAGGCTCTGGGCCATGACCCGGGGCGTGGACCAGTCGATGCCGGCAAAAGCCCCGGCGCGAAAACCCTCGCAACGAAAACCAACAAGCCCGTAGCCGCCGTCGCCCGCCGGCAGAAGCACCGCGTCGTGGTCCCGGAGGGCGGAAAGCGCCGACTCCACCCGCGCGGCCGGCAGGTCGGGCAGGTCGCTGCCGACCAGCACGGCCCGCCCGGCGCCGGCGGCAAGAGCCCAGGCCAGGGCCTCGGCCATGCGGCCGCCGAGGTCGGCGCCGGCCTGGGGCCGGCAGTCGCAGTCCGGGCCGAGCCAGGCGGCGATCTCCTCCCGGTCCGCCTCCGGAGAAAAGCAGACGGTCAACGGCACTTCAAGGGCCTTGAGCGTGTCCAGGACATCACCGGCAAAGGCGCTGTAGGCCTCGGCCGCGGCCGCGGCCCCGAGGACCCGGGCCAGCCGGGTCTTGACCGCGCCGGGGCGCGGCGGCTTGACGAAGAAGAGGATGCGCGCCCGAGGCATCAGCCCCTCCTCGATGGATAGAAACGGGCCAGGCGCCGGGGCGGCACGCCGCAGAGATAAAGCAGAAAAATCGCCCAGTTGCGCGTGGTGCAGCGCAGCAGCCCCTCCTCCCGCCAGCGCCGGACCGAGGTCCGGGCCGCCGCCGGCAGGATGGTGACGGGAAGGCCGCGGCGCCTGGCCCGGCGCATGATGTCCACGTCCTCCATGAGCGGCAGCGGCGCAAAACCGCCCAGGGCAGTGAAAGCCTCGCGGGTGAAAAACTGGGTCTGGTCGCCGAAGGGCATGCCGGTCAGCCTGGAGCGTAGCGAGCCGGCCCGGGCGATGAGCGAAAGCAGCGGCGCATCCGTGTCGAAAGCCAGGTCGAAGGCGCCGGCCGCGGCACCGGCCGCCACGGCCTCGCGCAGGAGGGCGAAGGCCCCGGCCGGCAGCCGGGTGTCGGCGTGGAGAAAGACCAGCACCTCCCCCCCGGCCCGGGCCGCACCGGCGTTCATCTGGCTGGCCCGGCCCCGGGGCGCGGCCAGGCAGAGCGCGCGATGCGGCGGGATGTGGGCGATGGTCCCCCCGGCCGGATCACCGTCGACCACGATGACCTCGATCTTTTCATCCCCGCGGATTCGGTCTATAGCCTCCAGCGTGGCATTGATGCCGGGCTCGCCGAGCACGGGAACGACGACCGAGAAGGTGGGGCAAGCCATGCGCGTCGGGACCTCCCTTTTCAGCCGTTTCTAGGCCCAGCGCGCCCCGACCCGCAAGAAGGATTTCTCCATGCGCATCCGCGTCCTGCAGCACGTCGCCTTCGAGGGCCCGGCCAACATCGCCGCCTGGGCCAAAGACCGCGGCCACGATCTGGCCGTGACCCGGATGGACCTGGGCGAGCTGCCGCCGGCCCCCGCGGCCTACGACCTCCTGGTGGTCATGGGCGGCCCCATGAGCGTCTGGGAGGAGCTTCCCCACCCCTTCCTCACGGCCGAGAAGGAGCACATCCGCCTGACCCTGGCGAGGGGCAAGAAGCTCGTCGGCATCTGCCTCGGTGCCCAGCTTCTGGCCGACGCCCTGGGCGGCGGGGTCAAGCCGGGCGGGGTGCAGGAGATCGGCTGGCACCCCGTGCACTTGACCGCCGACGCCCGCTGCTCCTCGGCCCTGCGCGGCTTTCCCTCGAACTTCGAGGCCTTCCACTGGCACGGCGACACCTTCCATGCCCTGCCGGCCGGCTCCCATCTCCTGGCCAGAAGCGCGGCCTGCGCCCACCAGGCCTTTGCCCTGGGCGATCTGGCCCTGGGGCTGCAGTTCCACCTGGAAACCTCGGAAGAGAGCATGGAAGCGCTGATCGCGGCCTGCGGCGCGGGCCTCGTCCCCTCGGCCTCGGTCCAGGACGCCACGACCATGCGCGCGCGGGCCAAGGCCGGCCTTGCGCCGCTGAAGGACCTTCTCTACCGCCTCCTGGACAACTTCACGGAGTAGCTCATGCGCAAGAAGCACAAGGAAATAACCGACCTCGCCGAGGTCGAGCGCCTCCTGCACCAGACCGACGTCTGCCACCTGGCGCTCATGGACGCAGACTCCCCCTACGTCGTTCCCATGCACTTCGGCTACGCCGACGGCCGGCTGTACATGCACTCGGCCCCGGCAGGCCGCAAGATCGAGCTGCTCAAGGCCTGCGACCGCGTGGCCTTCAGCCTGGTCGCCGGCCACGTGGTCACCATCGGCACTCCGGCCTGCCGCTCGGACACCGTCTACCTCTCGGTGGCCGGCCGCGGCCGGGCGCGCATCCTTACCGAGCTCGAGGACAAGCGCCGGGGCCTCACCCTGCTCATGGCCGACTTCTCTGCCGCCCCCGCGGCCTTCGACGACGCGGACCTGGCCCGGGTCGTGGTCATCGAGGTGCTCATCGAGGAGATGCACGGCAAGAAGCACCCGGCACCCAAGCCCGAGGACTAAAGCCGTCAGGCGACGGCCGGCAGTCTGTGGAGACGTATGCGATGATCCTCTTCTTTTTCGGCGATTCCCTGACCATGGGCGTGAACGACCCCGAGATGCTCAGCTGGCCCGGCCGGGTCTGCCGCCTGGCCGCGGCCCGGGGCGCCAGCTTCGACTTCTTCAACCTCGGCGTGCGCCGCCAGTCGACCCAGCTCATCAAGGCCCGCTGGCTCGCCGAGACCTCGCCCCGGCTGCCAGATGGCGGGAAACCCGCGTTCATCTTCTGCTGCGGCGCCGTGGACGCGGCCCGCAACCTGGACTTCGACGAGGCCATCACCGGCCTTAAGCAGATGCTGACCGCGGCCCGCGCCCTGGGGCCGTGTCTCTTCCTCACCCCGCCGCCCCTGGCCGACCCCGGCGCGGCGGCCCGGGAGAAAAGCCTGGCCGCGGCCTTCAAGGGCGTCTGCACCGACCTGGACGTGCCCTGCCTGGACCTCTTCGGCAGCCTGGCCGAGCGGCCCGACTATCTGCAGGACCTAAGAGACGGGCTGCACCCCGGAGCCGCCGGCTACGCAGTCATCGCCGGGCTGGTGGACTCCTGGCCCGCCTGGCGCGGGCTCTTCGAGCCTTTATCTCCTGCTTCCTGAAAGGCCCCCCATGGACAGCTCGCGCTTCTTCGCCAGCGACAACACCGCCGGCGTCCATCCCGCCGTCATGGCCGCCCTGGCCGAGGCCAACGCCGGACATGCCCGGGCCTACGGCCACGACCCGGCCACCGACCGGGCCATCGCGGCCATCCGGGGCGTCTTCGGGGCCGAGGTCGAGCCCTACTTCGTCTTCCTCGGCACGGCCGCCAACGTGCTCGCCCTGCGCGCCTTGCTCACCCCCTGGCAGGCGGTCATCTGCACCGCGATGGCCCACATCAACACCGACGAATGCGGCGCGGCCGAGTCCCTCATCGGCTGCAAGCTCTTCACCGTGGCCTCGGCCGACGGCAAGCTCCGGCCCGAGGACCTCGACCCCTTGCTGCGCGAACGCGGCAACGAGCACCGCGTCCAGCCGCGGGTGGTGTCCATCACCCAGGCCACGGAGATCGGCACGGTCTACCGGCCGGAGGAAATCCGGGCGCTGGCCGACGCGGCCCACGAGCGCGACCTATACCTGCACATGGACGGAGCCCGGCTGGCCAACGCCGCGGCCTTCCTCGGCTGCTCCCTGGCGGAGCTAACCACCGACTGCGGCGTGGACGTGCTCTCCTTCGGCGGCACCAAGAACGGGCTCATGTTCGGCGAGGCCGTGGTCTTCCTGAAGCCGGAGCTGGCCAGGCACTTCAAGTACCACCGCAAGCAGAGCATGCAGCTCATCTCCAAGATGCGCTACATCGCGGCCCAGTTCGAGGCCCTGCTGACCGGCGCCCTGTGGCTCGAGAACGCCCGCCGGGCCAACGCCATGGCCCGGCGCCTGGCCGCGGCCCTCGAGGGCGCGCCGGGGCTGACCATCACCCGGCCGGTGGAAGCCAACGGCCTGTTCGTGACCATGCCCCTGCCGGCCCTGAAAGCCCTGCAGCAGGACTACTACTTCTACATCCTGGACGAGGCCGCCGGCCTGGCCCGCTGGATGACCGCCTACGACACCGCGCCCGAGGCCGTGGACGCCTTTGCCGCCGCGGTGCGCCGGGTGCTCGGAGGCTAGGCTCGGACGCCATCGGAGGCACGAGCCCGGCGCGACCTCGGGCCGGAATCGGTTCCCTGCCCCTCCCCACGGGCCGAAAACGATGATATACCCCACCTGACTTGCCGGCTCCGCGGCGCCTTGAACGCCCCGGCCGGAGCGCAACACGGGCACGGAGGCGGGCGTCCACCGTGTCCAAGAGGAGGTGGGCCATGGCTGCCGACATCGTCAATGAAGTCGCGGACCGCAACTCGGGCGACGGCATCGCCTGGCACTCGTTGGCCGAGGAGGTGGTGCTCGAGAAGCTCTGCTCGACACGGGGCGGTCTTGAGGCATCGAAAGTCGCGGAGCGGCAACTGGAGTTCGGCCCGAACCGCCTCCCTGCCCGCCGGCCGCCGACCCTTCTTGGGATACTCCTCCACCAGTTCCGCAGCCCGCTCATCTACATCCTGCTCGCGGCCGCGGTGGTCTCGATGCTGCTCGCCGAGTTCACCGATGCGGCCTTCATCTTCGTCGTGCTCCTGCTCAACGCGGGGTTGGGGATGTTCCAGGAGTGGCGCGCCGAGAGGAGCGCCGCCGCCCTGCAGGAGCTGATCCAGACCCAGGCCAGGGTTCGCCGGGCCGGCAGGGAGGCGGTCATCCCTGCCAAGGACATCGTCCCGGGCGACATCGTGCTCGTCGAGTCCGGCGACCGCGTGCCGGCGGACCTGCGCCTGCTGCAGGCCGCGAACCTGGCCATCGACGAGTCGTTCCTGACCGGCGAGACCATCGCACCCGAGAAATCCGTGACCCCGGTCGCCGAGGATGCCCCCATCGGCGACCGCCTGAACCTCGCCTTCGCCGGTTCCACCGTGCAAACCGGCCGGGGCCTCGGCGTGACCGTGGCCACCGGCATAGCGACGCAGGTCGGCCGCATCGCCATGTCCGTGGCCTTCGCCGAAGCGGCCAAGCCGCCGCTTCTGCTGCGCATGGAGAAATTCGCGCAGCAGATCAGCTACTTCGTCGGAGCAGCGATCATCCTGCTGGCGGCCATCGGCGTGTACAGGAACATGTCGATCCTGGATGTCTTCTTCTTTGCCGTGGCGCTGGCCGTCTCGGCGATTCCCGAGGGGCTGCCGGTGGCCATGACCGTGGCCCTGTCCATCGGGGTGCAGCGCATGGCCAGGCGGAACGTGATCGTGCGCAAGCTGCCGCGGTCGAGGGCCTCGGGAGCTGCACGGTCATCGCCAGCGACAAGACCGGCACGCTGACGGTCAACCAGCAGACGGTTCGGGCTCTGTGGCTTCCGGCGCACGGCCGCCTGATGGTCCCGGGGGGGAGCTACCCCGGCGTTGAGGCCGAGGAGCCGGTTTTGTCGGGACCGGCCGCGCAGGTCGAGTCCCTGGTTCGCGCGTCGGCACTGTGCAACGAGGCCCACCTCGAACGCCTCGAGAGCGGCTGGCAGGGACACGGCGACGCGATGGACGTCGCACTGCTCGTCCTGGCCCACAAGGCCCGGCTCGATCCGGAAGCGGTCCGCGGCGAGGTGCAGCCGCTCGGCGAAATTCCCTACGAATCGGAGCGAAAGTACGCCGCGGTCTTCTACCGGCGAGGAGCGGAGACTCGCGTCGCGCTGAAGGGCGCGGTCGAGACCGTGCTGGGATTCTGCGAGCGCATGCGCACTCCGGCGGGCGATGTTCCTCTGGATGCGGACAGGGTTATCCTTGAAGCCGAGTCCCTGGCCGGAGACGGCTTCCGTGTCCTGGCCATCGCCGAGGGCGGCCTTGACGGCACGCCGCCCGGCCGAACGGACGTCGGCGAGGCGGACCTGCCGCGGCTGGTGCTGCTCGGGCTGGCGGCCTTCCTCGATCCTCTGCGGCCGGAGGCCAAGGAGGCCGTGGCCACGTGCCGGGAGGCCGGCATCGAGGTCGTGATGGTCACCGGCGACCACCCGGCCACCGCGCTGAGCATCGCCCGCGAGCTCGGCATCGCCCAAGGTCCCGGCCAGGTCGTCACTGGCCGGCGGCTGGCCGAGATCGGCTCGACCGAGATCCCGGAGTTTTTCGAAACCGTCACCCGCGGCCGCGTCTTCGCCCGCGTCTCTCCCCTGCAGAAGCTCGACATCGTCGACGGGCTCGTCCGGGCCGGCCAGTTCGTCGCCGTGACCGGCGACGGGGTGAACGACGCTCCTGCCCTCAAGAAGGCCAACATCGGCGTGGCCATGGGCTCGGGAACGGACGTGGCCAAGGACACCGCCTCGATCATCGTCACCGACGACAACTTCGCCTCCATCGTGGCCGGAGTCGAGGAAGGCCGATTCGCCTACGACAACATCCGCAAGGTTTCCTACCTGCTCATCTCCTGCGGACTGGCCGAGGTGCTGCTCTTCGCCGGCACCCTCCTCGCCGGGCTGCCGCTGCCGCTTCTTCCCGTGCAGCTCCTCTGGCTGAACCTGGTGACAAACGGCATCCAGGACGTGGCGCTGGCCTTCGAGGCCGGCGAGCCCGGGGCGATGAAGCGTCCTCCGCGCAAACCCACGGAGGGAATCTTCAACCGGCTGATGATCCAGCAGATGGTCGCATCCGGCACGACCATGGCGCTCCTGGCCTTCGGCACCTGGTACTGGCTGATGGAGCGGCAGGGAATGGGCGAGTTCGAGGCCCGGAACCTGACGCTCATGCTGATGGTCCTGCTGGAGAACGTGCACGCCTTCAACTGCCGCTCCGAATACGACTCGGTGCTGCATGTGCCCTTGGCCCGCAACCGCCTGCTCGTCGTCGGCGTCATCGCCGCCCACGCCCTTCACATCGGCTGCATGTACCAGCCGGGCATGGCCGCGATCCTGGGGCTCGCGCCGATATCCTTCGGCTCGTGGATCATCCTGCTGGCCATGGCCTTGTCCCTGCTGGTGGTGATGGAGGTGTTCAAGCTGATCCGCAGGTCGCCGGGAATCCCCTGACACCGAATGCTGTCAGCTCAGGGAGCTGCCGGCCGCGCGCCGGCTCCCTTGGGCTCAGCCCGCGAGCCCGGCGGAAGCGGCGCGGCCGTCCTTCAAGGTGCCGATCAGCGCTTTCAGCTCGGCGGACATGGCCGCCAGCTCCCTGATGGCCTTGGACGACCGGGCCATGCCGTCGGCCGTGGCCCCGACGATGCGGTTGACCGCCTCGATGGCGCTGCTGATCTGTTCGGCGGTCGCGGACTGCTCCTCGGCGGCCGTGGCGATGCCCGAGATCTGGCCGGCGCTGCCGTCCACCAGTACGACGATTTCGTCCAGGGCTGCGCCGGAGCGCTCGGCCAGGCCGGTCACCTGCTCCACGGCGCCCTCGGCCCGGCCCATGCGCTCCATGCCCAGCCGCGCCGCCTCCTGGATGGCCCTGATGCTCTCGGCCACCTGGCCGGTGGCGGCCATGGTCTTCTCGGCCAGCTTGCGCACCTCGTCGGCGACCACGGCGAAGCCCCGGCCGGCGTCCCCGGCCCGGGCCGCCTCGATGGCGGCGTTCAGGGCCAGGAGGTTGGTCTGGTCGGCGATGTCGGCGATGACCTCCAGGATGGCGCCGATGGCCCGGGCCTTGTCCCCGAGCTCGGCCATGTGAGCGCGCAGCTCGTCGGTGGCCCGATGCACGCCGCCGATGCCGGCCACGGCCTGACCCACCACCTCGGCCCCCTGGCGGGCGCGGCTTTTGGCCTGGCCGGCGATGCGCGAGGCCTCGCCCGAGCTTTTGGCCACCTCCAGGACCGCGGCGTTCATCTGCTCCATGGCCACGGCCGTCTCGCTGATGCGCGCCCGCTGCTCCTCGGCGCCGCTCGAAATCTCCCCGGCCTGGACGGACAGCTCCTCGCTGGCTTCGGCCACCCGCTCGGCGATGGCCCGGGCCTCCCCGGCCACGGCGTCCATCTTCTCCAGGAGCACGCGCACCTCCCCTTCCTTGGCCTTGGCCCGGGCCATGGCCTCTTCGGCCATGCCGGCCGCCTCGCGGGCCGCGCTCTCCTGCTCCGAAGATTTACGGATCATGTCCTTGAGCCGGGCCACCATGTGGCTCATGGACTTGGCCAGGAGGCCGATCTCGTCGTTCTGGTCCACGTCGAGCACCTGGTCCAGGTCCCCCTCGGCCACTCTGGCCGCGAAGGCCGCCTCACGGGCCACGGGCCGGGTGACGGCCCGGGTGAGCAGCACGGCCGCGAGCGCGCCCAGGAGCACGGCCAGGCCGAGCCCGGCGAGAAGGACCGTGACCGCGGACGACAGCTCGTCCGCCGTCCGGTCGGCGATGTCCTGGGCCCGGGCGAGCCCGCCGGCGGAGGTTTCCCGGGCGGCCTCGAGCAGGGCGTACGCCGCCTCGCCCCGGACCCGGTCCAGGGTTTCCAGTTTCTCCAGGTAGCCCAGGAAGTCGGCCACGGCGTCCTTGTAGGCCGCGGTGGCGGCCCGGACCGTCTCCAGGCGCATGATGTCCTGCATGCTCACGCTGTTGCCCGCCATCTCGTCCACCATGGCCTCGATCTGCGGAAACAGGGCCTGGGCCTGGGCCAGGACACCGGGATCGCGCAGGGCCTGGCCCTTGAAGTAGCCGGTGGTCACGTTGTTGCCCAGCCCGACCACGGCCTGCATGGCTTTCAGCTTCTGCGCCCCGTCGGGCTGGCCGGCCAGCTCGATCTGGACGGCCAGGAAGGCGTCGCAGGCGGCCGCGAACTCGGCTCCGGCCCGGTCCATGAGCGCGCGGTCCTTGCCGATGGCCGCAAGCAGGCTGCGGGTCTCCTCGGTCAGCCCGGCGAAGCGGGTCAGCGCCGCACCGGCCTTGGCCGCGTTGTCCTTGAGCCCGGCCAGGCCGGGATGGCGCGCGGCCAGGTCCTCGGCCTCGGCCAGGACGCCCCGGGCCGCAGCCAGGGCCGCCTGCCCGTCCTCGAGGCGTTTTTGATCCTCCGAGAGGGCGAACGCGCCGACGGCGTCCATGGCCACGAGGGCCTGGCGCTCGAGGGCGGCGGCCAGGCGGACCTCGGGCAGATGCTCCCGGGCCAGGCCCGTTCCGGCCTCGCGGCCCGCGGACATGGTCATCACGGCCAAAAGCCCCAGGGCACAGGTGAGGGTGAGCATCAATCCGAAACCCAGGCCGAGCTTCGCGCCGAGCCTGACGTTGCCGAGCATGTCGAGTCCTCCCTGACGGGCCTAGCCCGGCGAGTTCAAGCCCGCGAGCACGAACAGGCCGACGCTCACGGCCAGCAGGACCCAGCCCAGGCGGGCCAGCCAGCGCGCGGCCGGGGTCTCCCGGCCGGCCTTGAGCTTCAGAGCGCTGGCGGCCACCAGGGCCAGGGCCGAGGCCACGGCCAGGCCGGTGATCAGCGGGCGGGCCGAAACGAGATCCGCAAGCCCGGACATGCCGGCTTCCCTAGCGGTCCTGCCCGCAGGACGTGGTCCGGGGCTGGGCCTGGTCCTGGCCCATCTTGGAGCAGGCCTCCAGGAAGTCCGCGGCATTGACCGCGCCGGCGGCGAACGACTTCATGGCCTCCTCGTGGAGGAGCTCCAGGGCCTCGCGCTTGCAGTCCAGATAGGCCCTGCTGGTCAGCATGTGGAACTGGCGGGGCCGCTCCAGGCAGACCTCGATGATGCGCTTGACCCGGGCCGGGCGGTTGGTCAGCAGCACCAGGCGGTCGGCCAGGAAGATGGCCTCCTCCAGCTCCGAGGTGACGAAGAGGTTGGTGCCGCGGTGCTCCTCGAAGAGGCGCACGTAGTATTCCTGCATGAGCGAGCGGGTCATGGCGTCCAGGCCCCGGAAGGGCTCGTCCATGAACATGACCTTGGGCTGGTTGATCATGGCCCGCACCAGCTCGGCCCGGCGCTGCATGCCGCCGGAGAGCTGGGCCGGGTACTTGTCCTTGAAGTCCTCGAGGCCGACCACCTCCAGGAGCTTCATGGTCTGGCGGCTGATCTCGTCGTCGGACGTGGCGCGCTGCACCCGGGGGCCGTAGCTGACGTTCTCGAAGGTCGTCATCCAGGGGAAGAGGGCCGTCTCCTGGAAGACCACCAGCCGGTCCGGCCCGGGGCCGTGCACGGGCTTGCCGTCGATGGTCACCGTGCCCTGGTCCGGAGTCTCGTAGCCGGCCAGGGCGTTGACCAAGGTGGTCTTGCCGCAGCCCGACGGCCCGACCAGCACGGTCAGCCTGCCGCGCTCCAGGGTGAAGGAGCAGTCGCACAGGACTTCCTTGCGCAGGGGGCCCACGCCGAAGCCCTTGCGCACCTTGGACACCACCATCTCGCCCGCGCCCATGCCGGCGGCGATCTTGACCTGGCTCATGTCTTTCGTCTCCCCGGGCGCCGCGTCCGGGCGCCCGTCCGTTTCCCGTTCGAACACGCGCGCCTAGCGCACCTTCAGCCAGGGGGTCAGCCGGCCGGCCAGGACCCGGATGCCGGCCGAGGACAGGTAGCCGGCCACGCCGATGCTGAGCATGCCGATGATGATGACCGGGTACTCGCCGGCCACGTATGACCGCCAGGTCAGGTAGCCCAGCCCCGACTGGCTGGCGATCATCTCCGCGGCCACGACCACGGCCCAGGTCACGCCCATGCCCACGGTCATGCCGACCACGATGCTCGGCATGGTCGCCGGCAGCATGATGCGCCAGAAGATGTCCCGGCGAGTGGAGCCGAGCGAATGGGCGGCCCGGATGTAGCGGATGTCGATGCTTTTCGCCCCGCCGACGATGTTCAGGACCACGGTGAAGAAGGCCCCGAGGAAGGTCACGAAGATCATGGACAGCTCCGGGGTGGGCCAGAAGATGACCGAGGCCGGCACCCAGGCCAGCGGCGGGATGGGCCGCATGATCTCGAAGATGGGGTAGATGGTGTCGCGGGCCATGCGGTTCACGCCGAGCATGAGCCCGATGGGGATGCCCACGATCTGGGCGGCCACGAAGCCGGTCAGGATGCGGATCATGGAATCGCGCCAGGAAAGCCAGTAGGCCGGGCTGACCAGCTGCTTGCCGAGCGCGTCCAGCACCGAGGAGGGCGCGGGCACGTTGCCGATGATCGGGACGTTCAGGCGCACGCAGATCTCCCAGAGCACGACGAAGCCGACGAGGGAGACGATGCCGCGGCAGGTGGTCCTGCTCAGCACCTTTTTTCGCAGCCGAATCCAGTTGACGCCTTGGATGGTGGCGGTTGCCGTAGCCATGTGAAACCTCCGCTTGTCCCTGGTTCTCGGCCGCCTAGGCCATTTCCCGCTCGCCGGCCTTGAAGGCCTTGAGCGCTTCCTCGTGGACCGCCTCGATGCACTCCTGCTTCAGGCGCAGGTAGGTGGCCGAGGACAGAGCCCGGAAATCGCGCGGCCGGGGGATGTCCACGTCCAGCACCTTCTTGATGCGCGCCGGCCGGGTGGTCATGATGTAGACCTTGCTGCCGAGGAAGATGGCCTCTTCCAGGTCGTGGGTGATGAAGAAGACGGTCTTCCTGCTCTTGTCGTAGACGTCGAGCAGGAACTGGTGGACCACGGTCTTGGTCAGCGCGTCCATGGCCCGGAAGGGCTCGTCGAGGAGGAGCACGCGGGGATCGTTCATCATCGCCCGGGCGATCTCCACCCGGCGGCGCATGCCCGAGGATATCTCGCTGGGGTAGTTGTTCTCGATGCCCATGAGCCCCATCTGGCCGAGCATGGTCCTGGCCCTGTCGTGGGCCTCGGCCTTGCTCATGCCGCCCTGGACCACGGGACCGAAGGTCACGTTCTCGAGGACCGTGAACCAGGGAAAGAGCGCCCCGTTCTGGAAGACCACGATGCGATCCGCGCCCGGGCTCGGCGTGCGCGCGCCGGAGCACAGAAGCTCGCCGTCGAGCCAGATCTCGCCGGTGGTGATGCCGTGGAAGCCGGCGATGGCGTTTAAGAGCGTGGTCTTGCCGCAGCCCGAGGGGCCGACCAGCACGCAGAACTCGCCGGCCTCGATCTCCATGGAGCAGTTGTCCACGGCCAGGACCTTGGCCCCGTCGGGATCGTAGATCTTGGTCACCTCGCGGATGGAGATGCTTCCGCGGGGCGACATGCCGGATGCGCTGGCGTTCATCGGCAAGCCTCCCTTACCTTCCATTGCATGAGCCGGTCGCCGACGAGCCGGATGAGCGCGCTGGAGAGCCAGCCGATCACCCCCAGGGTGACCATGGCGATGATGATGACCGGATACTGGACCAGGATGAACGAGTTCCAGATGAGGTAGCCGAGGCCGTACTCGCCGGCCAGCATCTCGCCGGCCACCAGCGAGAACCAGGCGAAGCCCATGCTGATCTGCAGGCCGGTGAAGACGAAGGGCAAGGAGCCCGGCAGGATGATCTTGAAGAAGACGTGGCGGGGCTTCGCGCCCAGGGAATGGGCGGCCCGGAAGTAGACCTCGTCGATGGACTCGACCCCGAGCAGGGTGTTCAAGACCGTGGCGAAGAACGAGCCCAGGAAGGTCAGGAAGACGATGGAGGCCTCGCGGCCCGGCCACATGAGGATGGACAGCGGCACCCAGGCCAGCATGGGAATGGGCCGCAGGGTTTCCAGCAGGGGGAAGGTGTAGTCCCGGAAGATCTTCTTCCAGCCCATGAACAACCCCAGCGGCACGCCCAGGAGCGTGGCCAGGACAAAGGCCTTGAGCACGCGCATGACGCTCGTGCCGATGTGCTGGTAGTAGTCCGGGGTGTAGAGGGAGATGCCATAGGCCGGGTCCTCGGAGACCCATTCGCGGAAGCTGGCCACCGGTCCGGGCAGCTTTTCGAAATAGGGCACCTTGAAATATTCGGTCAAAAGGTACCAGAGCAGCACGAAACCGGCCAGGCCCAGCAGATTGAGATACGGCGTGCTGCTCTTGAGCCACAGCCGCAGGTTGAACAGGGCTATGGTCCAGGAGTTCGGGGCCTTGGCCTCCGCGGCCTGCGGCAAGGCGTCAACATTCGTGGTCACGACCAACCTCCAAGGCTCGCTGTCCTCGCCTCCGCGGCGGTGCCCCAGGGGGCACGGCCGCGAAGGGCGTCAGCCGGCCGCCCAGTCCCGACGACGGGCGGCCGGTCCGTCTGCACGTAGATTCCGGCTCTAGTCCTTGAACGGGGGACAGGCGCTGGCCGGGGCGCCCTCGATGACCCCCAGGGTGACCGAGTCGCTGACCGGCTTGTAGCCGGCCTCCTTGAACACCTCGCGGGCCATGCTGTCATCCACGGTGCCGGGCTTGAGGGCCGCCATGTTGATGACCTTTTCCTTGTAGAGGAAGGGCGCGACCTCGGCGATGTTCTTCAGCTCGCGCTCGTTGAAGTAGAAGGACTTCCATTCCCGGACCTTCTCCGTGGAGGTGGACGGGACCTGGCCGTAGATGGAGTACCAGAGGACCTTCTTGGGGATGCCCTGGGCCTGCTTGGCGACCAGGTCGATGACCTGGGCCCAGTTCTTGGGATCGAGCACGAAGCGCTGGGCCTCGAGCTCCGAGCGCAGGTAGCCCTTGGCCACCTCGGGGTACTTCTCCATGAAGTCCTTGCGCATGACCAGGATACCGAGGTCCGGGTTGTCGCAGGCCCGGCCGTCGGCGGCGATCTTGCAGGTGCCCTCGCCCACGTCCGTGGCCACGCGGGACAGGGTGGGCTCCCACATGGAGGCGGCGTCGAGCTTGCCGATGCGGAAGTTGGTGGCGATGACCTCGATGGACTGGTTCAGGTATTCGCCGGGTTTGACGTTGTAGCGGGCGAAGAAGTTGCGCAGGTACTGGTCGGAGGCGCTGCCCTTGGGCGCGGCGATGATCTTGCCGTCCAGCCAGCGGGCCAGCTCCTCGGGGCTTTTGAAGTCCGGGGCGTCCTTGCGAACCAGGACCAGGGAGCAGCGGGTGCCCTCGGACATGCCCAGGCTCGCGGCCATCTTGACCTCCGCCTGATCCGGCTTGGAGCAGAGGATGGTCGCGGGCATGACGCTCATGTAGCCGACCTGGGCCTTGCCGGCCAGGATGTTGTTGGCCACCACCGTGCCCTGGAGCGCCGGAAGGAACTCGATCTCGGTGCCGGCGGGCACGTACTTCTTCCACAGACCGAGCTCCATGTTCACGATGACCGGGTAGGAGATGGTGTCGTAGGGCTGGAAGCCGACCACGAACTTCTCCGCCATGGCGGTGGAGCAGGACAGGGCCAGAACAAGGCCCAATACGCCGAGAATCTTCCGCATGCGCTTCATGCAAGCCTCCTGTCTCGAAGTTTGGGGCTCCGGCCCGCCCGCGCTGTCCGGCCGACCCGGCGGCCTGCGGGCGGGAGCCCACATTTGGTCGTGAAGGTCCGCACAATGGACCCAGTCAGAGCAGGTGGAGGACGGAATCCGGAAGCGGAGGGCGCGGAGGACGAGGTCCGGGGCAGGCGGTCGTACCGGCCAGGCGGCCTCACGCCGCCGGCCTCGAGCATGGACCGGCCATGCTCCTGAAACGCGCTGTTGGACTCAAGCATCACGTCCTCCGGGGCGCAGACGGGGGGGGAGGCCCCCGGCCAGGGAAACCGCCACGTCCGGCAGGATAGGCGGTTATTCCGGGAAGAGCAAAAGTGATACCAAGCGCTTGAATCCATGGCCCGCATGGCTTTCATGTGAAAAATGGTCCAATAGATTCCGGCTGCGGGCGGCGCAGGCGCGGGTTTGGTTGCAGCATTGCAGCGGGTCGGTTTGTTTTCCGGCCATAAGCGCTCAAATTCATTACGTAACTCTGCCGCAGCCCGCGAGCGTCGCATTTCCGCAACAAAGTTGCAGCCCTGCAACCCCGCCACTGATAAAATTTCTCTTTTGTTTTCAACTAATTACCGACAAAATCCCGGCTTCAGGCGAGCGGGGTTGCCGGGCAGACCCAAGGAGGGTAAAATACGGACTGCACGCACCCAAGCCCGGCGCATGCTCCCTGGCACGACATCCGCAACATCCCCATGCTTTCCGGGGAACGCGCCGCCCCGGAGGAGGCCAGGCCATGAAGACTCCGGACCCCGCCAGCAGCCAGCTCGTCGGCAGCTACGTCGACGCCATCCTGGACACCCTGGGCGACGGCATCTACCTCTCCGACCGGCACGGCACCACCCTCTGGGTCAACCGGATGTACGAGCGGCTGACCGGGCTGCGCCGCGAGGAAATTGTCGGCCGCAACGTGCAGGACCTGCGCCGCGAGGGTATCTACGACGTGGCTCTCAACCCCGAGATCGTGGCCACGGGCAAGCCGGCCACCACGGTGCAGATCACCGGCAAGGGCCGGCGGCTGGTCCTGAACGGCGCCCCGATCTTCGACCAGAACGGCGAGGTGGCCCTGGTGGTAACCTTTGCCCGCGACGTGACCTTGATGGCCCAGATGAAGGACCAGATCGCCGAGCAGCGCGACCTGATCGAGAAATACCAGCGCAACTTCGAATACCTGGCCCGCGAGCCCACCCAGCGCTCCCCGCTCCTGGCCGCGGACACGGGCATCAAGCGGCTCCAGGAGCAGATCATGCGGCTTTCGCCCACCGACGCCACGGTGCTGCTCCTGGGCGAGACCGGGGTGGGCAAGGACATCTTCGCCCACAAGCTCCACGAGGGCAGCTCGCGCCACGACCGACCCTTCGTCAAGGTGGACTGCGGGGCCATCCCCGAGAACCTCATCGAGTCGGAGCTCTTCGGCTACGTGCCCGGGGCCTTTTCCGGGGCGCTGGCCAAGGGCAAGCTGGGTTTCTTCGAGATGGCCGACAAGGGCACCCTGTTCCTGGACGAGATCGGCGAGCTGCCCCTGTCCATGCAGGCCAAACTCCTGCGCGTGCTCCAGGACCAGGAGGTGGTCCGGGTCGGCTCCACCCAGCCGCGCAAGGTGGACGTGCGCATCCTGGCGGCCACCAACCGCGACCTTGAGGAGGACGTGCGCCAGGGCCTGTTCCGGGCCGACCTGTTCTACCGCCTGCGGGTGGCCGTGCTGCACATCCCGGCCCTGCGCGAGCGGAAAAAAGACATCCCGCTCCTGGCCCGCCACTTCCTCGACCGCTTCGCCAGCCGCTACCGCAAGAAGATGACCTTCTCGCCCCTGGCCGAGGAGGCCATGGGCGCCTACTCCTGGCCGGGCAACGTGCGCGAGCTCGAGAACATGGTCCAGAGCCTGGTCATCACCTGCGACCGGGAGGTGATCGAGGTCCGCGACCTGCCTTCGGCCCTGCTCGAGGAGCAAAAACCCCGGGTGCTGGCCGCCTCCCAGTCCTGCCATGCCGAGAACGCCGAGAAGCGGGCGCTCAAAGACATCGTCAGCGATATCGAGCGCGGCCTGATCCGCGACGCCCTCGAATACCACGGCTCCGTGGCCAAGGTTGCCAGGCTGTTCCAGGTCGACCGCACGACCATCTTCCGCAAGCTGCAACGCGAAGATTCCGGGGAGTCCGGGCAGGCGGGCAAGGGGCGCTCCGGCAAGCGGGCGCCGAGCGCAGCCCGCCGCCGGCGCGGCTGAGGCAGGATATCGGGAGGGAGCCGAGCGGAGCTGCCGGGCGGCCTCGTTCAGCCCCGGACCAGTGCCGCCGCGGCCTCCAGCCGGGCCATGAGACCGTCCTCGAGGGCGGCTTCGCCCATGGGGAATTCCCGGCCGATGTAGCCGTACTTGGGCTTGGCCAGGCGGTGGTAGGGCAGGAGCTCGTGGCTCACGCCCGGCAGCTCTTGGACGAAGTCGGCGATGGCCCGGATGTCCGCTTCCGTGTCGTTGAATCCGGGGATGACCGGCGTCCTGGCCATGATGGTCAGGCCCGGGAATGCTTTCCTCACCCGGCGCAGGTTCTCCAGTGGCAGCGCGTTGGCGGCGCCGGTGCCGGCCTTGTGCTTCGCCGGGTCCAGTGACTTCACGTCGTAGAGCAGGACGTCGAGGTGGGTGCAGGCCGCCTCCAGGCGCTCGAAGGGCACGTTGCCGGCTGTCTCCATGGCCGTGCTCACCCGGCGGCGTCTGGCCTCGGCCAGCAGGGCCACGGCGAACTCGTGCTGGTAGAGGGGCTCCCCGCCGGACAGGGTCATGCCGCCCCCGGAGCGCGAATAGAAGACCGCGTCCGCCTCCACCGCGCCCAGCACCTCCTCCACGCTCATGGTCTGGCCGTAGACGGTCAGGGCCACGGCCGGGCAGGCCTTGACGCAGTACATGCAGTCCGCGCAGAGCTCGCGGTTGATGGCGATGCGGCCCTCGCCGTCCTGGGTGATGGCCCCGTAGGTGCACGCCTCCAGGCAGCGGCCGCATTCCCCGACGCCGATGCACTTGGCCGGATTGTAGGCCAGCACCGGTTTGGGGCTTATGGACTCGGGGTTGCTGCACCAGCGGCAGGCGAGCGTGCAGCCCTTGAGGAAGACCAGCGTGCGGATGCCCGGCCCGTCGTGCACAGAATACTTCTGGATGTTGAAGACCACGCCTGCAACTGACTTGTGTCCCGCGCTCATGGGCTCTCCGGATGTCGTGCGCCACGGCGGCGCGGGCCCGGGACCGGCGGGGAGGTTCCGCTGGTTCCGGGCCCGCGCACGGGGCTTACAGGGTTTCGTGCTCGGTGCGCCGGATGATGTCGTCCTGCAGGTCCGGCGAGAGGTCCACGAAGTAGGCCGAGTAGCCGGCCACGCGCACGAGCAGTCCCCGGTACTTCTCCGGGTCCTTCTGCGCGGCGAGCAGCGTCTCCCGGCGGATGATGTTGAACTGGATGTGCCACAGTTTGAGGTCGCAGAAGGTCCGGATGAAGCCGACCAGCTTGCGCGTGCCCTCCTCGCCGGCCAGGCAGCGCGGGGTGAGCTTGATGTTCAGGAGCCTGGCGGCGCGGTTGCGGTAGTCGTAGTTCTTGGAGGCGAAGTTGGACAGGAGCACGGCCGTGGGGCCGTTGACGTCGGCGCCGTGGGAGGCCGAGGAGCCGTCGGCCAGCGGGGTCCAGGCCTTGCGGCCGTTGGGCGTGGCGCTGACCACCCGGCCGAAGGGCACGTGGGAGGTGAAGGGCACGTAGCGCAGGTCGAGGTGCACCCCCAGCTCCCTGGAGTAGGTCTTGGTGTACTCGCCCGCGGCCCGGTCCACGGCCTTGGCGATCGAGTCGGCGTACGGGTCGTTGTTGCCGTAGCAGGGGCTGTGGATGAGCATCTGGCGCACGGCCTCGCGGCCCTCGAAGTTGCGCTCCAGGGCCTCGAGCAGCTCGGCCATGGTCAGGCGCTTCTCCTCGAAGACCAGCTTCTTGATGGCCGAGAGCGAATCGACCACCGTGCCGTAGCCGATGAACTCGAAATAGCCCAGGTCGATGCCGCCCTCGATGACCGGAGAATGGAGATCCTTGCAGTTCTTCATGCACAGGTCGTGCAGGACCGAGCCGAGCGGCGAGGCGAAATGCCTGGGCCGGGTGTTGATGATGATGTGCTGCTGGATGAAGGCGTGCTTGATGAAGTTGGTCTGCTGGGCGAGATAGGCGCCGAAGAACTGCTCCCAGCTGCCGAAGCCGCGCGGATCACCGGTCTGAAGCCCGAGCACCTCGTCGCCGTAGCGGCGCATGCGGCCGTTCAACAGCACCATCTCCACGGCCGCGGCAAAATTGATGTAGGCGCAGCAGCTGGTGTAGGTGTCGCGGTTGGGCATGCGGATCTCGGCGCAGCCCGAGGCGGCGTAGTCGTATATCTCCTCGAAGGTCGCGCCCTTGGACAGGTGCAGGGGGACGATCTCCTCGTCGTTCAAAAGCTTGGGGAAGCCCGAGCCGTCCTTGATGGTCTCGGCCACCTCGCAGAGGTAGCGCTCCGGCGAGCGCGAATGGATGCGTGCGGCCAGGTCCGGGTAGTTCAGGGGAAACTCGCGCTTGGAGCGCAGGAAGAGGTAGGTCAGCTCGTTGGTGGCGTCGAGACCCTGGCGGGTCTGGCCGCCGACGGTGACCGCCTCCCAGTGGGCGTAGCCCTCGTTGAAGGCGCCGCCGGTGGGCGAGATGTAGAGGTCGATGAACTGGGCCATGGCCACCCACATGCACTCCAGGAGCTCCATGGCCCGCTCGTCGCTCAGCCGTCCCTCGGCCTTGTCCTTCTGGTAGAAGGGATAGAGATACTGGTCCATGCGGCCGTTGGAGATGATCGTGCCGGTCTTCTGCTCCAGACGCGAGAACATCTGGGTGAACCACTGGGCCTGCACGGCCTCGTGGTAGGTCCGGGCCGGGTTCTCGGGCACCCAGGCGCAGATCTCGGCGATCTCGGCCAGCTCCTTCTTGCGCGCCGGGTCCTTTTCCGCGGCCGCCTTCTCGGCGGCCAGGGCGGCATGCCGCCTGGCCCAGAGCACGATGGCCTCGCAGACCGTGATCACCGCTTCCAGGAAGGGTTTGCGCACCACGTTGTCCGTGGGGCTCAAGGGGTCGAGCGCGGCCATCTTCTCCTGGGTCTCTTCCTTCAGGCCCTTGAAGCCTCGCTTCAGGACCTTCTCGTAATCGAGCACCCATTGCAGGGAGGTGCGGAAGGAGGCCGTCTCGTTGACCACGAAGCGCGAGATCAGGGTGTCGGCGGGGTCGTAGGTCAGCTTGAGGGTGTCAGGCGGCAGCTGGGCGGCCAGGTCCTCGTGAAAGGCCTTGCCCTTCCAGTAGGGCGCGATGTCGCGGATGACGGTCTCGGCGTCGGCCGGGTCGATGTCGAAGGGGGATTCGACCCGCTGCGGCAGTTGCTCGATGGCCAGGTCCAGAAAGTCGCCGTCCAGCTCCGGGAAGAGGATGCCGTAGCGCCCCTGGCAGCCGGCCCGGCCGACCAGGAGCTGGTGGTCGTCGATGTAGACGGTGATATGCTCGGCGGTGTGCTTGAGCGCCTTGGCCCAGCGCAGGATGAGCGGCTGGCCCTCGGTGGTGCGGAAGGACTCGGTGAAGTACCTGGCCCGCTCGATGTCGATCATGGGTTTCAGGTGCTGGACGCTCTCGAGGATGGTGAAGACCCGCTCCCGGCCCTGGCGGTGGCGGTTCTCCACTCCCCGGTTCTGCTCCTCGATGCGGACTTCCTGGGGGGACAGCTCTTCGCAGCATTTCATGGACGTGCTCCTTGGGGGAATTGACCGCGGGCTACCGGCCCCGGTGTCGCTTCGGCCAGGCGGGACAAGCCCGGTCCCGGCCGCTGTTGCAGGCGATGAGCAAGAGCGATACCAATCGGGTCAAGACCGGCCCGGGCCTGGCCGCGCGCCCCGGGGCGGACGGTTTCGGGGCCGGCCAAGCTCCGGCGGACGGCGCACCGCCCCTGCCGCAGTTGCAGTGTTGCAGCTCTTTTCCGGCTATTCCCATCTATCTCATTGATTTCATGGCAGTTATTCTCCAATTTTTAGGGTCGCAGGCCCGCAACATAGTTGCAGTTATGCAGCGCAAACCATTCTAACCTCTTGTTTTACTGATAGATTCTTTGAGGCGCCTCGCCGTTTCTGAAGAGGCACCCGGAGCCCGGCTCCCGCGGTCACGAGCCTTTTCGCCGGCCGCTTTTCCGCCTTTTCCGGCCGCTCCCGGCGCAACCTCTCCGCCCTGCGGGAAGGGCGACGCCACTCCCCGGCATGCGGCCCGAAGACCCGGCCGGCCGCCGCCCCGCGGACCGCGGCCGGCCTTGCATGGTCCTTGCAGTTTTACCGTCCAGCCCGGGCGCATCGCGCTCCCGGGTCACACGCACGCAAGCGTAACCGGCTTTCCATTCGGCTCTGCCGCTGGAGACAGGAATGGGCAAACAGATCATCACCGAATCCGACGTCCTGGCCGCGGCCAAGGCCGGGGCCGCGAGCCTCGCGGCCGCGCCCGGGCAGTGCCTGGTCACGCCCCAGGCCCGGGAGCGGGCCGCCGCCCTCGGCCTGGACCTCTGCGAAACCCCTGCCGCCTCCCCCGACCCGGCGGCATCGGCCTCCGCCCCGCCGGTCGATGCCGCCCTCGAGGCCCTGGTGGCCGAGGTCTGCACCCAGCTGCAGGGCCGCATTTCGGCCGCCGTCCCCCCGCAGGAACTTGCCCGCCTGGTGCGCCAGGCGGCCTCGGAACGCCTGGCCAAGACGTCCGCCGGGCCGCAAGGCGACCCTGTTGACTGCCTTCCCGGCGTGCGCTGCATCCGCGCCGGCCGCGCGCCCCGCTCCTCCGAACCGGGCGGAACGGCCGTGGTGGCCGAGGCCGCGGGCGGCGTGGACGGCCTGGCCGCCGGTTACCTGGCCTGGGAAAAGGGCTCGTTCAGCCGGGTGGTGGTGGAGCCGGAAATCACCATCGTCCTGGCCGGCGAGCTGCAGCTGAGCGTGGAGGGCAAGGCGTTGGTGGCCAGGCCGGGCGACATGCTCCAGCTGGCCAAGGGGGCCGCGGTGGTCTACACCGCGCCCGGCGCGGTCCGGCTGGCCTGCGTCAACCACCTGCCCTAGGCCCAAGGGACGTCGCGTGGACCTCTTTGAACGCTGCCTCGCCGCCTGCCGGGCCAGGCCCGGAACCGTGGTCTTCCCGGACTGCCTGGACGGACGGGTGATTGAGGCGGCCGGCCGGCTGAAGAACGAGGGCCTGGCCGAGCCCCTGCTGGTCTGCTCGCCCTTTGCCTTGCGCCGCAAGCTGCGCGAGACGAATCTTCGCCCACCGGCCCTGGCGGTGATCGATCCGGCAAGCCCCGAGGTGTTGGCCCGGAACGCCGCCGACTACGCGGCCCTCATGGCCGAGCGGGGCCGGCCGGTCAGCGCCGAGGACGCCGGCAAGGTCGTGGCCTCGCCGCTGGCCGCCGCGGCCCTGCTCGTGCGCCGCGGCCGGGCCGAGGTCGGCGTGGCCGGCAACCTGTCCTCCACCGCCGACGTGCTGCGGGCCGGGCTGCGGCTGCTGCCCCGCCAGGAAGGCATCAAGACCGTGTCCAGCTTCTTCTTCATGACCTCCCCGGACGGAGCGTGCCAGTACGTCTTCGCCGACTGCGCCGTGACCCCCGAGCCCACGGCCGACTCCCTGGCCGACATCGCCATCGCCTCGGCCGGGAAGGCCCGCACCCTGCTCGGCGTCGAGCCCCGGGTGGCCATGCTCTCCTTTTCCACCAAGGGCTCGGCCGCCCATCCCCGGGCCGAGCTGGTGCGCGAGGCCACGGAGAAGGTGCGCTCCCGGGCTCCGGACATGGTCATCGACGGCGAGGTGCAGCTGGACGCGGCCGTCATTCCCGAGGTGGCGGCCTTGAAAGCCCCGGGCAGCGCCCTGGCGGGCCGGGCCAACGTCTTCGTCTTTCCGTCTCTCGAGGCCGGCAACATCGGCTACAAGCTGGTGGAGCGCCTGGCCGGGTACACGGCCCTGGGGCCGTTCCTGCAGGGTTTTGCGGCCGGCTGGCACGACCTCTCCCGGGGTTGCGCGGCCAAGGACATATACCGCGTCGCCGTGATCGGCCTGTGCCTGCGGCGCGGGCAGTTGGACACCTAGGGACCGCCCGGTCCCGCAACGGAAAGGAGAAAGCGCATGGACTCCATGGACGCCCTGGGCATGCTCGAAACCAAAGGCCTGACCGCGCTGATCGAGGGGGCCGACGCCATGGTCAAGGCGGCCCGCGTGCAGCTGGTCGGCTACCAGCAGATCGGCGCCGGCTACGTCACGGCCCTGGTGCGCGGCGACGTGGCCGCCTGCAAGGCCGCCACCGACGCCGGCGCGGCCGCGGCCGGCCGGGTGGGCGAGGTCATCGCCGTGCACGTCATCCCCAGGCCCCACGCCGATCTCGAGGACATCTTCCCCATGAAGCACAAGTAGGGCCGGCCGAGGCGGCGGACACATGGACAGAAGCGCGATCCTCGCGGCCATCCGCGCGGCCGGCGTGGTCGGACAGGGCGGGGCCGGATTTCCGGCCCACGTCAAGTACGACGCGCGGGCTTCGGTGGTCATCGCCAACGGCTGCGAATGCGAGCCGCTGCTGTTCACCGACCAGACGATCATGGCGGCCCAAGCCGTGGACGTGGTCCGGGGCCTTTGCGCGGTCATGGACTGCGCCGGCGCCGAACGCGGGGTCGTGGCCATCAAGGCCAAGTACGCCGAGGCCGCCCGGGCGTTGGCCCCGCTCCTGGCCGGCAGGTCCGTTTCCCTGCTCACGCTCGACAACTTCTACCCGGCCGGGGACGAGCAGGTGCTGGTGCGCGAAGCCTTGGGCCGTTCCGTGCCGCCGATGCAGCTTCCCCGCGTGGCCGGGGCGGTGGTGGCCAACGTCGGCACCCTGGCCAGCGTCAGCCGGGCGCTCACCGGTACGCCGGTGACGGACAAGCTGCTGACCGTGAGCGGCGAGGTCGCCCGTCCGTCCGTACTGCGCGCTCCGCTCGGCACCGCGCTCACCGACTGCCTGGCCGCCTGCGGCGGGCCGACCGTGCCCGATCCGGTCTACCTGGTCGGCGGCCCCATGATGGGCCGCTTCCTGGACTCGGCCGCGGCCCTGGCCACGGCCGTGGTCACCAAGACCTGCGGCGGGCTCCTGGTGCTGCCGCGCGGCCACTTCCTGCACCAGGCAGCGACGCTTTCGCCCGAGATCATGCAGCGCCGGGCGGCCACGGCCTGCATCCAGTGCCGCTATTGCACCGACCTCTGTCCGCGCCATCTCCTGGGGCACGACTTCAGGCCCCACGAGGTCATGCGGGCCTTTGCCGCCGGCGGGCTCGAGCTCGACCTCGGCGGACCGGCGGCCCAGGCGGCCATGTGCTGCGAGTGCGGCGTGTGCGAGCTCTACGCCTGCCCCATGCGCCTCTCGCCCCGGCGCATCAACGCGCTCGTCAAGGCCCGGTTGCGCGAGAACGCGGTGCGTTTCGAAGCGCCCAAGGAGCTGCGCGAGGAGCAGGTCCGCCTGCGGCCCTGGCGCAAGATTCCCGTGCCGCGCCTGGGCCTGAAGATCGGCCTCGAGGCCTACCTCGGCCTGCATCCGGCGTATGCCGGAGAGCTGAGTCCGGACCGGGTGCGCATTCCCCTTTCCCAGCACGTCGGCGCCCCGGCCGTGCCCCTGGTCGTGGCCGGCGAACGGGTGGCCACGGGCCAGTGTGTGGGCGAGATTCCTGACAGTGCCCTCGGCGCCCGGGTGCACGCCTCCATCGCCGGCGTGGTCAGGGCGGTGGATGGGTTCGTAACCATTGAAGGAGACGCGCGTGGACGCCCCTCTTGAGGCCGTGGGCTTTCTCGAGCTGAACAGCATCGCCGTCGGCTTCAGGACCGCCGATGCCATGGTCAAGGCCTCGCCTGTGGCCACGCTCCTGGTCCGGACCATCTGCCCGGGCAAGTTCCTGATCGGGGTCCACGCCCAGGTTGCGGCGGTCGAGGCCGCGGTCGCCGCCGGCCTGGCCAGCGCCGGCGCGGCAGTGGTCGACCACTGCCTCATCCCCAACGTGAGCCCGGCCGTGGTCGCGGCCCTGGCCTGCGCCATCCAGCCCGCGCCGGGTCCGGCCCTGGGCGTCATCGAGACCTTTTCGGCCGCCGCCTGCGTCCTGGCCGCGGACGCGGCGGCCAAGGCCGCGGCCGTGGACCTGATCGAGGTCCGCCTGGCCATGGGCCTGGGCGGCAAGGCTTTCTGCACCCTGAGCGGCGACGTGGCCGCGGTGGAGGCCGCAGTGGCCGCCGGCTCGGCCGGCGCGGCCTCCGCCGGGCTCCTGGTCCAGAGCGTGGTCATCCCGGGCCTGGCGGCCGAGCTCTACCGCCACGTGATGTGAGGAACCAAGCCATGACCGCGGGAACATCCTTCGGCTTCGTCGAGACCCTCGGGCTGGTCGCCGCGGTGGAGGCCGCCGACGCCATGGCCAAGGCCGCCGCCGTGCGCATCAAGACCATCGCCAACGCCGACGCCGCCCTCATCTGCGTGGTCTGCGAGGGGGGCCTTGGCGCCTGCATCGCGGCCGTGGAAGCCGGCCGCGCCGCCGCGGCCCGGGTCGGCGACTGCCTGCGGTCAAACGTCATCGCCCGGCCCTTCGAGGACACCGAAGAGCTGACCGGCCGGCGCATCGGCGCCCTGGCCCGGCCCGACCCGGCGCCGGAGATCGAAGGCAAAGAAGCCCCGCGAAGGGACAAGAGAAGGAAGAAAAAATCGTGAACGAGCAGGAAACACGGGAAAACCCCGAGACAAGGAGCGAGAGGATGGACGCGCTGGGCATGATCGAGACCAGGGGGCTGACCGCGCTCATCGAGGCCGCCGACGCCATGACCAAGGCGGCCCGGGTGGAGCTGGTGGGCTACGAGAAGATCGGCGGCGGCTACGTCACCGCCCTGGTGCGCGGCGACGTTGCCGCCTGCAAGGCGGCCACCGAGGCCGGCGCGGCAGCGGCCAGGCGCCTGGGCGAGGTGCTGGTGGCCGTGCACGTCATCCCCAGGCCCCACGCCGACCTGGAAGGCATCTTCCCGGTCACGAAATAAGCGCGGGCGACCGGAGCGGACGGGAGGAAGACCATGGAACTCGGCAAGGTCAAGGGACAGGTGGTGGCCACGGTGCGCGATCAGGGGCTGGCGAACCTGAAGCTCCTGCTGCTGGACCTCGTGGATACGCACGGCAACGTCCTGGCCTCGGACCAGGTGGCCGCCGATCTCCTGGGCGCCGGGGAAGGGGAGCTCGTGCTCCTGGTCCGGGGCAGCTCGGCCCGGCGGACCATGGGCTCGGAGCCGCCGCTCGACCTGTGCGTCATCGGCATCGTCGATCAGGTGACCGCGAACAAGACGGCCATCTACAAGAAATAGTTGCGGATTCAAATTCCGGAGGAAGCCTTGGACATGCGCAGCGACGACATCGGATGGATCGTGGACGAGGTGCTCCGCCAGATCGGCAGCGCCCCCCTGAAGGCCGCGCCGGCTCCCGGCCGGGGCGAATGGGGCGTGTTCGAGCGCCTGGAGGAGGCGGTGGAAGCCGCTCGGGCCGCCTGCCGGCGCCTGACCACCGTGGCCCTGCGCGAGCGCGTGGTGCGCATCATCCGCCGCGCGGCCCGGGCCAACGCCAGGCGCCTGGCGGAAATGGCCGTGGACGAGACGGGCATGGGCCGCATCGAGGACAAGGTCCGCAAGAACCTGCTGGTGGCCGAGCGCACGCCCGGCCCGGAGATATTGAGCCCCGTGGCCATGTCCGGGGACGCCGGCCTGACCCTCATCGAGAACGCCGCCTGGGGCGTCATCGCCTCGGTCACACCCTCCACCAATCCCGCGGCCACGGTCATCAACAACGCCATCAGCATGGTCTCCGGCGGCAACGCCGTGGTCTTCGCCCCCCACCCCGCAGCCAAACGCACCACCCAGGAGGCCATAAAGATCCTGAACAAGGCCTTGAGCGAGGAGGCCGGCCTCGAGAACCTGCTGGTCTGCGTGCGCGAGCCGACCATCGACGTGGCCCGCCAGCTCTTCACCTTTCCCGGCATCGACCTGCTGGTGGTCACCGGCGGCGAGGCCGTGGTGGAGGCGGCCCGCAAGGCCACCAACAAGCGCTTGATCGCGGCCGGGGCCGGCAACCCGCCGGTGGTCGTGGACGAGACCGCGGACCTGAAGCGTGCCGCGCGCAGCATCTACGACGGCGCCTCCTTCGACAACAACGTCATCTGCTGCGACGAAAAGGAGATCGTGGCGGTGGAGGCCGTGGCCGACGCCTTCAAGGCCGAGCTTCAAACCTGCGGCGCGGTGGAGATAAGCCGCGCGCAGGCCGAGGCCGTGGCCCGGGTGGCGCTCCTCGACTACCCCGGCGGAGCTTGCCGGGCCAACCCCAAGTGGGTCGGCCGCGACGCCCGGGAGCTGGCGCGCGCCGGCGGCTTCGACGTGCCCGAGAGCTGCCGGCTTTTGTTCGTGGATGCGGGCCGGGAGACGGACTACGTCTTTGCCCGAGTGGAGCAGATGATGCCGCTCCTGCCGGTCCTGCGCGCCCGCGACTTCGAGGAGGCCCTCGACTGGGCCTTTGCCCTGGAGCGCGGCCTGCGCCACTCGGCGGGGCTGCATTCGCGCGACATCGAGCACATGGACGCCATGGCCCGGCGCATGAACACCAGCCTCTTCGTGAAAAACGGCCCCCACGTGGCCGGGCTCGGCGCCGGCGGCGAAGGCTGGACCTCCATGACCATCTCCACGCCCACCGGCGAGGGCGTGACCAACGCCCGGACCTTCGTGCGCCTGCGGCGCTGCACCCTGGTCGGCAGCTTCCGCATCGTCTGAAAACACCAAGGGACAACCCGAACCCCGGCGCCGCCGCGCCAGACAAGGACACGACCATGCAGGTCATCGACTTCCGCTTCCGCCCCAATACCCCCGAGACCCTGGCCGGCATCCAGAACAGCAAGATGTTCAAGGGCCTGTGCCAGCACATCGATTTCTCCAAGATGAAGCCCCAGAGCGTGGAGGAGGTGGTGGCCGACCTGGACCGCTTCGAGGTCGTGCGGGCGGTGATCACCGGCCGCGACTGCGAGACGACCTACGGCGCCAAGTCCAACAACGACTCGGTCATCGACTGGGTGCGCCGGTTTCCGGGGAAGTTCTTCGGCTTCATGGGCCTCGATCCGCACAAGGGCATGAAGGCCGTGGCCGAGCTCAAGGCCGCGGTGTCTGATCTCGGCATGCACGGCGCGGCCGTGGACCCCTACCTGGCCCAGCTCTACGCCAACGACGCCAAGTACTACCCGCTCTACGCCAAGTGCTGCGAGCTCGACGTGCCCATCGTCTTCACCACCGGCCCGGCCACCCTGGTGCCCGGGGCGATCATCGACCACGTGGCACCGCGCTACATCGATTTCGTGGCCCGCGACTTCCCGGAGCTGAAAATCGTCATCAGCCACGGCGGCTATCCCTGGGTCAACGAGGCCATCATCGTTGCCCAGCGCAACAAAAACGTCTACATCGAGCTCTCCGAATATGAGTTCTCACCCCTGGCCGAGGCCTACGTCCAGGCCGCCAACACCATGATCGCCGACAAGATCCTCTACGCCAGCGCGCATCCCTTCGTGGACTTCCGCCAGGCGCTCAAGACCTACGAAACCCTGCCCTTCAAGCCCGAGGTCCGGCGGAAGATCATGTACGACAACGCCGCCGGGCTGCTCGGCATAGCAGGCGCGCAGGCCGCGGCCGACGGCGGCGGCGACGCCCGGCGCGACATGGTCGCCGCCATCGTGCGCGAAGTGCTGGCCCGCATCCCGGCCTGAGGAACGCGGCACATGCTCTTTCTGCTGGCCCTGACCTCCCTGGTGGTGGGGGTGATGATCGGCGCGCTCGGCGTGGGCGGCATCCTGCTCATCCCGGCCATCGCCGCCTTCGCCGGCCTGGACATCCACACGGCCATGGGCACGGCGCTGTTCACCTTCATCTTCACCGGGATCATCGGCACCCTGCTCTACCATCGCCTGGGCTCGGTGGACTGGCGCCTGGCCCTGCCTATCTGCCTGGGGGCGGTGGCCTTCGCCTGGCTCGGGGCCCTGGCCAACGCCCATGCCGACGCCTCGGGCCTCAAACTCGGCCTGGCCCTGGTCATCCTCTTCGCCGGCCTGCACATCGTCAAACCCATCGGCCGGACCCGGCCGGGCGCTCGCGGCAGCGACACGCCCGGCAGCCGGACGCTGCTCATGTGCATCGGCTCGGGCGTGGGCTTCGGCTCGGGCCTGACCGGGGTCGGCGGGCCGATCCTGTCCATCCCGATCATGGTCGCCATCGGCTTCGACCCCCTGGCCTCGGTGGCCGCCGGCCAGGTGCTGCAGATCGCGGCCGCGGCCTCGGGGGCCGTGGGCAACCTGGCCTACGGCCGAGTGGACTTCGGCCTGGCCGCCTGGGTCACGCTCCTGGAGCTGGTCGGGGTCTGGGCCGGAGTCCGCCTCTCCCACCGCCTGCCCCGGGAGCGCCTGAAGGCCTGCGTGGCCACGGTCTGCATCCTGCTCGGCGGCTTCATGGCCGTCCAGAGCCTCCTGGCCTGGCTGTAGGGCCTGGCCGCCTTCGCACGGAGCCATCCCCTTTTCGATTCCTCCCGCCCTTCTCCGCTCCGTTCGTCCCCCACTCCCAGGGAGTCAGCTGGAAGGGACGAGGCCGCCTGCCAGCAGGGACGGTGCGGCGAAGGCCGGGCGGCCGGCGATGATGACCATGGCGGTGCGCGGCAGGGGGGCGGAGGCGTCCACCAGGACCAGGTCGGCGCGCTGGCCCGGGGCGATCCGGCCCCGGTCGGTGAGACCCGCGGCCCGGGCCGGGTTTTCGGAAACCAGTCGCCAGGCAGCGTCCAGGGGCATGGCTCCGCCGCGGTCCAGGCAGAACGGCGCCTGCAGGAGCGCCGGGTAGTAGTAGTCCGAGGTCAGGACGTGGCACAGGCCGCAGGCCACGGCTTCGGACACGGTCAGCCGCTTGTCGTGGCTTCTGCCCCGCAGGGCGTTGGGCGCGCCGAGGATCACGGCGTCGCCGGCCTCGGCCGCGGCTGCCGCGGTCTCGATGCTCAGGGGAAATTCCGAGAGGGTCGCGCCCAGGGCGTGGAAGGCGCGCCGGACCTCCGGATCGGGATCGTCGTGGGAGGCCATGGGCAGGCCGGCGGCCCTGGCCGCGGCGGCCAGGCGGGCCAGGCCCGCGGGCACCTCCGGGTTCCGGGCGCGGGCCGCCTCGAGCCGGGCGACGAAGCCGGCGCGGTCGAGGCCGGAGCGGGCCAGGTAGCCGGACATCTTGTCGTAGTTGTCGAGCTTGCGGGTCATGAGCTCGATGTGGTCGTTGAAGCCCAGAAGATCGACCCGCCCGGCGGCGATGAGCCCCGCCACGTCGTGCACATCGTCCAGGGCCTGGACCTCGAAACGCAGATGCAGGCGCGTGTCGCAGGCCAGAAGCGCTCGCGCGGCGGCAAATTCGTCCATGAAGCGCAGAGCCGCCTCCCGTCCGCGCAGCCCCGGTTCCCAGGACCAGGTCAGGCCGTGGTAGGCGGTGGTGATGCCGTTGGCGACGAGCTGCCGGTCGGTCTCCAGCAGGGCCAGGTCGTGGGGGA
Organism: Desulfovibrio sp. UBA6079; assembly: GCA_002428705.1. Taxonomy (GTDB): domain Bacteria; phylum Desulfobacterota; class Desulfovibrionia; order Desulfovibrionales; family Desulfovibrionaceae; genus UBA6079. The sequence goes on from DIXN01000004.1 coordinate 39,915, forward strand.
AGAAGACCCCGGAGCGGGGCATGAGCTGGCGCTCGAAGGCGTCGCCGTGCAGGTCCACGATGCCCGGCAGGACGAAAAGCCCACCCGCGTCGATGACTTGGCCGCCGGCCGGAGCATTGTCCCGGACCTCGGCGATCCTGCCCTCCTCCACCACCACCGTCGCCTCTTCGAACCCGCCCTCGGGCAGGAGCACGCGACCTTTCGTCAGAACCAGGCGCATGAGCCGTATCCTCCTTTCATGACGCGCCCCCTATGGCACGGCCGGATGCGGCCTGGCAAATCGTAGACCCCGGCCGAAGTTGTCTAGACCACTTTCATCCAACGGGCGGATCGCCGTCACCCGCGCGTCACCGGCGTTGCCGATTCTTCGCCTGCGACGGCCGGAATGACGCTGCGGGGCCGGCGCGTCCATGCGGGACCCACCATCGCGGCGCAGAACGGGAGCCTTACTATGATGCGCCATATCGCTTGCATCCTGGCCCTGGCCCTCCTGCTGGCCGTGTCCGGGCCGGCCGGGGCCAAAGAAACCTACCGCCTGGCGGTGACCGACCTGGAAGGCATGGAGGAGCTGCAGCGCGAGTTCGGCAAGTTCCGGGAGGTGATCTCGCAGTTTTCCGGGTACGAGTTCGAGCTCTACCCGGTGAACAACCGCACCGCGGCCGGCGAGGCCCTCAAAGCCCGGAAGGTCGATTTCGTCATCACCGGCCCTGCCGAGTACGTGGTCTTCAGGAAGCGCACCGATGCCAAGCCCGTGGTCGGCTTCTCGCGGCCCGACTACTTCACCACCATCGCGGTCATGGCCGACAGCGGCTATACCTCGCTGGCCGAGCTCAAGGGCAAGAAGGTGGCCTTCGGCGACGTGGGCTCGACCTCCAAGCACCTGGCCCCGATGCAGGTCTTCGCCGACAACAAAATCGATCCGCTGAAGGACCTCCAGCCGGTCTACGTGGACCAGAACGTGGGCTTCAGCTCCCTCAAGCGCGGCGACGTGGCCGCCTTCTGCACCACCAACGACAAGTTCTTGTCCCTGCGCGGCAAGGACGACCTGCCTCCGGGCGCCTTCAAGGTCCTGGCTCGCGGTGGCGACCTGCCCAACGACATCCTGCTCGCCGGCTCCCACGTGGACCCCAAGGCGGTGGAGACCCTGCGCGCCATCTTCAAGGACCATTCCAAGGAACTCGTCGCGGCCATCCTGGTGGGCGAGGACAACCAGAAGTTCAAGGGCATGATCTTCCTGCCCCAGGTCAAGGACGCGGACTACAACTACGTGCGCCAGATGTACGCCACCATCGGCTACCCGCAGTATGCCGACTTCGTGGGCAACTAGGCCCATGACCCGAAATCCCGATCCTGCCGCGACCAGGCTCGCTGCGGGAACGCCGGCCGGCCCCGCGGACATCGAGGTCCGCGGGCTGGCCAAGGCCTTCCCGGGCAGCCAGGTGCTGCGCGGCGTGGACCTCACCGTCCCCCGCGGCCAGGCCGTGGCCTTGATCGGCGCCAACGGCGCGGGCAAATCCACCCTCCTGCGCTGCCTCATCCGGCTTGTCGAGCCCTCGGCCGGCTCCGTGCGCCTGCTCGGCGGCGAGGTGACCGGGGCGAGCCCGAAGGCTCTCCGGAGCATCCGGGCCCGGGTCGGCTTCGTCTTCCAGCGCCACAACCTCGTGCCCCGGCACTCGGTGCTGACCAACGTGCTCCACGGCGCCCAGGCCCGGCACGCCGGGCCGCGGGTCTGGCTGCAGATGCTGGCCCGCGACGGCGACCGGCTGGAGGCCCTGCGTTGCCTGGAGATGGTCGGGCTGGCCCACGTGGCCGAGCGCCGCGCGGACCAGCTCTCGGGCGGGCAGTCCCAGCGGGTGGCCATCGCCCGGGCGCTCATGCAGCGCCCCAGGCTGATGCTGGCCGACGAGCCCGTGGCCAGCCTCGATCCGGCGGCCGGCGAGGAGGTCATGGACCTGTTCGTGCGCCTCATCCGCATCGAGGGCGTCAGCCTGGTCTTCACCTGCCACTGCCTGGAGCACGCCCTGCGCTACGCCGACCGGGTGATCGGCCTCAAGGGCGGCCTGATCGGGCTGGACGCCCCGGCCGCCTCCCTGTCCGAACGCGACCTGCGGGGGATCTATGCGGCCTGAAACGTCCGGGACCGGGCGCGAGGTGGTCTGCGACCCCTCCATGGTCGATCATCGGCTCCTGCCCATCCGCTTCCCGCGCGTGCGCCCCCTGGCCTTTGTCCTCGGCGTGGCCGGCGCGGCACTCTTCCTGGCCGCGCTGCACAACACCCACGTCTCCCTCGGGGAACTGGCGCGCGGCGTGCCCTTCATGCTCGACCTCCTGGGCGAGATGTTCCCGCCGAGTCTCGCGCGCATCGGACCGGTGGCGAAATCGCTCCTGGAGACCTTCCAGATGGCCCTGGTGGGCACGACCTTCGGCCTGGCGGCGAGCCTGGCGCTTGGCATCCTGGCCACGCGCAGCCAGACCCCGAGCCTGGTCCTCTACGCCCTCTCCCGGGGCGCCATCGCGCTCTTCCGCACCGTGCCGGACCTCATCTGGGCCATCTTCTTCGTGGTCATGGTCGGGCTCGGCCCGTTCGCCGGCACCCTGGCCATCATGATCGACACCATCGGTTTCTGCGCCCGGTTCTTCGCCGAGGCCATGGAGGAGGTGGACAAGGGGCCGCAGGAGGCGCTCCAGGCTCTCGGCGCCACGCGCCTGGGCATCATCTTCTGCGCGGTCGTCCCCGCGGCCCTGCCGTCTTTCGTCAACACCGCGCTCTTCAGCCTGGAGAAGGCCACGCGCTCCTCGGTGGTGCTCGGGCTGGTGGGCGCCGGCGGCATCGGCATCGAGCTCAAGGTCTCCATGGACATGTTCATGTACTCCGAGGCCTCGACCATCATCCTGTGCATCTTCGCCCTGGTGCTCGTGGTCGAGCGGGCCTCGGCCTGGATCAGGCGCAAGATTCTCTAGCCTAGGGTTGGAAGACGATCTGCACCCGCTCGCCGGCGTAACGGGTGCAGCCGAAGTCCACAGGCACGTTGCGCGCGTCGACGTTCACGCTGCGGGCGACCAGCAGCGGCCTGGAGCGGGGCAGGCCGAGCAGCTCGGCCTCCTCGGCGCCGGGCAGACGGGTGGTCAAGCGGGTGAAGATCCGCCTGAAGCCCGCGACCCCGCAATGGGTGAGGCTTTGGCTGATCGAGCCGGTTTCGGCGAAAGCCGCCTCCATGCCGGCCAGGCGCGGCAGGGGAAAGACGTGGCTGGCGATGGCCAGGGGCCGGCCGTCGGCCTCGCGCAGGATGGTCAGGGCCAGGACCCTGCGGCCCAGGGGCAGTTGCAGGGCCTCGGAGACGTCGGCTCCGGCCTCGACGATCCGGCAGTCAAGAAGCGTGCCGCCGGGAGTACGCCGCTGGCCGCTCAGGTTTTCGCTGAACACGGTGCGCCGGCCGACCGGATAGTCGACCACCGGATCGCTGACAAAGATCCCCCGGCCCTGCTCGATGCGCAGCAGGCCCTTGTCGCGCAGGGCCTGCAACGCCCGGCGCACGGTATGGCGGTTGACCCGGAAGCGCTCGGCCAGGGCGGCCTCGGTGGGCAGCTTCCGGCCCGGCTTAAGGCTGCTGGCCGAGACTTCCCGCTCGAGGGCGCGGGCGATCTGCCGCCAGAGGAATTTGCCGTTGCCGCGCTGGACCTCGATCATGTCCTCACCTCCTTGCGCTTTTTGCGTCAGGCGTACTTGGCCAGGAAGCCGGCGGCGTCCAGGGCGCGGAAATCGGGCAGGGCTTCTGCCAGCTTCCGGCGCGGCCAGTCCCACCAGGCGAGCGCGAGGAAGGCCTCCTTCAGGCGCTCCTCCAGCCGGTCGCGGATGGGCCTGGCCGGCACGCCGGCCACGACGGTGTAGGCGCAGACGTCCTTGCTGACCACGGCCCCGGCGCCGACCACCGCGCCGCTGGCGACGCTGACCCCGGGCAGGATGATCGCGCCGTGGCCGATCCAGACGTCGTGGCCCAGGCTCACTGGGTGCTCCCGGCGCCAGTCGAAGAAGCTCTCGTCGTCCTCGCCCAGGCCGTACTGGCGGCTGCGGTAGGTGAAATGGTGCTGGGTGGCCCGCCACATGGGGTGGTTGCCGGGATTAAGGCGCGTCTGCGCGGCGATGGAGCAGAACTTGCCGATGGTCGCGTAGATGATGCTCGAATCGTTGACCACGTAGGAGTAGTCGCCCATGGTCGTCTCGACGACCTTGGTCCGGGGGCCGACCTCGGTGTACTCACCCAGGCGCGAGTCCGTGACCTGGGCGGTTTCGTGGACCAGGGGCCGGGGGGAGAGCGTTTTCATGGCTGTCTCTGGCCTAGCTTCGCCGGCCGATGACGGCATGGCGCAGGCTGCTGGAGAGTTTGTCGATCAGGAAGACCGTGACCAGGATGATCAGGATGATGCAGCTGGCCTGTCCCCATTCGTTGATGCGGATGCGGTCGGAGAGTTGCAGGCCGATGCCGCCCGCGCCGACGATGCCGAGGATGGTGGCCGAGCGGGTGTTGGACTCGAAGTAGTAGAGCGTGTTCGAGAGCAGCACCGGCAGCACCTGGGGCAGCATGCCGAAGCGGATGACCGCGAGCCGGCCCGCGCCCGAGGCGCGCACGCCCTCGGCCTGGCGCGGGTCGATGTTCTCCACGGCCTCGGCGAAGAGCTTGGCGAGCACCCCGGCGTCGCTCACCCCGATGGCCAGGATGCCGGCGAACGGCCCCAGGCCCACGACATTGATGAAGATGAGGGCCCAGATGAGGGCGTCCACGCCGCGCAAGGTGTCGAACAGCCGGCGCAGGCCGAAGTGGACGAAGGGGTTGGCGACCACGTTGGTCGCTCCGAGGAAACCCAGGGGCAGGGCGCAGAGAAAGGCGATCAGCGTGCCCAGGAAGGCCATGGACAGGGTTTCCAGGGTGGCCAGGAGGAACTCGCCGAGGTAGCCGCCGGCGCGGGGGGGAAGCATGAAGGCCAGGACCTCGCCGAGACGGCCGAGGCCCTTGGCAATGGTCGAAAGGTCGGTGAAGCCGGTGCGCTGGAGGCAGAAGGCCAGCAGCAGAGCCAGCGCGCCAAGAAGCGCGTAGCGGCGCAGGCGCAAGGCCAGGGGCTCGCGGAAGATGTCCGGATAGCGGGCGCTCAGTTGCGTGAGCTCCGCGGCGGTGGGCCGGGCGAAGCTCACAGCAGCGCCTCCCGGCCGATGAGGCGGTGGCGCAGGCGCTCGCAGCTTATGTCCATGAGCACTACGGTGAGGATGATGAGCAGGACCAGGGCGCTGATGTCTGAATAGACGAACTGGCGGATGACGAACATGAGCTCCTGGCCGATGCCGCCGGCGCCAACGAAACCGATGACCGAGGCCGCGCGCACGTTGATCTCGAAGCGCAGCAGGCTGTAGCTCAGGAAATTGGGCAGGACCTGGGGCACCACGGCGAAGCGCATGGTCTGGAACCAGTCGGCGCCCACCGAGCGCACGCCCTCCACGGTGTCGAGGCTCGCGTTCTCGTTCGCCTCGGAGAAGAGCTTGCCCAGGGCGCCGGTGGTGTGCACGGCCAGGGCCAGAACGCCGGGCAGGGGGCCGATGCCGAAGGAGAAGACGAAGACGAGGGCGTAGACCAGCTCGGGCACCGCGCGGGCGAACTCCAACAGCCGCCTGCTGGCGAAGTGGACGGTTCCGTTCGGAGACAGGTTGCGCGAGGCCGGGAAGGAGAGCAGAAAGGCCGCCACCGTGCCCAGGAAGGTGCCCAGGAAGGCGATGAGCACGGTGTCCACGAGCAGGATCAGCCAGTGGCCCAGGTTCCAGTACCACTCGCCGAGGTCGGTCAGCAGGTGGTCGTGGCGCAGCTCCGGGGCGATGTCGTTTATGTAGTTGAAAAAATTCGGAATCCCCTCGAGCAGGGTGGACGTGCGCACCTCGCCGGCCCAGAATGAAATGCCCAGGGCGAAGAGGAGGAGCAGCACGAAGGACGCGTTGCGGGCGCGCTTGGCCCGGGCGAGCTCAGCCCGGGCCCGCTCGAAGGAGCTGGCCCAGTCCTCGCCGTTCTTGGGATGGATGATGGTGCCCATGGCCGGTCCTTGACGCCGCGGACGGGCAAATCGCCCGCCCGCCGGCGTTTTGCGCTCAGCTGCCGCGGCGCTCCTTGAGGTTGGACTGGATCATGCGCACGACGGGCTCGTAGTCGGCGTGGGTCACGGCCACGAAGCCGGTGTCCTTCATGCCGGCGCTCCAACCTTTCCAGGCCTCGGGCGAGGCCGTGGGCATGTCGATGATGGCCTTCTGGAAGTCCTTGCGCATGGCCTCGGGCAGGTCGGTGGGCATGGCCCAGGGGCTCGACGGCAGAAGCGGCGACTTCCAGATGACGCGACACTGGCCGGGAGGGATCATGCCCTTGGACTCCATGCGGGTCAGATTGGAGGAGTTTTCGGACTTGTAGCTCGTGGCCACGGCGTCGTAGGTGCCGTTGACCAAGCCCATGACGCTGTTCTCGTGGCTGCCGGAAAAGGTGCAGGAGCCGAAGAACTCGTCGGGCTTGTAGCCCTGCTCGGTGAGGAAGAAGCTCGGGGCCTGGAAGCCGGAGGTGGAGTTGGGATCGGCGAAGGCGAACTTGACGCCCTTCAAGTCCTTGACCGACTGATACGGGCTGTCCTTGCGCACCGCGACGACCGAGTAGTAGCCGAGCTTGCCCTCCTCGTCCAGGGCGCCGGCCAGGGGCTCGACCTTGCCTCCGGTGACGATGTAGCACTTGGCGTAGGAGGCCGGGCCGAAGTAGGCCAACTGGATCTTGCCGGCCTTCACGCCCTCGATGATGCCGGCGTAGTCCGTGGCCGTGCGCCAGTTGATCTTTATCCCGAAGCGCTTCTCGAAGTACTCCTGGACGGGCTTGTAGCGGATGGTCCGGTCGGCCTCGTTCTCGCTGGTGACGACCCCGAGGGTGACCTCGGGATACTTCTGTGCCCAGTCGGGCTTGGCCTGGGCCAGGGAGGCAAGGCCGGCGCTAAGCGCCAGCGCGAGCGCAACGATGCGCAGGATGCGGTGCATGGCGTGGTCTCCTTGAATTCGTTTTCAGGATTGGCTGCAGATTGTCTCAAGCGGAGGCCAGACAGGCTCCGCCGGCGGCCTCGGGTCGGCTCTGTCCGGGCAGGCCCAGGGCCTGGCGGACCTCCTCGTCTTCTCCGCCGGCGCCGTAGATCTCCTGCACCCGGGTCAGGGTCAGCGCCTCGGGCGGGCCGTCGAAGACGATGCGGCCGTGGGCCATGCCCAGGATGCGGTCGCAGTAGCTCTTGGCCGTGCCCACCTGGTGCAAGTTGGTCAGCACGGTGATGCCTTCCTCGCGGTTGATGGTACGCAGGGCGTCCATGACCCGCGCGGCGTTGTGCGGATCGAGCGAGGCGATGGGCTCGTCGGCCAGAACGAGCCGCGGCTCCTGGACCAGGGCGCGGGCGATGGCCACGCGCTGCTGCTGGCCCCCGGACAGGGCGTCGGCGCGTTTGAGCGCGTTGGCGGCCATGTCCAGGCGCTCCAGGGCGCGAACGGCCATGGCCCGTTCCTCCAGCGAGAAGAAATTGAACAGGGTCGGCAGGGTCGAACGGTAGGCGATGCGGCCGATGAGCACGTTGGCGACGACCGAAAGGCGGCTGACCAGGTTGAACTGCTGGAAGATCATGGCACAGCGGGCCCGCCAGCCGCGAAGCGCCCGGCCGGAGAGCGCGGTGACCTCCTCGCCGCAGCAGACGATGCCTCCCTCGCTCGCATCGGTCAGGCGGTTGATGAGCCGCAGCAGGGTCGACTTGCCGGCCCCGGAGCGGCCGATGATGCCCACCATCTGGCCCTCGGGAATGTCCACGGTGACGCCGTTCACGGCCGTGGCTGCGCCGTAGCGCTTGTGCAGATTCTTTATGCTCAGCATGGCTTCCTCCAGGTTGTCCCGTCCCGGGTTTGGTGCTCATTGGTTCGCGCCATCATCTTCCTATCCATGTCGGCCGCAGCCGATGCCGGCTTTCGCGTGATCTTTGCGCGACGGACTTGTTACAGAGAAAAAGTCATTTCATTCCGGGCCATTGTAGAGGATACAACTTCGCTGCCTGTCCATTTTGCATCTCAGCTGCCGGTCTCGCCTACGCTCATGGCCTCCTCGCAGGCTTGCCGGGACGGCTCGCTCCAGGAGGCGTAGGCCAGCCGGCCGGCGACCAGGGTGGCCACCACCCGCGGCGCGTCCGGGTCCGAGGCGTCCACCAGCACCAGGTCCGCGCGTCGCCCCGGGGCGACGGCTCCCCGGTCGGACAACCCCAGGGCCGCGGCCGGGCCGGCGGAAACCGCCTCCCAGGCGGCCTCGAAGCTCATGATGCCCTCCCGGGCCAGACGGAAGGGCGCGTGCAGGAGCGAGGGGTAGAAGTAGTCCGAGGCCAGGGCCGTGCACTGGCCGGCCGCCAGGGCCTGCCCAGCCTGGAGCCGGCCGTAGAGGCTGTTGCCGGACAGGGCGTTGGGCGCGCCCAGGACGACCGGGTCGCCGGCCTCGCGGGCGCTGGCCGCGGTGGATGCGTCCACCGGAAATTCGCAGATGGTCGAGCCGAGCGCCCGGTAGGCCCGGCGCATCTCGGGCGTCTCGTCGTCGTGGGAGGCCATGGGCAGGCCGCGCCGCCGAGCGGCGGCGGCCAGGCGCGCGGCCACGCCGAGCCCCGCGGCCGAACGCTCGCGCATGAGCTCGAAGCGGGCGGCGAATTCCTCAGGATCAAGCCCGGTGCGCTCGGCATACACGGCCAGGCCGGCCGGGCTGTCCAGACGCGAGGCGATGTGCGGCACGTGGTCGTTGAAGGCCAGCAGATCCACGAGCCCGGCATCCAGCCAGCCCTCGGCCGCCGCCACGGCTTCAAAGGCGCAGAGCTCGAAACGCAGGTGCAGCCGGGCATCGCAGCCCAGGCCCGCGCGGCAGGCGGCGAAGGTCTCGACGAACTCGCCCGCCCCCTCCAGGCTGCGCAGGCCCGGCTCCCAGGTGCAGCTTACGGCGAAGTAGGCGGTGGTAATGCCCGCGGCCAGCAGGTGCTTGTCCGCCTCGGCCAGGGCCAGGCGGGTCTCGAAGCGCGCGCCGCTGCGGGGCATGATGAGCTTCTCGAAGCCGTCGCCGTGCAGGTCCACGATGCCGGGCAGAACCAGCAGGCCGTCGGCGGACAGGCTCCGGCCCGGGAGGCGGCCGGCCGGAGCCAGGCGCTCGATGCGGCCGTCGGCGATGGCCAGGTCGGTCTCGACCAGGCCCTGGCCGGGAACGAGGACGCGGCCACCGCGAAGGATCAGGCGAGAGGACGGGGGGATTGGGCTGCTGGCGTGGATGTTCATGCGCCAGTCATGCCCGGACTATGTGGCGGAACGAACGCAGCCGTATTGTTGTTTTGTTACTGCAGAATCAACTCCAACGCGTTGCACTGCCCGCGATAGACAAGGCGTTGCTCACGTCCTGTCCGGTAGACAACTTGAATTGTTGTATAGCACGGCGATGTTTTACGCCATGCAGCACAAGGAAACTCCGGAAACGATTGATCAACACATTCGGTCATGAGGCCGTCAGCTGCCTGTCATATTCATGGAATAGAAACAATGCCGCTATGACACGGCACTGCTCACGGTTCGAAAACGATCTGCATCAGGTCGCTGGCGATGCGGCCCACGCCGTACTCGATGATCCGGCCGGCCTCGTCCACGTTGGTGTTCTCGGTTACCAGCAGCGGCTTGGTGCGCGGCTGGCCGAGGAAGCGGGCCTCGTCGGCGGTCGGCATGCGCGCGGTGACTATGGTCCTCTTGCGGAAATAGTCCTTGACCCCGAAGCGGGCCAGCGCCTTGGTGATGGAACCGGTCTCCCGGCAGGCCCCGATGATCCCGGCAAAGCGCTCGCCCGGGAAATGGTGCCGGGTGAAGCTCAGGCGCCGGCCCTCGAGCTCGCTGACCGTCTCCACCAGCTCGACCGGCTGGCCCACGGAGATGCCCAGCTTGGCGGCCAGCTCCTCGTCGGCCCGCAGGCCGAGGCCGCTGACGAAGGTCATGGCGGCCGGGATGGACAGCCGGCCCATGTTCTCGCTGAACCGGGTGCGCTTGCCCACGGCGTAGGGAATGACCTGCTCCTGGACGAACGAGCCGCGGCCCTTCTCGGTGCGCACCACGCCGTCCTGCTCCAGGGCGCCGAGAGCCCGGCGCACCGTGTGGCGGTTGACCGAAAAGCGCGCGGCCAGCTCGTTCTCCGTGGGCAGGCGCTCGCCGGGCTGGTAGACCCCGCCGGCGATCTCGCGCTCCAGGATGGTCCTGATCTGGGTCCAGAGGTCGACCCCGCTCTTTCGTGACAATTCCATGGCATCTCCTGCGGGCTGTTTACTTCGTCCGTGACCTGGGCTAGGTGTAGCCCATTGTTGAATAGATGTCTAGACAGGATGTAGGTATGTCTGCTCAAGAAGCTATGATCCCCGAACGCCAGCGCTGGATGGCAGCCCTGGCCAAGTCCGAGGAAGGGGAACTGGAGGCCGCCTGGGCCGCCTTGCCCGAGCCGCCCGGCTACGAGCTCCTGCGCGCGCCAGAAGTCGGCCTGGCCATGCTCCGGGCCCGGGCCGGCAACACCGGCGAGCGCTTCAACCTGGGCGAGATGACCATGACCCGCTGCTCCGTGGTCCTGGACGACGCCACCGTGGGCCATGCCTACCTGGCCGGCCGCCGCCCGCGCGCCGCCGAGCTGGCCGCGGTCTTCGACGCGATCCTCCAAAGCCCGCAGCGGCGAGAGGGAATCGAGACCAGCCTGATCGCGCCCATCACGGCTCGACTGGCCGCGGCCAAGGCCCGGACCGCTGCGCGCAGCGCGGCCACCAAAGTCGAATTCTTCACCATGGTCCGGGGGGAATGATGTCCGTCGCACCGACCATCCAGCCGGGGTTCGCCCGGCCCGTCCACGACAGCCAGGCGGTCTTCCGCACCCTGCTCGCGGCCCTTTCCCGGCCCGGCCGGCCGCTGCCCCTGCCCGTCTCGCCCGAGCCGGTGGCGCCCCTGGGGCCGGCCATGGCCGCCCTCGCTCTCACGCTGCTCGACCTCGACACCCCACTCTGGTTGGATGCAGAGCCGGGCGGCGAGGCCGCGGCCTGGCTCAGGTTCCACTGCGGCTGCCCGCTCGTCTCCGAGCCGGAGCGTGCGGCCTTCGCCCTGGTCACCCGGCCCGCGGACCTGCCGGCGCTGGACGCTTTCCACCTGGGCGAGGCCGCCTACCCGGACCGCGCCACGACCCTGGTCATCCAGGTTCCGGAGCTGGCCCGGGGGGACGGCGCGTTGTGGCAGGGTCCGGGCGTCAAGGACCGCGAGCTGCTGCGGGTTACGGGCCTTGCGCCGTCCTTCTGGGCCGAGCGCGCCGCCCTGCAGCCGCTCTTCCCCCTGGGCCTGGACATCTTCTTCGTCACCGACCGGCTGCTGGCCGGCTGCCCGCGGACCACGCGGGTGAAGGAGGCCTGATGTACGTCGCGGTCAAGGGCGGCGAGGCCGCCATCACCAGCGCCCATGAGCTGCTGGCCGAGGCCCGCCGGGGCGATCCCGCCGAGCCGGAGCTGAGCCTTGCGCAGATCGGCGGGCAGCTCACCCTGGCCGTGGACCGGGTCATGACCGAGGGCTCGGTCTACGACCGCGAGCTTGCCGCCCTGGCCATCAAGCAGGCCAGGGGCGATCTGGTCGAGGCGGTCTTCCTGCTGCGCGCCTACCGCACCACGCTGCCCCGCCTGGTCGCGAGCCTGCCGCTTGACACCTCGGCCATGCTGGTGCGCCGGCGCATATCGGCCGTGTTCAAGGACCTGCCCGGCGGCCAGGTGCTCGGGCCCACCTTCGACTACACCCACCGCCTGCTCGACTTCGACCTTGCCCGCCCTGACGGGCAGCGGCCGCCGGCAAACGAGCCCGAGCCGCCTGCCACGACCGACGACCAGCCCGTGGCCCCCATGGCTCGCGTCGCCGACATCCTGGGCCGCGAGGGCCTGTTGCAGCCAGAAACCGAGGCCGATCCTTGCGCCGAGGTCGGGGACATCACCCGCGATCCGCTGACCTACCCCGCCGGCCGCGACGTGCGCCTGCAATCACTGGCCAGGGCCGACGAGGGCTTCCTCCTGGCCCTGGGCTATTCCACCCAGCGCGGCTTCGGCAAGAACCACCCCTTTGCCGGCGAGATCCGCATGGGCGAGGTGGAGGTTCAGATCGTGCCCGAGGAGCTGGGCTTTGCCGTGTCCATCGGCAGCCTGACCCTGACCGAGTGCGAGATGGTGAACCAGTTCAAGGGCGGGAAAAGCCTCCCGCCGCAGTTCACCCGCGGCTATGGCCTCAGCTTCGGGGAGAGCGAGCGCAAGGCCATGTCCATGGCCCTGGTGGACAGGGCGCTGCGCTGCCGGGAGCTGGGCGAATCCCCCGGCGCCCCGGCCCAGGACGAGGAGTTCGTGCTCTCCCACGCCGACAGCGTCGAGGCCTCGGGCTTCGTGCAGCACCTGAAGCTGCCGCACTACGTGGATTTCCAGGCCGAGCTGGTCATGGTCCGGGACATGCGCCGCAAATTCGAGAGCCGCGAAACATCGGGAGAGGAAAATGGAAGCGAGCGTGAGACTGCGCTGCGAGGCTGACCTGACCGGCCTTGCGGGCTACAATTTCGCCTATCTGGACGAGCAGACCAAGCGCATGATCCGCCGCGCGCTCCTCAAAGCCGTGGCCATCCCCGGCTACCAGGTGCCCTTCGCCAGCCGGGAGATGCCCCTGCCCTACGGCTGGGGCACGGGCGGCATCCAGGTCACGGCCAGCATCATCGGACCCGAGGACACCCTGAAGGTCATCGACCAGGGCGCGGACGACACCACCAACGCCGTGTCCATCCGCCGCTTCTTCGCCCGCACGGCCGGCGTGGCCACCACCGAGGACACCGAGGCGGCGAGCATCATCCAGACCCGCCACCGCGTGCCCGAGACGCGGCTTCGCGAGGACCAGATACTCGTCTACCAGGTGCCCCAGCCCGAGCCCCTGCGCCTGATGGAGCCGCGCGAGAGCGAGACCCGGACCATGCACGCCCTCGAGGAGTACGGCTCCATGTACGTCAAGCTCTACGAGGACGTCACCCGCCACGGCCGCATCGCCACGGCCTACAGCTACCCGGTGCGCGTGGAGGGCCGCTACGTCATGTCGCCCTCGCCCATCCCCAAGTTCGACAACCCCAAGCTGACAAAAGCCCCCATGCTCCAGCTCTTCGGCGCAGGCCGGGAGAAGCGCATCTACGCCGTGCCGCCCTACACCGAGGTCAGAAGCCTCGACTTCGAGGACTACCCCTTCAGCGTGGAGGGCTGGGACGAACCCTGCGCCCTGTGCGGGGCCACCGACACCTATCTGGACGAGATCGTGACCGACGATCACGGAGGCCGCATGTTCGTCTGCTCCGACTCCAACCACTGCGCCCGGCGCCGGGCCGCGGCCGGGGAGGAGGCATGAGCGCCGCCGCCCGGGCTCTGCCCGTGCCCGACGCCGGCCCGCTCCTCTGCGCCCGGGGTCTCACCAAGTCCTTCGGCGCGCAGCCGGCCCTGGAGGGCGTGAGCTTCGACCTCTGGCCCGGCGAGGTTTTGGGCGTGGTCGGCGAGTCCGGCTCTGGCAAGACCACGCTGCTGAACATCCTGGCCACGCACCTCGCGCCCGACGCCGGCCGGGTGAGCTACGACTGGCCGGAGCGGGGCCTGGTCGACGTGCATGCCCTGGCCGAGGCCGAGAAGCGCCGGCTCCTGCGCAGCCACTGGGGCTTCGTCCACCAGAACCCGCGCGACGGGCTGCGCATGAACGTGAGCGCCGGAGCCAATGTCGGGGAAAAGCTCATGGCTCTCGGCCTGCGCCACTACGGCAAACTCAGGGCCAGGGCCGAGGAGTGGCTTGGGAAGGTCGAGATCGGTCCAGAGCGCCTGGACGACCTGCCCGCGACCTACTCCGGCGGCATGCAGCAGCGCCTGCAGATCGCCCGCAACCTGGTCACCGAGCCGCGGCTGGTGTTCATGGACGAGCCCACCGGAGGCCTCGACGTCTCGGTTCAGGCCCGGTTGCTCGATCTCTTGCGCAAGCTCGTGGCCGAGCTGGGCCTAGCCGTGGTCATCGTGACCCACGACCTGGCCGTGGCCCGGCTGCTGGCCGACCGGCTCATGGTCATGCGCTGCGGCCGGGTGGTCGAGTCCGGCCTGACCGACCAGGTCCTGGACGATCCCCATCATCCCTACACCCAGCTCCTGGTCTCCTCCATCCTCCAGGCCTGAAAAGGGACACGCTCATGCAACCGATCATCCGCGTGCGCGGGCTGGCCAAGCAGTTCGTCCTGCACACCCAGGACGAGGCCCACATCCCGGTCTTCTCCGGCCTCGACCTGGACGTGCGCGCCGGCGAGTGCGTGGCCCTGGCCGGGCCGTCGGGCGCCGGCAAGTCCACGCTCCTGCGCTCGCTCTACGGCAACTACAAGCCCGACGCCGGGGCCATCCTCATCTGCACGGACGCGGGCTGCGTGGACGTGGCCGCGGCCGACCCGCGGACCATCATCGAGCTCAGGCGCACCACCCTCGGCTACGTCAGCCAGTTCCTGCGGGTCATCCCCCGCGTGCCGGCCATCGACATCGTGGCCGAGCCGCTGACGGCCCTGGGCCGGCCGGCCGGGCCGGCCCGCGAGCGCGCGGCCGAGCTTCTCACCCGCCTGCGCATCCCGGAGCGCCTCTGGCGCCTGGCCCCGGCCACCTTCTCCGGCGGCGAGCAGCAGCGGGTGAACATCGCCCGCGGCTTCGCCGCCGCCTACCCGGTCCTGCTCCTGGACGAGCCCACGGCCTCGCTCGACCCGGACAACCGGGACACGGTCGTCGCCCTCATCCTCGAGGCCAAGGCCCGGGGCGCTGCCATCGCCGGCATCCTGCACGACGAAGGCGCCCGCGACCGGGTCGCGGACCGCGTCTTCAGCCTGACCCCGGCTGTCGCGCCCGAGCCATGTCCGGCCTGCTGATCTACGTCATGGGGCCGTCCGGCGCGGGCAAGGATACCCTCCTGGACTTCGCCCGGGCGCACCTGGGGGCCGAGGACGGCCTGGTCTTCGCCCACCGCTACATCACCCGGCCCTTTGACGCCGGCGGCGAGAACCACGTGGCCCTGAGCGGGCAGGAATTCGCCACCCGCGCCGCGGCCGGGCTGTTCAGCCTGCACTGGACGAGCCACGGCAACCGCTACGGCCTGGGCCTGGAGATCGAATCCTGGCTCGGCCAGGGGCTGAACGTGGTCATGAACGGCTCGCGCGGCTACCTGGCCGAAGCCATGGCCCGCCGGCCGGAGATCGTGCCACTCCTGGTCACGGTGGACCCGGAAGCGCTTCGCCGCCGCCTGCTTGAGCGCGGGCGCGAATCAGCGCAGGCCGTCGAGCGCCGGCTGGCTCGACTGCGGTCCTACGCCGCTCCCGGCCCGGAGATGCACGTCCACGACAATACGCCCGAGCTGTCCGAGTCCGGCCCGCGCTTCGTGGCCCTGCTGCGCGCCATCTGCGCCGGCGATCGCGGCCATGCGGCTCTGGCCGCGAGGTCGCAGCCAGGGCCGGACAGACTGCAGAATGGGGAATGAGACCTGTGAAAAAGGTGCGCCCCGCGCCTTTCATCCACAGGGAAGGACGCAATGCGACGCGACGACGGTTGTGTGGAATTTCCGTACCGGCTTGGTTTGTTTTCGGTGACAATGCCGACAACAGCTCGGATACATTGGAATTATCGTGATTACAGGCGATTTTGACAGTCCGCCGGCCAATGGCTAATTGCAGAGTCATGCATGACGAACAACAGATCAGACACATGCCCGGGTTGTCCAGCCTGCCGGCCGGCGCAGGCTCCGAATCCGGATGCACAGGAAACTTTCATGGCACCTGAGTTGATCCTCACCGGCGCCCGCCTGGTCCTGCGCGACCGCGTCCTTGACGGCACGCTGGACCTGCGGGACGGACGCATCGCCGCCATCGACGCCGAGCGCTCCCAGGCGCCCAATGCCCTTGACCTCGACGGCGACTTCCTCATCCCCGGGCTCATCGAGATGCACACCGACAACCTCGAGAAGCACCTCATGCCCCGGCCCGGGGTCGAATGGCCCTCGGCCCTGGCCGCGCTCATGACCCACGACGCCCAGACCGCGGGCGCCGGCATCACCACCGTGCTCGACTCCATCTTCGTCGGCGAATACCTGGACAAGGCGGTCTCCAGGACCGCCTGCAGCCGCAAGGACCTCCTGCAGCGCTCCCTGGAGGCCATCCGCACCGGCCGCGACCACGGCTATCTCCGCGCCGAGCACCACCTGCACCTGCGCTGCGAGCTGGCCGACTCCCACATGGCCGGGCTGTTCCAGGACCTTGTGGACACGCCCTTCCTCAAGCTCGTGTCCATCATGGACCACACCCCGGGCCAGCGCCAATGGTCCGATCTCGAGAAATGGCGCCTCTACCACAGCGAGAAGAAATGGACCGAGGACGACGCCCGGAGGGTCTTTGAGCACCGCCTGGAGAACCAGCGCCGCTACGCCGGTCCGGGCCGCGAAACCGTCACCCGCCTCTGCCGCGAGCGGAACATCCCCCTGGCCAGCCACGACGACACCACCACGGCCCACGCCGAGGAGTCCGCGGCCTGCGGCGTGGTCATCTCCGAGTTTCCCACGACGTTAGCGGCCGCGCGCCGGGCCAGGGAGCTGGGCCTGACCGTGACCATGGGCGCGCCCAACGTGGTCCGCGGCGGCTCGCACTCGGGCAACGTCTCGGCCCTGGACCTGGCCGCCGCCGGCCTGCTCGACGCGCTCTCCTCGGACTACGTGCCCATCAGCCTGTTGCACGGCGCCTTCCTGCTCCACCAGCGCCTGGACCTTCCCCTGCCCCAGGCCGTGGCCACGGTCAGCGCCAACCTGGCCGACGTGCTGGGCTTCACCGACCGCGGCGAGCTGGCCCCGGGCAAGCGCGCCGACCTGGTGCGGGTCCGGGTCCACGAGGACGTGCCCATCGTGCGCGCCGTCTGGCGCGAAGGGGAGCGCGTCGCCTAAATGACCAGCCGGCCCGAATCCTGCCGCGAGACCCGGCTCCTGGCGCTTCCGGAGCCGCGCTGGGCGGTCTTCTTCGCCTCCGACCCGGCGCATCCCCTGACCAATGCGGCCCAGGCCTGGCTCGGGCGCGACGCCTCCGGCCGGGAGCTGCCCCGGCCCATGGTTCCCCGCCTGCCGCCCCGGGCAATCGCCGCACTGACCGCCGCGCCCGGGCACTACGGCCTGCACGCCACGCTCAAACCCCCCTTCGCCCTCAAAGCCGGGGCCTCCCCCGCGGCGCTCACCCAGGCGGCCCGGGCCTTCGCCTCGGCCCATGCGCCCTTTGCCATCGAGCTCGAGGTCGGCGCCCTCGGCTCCTTCCTGGCCCTGGTTCCGCGCGCGCCTTGCTCGGCCATGGAAGCCCTGGCCGCCGACGCCGTGCGCGAGTTCGAGCCCTTCCGCCGGCCGGAATCGCCCGAGCAGCGCGCCGCCCGCATCCGGCCGGGCATGCCCCCCCGACAGCTCCAATACCTCGAGGATTGGGGCTACCCCTACGTCTTCGAGGACTTCCGCTTCCACCTCACCCTGACCGGCTCCATCCAGGAGCACACCCTGAGCGACACCGCCCGCTCCGTGCTCGACCGGCTGCTTGGGCCGCTCCTCGCCGAGCCCCTGCCCGTCACCGACGTCTGCCTCTTCCACCAGCCCGACCGCACCGCGCCCTTCCGCCTGCACAGCCGCTACGCCCTGGCCGGCTGAGGCCGGGGAAGGAGACGGGGAGGAGGCGGGAGAGCGCCTCCGGCGGCCGGGGGCCGAGGGCCCCCGGACCCCCGAGCTCGTCCCGGCGTTTTCGGCCGGCGGCCAAAGCCCCGCCAGCCGAAAACGCCGGGACGGACTGACCGATTGAAGAAGGCGGGGAAAGCAAGGGCGCGGAGGAAGAAAATCACAAAGCAGCCATGAGGTAGGGAAGGGGCGGCTCGGCCATGGTCCGGTCCATCGCCCCACGCCTTTCTTTTACCTCATTGGCCGCTTTTTCGCTTTTTCCTTACCTGGTCGTGATCCTCGCAAAGGAAGATGATCCACCCCTTCGCCACCAAACTGAAAATCGAAGCCCCGCCAGCCGAAAACGCCGGGACGGACTGGCCGTTTGAAGGTGGTCAGGGTGGCGGAGTCCCGGAGTCGAAAAGTACGAAAGCGGCCATGGGTGGAAAGAGGCGGTGGGGCGGTGGGGCGGCGTGCGCGGGGGCCTTGAACCCGCATCTTCGAGCTGGTCCGGGCCTGCCGTGAAATCAGAGCGGCCCCGCGGGGTGAACACACAGCGGGTTCGGGCACACGCCCTCAAGCTCTTCCCCCCTCACCGGCTGCCCTTCTGATTTTTCTAAAGGGCGCAGGTCCGCGCGTGGGTCTGGCCCGGGGGCTAGAGGAACAAAGTCGCGGCCAGTCCGGTCAGGCTCATGGTGATGGTGTAGGGCAGCGCGAGCTTGACCATCTGGCCGTAGGACAGGCGGATGACCGGAGCCAGGGCCGAGGTCAGCAGGAAGAGGAAGGCGGCCTGGCCGTTGGGCGTGGCCACGCTGGGGATGTTCGTGCCGGTGTTGATGGACACGGCCAGCAAGTCGAGCTGGCGGATGTATTCGCCGGCCTTCTCGGCTACGGCCGCCGGCAGCCGGGCCAGGACGTCGGAGCGGACGCTGTGCGGGTCGGTCAGGGCGGCCATGAGCTCGCTTGCGCTCATGGGCAGGTCGGGAATGGCGGCGAGGAGGTTCTGGTAGTGCATCTTAGTCTCGGTGATGTAGACCGTGGCCACGAAGACGTTGTCGGAGATGGCCGAGAGGAGCCCGTTGGCCACGTAGTAGGCGCCGAGCTGGGTCTTGCCCTCAAGCCCGAGCACGAAGTGGATGACCGGGGCGAAGAGGTGCTGGTCGTGGATGACCGCGACGATGGCGAAGAAGACCACCAGGAGCGCGGTGAAGGGCAGGGCCTCCTCGAAGGCGTGGCCGATGCGGTGCTCCTCGGTGATGCCGGTCATGGCCGTGAGCAGTACGATGATCATGAGCCCGATGACCCCGACCTCGGCCAGGTGCAGGGCGAGCGAGACGATGAGCAGGACGCCGGCCAGGCCCTGGGCGATGAGCGCCGACTTCTCCTTGAGCGTGCGCTTCCTGTCGTCCTCCTCGGACTGCTTGACGAGGATGGTGCGGACGGATTCGGGCAGTTGGTAGCCGTAGCCGAAGACCCGGAAACGCTCGACGAGCAGGCAGGTGGCCAGGCCGACGACGAGCACGGGCATGCTCACCGGGGCCACGATCAGGAAGAAGTCCATGAAGTGCCAGCCCATCTCGTGGCCGATGAGCAGGTTCTGGGGCTCGCCGACCAGGGTGGTCACGCCGCCGAGCGCCGTGCCCACCGCACCATGCATCATGAGGTTGCGCAAGAATCCGCGGAACTCGTCTAGGTCCAGGCGGTGGCAGTCCTCGACGCCGGCGTCGATGCGGCAGTCGTGCTCGTCGCCCATGCGTTTGCCCGAGGCGAAGCGGTGGAAGACGTCGTAGAAGCCGTAGCCCACGGTGATGATCACCGCGGTCACGGTCAGGGCGTCGAGGAAGGCCGAGAGAAAGGCGCCCATGAAGCAGAAGAGCAGCGCCAGGATGTACTTGGAACGGATGGAAACCAGTATCTTGGTGAAGGTGAACTGCAAGAGGCTCTTCATGAAGAAGATGCCGGCGACCATGAACATGAGCAGCATGATCACCGGGAAGTTGTGCAGGGCTTCCTCGTAGACCATGCCGGGCGAGGTCATGCCCAGGGCCACGGCCTCCAGGGCGAGTAAGCCCCCGGCGGGCAGCGGGTAGCACTTGAGGGCCATGGCCAGGGTGAAGATGAACTCGGCTATGAGCGCCCAGCCGGTGATGAACGGGCCGGCGGTCTGCAGCAGGATGGGATTGGCCACCAGGAAGCCGATGATGGTCATCTTGTACCAATCGGGCGAGTTCCCCAGGAAATTGCGGATGGTTGCCTGTCCGATGGTCTTGGGCACGGTCGTCTCCTGAAAAAGTGATAGGTCGCGGAGTTGTAAGTCAGAGGAATTGAAAGGGCAAGAAAAACCGGGAAAAGATGCCTGCGCTACGGACAAAGGCCGTAAGACGCCGGAAAATCTGGACAGCTGCCGATGCGCAGCCGTTTTTGTCGGCAATCAGTTTTCGGTGGTCCGGGCGAGTCTTACGATCTCGGCCTCGTCGAGGGTCCGGCCGAGGCGTCCGGCCGTTGCCCGGACACGCTCGGTCAGGCCGGCCAGATCGGCCAGGTCGCCGGCGGACTCGGCAAGGCCGAGCTCGGAGAGCTTGCCGGCCACGGCGGCCCGTCCGCTCTTCTTGCCCAGTCCGATGTGCCGGGCCAGGCCGAGCAGCTCCGGGGCAAAGGGCTCGTAGAGCTCGCTCGCCTTGTACAGGGCCTCGGCGTGCAGGCCCGACTCCACCCAGAACAGGCGCTCGCCGACCACCGGGGCGTGGTCCGGCACTCCGCCCGCGGCCCGGCCGGCCAGCTCGCAGGCCCGGCGCAGGGCGGCGAGGTCGTAGCCCGCCTGCCCCCGGCGCAAGCTGAGGAAGGCCGCCAGCTGCTCGGTGGCGGCGATGCCGGCGCGCTCGCCCAGGCCCATGAGGCTCGCGTCGGCATAGTCCGCCCCGGCCTCCAGCGCGGCCAGGGCATTGGCCGTGGCCTGGCCGAAGTCGTTGTGGCAGTGCACGGCCAGCTCGACGGGGACGGCGGCCTTGAAGCGTGCGACCAGCGCGGCCGTCTCGGCCGGGGTCAGGAGCCCCAAAGTGTCTGACAGCCGCAGGCGCGAGGCTCCCAGCTCCGCGGCTAGGCGGCCGACCTCAAGGGCGAACTCCGGATCGGCCCGGCTCACGTCCTCCAGACCCACGGAAATATAGGCAAGCCCGAGCTCCCGGGCCAGGCCGAGCATCTCCGCAAGGCGCGTAAGCACGAAGCCCCGGTCGCGGCGGAAGCGCTTCTCGATGTGCAGGTCCGAGACCGGCAGGCCGAGGCAGACCCGGTCGGCTTGAAGTGCGGCCACGGCGCGCAGCCTGTCCTCCCGGCAGGGGCTCCAGACGCTGACCTTGGGCCGCGCCCCGGGCAGGCTTTTCACCGCATCCACCACCAGGGCTTCGGGGCCGGTCTCGATTTCGGCCACGCCGGCCGCGGCCAGAGCCCGGACCAGAGCCGTCCTGGTTGCGGGGTCGAAATAGAGGCCGTAGCGCTGCTCGCCCTCGCGCAGGGTTGAATCGATGATCATGAGCTCCTCCGGACTGTCCCCTGCAAAAGGGGTTCCGGCCTGAAAGGCCACGGTTTGCGCCACGGCACCGGACACAACACGACAAAAACGAAGGCCATCACCTTACATTAATGAAGGTTCGGTTTTGCCCGGGAAACGGGACTTAACTAGCAATAACAATAATCTCGGTATGTTAAGCAGATTGCGCAAGTCTGGCATGGCCCTTGCGCTAGGAGGCTCCAGCTTCACCACTTTCACGGGAGGAACGACATGCGCAAGATAGCGATCTACGGCAAGGGTGGCATCGGCAAGTCCACCACCACCCAGAACACGGTGGCCGGCCTGGCCAGCCATCTCGGCAAGAAGGTCATGGTCGTGGGCTGCGATCCCAAGGGTGACTCCACCCGGCTGCTGCTCGGGGGCCTGAGCCAGCGTACCGTCCTCGACACCCTGCGCGAGGAAGGCGAGGACGTGGACCTGGGCGACATCCTCAAGGGCGGCTTCAGCAACACGGTCTGCGTCGAGTCCGGCGGACCGGAGCCGGGCGTGGGCTGCGCCGGCCGGGGCATCATCACCTCCATCAACCTGCTGGAGCAGCTCGGGGCCTACGACGCCGACAAAGCGCTCGACTACGTCTTCTACGACGTGCTCGGCGACGTGGTCTGCGGCGGGTTTGCCATGCCCATCCGCGAGGGCAAGGCCGACGAGATCTACATCGTGGTCTCCGGCGAGATGATGGCCATGTACGCAGCCAACAACATCTGCAAGGGCATCGTGAAATATGCCGACGCCGGCGGCGTGCGCCTGGGCGGGCTCATCTGCAACAGCCGCCAGGTCGACCGCGAGCAGGACCTCATCCAGGAGCTGGCCCGGCGCCTTGGCACCCAGATGATCCACTTCCTGCCCCGCGACAACATGGTCCAGCGGGCCGAGATCAACCGCAAGACGGTCATCGACTACGACGGCGCCCAGCCCATGGCCGACGAGTACCGGGCACTGGCGAGCAAGATCGACGGCAACGAGATGTTCGTCATCCCCAAGCCCCTGACCATCGAGGACCTGGAAAAGCTGCTCATCGACTTCGGCATCGCCAACTAGGCGCGCGGCGCGATCAACTTCAACCAACGGAGTAACGACCCCATGCTCATCATGATCAGGTCCATCGTCAGACCGGAGAAGGTCAACGCCGTGCTGGCCGCCCTCATGGACGCCGGCTTCCCGGCCGTGACCAGGATCGCCGTGGCCGGCCGCGGCAAGCAGCGCGGCATCAAGATCGGCGACGTGACCTACGACGAGATCCCCAAGACCATGCTGGTCACCGTGGTCGACGAGAAGGACAAGGAGTTCGTCATCAAGACGGTCATGACCGTGGCCCGCAGCGGCGAGAAGGGCGCCTACGGCGACGGCAAGATCTTCGTCTCCCCGGTGGAGGAGATGTACACCATCAGCTCCGGCGTGAAGGAGACCACCCAGAGCGCCATGGCGGAGGCCATGCCATGAAGGAGATCATGGCCGTCATCCGCATGAACATGATGAACCAGACCAAGAAGGCCCTGACCGACGCCGGCGTGCCGGCCTTCGTGGCCATGGAGGCCACCGGCCGGGGCAAAGGCCTGGTCAACCCCATGGTCTTGAAAGGCGCGGCCAAGGGCTACGAGGAAGCCATGTCCGTGCTCGGCGAGAAGGACAAGCTCTACCCCAAGCGGGTCGTCTCGGTGATCGTGCGCGACGACCAGGTCGAGGACGTGGTCGAAGCCCTGATCGAGGCCAACCGGACCGGCAAGCCCGGCGACGGCAAGATCTTCGTCCTGCCGGTGGCCGAGGCCGTGCGCGTGCGCACCGGCGAGATCGGCAAGAAGGCCATCGACTAGCCGGGCTGGCTCCGCCAACCGACAACACACGCTAAAGGGCAAGGAATACCCAGTCATGACTACAAAGCCGAAGAAGACCGTCGATCCCTCCGTCCTGAAGGAGGAGATGCTGAGGAAATATCCGCCCAAGGTGGCCCGCAAGCGCTCCAAGCAGATTCTGGTGAACGAGCTCGACGAGCAGGGCCACTCGCAGGAGATCATGTCCAACGTCCGGACCATCCCGGGCATCATCACCCAGCGCGGCTGCACCTACGCCGGCTGCAAGGGCGTGGTGCTCGGACCCACCCGGGACATCGTCAACATAACCCACGGCCCCATCGGCTGCGGCTTCTACTCCTGGCTGACGCGGCGCAACCAGACCCTGCCGCCCACGCCCGAGAGCGAAAACTACATGCCCTACTGCTTCTCCACCGACATGGGCGAGCACGACATCGTCTTCGGCGGCGAGAAGAAGCTGCGCCAGGCCGTGCAGGAGGCCTTCGATGCCATGAATCCCAAGGCCATAGGCATCTTCTCCACCTGCCCCGTGGGCCTCATCGGCGACGACGTCCACGCCGTGGCCAGGGACATGAAGGAGAAGCTCGGCATCAACGTGTTCGCCTTCTCCTGTGAGGGCTACAAGGGCGTCTCCCAGTCGGCCGGCCACCACATCGCCAACAACCAGCTCTTCAAGCACGTCATCGGTCTGGACGACACCCCGACCGAAGGCAAGTTCAAGATCAACCTGCTCGGCGAATACAACATCGGCGGCGACGCCTTCGAGCTCGAGGAGCTGTTCACGCGCTGCGGCATCACCCTGGTTTCCACCTTCTCCGGCAACTCGAGCTACGACCAGTTCGCCAAGTCGCACAGCGCGGACCTGAACTGCGTCATGTGCCACCGCTCCATCAACTACGTGGCCGAGATGATCGAGAAGAAGTTCGGCGCGCCCTGGATCAAGGTCAACTTCATCGGCGGCGAGGCCACGGCCAAGTCGCTGCGGCGCATCGCCCAGTACTTCGGCGACAAGGAGCTGATCGAGCGGGTCGAGGCGGTCATTGCCGAGGAGCTGCCCAAGGTCAAGGCCGCGGCCGAGGAGGTTCTGCCTACCACCGAGGGCAAGCTGGCCATGCTCTTCGTCGGCGGCTCGCGCGCCCACCACTACCAGGAGCTCTTCCACGAGATGGGCATGAAAACCATCGCCGCGGGCTACGAGTTCGCCCACCGCGACGATTACGAGGGCCGGCACGTGCTGCCGAGCGTCAAGGTCGATGCCGACAGCCGCAACATCGAGGAGCTCGAGGTCGAGGCCGACCCCGCGCGCTACCGGGCGCGCAAGACCCCCGAGGAGCTGAAAGCCCTGGAGGACGCGGGCGTGGAGTTCAAGAACTACCCGGGCATGATGATGGAGATGGAAAGTAAGACGCTGATCATCGACGACATCAACCACTACGAGTCCGAGGCCCTGATCGAGAAGTACAAGCCGGCCGTGTTCTGCGCCGGCATCAAGGAAAAATACGTGGTCCAGAAGCTCGGCGTGCCCTTGAAGCAGCTCCACAACTACGACGTGGGCGGCCCCTACGCGGGCTTCGGCGGCGCGGCCAACTTCTACCGCGAGATCGCCCGGCTGGTGAGCAGCAAGGTCTGGACCTACATGAAGGCGCCCTGGGAGGAGAATCCCGAGCTGTCCGCCACCTACGTCTGGGAATAATGAGGACTTACGCCATGACGCTCCTGAGACACACCACACCCGAGATCAAGCCCCGCAAGGCCTTGACCATCAACCCGGCCAAGACCTGCCAGCCCATCGGCGCCATGTACGCCGCCCTGGGCATCCGGGGCTGCCTGCCCCACAGCCACGGCTCCCAGGGCTGCTGCGCCTACCACCGCTCGGCCCTGACCCGGCACTACAAGGAGCCGGTCATGGCCGGCACCAGCTCCTTCACCGAGGGCTCCTCGGTCTTCGGCGGCCAGGCCAACCTGCTCCAGGCGCTCGAGAACATCTTCGCCATCTACGAGCCCGACGTGGTCGCGGTCCACACCACCTGCCTGTCCGAGACCATCGGCGACGACATCCCCCAGATCGTGGCCAAGGCCCGCCAGGAAGGCAAGGTGCCGGACGGCAAGCACGTCATCTACGCCAACACCCCGAGCTATGTCGGCTCCCACGTCACCGGGTTCGCCAACATGGTCAAGGGCATGGTCCGCGGCTTTGCCCAAAAGACCGGCAAGAAGAACGGACGCGTCAACCTCATCCCGGGCTACGTCGAGCCCGCGGACATGGCCGAGATCAAGCATCTGGCCGAGGCCCTGGGAGTCAAATCCATCCTCTTCCCGGACACCTCGGGAGTACTGAACGGGCCGCTCACCGGCCAGTACTCCATGTTCCCCGAGGCCGGGGTGACCGTGGACGAGCTGAAAGCCAGCGGCGACGCCATCGGCACCCTGGGCCTGGGCGAATGGGCCTCGGCCGAGGCCGCCCGCTACCTCGATTCCGAGTTCAAGGTGCCCTGCAAGATACTGGACCTGCCCATCGGGCTCAAGGCCACGGACCGCTTCGTGGACACCCTGCGCCAGCTGGCCGGCAAGTCCGTGCCCGAGTCCATCAACTTCGAGCGCGGGCAGTTGGTGGACGTGATCAGCGATTGGCACCAGTACTTCTACCACAAGAAGGTGGCCCTGGCCGGCGATCCGGACCAGATCATCAGCCTGGTGGAATTCCTGGTGACGCTCGACATGTGGCCCGTGCACATCGTCACCGGCACGCCCGGCAAGCGTTTCGAGGCCCGCATCCGCGAGCTGACTGCGGACATCCCCCACGAGGTGAACGTCAAGGTCGAAGGCGACATGTTCCTGCTGCACCAGTGGATCAAGCAGACGCCCGTGGATCTGCTCATCTGCAACTCCTACGGCAAGTACATCGCCCGCGACGAGAACATCCCGCTCATCCGCCACGGCTTCCCGATCCTGGACCGCATGGGCCACGTCTACTTCCCCACGGTCGGCTACAAGGGAGCGCTTCGGCTGTGCGAGAAGATCCTGGACGCGCTGCTCGACAAGCAGGACCTGACCTGCCCCGAGCATCAGGTCGAACTGCAGATGTAGGCGCCGCGAGAAAAACGCGAAAGACACAAGGTGAACCGATGAACAAGCCCGAATACCACATCTTCCTCTGCGCCAGCTTCCGCCTGAAGGGCGATCCCCAGGGCGTCTGCTTCAAGAAGAACGACGGCCTGGCCCAGTACCTGGAGAACGAGATACTCGACAGGAGCCTCGACGCCATGATCTCCAGCACCACCTGCCTGAAGCTCTGCGAGAAGGGACCGGTCATGGTCGTCTACCCGCAGAACTGGTGGTACGCCGGCGTGGACAGCGAGGAGGCCATGGACGCCATCCTCGACGCCATGGAAGACGGCCGGCCGGCCGAAGCCTACCTGTTGGACTAACCCGCGGACGGGGAGCGGCCCGCGTGCCGCTCCCCCCGCCATCTTTCGACCCGAGGCAAGGACAGCATATGGAACAGGTCATCTTCACCGAACGCGCAAACCAGATCGTGCGCAAAGACGGCGCCGTCGATTTCACAATCGCCTGCAACCGCGACTCCCTGGCCGGCGCCGTCAGCCAGCGGGCCTGCGTGTTCTGCGGCTCGCGCGTGGTGCTCTACCCCATCGCCGACGCCCTGCACCTGGTCCACGGCCCCATCGGCTGCGCCGCCTACACCTGGGACATCCGCGGCGCCCTGTCCTCGGGCCCGGAGCTGCACCGCCTGAGCTTCTCCACCGACCTGAAGGAGAAGGACGTCATCTTCGGCGGCGAGAAGAAGCTCTACCAGGCCTTAACCGAGCTCATCGCGCGCCACAAGCCGAGCGCGGCCTTCGTCTACTCCACCTGCATCGTCGGCATCATCGGCGACGACTTGAATGCCGTGGCCAAGCGCGTGGAGGCCGAGCAGGGCATCCCGGTCATCCCGGTGGCCTCCGAGGGCTTCAAGGGCAACAAGCGCGAGGGCTACCACGCGGCCTGCAAGGCGCTCTCCAAGCTCGTCGGCCGCGGCGACGTGAGCGCCGTCTCGCCCCTGTCGGTCAACATCCTTGGCGACTTCAACCTGGCCGGCGAGATCTGGATCATCAAGGACTACTACCAGCGCATGGGGGTCGAGGTCGTGGCCACCCTGACCGGCGACGGCCGCGTGGCCGACATCGAGAAAGCCCACGGCGCGGCCCTGAACGTGGTCCAGTGCAGCGGCGCGACCCAGGATCTCGCGGTCATGATGCAGGAGACCTACGGCACGCCCTTCATCCGCGCCTCCTACTTCGGCATCGAGGACATGTCCCAGGCCCTCTACGACGTGGCCAAATTCTTCGCCGAAAAGGACCCGGGCATCATGGACCGGGCCAAGGCCCTGGTGCGCGACGAGCTGTCGATGCTCTACCCCAAGCTCCAGGAGTACAAGAAGGACCTCAAAGGCAAGAAGGCCGCGGTCTACGTCGGCGGCGCCTTCAAGGCCTTCTCCCTGGTCAAAAGCTTCCGGCACCTGGGCATGGACGTGGTCGTGGTCGGCTCCCAGACCGGCACCGAGGAGGACTACAAGGAGCTGGCCGCGATCACCGACGAAGGTACCATCATCGTCGACGACGCCAATCCGCTCGAGCTCTCGGCCTTCATCAAGGAAAAAGACGTGGACATCTTCGTCGGCGGGGTCAAGGAACGGCCCATCGCCTTCAAGCTCGGGGTGGGTTTTTGCGACCACAACCACGAGCGCAAGGAGGCCCTGGAGGGCTTCGCCGGCATGCTGAACTTCGCCCGCGAGGTCCACGCCACGGTCATGAGCCCGGTCTGGCGCTTCACCCCGCGCCGCTCGGGCAAGGCGGCCTCGGCCGCCACGTCCTGCACCTCACCCGAGCGTCCCTGCGACTGCGCGGAGGTCAAGTAGCCATGAAAGACGGCAGCCCCTTCGTCTCCACCACCAACGCCTGCAAGCTCTGCACGCCGCTCGGCGCCTGCCTGGCCTTCAAGGGCATCGAGGGCTGCGTGCCCTTCCTGCACGGCTCCCAGGGCTGCGCCACCTACATGCGGCGCTACATCATCAGCCATTTCCGCGAGCCCGTGGACATCGCCTCCAGCGCGCTCGGCGAGAAGAACGCCATCTACGGCGGCGGGGCGAACCTGAAGAAGGGCTTACTCAACGTCATGGACAAGTACGGGGCCAAGGCCATCGGCCTGGCCACCACCTGCCTGACCGAGACCATCGGCGACGACGTGAAGATGATCCTCTCCGAGTTCCGCAGCGAGTTCGGCGACCTGTCCTTGCCGGCCATCCTGCCCGTCTCCACCCCGAGCTACTCCGGCACGCACATGGACGGCTTCACCGGCGCCCTGCGGGCCGCGGTGGACGTGCTCGCCGGCGAGGAGAAGACCCCGGCGGTCAACGTCCTCTCCGGCTTCGTCTCGCCCGAGGACATCCGCCACCTGAAGACCATTTGCCGGGCTTTCTGCCTGCCGGCGACCATCCTGCCCGACTATTCCGACACCCTCGATGGCGGGGCCTGGGAGGAGTACGAGAAGATCTCCCCCGGCGGCACGCCCATCGCCGCCATCCGGGCCATGGGCGGCGCGCCGGCCAGCCTCGAGTTCGGCCGCACCCTGGACCCCGCCCGCACCGCCGGCGGCCTCCTCGAGGAGCGCTTCGGCGTCAAGCGCCTCGGCCTCGGCCTGCCCATCGGCCTGCGCGAGACCGACGCCTTCATGGCCGCCCTGGAGGAGCTCTCGGGCCGCTGCCTGCCACGCGCCCTGGGCGCCGAGCGCGCCCGCCTGGTCGATGCCCTGGTCGACGGCCACAAGTACGTCGCGGGCAAGCGCTGCCTGATCTACGGCGAGGAGGACCTGGCCGTGGGCCTGGCCTCGTTTGCCGCCGAGATCGGGCTCGTCCCGGTGCTGGTCGCCTCGGGCGGCAGCTCCGGCCGGCTCACGTCGGCCGTGGCCGCGGTCTCCGGCGACATCCTGCGCGAGCAGCCGCAGGTCGCCTCGGGCGTGGACTTCTACGAGATCGCGGATAAGGCCAAGACCCTGGCCCCCGACCTCATCCTCGGCAACTCCAAGGGCTACCGGGTCCTGGCCAAGGAGCTGAACGTGCCCCTGGTGCGCGTCGGCTTCCCCATCCACGACCGCTTCGGCGCCTCGCGCGTCATCCACCTCGGCTACCGCGGCGCCCAGTCCCTCTTCGACCGCGTGGCCAACGCCCTCATCGAGAAAAAGCAGGCCGATTCCGACATCGGCTACGGCTACATCTAAAGGAGCGCAAAGCATGCAGCCCATCATGACCAGCCGGCACCCCTGCTTCAACAAGGACGCCTCCGGCGAATGCGGCCGGGTGCACCTGCCCGTGGCCCCCAAGTGCAACATCGGCTGCCGCTACTGCAACCGCAAATACGACTGCGTCAACGAGTCCCGCCCGGGCGTGACCTCGGCCGTGCTCAGCCCGGCCCAGGCCGCTACCTACGTGGACAAGGTCCTGGCCGTGGAGCCGCGCATCACGGTCATCGGCATCGCCGGCCCGGGCGACCCCATGGCCGAGCCCGAGAAGACGCTGGAGACCATCCGCCGCGTCCACGCCAAGCACCCGGAACTGCTCTTCTGCCTGTCCTCCAACGGCCTGAACCTGCCCGACCACGTGGACGAGCTGGCCGAGGCCGGCGTGACCCACATGACCGTGACCGTGAACGCCGTGGATCCCGAGGTCGGGAAGAATTTCTACCGCTTCGTGCGCGACGGCAAGGTCCTCTACCGCGGACGGGAGGCCGCCGAGCTCATCCTCTCGCGCCAGCTCGAATCCATCCGGCGCCTCAAAGCCAAGGGCATCACGGTCAAGGTCAACACCATCGTCACCCCGGGCTACAACGACCACCACGTCGAGGAGGTGGCCAGGAAAATGCGCGAGCTCGGCGTGGACATC
Source organism: Desulfovibrio sp. UBA6079 (assembly GCA_002428705.1). Taxonomy (GTDB): domain Bacteria; phylum Desulfobacterota; class Desulfovibrionia; order Desulfovibrionales; family Desulfovibrionaceae; genus UBA6079. Next base: position 70,028 of record DIXN01000004.1, read on the forward strand.
CTGAACCTGATCCCGCTCTGCCCCACCGCCGACACCGACTTCGCCGAGGTCCCGGAACCGACCCCGGACATGATCGAAACCCTGCGGGCCAAGGCCGAGGCCTACCTGCCCCAGATGCGCCACTGCAAGCGCTGCCGGGCCGACGCCGTCGGGCTCCTCTCCCATGACCGCTCGGCCGAGCTGGCCCCGACGCTGGCCGCCTGCGCCGCCGCCATCCCCGAGCTCGACCCGAGCAAGCCCTTAGTGGCCGTGGCCAGCATGGAGGGGCTCCTGGTCAACGAGCACCTGGGCGAGGCCGGCCGCCTGCTCATCTACGAACCGCGCCCCGGCGGCTACACCCTCCTGGACGAGCGCCGCACCCCGCCTCCGGGCACCGGCGTCAGCCGCTGGTACGCCCTGGCCGAACTCATCAAGGACTGCCGCGCCGTCCTCGTCTCCGGCATCGGCGACACCCCGCGCACCGTGCTCGAAGAGCACAATATCCTCCCGGTCGAAATGAGCGGCTTCATCGAGCAAGGCCTCGACGCCGTCTACAAGACCGGCGACCTCGACGCCTTGAAGACCCGCCGCACCAAGGCCGCCTGCTCCGCCGGCTGCCGCGGAGGCGGCGAGGGCTGCGGCTGAGGAAGGGGGAGAGGAAGAGAAAAAAGAGAAAGAGAAGAATGCCTCCGGCGGCCGGGGGGCCGTGGGCCCCCCCGGACCCCCCGATTCGGCCGGGACTTTCAAGCCGGCGGCCAAAGCCCCGCCGTCTCGAAATTCCCGGCCGACTGGCCTCTTGAAGAAAATCAGCGGTCTGATTCGGGATCGGTCATCCGGGTCAGGCCACGTGGCGGCGAAGACGGAACCGCCGCCATCAAAGTAAAAGAAAGCGCCGGCTCGGGCCGTCCGTCCGGTCCAAGATCGACGCCCGAGCAAGCCCGGAACCTCTTCCTTTCATTGACCGCCGTTTTTTTATTTCACGCCATCATGCCCAGTCCGGCCTGCATATGTGGTCCTTCGACCATATGTCCGAGCCAACCCGCCCCATCTTCCCTTCGCCGGCCGCCGTCTCTTTTTGCCCTCGTTGTCCGCGGAAGCCGCAGGTAGCGTGACCGCCCTTTGTCACCCATGCTGAAAATCGAAGCCTCCGGTGCTCTTCGCACCGGAGGCTTCGATTTTCAGACTGCGGGGTCCAGGGGAGTCACCCCCCTGGCGGGGTGCAGGGGCAGCGCCCCTGCCCGCCGGAGGCATTGAACACTTAGCCCCGGTCGTGGATCAGCTTGAGCAGGTCGGCGACGCGGCAGGAGTAGCCCCATTCGTTGTCGTACCAGGAGACGACCTTGGCCAGGGTGCCGTCCATGACCGTGGTGTATTCGTCCTCGACGATGCTCGAGCGCGGGTCGCCCTTGAAGTCCATGGAGACCAGGGGCTCGGTGGAGTAGCCGAGGATGCCCTTGAGCGGGCCGTCCGCGGCGTCCTTCAGGGCTTTGCGCAGTTCTTCGGTAGTGGTGGCCTGTTTGAGGTCACAGGCGAAGTCGACGATGGACACGGTGGGGGTGGGCACGCGCAGGGAGTAGCCGTCGATCTTGCCCTTGAGTTCGGGGATGACCAGGGTCACGGCCTTGGCCGCGCCGGTGGAGGTCGGGATGATATTCTGGCCGGCGGCGCGGGCGCGGCGCAGGTCCTTGTGCGGCAGGTCGAGGATGCGCTGGTCGTTGGTGTAGGAGTGGACGGTGCACATAAGGCCCTTTTCGACGCCGAAGCGGTCGTTGACGACCTTGACCACCGGGGCCAGGCAGTTGGTGGTGCAGGAGGCGTTGGAGATGATGCGGTGCTTGGCCGGGTCGTACTTGTCCTCGTTCACGCCGAGCACCAGAGTGATGTCCTCGTCCTTGGCCGGGGCGGTGATGACCACCTTGCGCGCTCCGGCCTCGATGTGGGCCATGGCCTTGGGGCCGGTGCGGAAGATGCCGGTGGATTCCACGACCACGTCCACGCCGAGGTCGCCCCAGGGTATCTCCTTGGGGTCGCGCTGGGCGAAGCTGGCCACGTCCCAGTCGTCGTAGCGGATGGTCGTGCCGTCGACGGAGACGGCGAAGGGCGAGAGGCCGTAGTTGGTGTCGCGGCGCAGGAGGTGGGCGTTGGTATTGGGGTCGAAGAGGTCGTTGATGGCCACGACCTTGAGCGCCTCGGGATGGCGCTCGCGCACGGCTTTGAGCACCTGGCGGCCGATGCGGCCGAAGCCGTTGATTCCGATGCGAAGCTGATCCATGGGTATTCTCCTAATCCTCGAAGATGCGGTATTCGAAGGCCGCGAGCTTCTCGTAGTCGCTACGCAGGGCTTCATGCAGCCGGGCATTCTCGATGGCGATGGCGCCCAGGTTGGCGATGGCCTCCAGGAACTCGATCTCGGCCGCGTCGAACTCGCGGGCGGTCTCGGAGTAGACCCGGAGCACGCCGATGGCCCGGCCTTCGACGGTCAGCGGGGTGACCAGCAGGGAGACGATGTGCTCCTCGCGCGCGGCCTCGGGGTACTGGAAGCGCGGGTCGCAGCAGACATCGGCGATGCCCACGGTGTGGCCGGCGAGCGCTTCCTTGTCCACGCCGCTCTTGTCCACCTCCACCTGGCCCTTGCGCAGGTAGGCGCGGGAGAGGCCGTGGGAGGCGCCGGCCAGGAGGTAGCGGCCGCTCCTGTCCAGGAGGCGCAGCGTGCTGCCCTTGACGTTCATGGCCTTGGCCGCCTGTTCCACCAAGGTGCCAAGCACCTGGGAGGGTTGGAGGGAGGAATTGATGGTCCTGACCGCCTGGTACAGGCTGCGGTAATAGGTCTCGAATCGTTCCATGTCGTTTACTCCTTGAAGCATCAGGGGATGCCGTCGTGCCTGCCGAAGGGGGACACCCGGCCCAGGGAACGCACGTATGCTGTCATACAGCGATCAAGATGGCAACTTCTGAAAAAGAAATGACGTTTGCGAGACATTTTCGGCGTTCCGGGAAAAAACGGCGTTGATCGAGTTCAAGGATGTTTGCGGCGCGACGCGGATCACCGTTGCAGGCCCAAGCGTGCGAGGAGGGGACGGGCGGTGAGGGCCAGAAGAACGACGGCGCAGGTCACGGCGAACCAGCCGTGGGTTTCGCTGCCGCTCGACTGCACCCAGCTGCCGACGTCCAGGCCGGCCCAGGCATAGAGGGCGTTGGCGGCGAGGCCCAGGGCCAGGGAGGAGACGGCGATGGCCACGACGAAGAGGACGGTCGCCTGGCGGCCGAGGATCTTGGCCATGACCGTCAGGGCCGCGGCGTTGGTCACCGGACCGGCCAGGAGGAAGACCAGGGCGGCGCCGGGGGACAGGCCCTTCAGCGCCAGGGCGGCGACCACCGGGGTGGAGGCGGTGGCGCAGACGTAGAGCGGGATGCCGACCACGAGCATGACCAGCATGGACGCAAACCCCCGGCCGAGGAAGCGCTCGATGAGCCCCGGCGGGACGAGGGCGGCGATGGCCCCGGCGATGACGATGCCGGCCAGGAGCCAGGGGCCGATGTCCGCGAGGATTTCGCCGAAGCCGTAGCGCAGGCCGTCCACGAGGCGCCGGCCGACGGTGGGCTTGGCCGGCGGGCAGGGGGCTGGGTCGGCGCAGCAGCCGCCATGGCAGCCGCAGGCCTGGGCCGCGGGGGGAAGGGTGATGTCCGGGGCGGTCTCGTCCGGCAGGAGGTTGACCAGCAGGCCGGCGCAGGTGGCGGTGACGAGCGCGGCCAGGGGGCGCAGGACGGTCATCAGCGGGTCGAGCAGGGCGTAGGTCACGGCGATGGAGTCCACGCCGGTCTCCGGGGTGGAGACCAGGAAGGCGGCCGTGGCGCCGCGGCTGGCGCCCTGGCGGCGCAGGCCCGCGGCCGCAGGAACCACGCCGCAGGAGCAGAGCGGCAGCGGCGCGCCGAGGAGCGAGGCCTTGAGCACCGAGCCGAAACTTTTTTTCCCCAGATGGCGGGCGACGAAGTCCTCGGGCAGGAAGGCCTTGAGCAGTCCGGCCACGGCCAGGCCGAGGAGCACGAAAGGCGCGGAGTCCAGCAGCACCAGCCAACTCTGGCGCAGAATGTCGATGACGAGCTGCATGGCGGGCTACTCCTCGCGGACGTGGTCCAGGGCGGTCCTGAACAGCAGCCGGACGTGCTCGTCGTCCAAGCTGTAGAAGACGTTCTTGCCGTCCTTGCGCGGCCGGACGAGCTTGGCCGCGCGCAGCAGGCGCAGGTGATGGGATACGGCCGACTGGCTCATGGCCAGGATCTCGGCCAGGTCGCAGACGCAGAGCACGGCGGCGGACAAGGCGGTCAGGATGCGCACCCGGCCCTGGTCGCCCAGGGTGCGGAAGAGCTCGGCGGCGTCGAACAGGGCCTCCTCGTCGGCCAGAGCCTCACGGGCGCGGGTGATGGCCTCGGGGTGCAGGCAGAGGGTTTCGCAGCGGTCGTCGGTGTCGGGCATGTCGTCTCCATATATGAACACGTGTTCATATGTCGATAGCACTCCACACCGGCCCGGTCAAGCCGTGCCCGGAAAACAAGAAAGCCCGCGGGAAAACGCGGGCTTGAGGAGCGAGAAGAACCAGAGCGCCGTGTGGGATCACGGCCGGAACAAATGTATTTAGAAATACTTCTTTTTAGTTCGTTCCGCCTTGGTCGCGCATCACCTGCGCTCCAGTCAATAATACGATAATCACGGGCGCACCGGCGGCAAGGGGCTCGCGGCCGGTTTTTTCAGAGCAGCAGGATGCCCGGGCAGCGGCTGCGGTCGGGGACGAAGAAGCCCATGGCCGGCGGCAGGCCGCAGGGCAGTCCCGTGGCCGCCTCCAGGAGCAGGATGGGCTCGGCCACCAGGGTCGGGTCACCGATGTTCACCGCCGTGCAGTGCACCTCGCCCCAGTTGCTGGCGGTGATCACGGCCACCTCGCGGATCTGGGGCTCGTCGCGCGAGGCGGTCAGGTTGATGACGAAGAAGGCCCGGGTGACGCGCTCGGCCTTCAGGTTCTCGGCGAGGTCGGCCTCGAAGGTCGCCTCGGGCGGGAAGAAGCGGGTCAGGGCCGCGGTCAGCTCGGCCAGATCCTTGGAGGCGACCGGAGAGAGGCTTGCGTCGGCCAGGATGCGCACGCCGTTCTGGGCAAAGCCGTTCACCGCCACCCAGGCCGCGAGCCAGGCCAGGTCGGGGCCGCTTTTCAGCTCCAGGGAGGTAAGCCGGCCGCTGGCCGGCGAGCGGCGCTCGGCGGTGACCACGTAGAGAGGCTTCTGGCCGGGCTTGCCCCGGGCCGCGAAGGTCACCTGGTCCATGCTCCGGCCGCGCAGGCGCAGGAAAGCCAGGCGCTCGACCTTGTTCTTGCGCATGGCGAAGGTGACGAAGAGCTTGCGGCCGAGCATGGTCAGGTCGGTGGGGCTGATGGTCGCGGTCCCGGCGTCCTTGTGCCGGTCGTGGACCCGGGCGTAGGCCCCGATGACATAGCGGTTGATGCGCGCGCTGACCGCGAGGTGCCAGGCGAGGTCCGCGCCCTCGCCCGAGGACAGGTCCCGGGGCTGGAGGCGGAAGCGGCCCAGCCGGCGGCCGAGCAGGCGCTTGGCGCTTTTCTCCTCGAAGCTCGCCGCCAGGGCCTTGGCCGCGGCTCCGGCCACCAGCCTGGACTTGCGGAAGAAGCAGGTCGAAACCAGGTCCACGGTCTCCTCGTCGCCGGCCGCGGCGTAGAAGCCGGCGACCTCGAGGAAGAGGACCACGTAGGGGTCCACGTGCCAGATCTCGCGCTCGCCCCTGGCCAGGGCGGCCTTGATGCGCTCGCACAGGAGCCCGCCGCCCTGGCCGCCCTCCATGGTGTACTTCTCCAGAAGCCCGAACTTCATCACCGACTTGAACGGGCTTTTCAGGGCCTTGACGATCTGCCAGAGCGAGGCGCCGAAGAACTCGGCCGGGGGGATGCCGGGTACGAAGCCGAGGTCGATGAAGGCCTGCCCTTCCGGCCGGCGGGCCATGTGCTCGCGCCATTTGTCGTAGGTCGCGGCGTCGGCTCCGGCCGGCACCAGCCACCACAGGGGCAGCCGGCCGGCGAGGTGCACGGCCGTGCGGTAGAATTCCTCCTTGAGCATCAGCGCCTGGGCCGAGCCCGAGCTCTCGCCCAGGCTCTCGCCGAAGCGGTTCTCGCGGATGCTGGCCTCGTCCATGAGGAAGAACCAGACTTCCAGGGCGAAGCGCTCCGCCGCCCAGCGGCTCAAGGCCTTGAGCTTGGCCTCAAGGCGGTCTTTCAGCTCCGGAGGCGTCCCCTCCAGGCGGGCGCAGACCCAGATGTCGATGTCCGAACGCGGGGACTGGGCGATGGTCCCGAAGCTGCCCAGGGAAAAGAGTGCCGAGACCTCGACCTCAGACGCGGCCGGGGCATTGAGGGCCAAAGCCGGGAAATAGCTCTGGGCCAGGCTTAAGGCCGCATAGTCGGGGACGTGTCCCGGCAGCCGGCAGGCCGGGGATGGCGCGTCCAGGCCGAGCAGGCGGTCCACGGCCGGGGTCTGGAGGAGCAGCGGCAGCAAGGTCACGAAGTCGCGCTGCTCCGGGCGCATGCGCGACAGGCCGAAGGCCAAGCGGCGCTCGTTGTTGGCCAGGAAGGGCAGAAGCGCACGGCTCAGCTCGCGCTCGGCGAACCAGGCGGCGATGGCCGCGGGCAGCGGACCGGGCGGCAGCTTGCCATTCTGCACCGGCACCCCGCGCCGGTTGCGGGCCGCTCGGCGCAGGCCGGCCTCGGCCAGGCGGACGAGGAGCGGCGCATTGGTCGTGAGCCCGCAGGCGCTTACGCGCTCGAAGCTGACCGCCGACAGTCGCGCGCTGGAGAAGCGGCAGGCCTCGAAGGTCGCGGCGCCGAAGACGGCCTCGGAGATCGCCAGGCCGTCGGAGGCGATCCGGGCGAAGACCGCCCCGGCGCCGTCCACCAGCGCGAGATCCGTGCCACTCAGCCGGCAGTCGGTCAGGCGGACCCGGGCCAGGCTCGAGGCCTCCAGGCGCGAGCGGTCCAGGTCGCAGTCGGCCAGGCCGGCCCGGCCGAGGAGGCAGCGGGTCAGGCGGCTGTTTTCCAGCCGGGTCTTGAACCAGATGGTGGCCCGGCAGTCGCAGTCCTCGAGGAGGCAGTCGTCGAACAGGATCCCGGCCAGCGTCGCGCCGCGAAAATCGCAGGCCAGGAAGGTGCAGCGGATGAAGCGGCAGTCGGCGAGCCGGGCCTCGCGCAGGTCGGCGCCGACAAAGACCACGTCGGTGTAGCGGCCTCCGGCCAGAACCTGGCCCCGGGCCTGGAAGTCCTCGACACGGGTGGCGCTGAGCGCCAGGGGAGCGCTCGTCTCGCGGCTCTGCGGTGCGGGCGGAGGCAGGTCTGCGGCGGCCAGCGGCGGCCAGCGCGAGGGCGGGATGGCCGCGGCCAGGCTTGCCGGCGCCTGGTTCTCGGGCAGGCGGGCGATGGCCGCGGCCAGGCCGGGGGCGTCGGCCTCGGCCAGGCAGGCGAACAGCTGCCGGCAGAGTGCGCTCCGGCGCACGGGCGGCTGATCGGCGAGCAGCCGGTGCCAGAGGCCGCCAGGGGCCAGGGCCAGGCGGGAGGTCAGACGCACGCTCCCGCTGCTGTCTGGGGGCAGGCGGCGGGCCAGGACCGCGACCAGCTCGTCGGCCCGCGCCGGCAGGAGGGCGAGACCCGCTTCCAGGGCGGCCAGGGCGGTCGGCTCCGGGGCTTCCTCGGCCAGGCGCGTGAGGCTCTTCATGAAACCCGGCGGCGGCGCGGCCTCGAGCTCGGTCATCGCCGCGAGCGCCGCCCGGCGCAGGCTGTCGTCCTCCCCTTCCAGCAGCCGGGCCAGCTCGCGGCTGCGCTCGGGCTCGCCCAGGATCGGCACCAGGGCGATCAGCTTGGCGGCCGCGGGCTGACCGGCGGGTGCGGCCAGGGCCTCGCGCACGGCCCGGCCCAGAGGACCGGCGGCCAGGGCCTCGCGCAGGGCGAACGCCGGCCGGGGCAGCTCCCCGGCCTGGGCCTCCAGAAAGGCCAAGGCCTCCTTCAGGGGAATGTCGTCCGCTTCGGCCAGGCGGGAGAGGACGAGCTCGGTCAACTCCGCGCACTTGCGCCAGGGGGCCAGCAGGACACGGTGGTAGAAGCCCAGGCGCTCGGGCAGGGGCCGGGCGTCCAAGGGGGCAAGGACGCTTTCCAGACGCACGAGACCGCGCTCCAGGCAGTCGATGAGCACCAGCTGGCCGAAGGTGCCGAGGCCCAGCAGGCCGCCGATACAGATGTCGAGGCCCTCGGTCGCGTCGGGGTTCTCGACGAGGCGCAGGAGCGAGACGCTGATCTCGCCGGCGGCGTCCTGCCAGCGGGCCTGTCCGGCGGCGTCTCCGGGCCGGGCCGCGACAAAGGCCGAAACCAGGCGCGAGAGCTCGGTGAAGAGGTGGGGCCGCAGGGGGCCGAGGCTCATGGCCCGTATGCCCTGGGCCGGGTAGTCGTAGTCCTGTCGGGTCATGCGTGCATCCGTTATCGGCGAGTCTGGCATACTTTGCGCCGGGGTGGAAGACCGTGCGCCGGCCTAGAAGCGCGCGCCCGGCGCCGTGCGCCCGGCCAGGCCCATGGCCGCAAGCCGCTGGTGCAGGCGCTCGACGTGCGAGCCGGCCCAGTAGACCCGGCCGCAGGCCGGACAGCGGGAGAAGTCCTGGTAGTAGAGCCTGGTCTTGGGCTCGAGCAGGTGCAGGACCTCGACCTTGGCCACGGGGGTGAGCGAAACGTTGCACTTGAGGCAGCGGCTGAAGGGGGCGTACGGCCCGCCCAGGCCGAAGAAAGCCAGGATGTCGGCGAGCTGGGCCTCGGGATCGTGGTCCCGGATGAGCCGGCCCCAGACGATTTTCGAGCGCCTGAGGAGCCGGCGGTCGCTGGAGAGCACGATGCGGCCCTCGGCTGCGGCCAGCTCGGCGATGGCTGCGTCCGGGAAATCGTTGCAGGGCAGGGCGTCGAAACCGAGCAGGCGCAGCAGCCGGCCGAGCTTGCCGACATTGCCGTCGGCGGCGAAGCGCACCGCGGGCAGGGCCTGGGGCCGGAGCATGGTCGGCGTCAGCACGTCCACCGGCGGCTCTCCGGGGCGGACCTCGACGGACTCGCCCGCGGCCAGGAGATGGTTGAAATCGGCCGCCCGGCCGTTTACGGTCAGGCCGTAGACCTCGGCATGGGGCACGCCCAGGGCCTCGGCCACGTCTTTCAGCGAGGCCCGGCGGTTCACAGGATAGGGGACCGTCATCGCGCCCTGCGCGTCTACGATTCTCGGGCCGCGGCGCACAAGCCCGGCCAGCTCGCCATGAAAACGGAGCGTCGCGTGCATCATTCACCCCACGTCCGGCCATGACCGCCTACCGCCTGGTCATCCTCTGCTCGCTCCTGGCCGTCTTCGTCCTGGAGCTCGCTGCGCGCCTCCTCAACCTGCGGGCCTTTCCCGAGGCTCCGCCCGCGGTCCTGGCCGGGTTCATCGACTTCGATCACCACCGCCGGGCCGGCGCCTACCAGCGGGCCGCGGCGCAGCTCGGCATCGTCTCCGACCTGACCGGCCTGGTTCTCCTCGTCGCGGCCATCCAGGGCGGCTGGCTTGGTCTTCTCGACGGCCTTGTCCGCGAGCTGCCGCTTTCAGCCATCGGCCTGGGCCTCATCTTCTTCGCCGCCGTGGGCCTTGTCCAGGGGCTCGTCGATCTGCCCTTCGCCGCCTGGCGGACCTTCCGGCTGGAGGCCCGCTTCGGCCTCAACCGCACCAGCCCGGCCACCTTCGTCCTCGACCGGCTGAAGGGCGCGGCCCTGGCCGCGGTCATCGGCGGGCCGCTCCTGGCCGCCATCCTCTGGTTCTTCGGCGCTTTCGGGCCGCTCGCCTGGCTCGCGGCACTGGTTCTCGTGTCCCTCGTCGCGGCCGTACTCCAGTACCTGGCCCCGGCCTACATCCTGCCGCTCTTCAACCGCTACCAGCCACTGCCGGACGGCGAGCTGAAGAGCCGGCTCACAGCCCTGGCCGGGCGCCTGGGCTTCCATCTGGCCGGCATCTTCGTCATGGACGGCTCCAGGCGCAGCACCCGGGCCAACGCCTTCTTCACCGGCTTCGGCGCGAAAAAGCGCATCGCCCTGTTCGACACCCTGCTGGGCGCCCTGGCTCCGGCCGAGATCGAGGCCGTGCTGGCCCACGAGATCGGCCACTGGCAGCTCGGCCACGTCCGGCGGCTCTTTGCCCTGTCCGTGGCGCGCACGGCCGTGTTCCTGGGACTCATGGCCGTCTTCGTCGACAGCCCGGGGCTCGTCCGGGCCATGGGCTTCACCGTGCCGAGCGTCTATGCCGGCCTCTTGTCCTTCGCCGTGCTGGCCGCGCCCCTGGGGCTCGTCCTGTCAGCGGCCACGGGAGCCTTCTCCCGGGCCTACGAGCGCGAGGCCGACGAGTTCGCCGCAAAGGCAAGCGAGGCTGCCGGCCTGCGCACGGCGCTCATCAAGCTCTCGATCGAGAACGTCAGCCACCCGAGCCCGCATCCGCTCATGGTCGCCCTGCACCACACTCATCCGCCGCTGGCCGAGCGGCTGGGCCGCCTGGAGCGCCTGGAACGCCGGACCTAGAGCAGCTCGAGCTTCTCGCGCACGGCCTCGACCAGTTCCTCGAGCGACTTGTCGGCCTGGAGGTAGTAGGCGGCGATCTCCATGTACAGGGGCTCGCGGCGGTTGAAGGTCTGGCGCAGCTCGTCTTCGAGTGGCAGTCCCGAGAGCGGCGGCCGCTGGTCCGCGCCCGGCACGGCCGTGAGCCGGGCGACAAGGGTCGGGATGGAGGTCATGAGGTAGAAGACCAGGCCGGAGTCGGCCAGAAGCTTGCGGTTCTCGGGCCGCTCGACGATGCCGCCGCCGGTGGCCACCACCTGGCCGTGGCCTTCGCAGACCTCGGCCAGCACGGCGCTCTCCAGGTCGCGGAAAGGCTGCCAGCCGCCCTCCTCGACCAGCTCCCGGATGGTCTTGCCGGCGCGGGCCTGGATGATCTCGTCGGTGTCCACGAAGGCCATTCCCAGGGCCTCGGCCACGGCCTTGCCAAGGCTCGTCTTGCCGCTGCCGCGCAGGCCCACAAAGAAAAGGTTCCTGGGCATGACCTTCTCCCTGGGCGGCTCGGCAAAGCCCAGCCCCGGGCGATAGACGGCGGTCCTGTCGGCCTCAGCCACCTCCTCCTTGCGCAGGATGGCGTCCTTGGGCGTCTTCTGCATCGTTTCCTCCTACAGCGGCCGGACAACGACCAGGCTGCCGGCGTACAGGCCTTCGCGCTCGCTCGGCACGGCCACCAGGCCGTCGGCGGACAACAGGGTGCGCAGAAGTCCGGATTTGCCGAGCACAGGGTGGGCCAGGGGCAAAGCGCCCGGCCGGGATTCCAGGCGCACCCGGACCCAGTCCTCACGGCCCTGCTTGGAAGCGAGATTGCGGGCCAGCTCCGCGCTTATCCCCGGTCCTTCTTCGCCGAAAGCCCCGGCCTGTCCGGCGAGGTGGCGCAGGAAAGGGGCGCCGAAGACGCGCATGACCACCTGGGCCGAGGTCACCTGGCCGGGCAGCCCCAGGACCGGCACCTCGCCGAGCGCGGCCAGGATGGTCGGCTTGCCCGGGCTGACCTGGATGCCGTGGGCCAGGACGCGCGCGTCGGGGAAGGTCGCAAGCGCCGCGATGGTCAGGTCGCGCACGCCCACCGAGCTGCCGCCGGACAGCAGGATGACATCGCTTGCCTCCCTCGCTTGGCGCAAGGCCGCGGCCAGCGTGTCCAGCTCGTCGGGCACTAGGCCCAGGAGCTGCGGCTCGGCCCCGGCCTCGACCACGATGGCCGCCAGGGTCGCGCTGTTCACGTCGCGTATCTGGCCCGGCCGCGGCGTTGCGGTAACCGGCACCAGCTCGTCGCCGGTGGACAGGATGGCCACCCGGGGCCGTGCGCCCACGCGCAGCCGGGCCTGGCCCAGGGCGGCCAGCAGGCCGATCTCGGGCGGGCGCAGGCGTTTTCCGGCAGGCAGCGCCACCTGGCCGGCAGCCACGTCCTCGCCCCGGAGCATGACGTTGTCGTGCGGGGCCACGGCCTTGCGCAGCTCGACGGTGCCGGCGCCCAGGTCCTGGCTGTGCTCGACCATGATCACGCTGTCCGCGCCTTCGGGCAGGAAGCCGCCGGTGGTGATGGAGGCGCACTCGCCCGGGTTCAGGGCGAAGTCCGGCGGGCGGTCGATGGCGATCTCGCCCACGCGCTCCAGGTAGGCCGGGTTCGATTCGGTGGCGCCGAACAGGTCCGCGGCGCGCACGGCGTAGCCGTCCATGGAGGAGCGGCTCGCGGGCGGCAGGTCCTCGCCGGCGACGACGTCCGCGGCCAACACCCGGCCAAGAGCCGCGCCCAGGGCGACGGTTTCGGTGCCAAGTTTCGGAAAGCCGGCCAGCAGCTCGCGAAAAGCCGCGCTGCTGACGACCTTGAAGAATCCGTGTTCCACTCAGGGCTCCAGGGTGATGACGATCTCCCCCGGGGAGTAGCCCTTGAGCTCGGCCAGCATGCCGCGGATGGAGCCGGCCATGACACGGGAGACAAAGGGATTTAAGCCCATGGGCGCGCCGTTCACGGTCACCGAGAGACCCCCGCCGCGGGCCTGGCAGGCCGTGGGGTCGGCCGCGCCGGCCACGATTTCGCGGGCGAGCTCCCGGCAGTCGGGCCGGCCGCAGGTTGCGCAGTCGAGCCCGGGCAGGGCGAAGCCGCGTGCGGCCACCAGCTCGGCCAGGGCGGCGACCTCGGTGAAATGGGGCAGCCCCGGCGCGGCCACGTCGCCGAAGCTGGCCAGGGCCAGCTCGGGGGAAAGCTCGGCGGCCTCCTCGGGCGCGCGCAGGACCAGGATGCGCGGCAGCCAGCCGAGGGATTTGCCGCCCTCGACCACCAGGACGTCGGCCGCGAGAAGGGGCAACAGGTCGGTCAGATACCGTCGGCGCGGCCAGAACAGGGCGGTCTCTTCAGGCCCGAGGCCGGCCACGGCCTGGCAGACCTCTGCCAGCCGGGCGGTATCGGTCCCCGTCTTGTCCAGCGGATGGTGGCTGAACTTGGCCCCGGCCACGGTCAGGCCGCGCGCGCCGAGCGCCCGGGCCAGGGCCACGGCCAGGGTGGTCTTGCCCGACTTCTTGTAGCCGACGATGTTGACCGCGATCATGTCGTAAAAGCTCCAGCGGGGCGGATTGGTGCGCAGAGGTTACACGTCGGCCGGGCGCAAATCCAGTATCTCGTCGGCCACGCCGGCGAGCCAGGCGTGGTCGTGGCTGACGATGACGAGCGTCGTGCCCCAGGCCCGCCGGGCCTCGAGCGCGGCCTCGTGGATGCGCGCGGTGCTTTTGGCGTCCAGGCTGGCCGTGGGTTCGTCCAGGAGCAGGGCCGCGGGCCTGAGGACGAGGCGTGAGGCGAGCGCCACGCGCTGGGCCTCGCCGCCCGAGAGCTCGAACCAGCGCCGCCGGGCGAAGCGCTCAGGGTCGAGCCCGACCATGGCCAGGGCCTCGGCCACGCGCGCCTCGCGGCCAGCGTTGTCGCGGCGCAGCTTCAGGCCGAAGACCACGTTGTCGAAAACGGTGCGGTGCAGGAGGTAGGGCTCCTGCAGGAGGAGCGTGACCTCGCGCCGGGCCGCGGCCGGATCGGCGACCTCATGGCCGCGAAAGAGCAGGCGGCCGCGGCTGGGGGGCAGCAGGAAGGCCAGGATTTTCAAGAGTGTGGACTTGCCGCAGCCGTTCGGCCCGGTCAGGCCCAGGATGGAGCCGGCGGACACGGAGAGGTGCGCCAGGCGCAGGGCCGGCTGGCTGCCATAGTCGAGGGCCAAGTCGAAGGCCTCGTAGAGAGGCGCACTCACGGCTTGGCCCGCCTGCGGAAAAAGCCCGCGGCCAGATTCACGACCAGGGCGATGACCATGAGCACGCAGCCCAAGGCGATGCCCTGGCCGAACTCGCCCTTGTTGGTCTCCAGGGCCACGGCCGTGGTGATGGTCCGGGTGTGCCACTTGATGTTGCCGCCGACCATCATGGCGATGCCGACCTCGGAGACGATGCGGCCAAAGGCGGTGATGGCTCCGAGGAGCACGGCGAAGCGCGCCTCCCACAGGCTGGCCAGGGCCACCTGGCGCTTGTTGGCGCCAAGGGTCAGGAGGGTGAAGCGCAGGCGCTCCTCCAGGCCTTCCACGGCCGTGGCGGTGATGGCCAGGACGATGGGCAGGCCGAGGATGGTCAGGCCGATGGCCATGCCCGAGACGGTGAACAGAAGCCCGAGATCGCCCAGGGGGCCGCGCCGGGACAAAAAGGCGTAGACCACGAGCCCGATGACCACCGTGGGCAGGGACAGGCTGGTCTCGACCAGGGTGCGCACGACGCGCTTGCCGGGGAACTGGAAGTAGCCCAGGGCGAAGCCCAGGGGGATGCCCAGGAGCAGAGTGGCGGTGAGGGACAGTCCGGAGACGGCGAGCGTGGCCCAGACCGCGGAGAAGGTCTCCGGGTCGAGGCCCGCCAGCAGGCGGACGGCGGTGACAAGGCCCTCGAGAATGAAATCCATGAATTGTCCGGTATGCGGCCTCCGGGGCTGGCTCGCGTCCTTTTCAGGGTGAGGCTCTTCCCTACCGGCCGGGAATGTCTATGTCAATCAAGGCACAGCACCCCGCTTGCCTCCAGGACCGAAACCCGTCATGGTACCCCGCATGTCCGACGTCACCAGAACCCCCGCCGGCGGCCGATCGGCCGCGCCCCTGACCGATGGCCACGGCCGGGAAGTGAGCTACCTGCGCCTGTCCGTCACCGACCGCTGCAACCTGCGCTGCGGCTACTGCGTGGCCCGCCAGACCGTGCCGCTCATGCCCCACGAGGCGATCTTAAGCTACGAGGAACTGCTCGACATCGTCGGCCTGGCCGGGGAGCTCGGCATCGACAAGGTCCGGCTGACCGGCGGCGAGCCCTTCGTGCGCCGCGATTTCCTGCACCTGGTGGCCGGCATCCGCGAGCGCTTTCCGGCCGTGGACCTGCGGCTGACGACCAACGGCACGCTCCTTTCCGGCCATGCGGCCGCGCTCAAGGCCGCCGGCGTGTCCTGCGTGAACCTCTCGCTCGACACCCTGGACCGCGCGACCTTCGAGCGCATCACCGGACGGGACGCGCTGTTCGACGTGCGCCGGGCCATGGACGAGGTCCTGGAGACCGGGCTCAAGCTCAAGATCAACGCCGTGGCCATGCGCGGGGTGAACGACGCCGAGCTGCCGGCCTTCCTGGCCATGGCCCGGGACCTGCCGGTGGACGTGCGCTACATCGAGTTCATGCCCATGGGCGGCTGCACGGTCTGGAACGAGGACGTCTTCTGGCCGGCCGAGGACATCCTGGCCAAGGCGAGGCAGCTGGCCGAGCTGACGCCGGTGGCGCTCCCGCCCGACCGCCACAGCGGCCCGGCCAAGGTCTTCACCATAGCCGGAGGCAAGGGCCGCTTCGGGCTCATCACGCCCCTGTCCAGTCATTTCTGCGGCAGCTGCAACCGGCTGCGCATCACGCCCGACGGCCGGCTGCGGACCTGCCTCTTTTCCGACAAGGAATACCGGCTGCGGCCCATCCTGCGCCATCCGCGCCTGGGACTGCCTGCCGTGGCCAGGGTGCTGCGCCTGGCCGGCAAGCTGAAGCCGCTGGGATTCGAGCTCCTGAAGGCGCGCAAGACCGCGGCCGTGGCCATGAAGCACATGTCGGCCATCGGCGGTTAGGCGCGCGGGTCAACACGTCAAGGCCGTCCGGGCGGCAGGCTTGCGGGCTTGGTCCGGTAGAGGCGTCAGTGCAGAGTCGGAGGTTCGTCGGCAGCGCGCTGCAGGCGCAGAAGGTCGCCGAGCTGCGCGTTCATGGCCTGCAGCACGAATTCGCTGAGGACCCGTTGCCGGGGGGTGTCCAGGCCGGTCAGAACGCAGCCGGCAACATGTGCGTCGCGCCAGACGACCCGGGCGGTGAGCCCGCTGACCAGGGCCTGGTCTTCGACCAGGAGGTCGATCCGGTACTCTTCGCCAGGGCTGAACCGGCGCTGCAGGTGGTAGAAGGACAGGCCCTGGGGGCTGACCTCTCTGAGCGGCAGCTCCCGGCCGGAATCCGCAAGCTTGATGACGCTGCGGCGAACCGGAACGCGGATCACGCTGCGCCGTTCCGTATCCGAAGCGGCGCGGGGGCGTTCAGCCATGGCCCAAAATCCTCCCAGGATATGCCGGAATGCGAGATGGAGCGACTCTGCAACGCGGAGGGAGGCGGCAACCCGGTCAAAATTTGAATAATCTTTATTTTATCGCTCAATTCCAGGAAAATTGCAACAACCATTTTTCGGCCGCCCGGGCCGACGCGCCCCGGTCGGCGCCCCGCCCTGGGCCACGGACATCGGTCTGTTGTTTTGCCGCGCGGCCTGGGCTACCATGGCGGCCAGGTTTTCCCTCACGTCTCTTGAAACGGAGGCCGCCCATGCCCGGCGCACGTCACTCCTGGCCCGCTTTTGCCCTTGCCCTGACGCTCGTTCTCACCTCCCCTGCCCTCGCGGCCGAGGGCCAGGCGCCCTCGCAACCCCGGTATGCCCAGGTCGAAGTCATCCTGGACGCCTCGGGCAGCATGAAGGCCAACCTGCCCGGCAGCCAAAGCCGTCTCGAGGCCGCCAAGAAGGCCATCGAGGAATTCGCCGCCGGCCTGCCCCGGGGATTTGACCTGGCTCTGCGGGCCTACGGCCATACCGCGGCCAGGGAGCGCCACGACTGCGAGGACACCGAGCTCCTCCTGCCCTTCGGCCGGCTGGACGAGGACCGCAAGCGCCTGGGCGCCCTCCTGCGGCCGGTGACTGCCCGGGGTTACACCCCGATCACCTGGGTGCTCGGGGTGGCGGCCAAGGATTTTCCGCCCGACGCGCCTGGCGAGCGGATCATCGTCCTGGTCAGCGACGGCCGGGAGACCTGCGCTGGCGACCCCTGCGCCACGGCCAAGGCCCTCTCCGCAGCCGGAGTCAAACGCCTGGTGGTGCACACCGTGGGCTTCGGCGTGGATGAGGCCGCCCGGGCCGAGCTGACCTGCATCGCGAGTGTCACCGGCGGCCGCTATTTCGACGCCACGGACGTCGCCAGCCTGGCCGCGGCCCTGGCCTCGGCCGTTATCACGCCCGGTCAGCAGGTGGCGGCCCCGAGCGGCCAGGGCAAGTTGAAGTTCGTCTCCCCGAGCCTGGCCGGCCACGCCGTGGTCAACGCCGAAAGCGGCCAGAAGGTGGCCAGCCTCAGCCGGACCCAGAGCACGGTCAGCCTGCCGGCGGGCATCTACAGCGTGAGCGTGGGCAGCTCGGCCTTCAAGGGCGTGGAGGTCAAGCCCGGGGAGACCACGACCCTGACCCCGGCCAGGATCGAGGTCACCAACCCCACGGTCGCGGGCCATGACATCCTCGATCCGGAGACGGGCGAGGTCGTGGCGCGCGTCTCGGCCACCGCATCAAGCGCCGTGGTCCTGCCCGGCCGCTACGAGGTGGCCTTCGGCGAGGCCCTCTGGCCGGTGGCGGTCGACAGCGACCAGACCCTGGTCTTGAGTCCCGGGGTGGTCGTGCTGGTGAACGCCGGCCCGCGCTTCACCTATGTCTTCGACACTGCCGGCAACAAGGTCGGCCGGCTCTCCAACACCCAGAAATGGCTGCCGCTCCCGCCCGGAGACTACGAAATCGACCTGGGCGAGCGCAGGGAGCCCTTCAGCCTGGGCGAAGGCCAGCGCCTGGAGCTGCGCCGCTAGCAGGTCGTTGATCGGGGGCCTACTGGCCGGCCACCGGGACGTTGCCCGGGCCGACGATGACGATGCGCGGCAGGTGGCGCTCGACCTCCTCGGGGGAGAGGAGCGCGTAGGCGGCGATGATCACCCGCTGGCCCGGCGCGCCCTTGTGGGCCGCGGCGCCGTTCAGGCTGACCTGGCCGGGCTCGCCGGCGATGGCGTAGGTCGTCAGGCGCTCGCCGTTGTCCACGTTGTAGACATCGACTCGCTCGAAGGGCGCGATGCCGGCCAGACGCAGGAGCTCGGGGTCCACACCGATGGAGCCGACGTACTCGCGGTTGGTCTCGGTCACCCGGGCGTGGTGGATCTTGGCGCGAAGAAACGTACGAAGGGGCATGTCGGTATCCTCGAAAGGTCCGCACCCTAGCCCCGCGGCCGCCCAAGATCAAGTGCCGGCTGTCCGGCGGAAGAAGAGGCGGACGCAATGAAAGGGGTCCGCCGGGTCGTCGTGACGCGGTCCGGCCGCAAGGCGCGGACCATGCGCCCCATGCCGGTCGTTTCGGGCCTGCCTTTTCCTCGCCGGCTTTTTGTTCCATCGCTGCATTCCGCGAAACTCGGCTAGTCGAACACCCCGCGGGCCACCGGGCGCACGCTGCCCGAGACAAGGACCTCGGCGCTTGCGAGCGTCTGGCCCGCGAGGCGCATGGTGATCTCGCTCGGCCGGCCGAGGAAGCGGCCCTGATGGAGGACGATGTCCGTATCGAGCGCTACGGCGCCGCGGCTGGCCAGGTAGGCCGCCACCGGTCCGGCGGCGCTGCCGGTGGCGATGTCCTCGTCGCGCCCGGAATTGTCCCAGGTCCGGCCCTCGAGCCGGGCGACGTCGAGCACGTAGGCAAAGGCGGCGCCCAGCGGGGCGAGCCTCGCGGCAAGGTCCGGGACGGCGACCCGGGCGCGCTCCAGACCGCCGGCCACGGGCACGATGAGGTAGGGCAGGCCGGTGGAGACGACCTGCGGCGGAAAATCCGGCAGGGCCGCGGCCGCGGGAAAGCCCAGGGCCGCGAGGAAGGAGGAGGAGACAGCACCGTCGAGGGCGGCCCCGAACTCGGCCCGGCCCTGGTTCATGGTCACCCGGTAGCCGCCGGGCTCGGCGCGCGTGCTCACGGCCACGGTCTTGGCCGCGAGGACGAGCCTCCAGGAGGCCTCCTCCCCGGCGTCGGCGGCCTCGTGCAGGGCCGCGGCCGCGCCGAGCACCGGATGCCCGGCAAAGGCCAATTCCTCCTCCATGGTGAAGATGCGCGCCCGGAAGGTGTCCTGGGCGCCGGCGGCGCAGAGGAAGATGGACTCGTACTGGCGCATCTCCCTGGTCACGGCCTGCATGTCCGCGCCGGACAGCTCCTCGCAGTCGAAGAACACGGCCAGGCCGTTGCCCGAGAGCGGCACGCTGGCGAAAACGTCCACCTGGCGGTAGCACAGTCCGGAAAAGCTCGGCATGTCAGCTCCTTATGTCGCGCTCCGGGCGCATGGCCAGGAAGACGAGCGCGGTCAGCACGGTCAGCACGGCCCCGGCGGCGAGAAAAGCGTCGTAGCCCGCGACCTCGATGCACCAGGCGCCGGCAAAAGGCCCGAGAAACGAGCCGAAATGCACGGTGAAGAGCATGATGTTGGCGTTGTAGCCCCGCCGCTCGGGCGGGGTGACCTTGTACAGCAGGGAATTGAGCGGCGGCACGGCAAAGCCCATGCCCAGCCCGAAGAGCACGGCGATGGCCAGGACCGCGCCGGGATCGGGGAAAAGGAGCAAAGCCAGGAAGGCCGCGGCGGTGCAGGCGAAGGCCGAGAAGACCAGGAGCGAGGCCGCCACCTGGTCGAAGATGCGCCCGGCCAGCAGGCGCAGCCCGATCATGACCGTCATCTGCACGCTGAAGAAGAGCCCGGGCCGCGGGTAGCCGCGCACGGCGGCGAGCGACTTGAAGAGAAAAAAGAGGGCCGAGAAGGTGATGAAATAGAGGCCGTTGACCACGAGCAGAGTCAGCACCGGCCGGGTCAGAAGGCTCGTCCAGGCTGGTCTCGCGGGGGAGCCGGCAGGCACGGCCCGGAGGCGCAGGAGGTCCTTGGTGCGCCGGGCGAGGAGCGGCAGGAAGGCCGCGGCCGGAATGAGGCCCGCGGCCGGCAGGAGGTAGAGAGCGGCCGGGCTGGGCAGGAGCGGCAGCACCAGCTCGGAGAGCATGGGCATGAGGGCATACGGCGCGAGCAGGGCCACGGAATAGAGGCTGAAGGCCTGGCCGGTGCGCTCCGGCGGGATGATGGCCACGAGCACGACCATGGCCGAGCCCATGAGCAGGAAGACGCCCAGGCCCTGCACCACCCGGATGACGACCAGCATCCAGAAGCCGTCAGCCGCCAGGTAGGCCGCGCCGCAGGCGACGATCAGGGCCAGCCCGGCGGCCATGGCCGGAAAGACGTTGCCGGGATGGAGGCGCTGGCTGCCGAAGAGGTAGCAGGCCATGCACGACAGGGAGTAGACCCCGATGACGAAGCCGGCCCGCGTGCCGGAGAGCCCGAGCTCCGAGAGGTACAGGTGGAAGTTGTAGAAGATGGCCACGGCCGAGACGCCGAGGAAGACCAGCAGGCAGAGGACGACGAACGGCAGGCTCACCAGACGCACGGCGCGGCCTTGAGGACAGGGGCCATGTTCCGGCCCGGGAGAAGAGGTCGGTGCGGTTCCGGTCATGAAATTGCCTGTCCCGGACGGGGAATGGCCAGGGCATGAGGCATGTATGCCGTGCGTTGCGGGTTGTAAATGGGCGCGACTCTTCCCCGCGCCGCCGATCGCCGCCGCCCGTGCCCGGGGCATTGACAAACCCCGGCCCGGTGGTCAAAAGAGAGGCACCGGGGCTGTAGCTCAGTTGGGAGAGCGCTTGAATGGCATTCAAGAGGTCAAGGGTTCAATTCCCTTCAGCTCCACCAGAAATGCCCAGTGTTGACGGCCGGTTGGCGAAAAGCTGACCGGCCGTTTTTTCGTCGTTTCGGGCATTATGTAGGATATATGTAGGTCGCTCAACTTTACCCGTCATCGCCCGCCACCCGGGCATAGCGCTCGCTTATCTTCCGCTGCATGTCGGCCACGCGCGCCTTGTCCACGTGGCTGTAGCGGTTGGCCGAGCGCAGGTCCTTGTGCCCGATCATGGCCATGACGTCCTTCAGCGTCCCGCCCACGTTGACGATGCCGGAGCAGAAGGTGTGGCGGTTGTCGTGGAAGTGGTAGTCGCTGATACCTGCGGCCTTGGTCAGCCTGCGCCACGACGAGCGGAACCCGGCCAGCCTGCCGCCGTCCGCGTGGCAGAAGACCAGGTCCGACGACGGCCGGCCGATGCCCATGCGCCGACGGTTCAGCTCCTGGCGCTTCCGCCAGGCCAGCAGGGCCTCCCGGCAGCGAGCGGTCAGGGTCATGGTCCTGTTCACCTTGTTCTTGGTCCGCTTGAAGGTGATCGTTCCGGCGACCAGATCGAGGCTGCCCCAGACCATGTCCAGCAGTTCCTGGCGCGAGGCCCCGAAGTCCAGCGACAAAAGGACCATGGGCAGCATGTACTTCCTGAACCCAGGGGCCTTGGCCGCCCGGACCAGCCGGTCGGCTTCCTCGGGATCGAGGTGGCGATTCCGCTGGTGCTTTTCTTCGTCCGCGAAGCCGATGCCCTTGAGCGGGTCTTCGGAAAGGGCCTTCAGCGCCACGGCCTTCTTGCAGATCTGCTTCAAAACGAACAGCCTGCGGTTGGCCGAGGCCGGCGACTTCTTTTCCGTCATGCCGGCGTGGTAGGCGTCAACCTCGTCCTTGCGCATGTCCATGACGAGCCTGTCGCCGTAGACCTGCAGGACGCTCTCCAGGAAGACCTTGTAGCCGTCCAGGGTCGCCTTGCTCATCTTGCCTTTGACCATCCTGGCCTCCCAGTCGGGAATCAACAGTCCGGCCACTTCCCGGACGGACATCGGCCGCGTCCGTTCCCTGGCCGGGCGCAGGCCGTCGTTCCGGCCCGTGTCGATGTAGGCCCGGAGCCGGTGCTCTTCGTCCTGGGCATCCTTCTTGCGCGGGAAGGCCTTGTGATACTTGTTCTTTCCCGTGGCGGGGTCGGTATAGTAGACGAGGTACTTGCGACCCCTGGCCCCGTCGCGGGGAACGATCCAAACACTAGCCATGAACGCCTCCGCTGGCGTCCCGGCTTCCGGCAGCAACCCCTATGTGGTTGTCAACGTAAGCGGCCAGGTCATGCGGCCGCACACGCTTGCAGCATCCTATCCGAATGCAGGGGAGATCGCCAGACTTCAGCAGCCGCGAGACGGTGGAGCGGTGAACATTAAGTATTCCGGCGACTTCAGAAATCGTCAGCAGCCTAGCCTGCGTGCCACAAGAACCCATGCACATGCCCGAATCCTCCAGAGCGGAAATGGTAAATTGCCATTTTCGAGCTCCAGCCGATCCGGGATCGGGTTTGGGTTCATGTGTTACAGAAGCTGACCTTGGCCTTTCCCACGCATGCCGTCCCGCTGGCCCTATGTCAAGAGCGCCAGAGAAGAAATCTTTGGACAGAATGACGGAAAAGCCAGGAAAGGAAATAAGGAAATGAAGGAAACAAAGGAACGTAAGGAAAAGGAAAGGAGCCTAATCGCTCAGGAAAAAAGGAAAAAAGGTGCGGGGTAACCCGCACGCAAATTTGGTTCAGTCTTCAGCCAACCGACCAACTCTGAAATCAGTAAGCATGTTTGCAGCGATACTTGATACTGCTTCGTCAGCTGCGGCAACAGCCCTTCCAGCCTCAAAATACAGTATTACCCCACCTGACAGTGATCGACTTTTCGATGAATGTCATGGTATTTGCTTACAGGTTGCTGGCGGCAGCCTGTTCACGAAATGCCTTTCATTTTCGGGGGTGGGGGGTCATGACATTTCGAAATATCGGCATTGTCGTCGTCCTTGCGACGAGCCTTTGCGTTCTCGTCGCCATCCGGACGTCCGCCGAGACGCGCAACATCACGGTCGCGGTCAAGGACGCCAAGGGCCAGACCGTGGGAGGCTATGCCGGCAGCTTCGCGCTCCTAGTCGGCGTGTCCGACTACACCGCGGGTTGGCCGAGCTTGCCCAGCGTGCCGGGGGAGCTGGCAAAGGTCGAGACGGCCCTGATGAGTCAGGGCTTTTCGGTCACCAAGGTCCTGAACCCCGATGCCCAGAAGCTCCAGGGCACCATCTGGCAGTTCATCTCCGAGTACGGCTACAACTCGGACAACCGCCTGCTGTTCTTCTTCTCCGGCCACGGCTACACCCTGGACAACAACCGCCGAGGCTACCTGGTGCCGGCCGATGCGCCCGACCCGCGCAAGGACGAGACGAACTTCCGGCGCAAGGCCCTGGACATGACCCAGCTCCTGGCCTGGTCGCGACAGATGACCGCCAGACACGCGCTCTTCCTCTTCGACTCCTGCTTCTCGGGCACGATCTTCAAGACCAAGGCCCTTCCGGGAACCCCGCCACAGATCACGACCATGACCGCGCTGCCCGTGCGCCAGTTCATCACCGCCGGGGACGCCGGTCAGGAGGTGCCGGCCAACAGCGTTTTCACCCCCGCCTTCGTGGACGCGCTGACCTATGGCGCGGGCGACCTGAACAAGGACGGCTACATCAGCGGCATGGAGCTGGGCCTCTACCTCCAGGGGCTGGTCCCCAGACACGCCCGGCAGACGCCGCAGTTCGGTAAGATCGACGACTATGAGCTGTCGCGGGGCGACTTCGTGTTCGTGGCTGGCGGCTCGGCCGTGGTGGTGACGGATGACGGGGACAAGACGCCCGGGAGCCCGCCCGCGGCCGCGAGCGGCAAGCTGAAGGTGGACACCATCCCTTCGGGCGCAAAGATTCTGGTGGACGGCGAGGACAAGGGGCAATCCCCGGTCTACCTGAAGGACCTCCCTTCGGGAGAGGTTCTGGTCCAGGCCGAATTGGAGGGCTATCCCGCCCAGGAGAAAGTGGCGACGATAGCCGCCGGCAAGGTGACGCAGATCACACTGTTGCTTGAGAAAGCCGCTGTCATGGGTCGGCTGTACGTGAAGCCGGACCCCGCTGACGCCAGTGTCAAGGTCCTGAACATCGGCACCAGGTACCAGGATGGCATGGAGCTGTCGGCAGGCAGGTACCATGTCGAAGTATCGAAATCCGGTTTCGAACCCCAGCGCCAATGGGTGGACTTAGCCGCAGGTCAGGACCTTGAGGTGACGGTAGCGCTGAAGGAGTCGGCGGCGCCTGCCGCTACCGCCTCGACACCTGTCGCCTCGGAGGAGAGTGGCGGCAAGACCTGGCGTGAGCCGACCACGGGCATGGAGTTTGTCTGGGTGCCGGGGGGGTGCTACCAGATGGGCAGCAATGATGGTGAGCCGGACGAGAAGCCTGTGCACGAGGTCTGCGTGGACGGATACTGGTTGGGGAAGTACGAGGTGACCCAGGAGCAGTGGGAGAGGGTGATGCGTTCCAATCCCTCCCGTTTCAAGAAGGGCGGCAACTATCCCGTGGAGAAGGTGTCTTGGTACGACACCCAGGATTTCATCAAGAGGCTGGACGCAGGCGGCAAGAAGCTACGGCTGCCGACGGAAGCGGAGTGGGAATACGCCTGCCGCAGCGGCGGGCGGGACGAGACCTATTCGGGCGGCAACTCCGCGGACCAGGTTGCCTGGTACGAGTCGAACAGCGTGGGATCGACCCATGCAGTCGGAACGAAGTCGGCCAAT
The DNA here is from genome assembly GCA_002428705.1 of Desulfovibrio sp. UBA6079. Taxonomy (GTDB): domain Bacteria; phylum Desulfobacterota; class Desulfovibrionia; order Desulfovibrionales; family Desulfovibrionaceae; genus UBA6079. The sequence continues at coordinate 94,519 of DIXN01000004.1, forward strand.
GGTCTGGGCCTCTACGACCTGTCCGGCAACGTCTGGGAATGGGTCGAGGACATATATAGCGACACGGCCTACAGTGCTCATGGCAGGAGCAATCCCATATATACAGGCGGGGGCTCGAATCGCGTGTACCGCGGTGGCAACTGGTACGGCAAGCCGGTTAGCGTGCGCTGCGCCAGTCGCGACAGGAGCGAGCCCGGCAGCCGGAACTACGGCCTGGGTTTCCGCCTCGCGAGGACGCCGTGATTTCCTTTTGCTCTTTCCTTGATCCCACCAGGGCATTCGAGCTTGGGCATGATCTATTGCCCTGCACCTGGCGTAGAGCCCGTTACCGGGTGTGTCATGAAAATTGCTTGAGATGCATAGCTCACCCGTTTTTCCGGAAATATCCAGACTTCTCGGGAGAGCGCGGGATGAATGTCATGAAATGTCGATTTTCATTACATTTCGTGATGGCGGCAAACGCGCGGGGGATGGACTGCGCGGGGCAGGCCGCCCGGGCGATCGCCGCGCACTCGAGGTTGAGGTGCGGTGTCGTGATCGCGAGGCCGGCTGTCCAGGAGGGACATCTGGGTTCGGCAAGTTCAAACATTCCGTAGTCTTATAGAATATAGACAAAAGCCTTGACCGGTGACCGCGTTTTCGCGCAACGTCTTCGGGGCATGTAATTCAATCGAGCATATACGTATTTGACTTGTCGAGGAGGGGCGATGGGGGGCTTGTTTTGTGCGTTTATCCGCAATATCATTACAAATATTCTGATATTGTTGATTTTCTCCTCACCCGCCTACGCTCAGACGCGCAACATCACGGTCACGGTCAAGACCCCCGAAGGCCGTGCGGTCGTCGGTTATGCCGGCAGTTATGCCCTGCTTGTCGGCGAGTCGAATTACACCGCAGGCTGGCCCAACCTCGAAAGTGTGCCGGGGGAACTGGCTGAGTTGGAAACGGCCCTCAAGGCCAATGGCTTCGAGGTGACCAAGGTTCTGGACCTCGACAGCAAGTCGCTCATGGCGGCGTTCGAAAAGTTCAGGATCGATCATGGCTACGACGCCGACAACCGGCTGCTGTTTTTCTTTGCCGGTCATGGCTACAGCATGGATAACGGCACCAGGGGTTTCCTCGTGCCGGTCGACGCACCCGATCCGCACAAAGACCCGAAGGGTTTTCAGCAAAAGTCCCTGGACATGACCCGCATCCAGAGCCTGGCTCGGGAGATTTCCACCAAACACGTACTCTTCCTGTTCGATTCCTGCTTCTCGGGCACGATCTTCAAGACCCGGGCATTGCCCGGGGTGCCGCCTCATATCAGCGCGGCCACGGCCAAGCCTGTGCGCCAGTTCATCACCGCCGGAAGCGCGGGCGAGGAGGTGCCGGCCAGAAGCGTCTTCGTGCCCTCGTTCATCCGCGGCCTGGGCGGCGAGGCGGACTTCAACCGAGACGGCTACGTGCTGGGCACAGAACTGGGCATGTACCTGAACCAGCAGGTGCTCGACTACCAGACGGGCCAGACCCCGCAGTACGGCAAGATCAGGGACCCGAATCTGGACGAGGGCGATTTCGTCTTCGTTGCCGGGCTGGCGCCAGCCGGAATCGTGGCGAATGAGACATTGTCGCCCGGCGCCATGAGTGTGGCCGAGACCGGCAAGCCGGACGTGGCCGCAAAGGACGGGGGCTGCGCTTCATTTTTCGTCCATGAACCCGAGAACAAGGACGCCAATATCGGCAAGCTTGCCCACTATCTGCGCCAACAACTGCAAGCCGAAAACCATGCGTCACCGTCGGCGTCCGCCGCTTGTTATGCCATAAAATGGTCAGATTCGCGCGTGGGCAAGACCGGGCCGAACAAACAGGGGCATTATACCTATTTCATCAAGGCTTCGATGGAAGTGAGGGAGGAGAAATCCCAGGCGACTATCCAGGTGTTTAATGATGAAGAGTTGGTCACGATGCCCGGCATGGATGCGGCAAAGGCTCTTGATGTCGCCGCCAGTCAGCTCGCAGTGAAATTTGCGCAGAAATTAGATGCACAACATGTACGCAAACAATAAAAGAGGTGTCAGATGTATCGATCATTCATTGTTTCACTGGTGTGCATATTAATTGTACCGTTTTTATTTATAGGACAGCTATTGGCTGGGGAACAACCGGCGAATGCAGTTGTAAATGTCGGATCACTTGAACTCACACCATCTCCATCAAACCTCGTGCTAGTCAAATCTGGCACTGAGGTTAGACTGGTGTCTACATTAAGGTTTAAAATAGAAAATAAATCATCATCAGATGTTGAAATTATTTTGCTAAAACGAACGCTCACGGCGACAGACGATTACGGAGAAGACCTGCTTGTTTTCCACACTAACATTGGAATTTCTGGGGTTGGATATTCAGATGGGTCTGATAAGTCAGTCTTTACATCAGACAAGAAGCGATTTGTTTCATTGTCTGCCGGCCAACATGTAGAAGTTCAAATTTCTAGTGTTGTGGCAATTCGTGATCCAACTGACGAGTTTTATCGAACACATAGACCAACTTCATTTGTCTTGAGTGGGACTATTGCTGTATGCACAATTGACAATAAAAATGATCTAAAGCCTTTTTCTTTTTCAAATGTTCCATTGCGGGTAACAGCGCGAGAAAAGTAGTTAAATTATTGATGAATTTCATTTACCCGTCATGTCGATATCACGGTGTAGTTACGTGAATCTCCAGTATCGGCTTTATCTTGCCGGCATCTTGCCAGCCCTGGCTTTGGCATTGGTGCTGGCGTGCGCATCCACCGTCTTGGCCCAAGATATCAAAGCCCTGGCCAGGGACTTAGCCGAGGGATTGGCTGAGGCCTATGAGGACAACCAGCAAGAGGGCTTGCCCAAAAAGCCCCTGGTCCTCGTCTCGGCCAACCGTTTTGCTGACCCGCAGAGCAAGAACGTCCACCCCTTTCCAGGCTTCCTGCTTATGGTCCTGCGCCCGGAGCTGGGGCGCGAGGGGTTCGTCGTGACCGACGACCTCCTGGCCAAGGTCGACCTGACCCTGGCTGGAAATTACTTTGTAACGAACGGGAAGATCGTGGTCGCTTGCCGGCTGGTGGCCTACGACAAGGCCAGGACCGCGCGCGACGTGGCCTCGACGCGGGCCGAGATGGATTTAGCCTCGGCCGGCCCGGGCTGGTTCGCCGAGGACGCCAAAAGCAAGGTGCTCTTCCTCATGTCCCGGCTGCAGGACAAGGCGGCCCTGGCTCTGGCCATGCAGTCCCGGCCCACGGTCCTGATCCAGCCCTTCGGCTTCGAGCAGGGGAAGCTCTACAGCCGGTTTTCCGACTACATCGGGCAGTGCGCCCTGGAGTTCCTGACCGGGAGCGACCTCCTCTTGCCGCTGCGGCCGGCCGTGGCCGAAGCAAACACCCGAGGCGCCGCCGGCACGCGCAATATCCTAGTGCACGGGGAGGCGACGGTGGCGGGCGTGGCCGGGGCCAGCCACACCCTGTCCGGCGGCTACTGGAGGATGCCCAACGACATGCTGGAGATCACGGCCAGCCTGATCGAGAGCTCGGGCAAGGTGCTGGCCGCCGAGTCCGTGACCCTGCCGGCCTCGGCAGCGGGCAAGGACATGCTTGCCCTGCCCCAGACCGAGGACAAGGCCTTCATGACCGACTATGCGGCCTGGAAAGAGACCAAGGAAGATAAATCCCTGAGCGTTGTGCTGCAAACCCAGAAGGGCCGGACAAACCTGTCCTTCCAGGAAGGCGAGGACATCCTCTTCCTGTTCACCTCCAGCCAGCCTGCGTACGTGCGGGTCTTCAACCGCGGCGCCGACGGGGCCATCTACCAGATTTTCCCCAACGAATTCGACAACGGCCTCACGCCCCTGCCGGCCGGCGTCCCGGCCTCCATTCCGGACAAAAGCCGGGCCTCAGTCTTCGGGTTCGCCGCCAGCCCGCCGTTCGGCAACGAGCTGGTGACCATCTTCGCCTCCGACAAGCCCCTGCCCGAGCTGCCGGGAACGGACATCGGCGTCCATGGCTTGAGGCGCATGGCGCTGAGCGCCGATGAGATCCGGCGGCGCTACGACGACCACTGCCGGCAAAAAGACCAGCTTCTGGCCACGGACTTCATCGCGCTACGGACGAGTGCGAAGAAGTGAGGGAGAAGGAAGATGAAGACCCGTGGACGCTGGACGCTGCTGCCCGCAACGCTTGCGCTGCTGGCCGTGGCCGCCCTGACCTTGGCCCAGAGCCGAAACATCACGGTTTCGGTCAAGGACGCCAGGGGCCGCGAGGTCGGGGGCTATGCCGGCAGTTACGCCCTGCTGGTCGGCGTGTCGCACTACACCTCCGGCTGGCCCAGCCTGGAAAGCGTGCCCTCGGAACTGGCTGATATCAGAAAGGCCCTGGAGGGCCAAGGCTTCAAGGTGACGATGGTCACCGACCCGGACTCCCAGAAGCTCCAGGGCGCCTTCCGCGACTTCATTTCCGAATACGGCTACGACGCCGACAACCGCCTACTCTTCTACTTCTCCGGCCACGGCTACAGCCTGGACGACGGCAATAAGGGCTACCTGGTGCCGGCCGACGCCCCGGACCCGCGCGCGGACAAGAAGAACTTCCTGCGCAAGGCCCTGGACATGACCCAGCTCCTGGCCTGGTCGCGGCAGATGACCGCCCGGCACGCGCTCTTCCTCTTCGACTCCTGTTTCTCCGGCGCCATCTTCAAGACCCGGGCCCTGCCCAAGGAACCACCCTACATCACCACGGCCACGGCCCTGCCCGTGCGCCAGTTCATCACCGCCGGCAGCGCGGGCGAGGAAGTGCCGGCCAAAAGCGTCTTCACCCCGGCCTTCATCGACGCGCTGACCTACGGCTGGGGCGACCTGAACAAGGACGGCTATATCAGCGGCATGGAGCTGGGCCTCTACCTCCAGGGCACCGTGCCCAAGCACACCCGGCAGTCCCCGCAGTTCGGCAAGATCCAGGACTACGACCTTTCGCGCGGCGACTTCGTGTTCGTGGCCGGCGGCTCGGCGGTGGTGGTGACGGACGACGGGGACAAGACGCTGGGAGCCCTGCCCGCGGCCGGGACTGGCAAGCTTAAGGTGGACACCACCCCGGCAGGGGCAAAGGTCCTGGTGGACGGCGAGGACAGAGGGACCTCGCCGATCTACCTGAAGGACCTGTCGTTGGGCGAAGTCCTGGTCCGGGCCGAGCTCGACGGCTATCCCGCCCTGGAGAAAATCGTGGCGATCACTCCAGGCAGGGTGACACAGGTGACCCTGGTGCTGGAGAAGGCCGTAGTCACCGGCCGGCTGTACGTGAAGCCCGAGCCGTCTGACGCCACGGTCAAGGTCCTGAACATCGCTCCCAGGTATCAGGAAGGGATGGAACTGGCCCCTGACAGGTACCACGTGGAGGTGTCAAAACCTGGCTTCGAGCCGCAGCGTCAGTGGGTGGACATGGCGGCCGGGCAGGACCTGGAGGTGAAAGTGGCCTTGAAGGAGGCTGCGCCGCCTGCCTCCACCACTCCGACGCCTGTCGCCTCTGGGGGAGGGGGCGGGAAGACTTGGCGTGAGCCGACCACGGGGATGGAGTTCGTCTGGGTGCCTGGGGGGTGCTATCAGATGGGCAGCAACGATGGGGATGCCGACGAGAAGCCGGTGCACGAGGTCTGCGTAGACGGGTACTGGACGGGGAAGTACGAGGTGACCCAGGAGCAGTGGCAGCGGGTGATGGGCTCGAACCCGTCCTATTTCAAGAAAGGTGGCAGCTATCCCGTTGAGCAGGTCTCCTGGAACGACGCCCAGGAATTTATTCGGAAACTGACGGCGGGAGGCAGCAAAGTACGCCTGCCGACGGAAGCGGAGTGGGAATATGCCTGCCGCAGCGGCGGGCGGGACGAGACCTATTTGGTTGGTCACTTCTTGGACGATATGGCCTGGTATGAATCGAATAGCGGAGGATCAACCCACCCAGTGGGCACGAAGTCGCCCAACGACCTGGGTCTTTTCGACATGTCCGGCAATGTCTGGGAATGGACCGAGGATATATATAGCGACAAGGCCTACACTTCTCATGGCAGGAACAATCCCATATATACAGGTGGAGGCTCGAATCGCGTGGGCCGCGGCGGTAGCTGGGACTACTTTTCGGAAGGAGTACGGTGCGACAATCGCGACTGGTTCGATCCTATTTTCCGGTTCCACAGCCTGGGGCTCCGCCTCGCGAGGACGCTTTGATATCCTTTTGCATTTTTACCTTTTTACCTTTTGCCTCTTCGAGTTTTGGTTTTGTCTTGAAACAGGTCCCGGCGAAGCCGGGGTTGGGCCAGCCTGCATGGCGCACGTAACCCAATTGGTGCTGCCCCTGCGATCTAGAGGGCGCACCAGCCGAAGTGGTTGGCCCCTTGACAACCGGTTTTCCACACGGCATGGGGGACCTGAGTTTACCTTCCTGTAGTCGTACCCCATCTCGATTCAGGCCTGTGGTGATCCGGGGCCTGACCGCAACTACCAGTAGTCGTTCAATTGCCATCAAGTCATTGTGCTTCCTGCCTTTTCGTCGTCTGTGCAGTTGTGCGCGACTTCCTAAAGGAAGATGGAAAGCGGAACTGAAAGACGAAAACAGATCACCCGCCGACCGGGCCGGCCCAGGCAGGGCTACCCGGATCGGGATCGGGTGTGAAAGAATATATGGACTGGAAAGGTAGACAAACACCAAGGAAAAAACAGGGATCAAGGAATCAGGGGAAACGATTCTGCCTGCCGTCCCGGGCGTCCGCCTGGGGCACAAACTCGTCTGCGATCCGGTAGCCAGCCGGATCGTCCATCAGCTTTTTCAAAGCGTTGCATTGCCGGCTTCAGCCTTTCGCGTTCGAAAGGTGATGGGGTGGCCGGTCCGAGGATCCTGCTTGCCAGGCAGGTGAAAGGACAGGTCGGGTAGCGCCGTATGCCTGGAGACAGGCTTGTGCGGTGCGACCAGGGCTGCAGGGGGTAATCCCGCCGATTGACGGCGTAATCCCCTGCTTCTACTGGATTTTCAAATCAGAAGATGGGCGACCGTTCCGGTCGTCGATGAAGCAGGTGAAAATCCTGCCTGGGGGGCGTCGGGAAACTGCGCAACCCTGCCCGGACGGGGACGCTGTGGGTCCAGCAATGGATCTTCGCCGGTCGGCTGAACCGGCGGCGGGCAGAAATGCTCGCCGGCAAATAGCTCAACCGTTCAAGCGCCGGGAAGGCGCAACCGGGTAAGAAACACACGAGCGGATAGCCCGATGGGGGTGGCCCAAGTGGGATGACGCAGCAAGCGGGTCGGTAAGGGGAAGCTTCTATCTTCTGTCCCCCGAAAGCCGAAAGGGCAAGTATGGTCCCGGAAAGGACGCATACCGCATGCTGCCGACCGACCGGACGTGTGTTTCGACATCGACGATGCAGACGGGGAACCGCCATGGCTGCCGCCGATACGGCGGGGTTCCGGGGTAGCGCCCGGAAAGCAGGCCCTGGCGGGGGAGCGTGGGGCAAGTAGGATCATGGCCAAGCCGCCGGGCAGCGGCGCGGCCAGTGCGGGACAGGTTGGCAACCTGTCGGCAATCCGCCATCCGAAAGCCTCGACTTCGTGCAATGCAACGCTTTTCGCTTTCCAGACGTCGCGAACGTAACGGTCCGAGGTGGCACCCGGACCGGTTCGCGGCGCCGACGGAAGCGGGGCCGGAAGGCCGCGCTTACTTTGCAACCGGGAGGTTCGCATGAAGCGCATCGCTGATGACAACGTCTTGTATCTGCTGCAGTACCTGACCGCCAACCTGATCGGCCGGGGCTATGTCTGGCACTGCCGGACCGGGCTGCCGGAGCGCAAGATCGACCGCTGGCCGGCCATCGTCGGCCGCATCAACGACAAGTATCGCACGCCCCGCGGCGACCCCGTCTTCGAACTGTCCAGGGACCAGCGCTCGCGGCGCAAGGCCGGGGGCCGGCTCAATGCCGCGCTCATCTGGTGGCGTGGGTTCTTCTGGATCCTTTCCACCGCCGGCCGGGACGACGTGGGCATGTTCGAAGGCGAACACCTTGAAAAATGGCCGCGGGCCCGTCTGGTGGTGCCCGCCGGACGGAACTTCACCTACGAAATCAAGGCCAAGCCCGACGGCACGGCGACCGTCGGTCTGACCAAGGACTGTTTCACGGCCAAGGTCCTGCATTTCCAGGACCTGGCCAAGCGGGCGCCTGCGGATGCGGTCATCGCCACCTATGCGGCCGAAGATCGCCTGATCCCTGCCTATGCCGGCTGCCTCGCCCAGAAACGCCGGCTGGTGCAGTCCATCATCCGCACCGCCCGAAGCGCCGGCCGCACGGACATCACCCGGGCCATGCTGACGATAACCTCCACCAGGCCAGTGGTAGGCGCGCAGCCCGGAAACTGAAGGTCGAAGACCCCGCTTGATTGCGGGGTCTTCGGCATTTCCAGCCCCGAGCCGACCGGTTTGCCGGACAGCTAGCCCGGCGCTCCGGGTTCAAAGTCCGGCGAGTTGATGCGGATGTCGGCGAGGCGCTCCGCCATCTGCCCTGCCGGGCAGGTCTTGAGCAGGGCTGGCAACGCCCCCGGCGCGGTCGCGGGATCGAGCCAGGCGGCCCAGGCGGACGGCGGCAGAATGACCGGCATGCGGTCGTGGTGCCGGGCCACAAGGGCATTGGCCGGGCAGGTCAGGATGGTGCAGGATTCGACGGCCTCGCCTCCGTCCAGAGGTCGCCAGCGGTCCCAGAGCCCGGCCAGGGCCATGGGCGAGGCGTCGGCCAGGCTGAAGAGGTGCGGCTCGCGGGGCTTCCTGGATTTGTCCCATTCGTAGAAGCCGTCGGCCGGGACCAGACAGCGCCGGCGGCGCAACGAGTCGCGAAAGGCCGGCATGGCCGCGGCCGATTCGGCCCGGGCGTTGATCGTCTTCCAGCCGATCTTCTCGTCCTTGGCCCAATAGGGGATCAGGCCCCAGCGCAGGAGTCGCCCGACCCGGCGGCCATGCTCGAGCCGGATGGCCAGCACGGGCTGGGAGGGGGCGACGTTGATCCGGGGCGGAACCTCCGGCACCTCGGCCGCGAAATGTTCTTCGAGCTGGCGACGGGGAATGCCCAGGGCGAAGCGTCCGCACATGGTCTCCGTCCTAGGGCCTGTCGACATTTAGGCCA
>DIXN01000061.1:0-245291 GCA_002428705.1 Desulfovibrio sp. UBA6079
CAGCGCCCCTGCCCGCCGGAGGCCTTACGCCACGTGCTCGGCGCCGGCGCGCAGGGCGTCGGCGTTCTTGGGGATCAGCTGGCTGTAGTGGCTGGAGATGACGCTGCCGAGCGCGCCGATGACGGTATCGAGCGGCAGGACGCCGGTGACCTGGACGTAGGCGCCGAGGGCGACCATGTTGGCCATGCGGGTGTTGCCGAGCTTGTCGGCGATCTCGTTAGCCGGTACGGCCACGGCGTTGACCCGCTCGGGCTCGGCCAGGCTCATGTCGATGAGCGAGGAGTTGATGATCTCCACGCCGCCGTCCTGGAGCTGGGGCTGGAACTTGTCCAAGGACGGCCGGTTCATGAGGATGAGGCTCAAAGGCGAGCGGATGATGGGCGAGCCGATGTCCTCGTCGGAGACGACCACGGTGCAGTTGGCGGTGCCGCCGCGCATTTCCGGGCCGTAGACCGGGATGTAGGTCACGTTCAGCTCGGCCTTCATGGCGGCGTAGGCCAGCAGGTTGCCGATGAGCATGACGCCCTGGCCGCCGAAGCCGGCGATGATCACGTCCTGGTACATCAGCAGGCCTCCGTGTTCTTGGATTCGTCCTTGAATTCGCCCAGGGGGAAGTAGGGGATGAGCTCCTCGGCGATGCGCTCGTTGGCCTTGACCGGGGTCATCTTCCAGCCGGTGGGGCAGGTGGCCAGGAACTCGACGAAACCGAAGCCCAGGCCCTTCTCCTGGACCTCGAAGGCCTTTCTCAGGGCCTTCTTGGCAGCTGTCAGGTGCTTGACCGTGTCCACGGCCACGCGGGCGCAGTAGGCCGTGCCGCCGAGGCCGGCGATGATCTCGGCCATCTTCAGCGGCTGGCCCTCGCGCTCGCGGCAGCGGCCGCCGGGGCAGGTGGTGGTCTTCTGGCCGATCATAGTGGTCGGAGCCATCTGGCCGCCGGTCATGCCGTAGATGGTGTTGTTGACGAAGACGGTTGCCACGCGCTCGCCGCGGTTGGCGCAGTGCATGATCTCGGCCAGGCCGATGGAGGCCAGGTCGCCGTCGCCCTGGTAGGTGAAGACGAAGTTGTCGGGGCGGGCGCGCTTGACGCCGGTGGCCACGGCCGGGGCGCGGCCGTGGGGGGCCTCGACGGCGTCCACGTCCAGGTAGTTGTAGAGGAAGACCGAGCAGCCGATGGCCGAGACGAGGATGGCTTTCTCGCGCAGCCCCATCTCGTCCAGAACCTCGCCGACCAGGCGGTGGATGACGCCGTGCTGGCAACCCGGGCAATAGTGCGTGGCCCGGTCGATGACAGACATGGGCCGCTCGAAGACGATCTTTTCCTTGGCCTGCATGATGTCATCCCTCCAGGGCGCCGAGGATTGGGGCTTCGAAGTCGTCCGGCGTCGGCAGATTGCCGGGCAGGATGCTGAAAAAGCCGCTGCCGGTATGGGGCGCCAGGGCCAGGCGCACGTCCTCGACCATCTGGCCGAGGTTGTGCTCCACGGTCAGGAAGCGCCGGCCGCCCGCGGCCAGGGCGCGCAGGGCCTCGTCCGGGAAGGGGTAGAGGGTGATCGGGCGGAACAGCCCGACCTTGCGCCCGGCCTTTCGCAGCTTGCGCACCGCGCTCTTGGCGATGCGGCCGATGGAGCCGAAGGCCACGACCACGAGCTCGGCGTCCTCGGTCTCGAAGGTCTCGAAGCGGACCTCGGCGCGCATGCGCTCGTACTTGTCTTTCAGCATCAGGTTGTGCCCGGCCAGGGCGCCGTCCTCGAGAAAGAGGGACTTGACCAGCCGTTTGGGCCGGCCCTTGGCCCCGGACAGGCCCCAGTCGGCGGCCTCGCCCTCGGCGATGTGCTCGGGCGTCCAGGTGGTCACCGGCTCCTTCATCTGGCCGATGATGGCATCGCCCAGCACGAGCACGGGGTTTTTGTACTTGAAGGCCAGGTCGAAGGCCTCGATGGTCAGGTCGTAGGCCTCCTGGCAGGTGGCCGGGGCCAGGACCAGGGTGCGGTAGTCGCCGTGGCCGCCGCCCTTGACCGACTGGAAGTAGTCGCCCTGGGCCGGGCCGATGTCGCCCAGGCCGGGTCCGCCGCGGCTCATGTTGACGATGACTCCGGGCAGCTCGCTGCCGGCCATGTAGGAGATGGCCTCCTGCTTCAGCGATATGCCGGGGCTGGAGGAGGAGGTCATGGCCCGGATGCCGGCGGCCGTGGCGCCGAGCAGCATGTTGGCCGCGGCCACCTCGCTCTCGGCCTGCACGAACTCGCCCCCGGCCTCGCAGATGGCCGAGGACATCATCTCCGGTATCTCGTTCTGGGGGGTGATGGGGTAGCCGAAGAAGCAGCGGCACTTGGCCGCCAGGGCGCCGTGGGCCACGGCCTCGTTGCCCTTGATGAAGATGCGCGGTCCGGTCCGGCTAGGCATGCTCCTTCTCCTTCGCGGGCTTCACGCTCTTGTAGACGGTGATGACGCAGTCCGGGCAGACCTTGGCGCAGGAGGCGCAGGCCGTGCACTCGGCCATGTCCTCGGGCGTCACCTCGACCACCTTGTAGCCCATAGCGTTGAAGCGCTTGGATTGCTTGATGATGCCCTTGGGGCAGACGACGGTGCACAGGAGGCAGCCCTTGCACCTATCCTCCCTGATCTCGACTCGCGACATGGCAGACTCCTGAATGATGAATTGGGGCGCATTCTTACACAATCAAAAGCGCATCGCCATAGGAAAAAAAGCGAAAGCCGGCGGCCAGGGCCTGCCGGTAGGCGGCGAGGATCTTTTCCCGGCCGGCCAGGGCCGAGACGAGCATGAGCAGCGACGAGCCGGGCAGGTGGAAGTTGGTCACGAGCGCGTCCACGACCTTGAAGGGGTAGCCCGGATAGATGAACAGGTCGGTCCAGCCGGCGTAAGCGCGCAACTCGCCGCAGGCCTTGTATGCGCCCTCGAGCACGCGTACCGAGGTCGTGCCCACGGCGACAACCGGGCGGCCCTCGGCCTTGGCTGCGTTGACCGCCCGGGCCGTTTCCGCCGGCAGCTCAATGTATTCGGCATGCATGCGGTGCTCGCGGATGTCCTTGGCGCGCACCGGCGAGAAGGTGCCGTAGCCGACGTAGAGGGTGACCTCGGCCCAGCCGAAGCCGCGGGCGAGGAGGGTGTCCTTGAGACCGGGCGTGAAGTGCAGGCCGGCGGTCGGCGCGGCCACGCTGCCTGCCTTGTCCGCCGCGGCGTAGACCGTCTGGTAGCGCTCGCGGTCCGAAACCTCGTCGGGACGCTCGATGTAGGGCGGCAGGGGCATGTGCCCATGGGCGGCGAGAAGGGTGGAGAGGTGGCCACGAAAAATCAGGCGCACCTGACAGCGGCCGAATTCGCCGCGGGCGAGCACCTCGCAGCCGAAATCCGCCGCGATCTCGAAACGCTCGCCCGGGCGGGGACCCTTGGAGGCCTTGAGCAGGGCCTCGGCCTCGCAGGCCAGGAGGCCCCCCCCGCAGTCCTCGGGAACGAGCAGGGGCAGGGGAGTGAGCAGCAGGACCTCGACCCGGCCGCCGCTGGGCTTGCGGCCATAGAGCCGGGCCGGCACCACCCGGGAGTTGTTGGCCACGAGCAGGGCGTTTTCCGGCAGGAGGTCGGGCAGCTCGCTGAAGGCGGCCAGCCGCGTCTCTCCGCTATCGCGCTCGAGGACCATGAGCCGGGAGGCGCCGCGATTCTTCGGCGGATGCTGGGCCACGGCCGTGTCGGGCAGATCGTAGAGGTAGCTGGACAGATCGAAATCGGACATGATCGGGAACTTCCGGAGGTCTTGACCTTGCTTCGATGGCCGGAGCTTTGCTAGAAGTGAGTAAGCCCGGGCAGTGATGCCGAGGGCTACCCGGCTCCACGTGTGATGTCAAATGACGAGGTGAGACATGCGCCATCTGCCAGTGATCATGATCATTGCCGCCCTGTTCCTGGTGTCGTCCGGCTGCGAGAGCATGCACTCCGGTCCCGACTCGAGCGAGGGCGTGTCGCCTCCGTCGTCCTCCGCCCGGGCCGGCTCCACGTCGGGCTCCAGCCTTGAGTTCGACGACATTCTCATCCCGAGCGACCTCACGCCCGTGAACAACGAGCGCTATTTCTTCGAAAACGACAAGTTCAAGACCGGGCTCATGAGCTTCGAGGGCCGGGTGGACATGGCCTCTCTGGCCGATTTCTTCATGCGCAACATGGCCAAGGACAGCTGGACCAACACCACGGCCTTCAAGGCGCCGACCACCGTGCTCATCTTCGACAAACCGACCAAGAGCGCCATGATCAAGATCAGCGAAGGCAGCTGGTACACCCATGTCGAGGTCCTGGTCATCGAGCTCAAAAGCACGCAATCCTCCACAAGCGGCGGCTACGGCTACAGCCAGACCCCACGCTTGGGCGGGGCGGGCTCCGACTCCATGCGCGAAGGCGCGCTGACCCAGTGAGCGAAGCGCACCTGGCCTTCCGCGCGGCTCTTGGCACCCGGGTGCAGCTCGGGGTGACCGGGAGCGTGGCCGCCTACAAAGCCTGTGACATCCTGCGCCGGCTGGCCGCGGCCGGCCTGTCCGTGGGCGTGACCCTGACATGCGCGGCCGGACAGTTCGTCGGGCCGGCCGGCTTCCAGGCTCTGGGCGCAAGTCCGGTTTATACGCACATGTTCCCCCTCGGCGAGGAGACTTTCGGCCACCTCGAGCCCGGGCAGGCGGCCAAGGCCTTTCTCGTCGCCCCGGCCACGGCCAACTGCCTGGCCAAGATGGCGCACGGCCTGGCCGACGACATGCTCTCCACCCAGCTCCTGGCCTTCCCGGGGCCGGTCCTCGTGGCCCCGGCCATGAATCCGCGGCTGTGGGAGGCCAAGGCCACGAGAACCAACTGGCGCACGCTTCTCGAGCGCGGCGCGATCGGCATCGAGCCCCAGGCCGGGGCCATGGCCTGCGGCGAGTCGGGCCAGGGGCGCCTGGCAGACCTGCGCCGGATCGTGCTCGAGACCTTGCGCGCGGTAACGCCCCAGGACCTGGCCGGCAAGCGCCTGCTCCTGACCCTGGGGCCGACCCGCGAGCCCTGGGACGGAGTGCGCTTCTGGTCCAACCCCTCCACCGGCCTCATGGGCGGTTCCCTGGCCGTGGCCGCCTGGCTGCGCGGAGCGTCGGTGACCGCGGTGAAGGGACCCTGCGAGCTGTGGCTGCCGGACGGCATCGAGATCGTGGACGTGACCACGGCCAGGGAGATGCACGCGGCCTGCATGGACCGCTGGGAGCACATGGACCTCGGCTGCCTGACCGCGGCCGTGGCCGATTTCGCGCCCGAGCCCTATGGCGTCGAGAAGTTCAAGAAGGCAAGCCTCGGCACCGAGGGCCTGACCATCCGCTTCAGCCCGAATCCGGACATCCTGAGGGATCTGGGCGCACGCAAGGCGGCCCACCAGAAGCTTATCGGCTTTGCCGCCGAGACCGGCGACCTGCTGGCCAACGCGAGTGCCAAGCTCGCGGCCAAGAACCTCGACCTGATCATCGCCAACGCCGTGAACAAGCCCGGCAGCGGTTTCGGTGCGCCGACCAACGAGGTCACGGTTTTGTGCGCCTCGGGCCGGCGCGAGTCCTGGCCCTGCCTGCCCAAGCCCGAAGTGGCCGTGCGCATATGGGATCTCGTTTCGATGCTCTAGGCCTGCCCGAGGACCTGCGCCAGTGGCAGGCCCTGGGGTTGCAGCAGGTCCTCGGATCCGCGCCGGCAGAGCCCGCTGCGGTACGTGCGGCCCCGTCCGAGTGCCCGTCTGCGGCCGAACCCGAGCCCGAGTACCCGGCCCAGCCGCGCGCGTCCAAACCGCGCGCGGCGAAGACTCCGCCACCGGAAACCGACGTAGCGCCTGCGGCAACCGGACCCTGGCCAGCGCCCTGGGACGCCTTCCTGCAGAAGGTCTGCGTGCCGAGCCGGACGGTCTGGACCTATTGGGAGCTGGCCGCGGACCTCTCCGGTCAGGCCGATCCCGGCCGCCGGCAGCTGTGGGCCAACATGGTCAAGGCCCTCGGCTGGCCGCGCGGCTCTCTCGCTTTCTGGCCCCTGGCCGAGCTGGCCGGCGGAGCCACCCTGGCGCGGGCCGACCTCTTCTGGCGCGGCGTGCGCGAAATCGGTGCGGCTAAAATTCTCTGCTTCGGCCGCCGGGCCTTCATGACCCTATTCCCCGACCGAGTCTTCCGCTACGCGACCATCCGCCACAAGTCCCTGGAGATCGTCGTCCTGCCCGAGCCCGGGCAGCTGACCGGGGGCGAGGCCCAGGCCAGACGCTACGTCTGGGAGACCCTGCGCGCCTTGCAGCTCGACTGATCCCAGTCTTGCCACTTGGCCGGAAAACGGCGTAAAGGAGGGCATGGTCCCCGGACGAACGCTCCTCGGATATGTCTTTTTCCTCGCACTCCTTGCCCTGGGGGCGGGAACTGGGCAGGGTTTCGCCGCTGACGCCGCGCGAGTGCTCGTCGTCGAGCTCGAGGGCGCGATCAGCCCGGCCCAGGCCGACCTTTTGGAAGAAGCCCTGGCCAACGCCCGGGAACGCGGCGACTCTCTCCTGCTCCTGCGTCTTGACACCCCCGGCGGCCTGGCCGAGTCCATGCGGCGCATGGTCCAGCTCATGTTGAACGCGCCCCTGCCGGTGGTTGTCTGGATCGGGCCGGCCGGCGCGAGGGCGGCCTCGGCCGGGGTCTTCCTGGTCGCGGCCTCGGACGCCGCGGGCATGAGCCCGCAGGCGACCATCGGCGCGGCCGCGCCCGTGGGCATCGGCGGCGGGGAATTGTCCAAGACCATGGCCGAGAAGATCAGGAACGACATCCTGAGCCTGGTGCGCGGCGTGGCCGAAGCCCGCAACCGTAACGTGGACTGGTACGTGCGGGCGGTGGAGGAGAGCGTCAGCGCCACCGGCGTCGAAGCCGCGCAGCTGCGCGTGGTCGAGTACCTGGCCGACGATGCGCGCGATCTTCTTGTCCAGATCGGCGCCAGGGGCCTTGTCCACCACGGCCGGACCATGCGGTTCGACGGTGCCGCCGCGCGCCTGGAGAGCTTCGAGCCGGGTTTTCGCTACCGGCTCCTGTCCTGGCTGCTCGACCCGCAGGTCGCCTACCTCTTGCTGCTCGGCGGCCTGGCCGGGCTCTTTTTCGAGTTCGCCACCCCCGGGGCCATCGTCCCGGGCGTGATCGGCGGGCTGTGCCTGCTGCTTGGCCTCTATGCCCTGTCCATCCTGCCGACCAACGTCGCCGGCCTACTTCTCATCCTTTTCGGCGTGGTCCTGTTCATTCTCGAAATCCACTTCACCAGCTACGGGCTTCTCTCGGTGGCCGCGATCATCGCCCTGTTCATCGGCTCCATGATCCTTTTTCGCTTCGAGCCGGGCTTCCGCGGGCTGCCTCTGCGCACGGCAGTGGTCACCGTGGCCGTGGTCTCGGCGCTCATCGGCAGCGGCGTCTGGCTGGCGGCCAAGGCCCAGGCCGGGCGTCCTGCCCTCGGCCTGCCGTCCCTGGTCGGCGAAGTGGGGGAGGTCCGTTCGTGGCTGGGCCTGAGCGGACAGATCCATATTCATGGCGAGATATGGACGGCCCGAGCCCAGACGCCGGACCTGGCCATCGGCTCCAAGGTCAAGGTGATCTCTGCCGTCGGCCTGACCCTGGAGGTCGCGCCGCAAGAAATGGCCGAAACGAACCGCAATACCCGAACCCAGGCGTGATGCCGGGGAGACCACCATGTTCACCGTCCTGCCCGCGGTATTCATTCTTGTCCTTTTCCTGGCCGCGTCGCTCCGGGTCCTGAACGAGTACGAGCGTGGCGTGATCTTCCGCCTGGGCCGGATCATTGCGGCCAAGGGGCCGGGGCTCATCATCCTCATCCCGGTCATCGACCGCATGACCCGTGTATCGCTGCGGCTCATCACCATGGACGTGCCCAACCAGGACGTCATCACCAAGGACAACGTCTCGATCAAGGTCAACGCCGTGCTCTATTTCCGGGTGGTCGAGCCGGTTAAGGCCATCATCGAGGTCGAGGACTTCCTGTTCGCCACCTCGCAGCTTGCCCAGACCACGCTGCGCAGCGTCTGTGGCGGCTTCGAGCTCGATGACATCCTGGCCCACCGGGAAAAGGTCAACCTCTCCATCCAGTCCATCCTTGACCAGCACACCGACCCCTGGGGCATCAAGGTCTCGACCGTGGAACTCAAACACATCGACCTGCCCCAGGAGATGCAGCGGGCCATGGCCAAGCAGGCCGAGGCCGAGCGCGAGCGCCGGGCCAAGGTCATCGGCGCCGAGGGCGAGTTCCAGGCCGCGGACCGCCTGGCCCAGGCGGCCGAGATCATCGCCACGCATCCCTTGGCTCTGCAATTGCGTTACCTCCAGACCATGCGCGAGATCGCGACCGAATCCAAGGCCTCGACCCTCATCCCCATCCCCCTGGACATCCTGCAGATGCTGAAACCCCTGGCCACCGGCCCGGGTCCGGCCGGGAACAAGAGCTAAAGGCTTGGCGGCTGGAACGATATGGGCTATAGGACTGCCTCCGCGTTGCCTCCGGGTCCGGCCCTTCAGGCCCATGCAGCGACATCGAGCACAAGGATACCGCTGACACCATGAAAATCCTCGTCACCGGCGCGGCCGGCTTCATCGGCTTCCACTTGAGCAGGCGCTACCTGGCCATGGGCCACGAGGTGGTCGGGTTGGACAACCTGAACGACTACTATTCGGTGGAGCTGAAGAAGACTCGCCTGGGCATGCTCCAGGATAGCGCCGCCTTCACCTTCGCCCACCTCGACCTGGCCGACGAGGCCGGTATGGCCAAGCTCTTCCGCGGCCACGGCTTCGACCTCTCGGTCAACCTGGCCGCCCAGGCCGGGGTGCGCTACAGCCTGGTGAACCCCAAGTCCTACATCAACGCCAACATCGTCGGCTTCCTGCACATCCTGGAGGGTTGCCGGCACACGGGCGTCAAGCACTGCGTGTTTGCCTCCTCGAGTTCGGTCTACGGCCTGAACACCAACATGCCCTTCAGCGTCCACAACAACGTGGACCATCCCATCAGCCTGTACGCGGCCTCCAAGAAGTCCGACGAGCTCATGGCCCATGCCTACAGCTACCTCTACAAGATCCCCTGCACGGGCCTGCGCTTCTTCACCGTCTACGGCCCCTGGGGCCGGCCGGACATGGCCCTTTTCCTGTTCACCAAGGCCATCCTGGCCGGCGAGCCCATCGACGTCTTCAACCACGGCCGCATGCGCCGCGACTTCACCTACATCGACGACATCATCGAGGGCGTGGTTCGCGTCTCCCTGCGCATCCCGGAACCCAACCCGGCCTGGAGCGGCGACATTCCCGATCCGGCCAGCAGCCCGGCGCCGTATCGCCTGTACAACATCGGCAACAATAATACCGTGGAGCTCGAGGATTTCATCAAGGCCATCGAGAAGGCCCTTGGCAAGCCGGCCATCCGCAACTACCTCGACCTGCAGCCGGGCGACGTGCCGGCGACCTTCGCCGATGTCGACGACCTCATGAACGACGTGGGTTTCAAGCCGTCCACGCCCATCACCATGGGCATCCAGCGCTTCATCGACTGGTACCGCGAGTATTTCAAGGCTTGAGCGCAACGCCCCTTCGGTGACGTTCGGGTAACTCCGGCAGTTTGGCCTTTCATTCCGGTTCGATTGCGTGTAAGCGAAGTTCTGTTGCCCACACCTCCTGTTTCACGTGAAACAACGCGTCCGGAAGTGGCACCTTGTTTCACGTGAAACAGGAGGGCGTGGAGACGGCTCGGAAACCGACGAACGGATCGAGAGGGACCATGGGCAGAGTCATCGTTGTGGCCAATCAGAAGGGCGGGGTGGGCAAGACCACCACTGCCGTGAACCTGGCCGCCTGCCTGGCGGTCATGGAAAAGCCGGTGCTCCTGGTGGATTGCGATCCCCAGGCCAATGCCTCCAGCGGCGTGGGCTTTTTCCTCGACCAGCAGCGGACCAATCTCTATTCGGTCCTGCTCGAGCCCCATCTCGTTGATCAGGCCATCCACAAAACCGAGCTGCCCTATCTCTCGCTCCTGCCGTCCTCGCCGGACCTGGTCGGCGCCGAGTTGGAGTTGGCGGACAAGATGGGCCGGGAATTCTTCCTGCGCGATCTGCTGGCGCCGGTGGTCGAGCGCTTCGAGTACGTCATCCTTGACTGTCCGCCCTCTCTGGGGCTGATCACGCTGAACGCCCTGTGCGCGGCCAAGGAAATGCTCGTGCCGCTGCAGTGCGAGTACTACGCCCTGGAAGGCGTGGCCCAGCTGGTCAAGACCTACACCCTGGTACGCAAGCGCCTGAACCCGGAGCTCTCGCTCCTCGGCGTGGTCCTGACCATGTACGACAAGCGCAACCGCCTGGCCCGGCAGGTCAAGAACGAGATCCGCAAGACCTTCCCGGAGCAGCTCTTCGAGGTCATCGTGCCCCGGAACGTACGGCTGTCCGAGGCCCCGAGCTTCGGCAAGCCGATCATTTCCTACGACATCAAGTCCGTGGGCGCCACGGCCTACCTCTCCCTGGCCCAGGAGGTCGTCCGGCGGCGCAAGGCGGCCAAGGCCGCGTAAGCCCTTAGCGGGCCGGGCCGTAGCAGGCGTTCAGCTTGGGGTCCTTGGTCTCGTGATGGGCTTGCGTCTCGGTGTCGACCTTGTCCTTGAAATGACGCTTGATGATTTTCGCCTTGCACTGCTGGCACTGGAAGGTGACCAGCCCGCCCAGGGTGGCGGTGCGCAGCCGGAACTTGCGGGGCTCGTCGGCCTGCCAGTCGGCGCTGTGCTGCCCGCACTGCCCGCAGGACACCTCGCTGCTCAGCGGGTAGGTGAAGTCCCAGTAGGCGCCAAGCGTCTCCCAGTCGGCCAGAGGCTCGGGCAGTTCCGGCACCGCGGCCGGTGCGGCGGCGGGCAGAAGAGGGCAGACCCGGTCCTTGATCAGCTCCCAGAACTCGGGACTGACGAGCACGCCCTGCAGCCGCTGCTCGGAATCATAGAGAAAAAGGACCGGTTCGCTCTGCTGGCTCATGGCGCTGCTCCTTGGTATGGTGGTGCCCGGCCGGCCGAAAGGGCCGTCCAGGCAGTGTTGTAGGGTGTAGAGCGCTCCTGTCAAGGCGCCGGACGGCAAACAACGGGCCAGCGGCCCGGGACGGAGGATATGAGCATGGCCGAAATGCGCAGAGGTCTGGGACGGGGGCTCGACGCCCTGCTGGGCGGCGCGAACCCTGATCGGCACGACCCGGAGGTGCGCATGCTGGCGGTGGCGGCCATCAGCCCGAACCCCAACCAGCCCCGCCGGACTTTCGACCAGGCCGCACTCGACGACCTGACCCGCTCGGTCAAGGAGCACGGCGTGCTCCAGCCCATCCTGGTGCGCCCCATGCCCGGCAGGTCCGGCAGCTATGAGCTCGTTGCCGGCGAGCGCCGCTGGCGGGCCTCCAAGGCCGCCGGCCTGGCCGAGATCCCGGCTCTGGTCAAGGAGCTGGGCGACGAGGACAGCCTGGCCATCGCGCTCATCGAGAACCTCCAGCGCGAGGACCTGAACCCCATGGAGGCGGCCCTGGGCTACCGCGAGCTCATAGAACGCTTCGGCCTGAGCCAGGAGTCGCTCGCCACGCGCGTGGGCAAGAGCCGCCCGGCCGTGGCCAACACCCTGCGCCTCCTGCAGCTGCCCGAGGCCATCCAGGAGGACCTCTTCGAGGGCCGCCTGTCCGCCGGCCATGCCCGGGCCATCCTGGCCGTGCCCGAGCCCACGGCCCAGGCCGAGCTCAGGCGGCGCATCCTGGAGCACGGCCATTCGGTGCGCCAGGTGGAGGAGCAGGCCGGGCACTTCAAGCGCCACCAGTGCCTGCCCGACCTGTCCGGCCGCCTTGCCGCCGCGCCGAACCGCCCGCGACGCGAGCGCCGGCCGCTGAGCGATCGCCTGCAATCCGTCCAGTCCGACTTAAGCGCGCGGCTGGACACCGCGGTCAAGGTCCAGGGCAATGAAACCAGGGGTACCATCAGCATCCATTTCGCCAGCGCCGAGGAGCTCGACCGTCTGCTTGGCTGCATCGCCGCGGGCCGGGGCGAGGCCTGACGGCCGGAGGACACGCCCATGACTAGCGTTGTGACCAGTCAGGCCGAACGGCTCAAATCGCTCATCAAGGCCAGCCAGTCGTTGGCCAGCATCGAGACCCAAGGCGAGGTCCTGGGCCGGCTCATGGCCCTGGCCCAGGAGGTGACCGGAGCCGAGGCCTCCTCGGTCCTGCTCTACAATCCCGCGCGCCAGGTCCTGGAATTCTCCCTGGCCGAGAACGAGCGCCTGCGCGACGGCCAGGCCGGGCAGCTGCTCAAACCATTCGAGCTGGCCCTGGGCCAGGGCCTGGCAGGCTGGGTGGCCAAGGAGCGCCAGTCGGTCATCGTCGCCGACGTGACTGCCGACCCGCGCTTCTATCCCGGTCCGGACCGCTCAACCGGCTTCACCACCCGCTGCATCCTGTGCGTGCCGGTGCTCTACAACCAGGAGCTGCTGGGCGTCATCGAGGTCCTGAACCCCAAAGGCCGGGGCTGTTTCGACGCCGACGACCAGGCCATCCTGGAGAGCTTCGCCAGCCTGGCGGCGGTAGCCGTCATCCGTTCCCGGCTGCTGGCTGCGCGGCTCGAGCGCGAGCGGCTGGAGACCCAGCTCGAGGCCGCCTCGCGCATCCAGGCTCATTTCCGGCCGCGCCTGCCCGAACTCGGCCACGGCAGCCACCTGTACGCCACCTCGCTGCCGGCGCATTTCGTCGGCGGCGATCTCTGCGACTGTCTCACGTTGCCCGACGGCAGCCTCGTGGTCAGCGTGGCCGACGTGGCCGGCAAGGGCCTGCCCGCGGCGCTGGTCATGGCCGCCTTGTGGGCCGCGGTGCGCAGCCAGGACCTGGGCCGCATCTCCCTGCCCGAGGCCGTGTCCCGGGTGAACGAGTCCATGTTCGAGATGATGGCCGGCGAGGTCTTCGCGACCATGATCCTGGCCCGCTACCAGCCGGCAAGCGGCGATCTGGAGCTGGTCTGCGCCGGCCATCCAGCGCCGCTCAACATCTCCCCGGACGGCTTTGCCGGGGTTGCGACGCAGTGCACCGTGCCCGTGGGCGTGCAGCGCGGCACGGCCTTCGCGGCGACGCGCTGCTGCATCCTCCCCGGCCAGTCGGTGCTCATTCTGACCGATGGCGTGACTGAGGCCCGCAACCAAAGCGGCGAGCTTTTTGCCGAGAAGGCGCAAGCTGCGGCACTCGGCCGGTTGTCCGGTCCGCCTTACGGCCCCGGGCTGTTGCAGGCGGTGATGGATTTCACGGCCCGCGAGGAGCTGTGCGACGACCTGACCATCTTCGAAGTCTGGCGCGATCCGGCCTGACGGCCGGGCAGGCAGGGAACGACACGAGCCATATGGACATGACAGAGCAGGGCTGGACCCACGAGCAGCTGGCTGACGGCGCCTGGGCCGTCAGCGGCCAGATCGACTTCAGCGTCTCCGCCACCTTCCGCGCGTTCATGCGCGCGCTGGTGGCCGGCGCCAGGTCCGACCTGCGCTTTGATCTCGGCCGGCTCAGCTATCTCGACAGCTCCGGCCTGGCCGTACTCCTCGAGGCCCGCCGGTTGCTGGCGGCCCGGGGCCTCAAGCTCACGGTGGCCGCCGTCACCCCCCAGGTCGGCAAACTCTTCGCCCTGACCCAGGTCGGGCCGCTGTTCGGACTGGCCGGGGAGGGCGAGTGAACTGGCTCACCCGGGATTTTTCGGTCCTCTTCTGGATGATCACCCGGCTCATCGCCTGCGCGCGCATGGGTCACGAGGGGCGCAAGATCTTCTACCTGCGCGAGATCGCCAAGGCTTTTTCGCGCATCGGTGCCGACGCCATCCCCATCGTCAGCGTCATCGCCGTCAGTATCGGGGTCATCCTGTCCCTGCAGGCCGCGCTGCAGCTGGAGAAGGTCGGCGCGGTCTCCTACGTGGCCAGCCTGGTCGGCGTGACCATCCTGACCGAGCTCGGACCGCTCCTCACCGCGATCATCGTCACCGGCCGGTCCGGAGCCTCCTTTGCCGCCGAGATCGCGACCATGCAGATCTACGAGGAGATCGACGCGCTCGAGGTCATCGGGCTCGATCCGGTGCGCTTCCTGGTCTGGCCGAAGCTCCTGGCCATGGTGCTCATGGTGCCCTGCCTGACGGTCCTGGCCGACTTCGTGGGCATCGTCAGCGGCGGCGTCTTCTCCTCGGTCTTTCTGGGCATCGACGGCCGGACCTACTTCCAGGAGTCGGTCAACTTCCTGCGCTTGCGCTTCTTCTACACCGGCCTCATCAAGAGCCTGGGCTTTGCTGTGACCATCACGTTGATCGGCTGCTGGCAGGGCTTCCTGGCCCGCGACGGGGCCGTGGACGTGGGCTTGCGCACCACCCGGGCGGTGGTCCAGTCGATCTTCGTCATCGTGCTCCTCGATCTCTTCTTCACCGCGGTCAACTACCTGGTGCGCCCATCATGATGCGGCTGCCCGGAAGCCCTCGGGCGAAGAGTTGCGGATAACCTGCTGCTGACGTAAAAATTAAGTCATATCATGGCATTGAAGTTGCGGATGGATTGCGGGGAGGGGCATGACCAATCAGCGCCAGGCAGCGCCTGAAATTCGGCTCGAGGGGTTGAGCCTGAGCTATGGCGGCCGGGTGATCATCGAAGGCCTCGATGCCGTGATGCCTGCCGGCAGGATCACCGCCGTACTCGGCGGCTCGGGCGGCGGCAAGTCCACGGTGCTCAAATGCATCCTGCGGCTCCTGCCGCCCCTCTCCGGCCGGGTGACCATCGGCGGTCAGGACTTCTATGCCTTGTCGCCGGAGGCGGTGCGCGACTGGAAGCGCGACACCGGCGTGCTCTTCCAGGACGGTGCGCTGCTCGGCTCGCTGACCGTGGGCGAGAACGTGGCCCTGCCGCTGCAGGAGCATACCGACCTGCCCGAGGACCTGATCGAGGAGGTCGTGCGCCTGAAGCTCAAGCTCGTAGGCCTGGAGCACACCCTGCACTATTATCCGCGCGAGCTGTCCGGGGGCATGCGCAAGCGCGCGGGCCTGGCCCGGGCCATGGCCCTCGATCCGCGTCTGCTTCTGTGCGACGAGCCCACGGCCGGGCTCGACCCGATCACCGCGGCCGAGCTCGACCGGCTCATCCTGCGCCTGAAGGAAACGTTTGCCATGACCATCGTGGCCGTGACCCACGATCTCGACAGCCTGATGACCATTGCCGAGCACGTCATCGTGTTGCATAAGGGAAGGGCGCTCTACCAAGGCGACCTGGAGCACCTGATGACTTTCGACGATCCCTACATCAAACGCTTCCTGAACCGCGAGCCCGATCCCTTCGATGCCCACATCATGGAAGAGGACTTGGCCGCGGCGACCCGGGCGGGGAAGGGCTAGACCGTGGTCCTGAACCCCAAATCCACAGTGCGCGACGCGGTCAAGGCCGTGGCCACGCTGGTCATCGGGCTGGCCGTGCTCGGCCTCTTCGTCGTGCTCCTCGGCGGACACCGCTTCTGGGAGAAGCTCGATGCCTACGTCATCACCTTCTCCTCGGTCCGCGATCTGACGCCCGGACGGCCGGTGAAGTTCGCCGGGCTCGAGATCGGCCGGGTGCAGAAGATCGCCATCGATCCGGACGACCCTTCCCGGGTCAAGGTGGTCATCGGCGTGAACCACGACTTCGTCCTGTACGACGGCACCTATGCCACCATTTCCCAGAAGGGTCTGGTCGGCGACAACTACATCATGCTCGACCTGGAGGCGCCGGTGGGACCGGTCCTGGTTCCGGGCTCGGCCATCCCCGAGCGCGTCAGCCTCTCGGTCAACGACGTGGCCCAGCGCCTGGGCCTGCTCATCGACACCGTCGGTCCCAAGTTCTCCCGTGCGGCCGACGGGCTCGAGGCCATGCTCAACGCGAAAAACGTGGCGGCGGTGGAGGCGTTGCTCGCCGAGGCCGCGGGGCTGGTGGCCGAGACCCGGCTCAGCGTGAGCCAGGTGCGCACGGATGTGAGCGCCCTGGCCACCTCGGCCAGGACCGACCTGGACAGCGGCGGCGTGGCCGTGCGCGACATGGGTCGCCAGGCCGCGGCCACCTTGCAGCGGGCGGACGCGCTCATGGCCGGCCTGAACGAGGAGCTGACCCGGACGCTCTCCGCCTTCCGCCAGGACACGGGCGCGGCGCTCGGTGGGGTGACCTCCCTGACCACGGCGCTGGAGACCGACTGGGGCTACGATCAGGTCCGGCTGGCCGAGGTGCTGGAGAACCTGAACCGCTTGATAACCGACCTGCGGGGGGTGGCCCAGGCGCTGAAAGACCGGCCCTGGCGCGTGCTCTATCCCCCGGAAGGAGGCGCCACGCCATGACGGGCATCCTGCGTTCGGTCGTCCTCATCGCATTTCTGGTTGTGCTGACCGGCGGCCTGGCCGGTTGTCTTGGAGGCCACGCTCCGGCCGAACGCTACCTGCGGCTTACCGTCCCGGCCGCCGGCGACTGCGCGGGTGCACCGGCCGGCACGAGCGCCCGGATCATAGCCATGCGCGGGGTGACCAGCCTGCCCGGCCTGGAACGGCGGGCGGTCCTGTTCATGACCGGCGGCATCCTGTCCGCCAGCCCAAACCTCTATTGGGAAGGCCCGCCGCCTGAGTTGGTGGACCAGTACCTTGACCTAGCCGTGAGCTGCGCCGGGTCGTTCCGGACCGTCCGGCCGTTCCTGCCGCGCGGTGGCCAGGATCTGGCCCTGGACGGCCGGCTGCTGGCTTTTGAGGTCCATCGCGAGGGAGCGGTGCAGTTCGTGGTCAGCCTGCGCCTGACGGCCACCGACGGCAGCGGCCGGAACCTGCTGGGTACCCGGGTCTTCGAGGTCCGCCAGCCAGTGGCCGCGCTCGATGCCGAGCACATCGCCGCAGCGGGCAACGCGGGCCTGGCAGACCTCGGCCGCCAGGTCCGGGAGTGGCTGAGCGGCTTGCCTTGAAAACTACATTGAGTTAATAATTCAGGCATGTTGACCATCCTCCACCTGCTGGCCGAGGAGAAGATCCAGGAGGCCCTGCGTCAGGGCGAGTTCGACAACCTCGAGGGCGCGGGCAAGCCGCTCGTCTTCGAGGACGACTCGAACGTGCCCGAGGACCTGCGCATGGCCTACAAGATGCTGCGAAACGCCGGCTGCCTGCCGCCCGATCTGCAGAGCGAGAAGGAGATCAACACGGCCATGGAGCTCCTGGCCGGAATGGAAGACGAAGCCGAGCGTCACCGCCAGATCCAGAAGCTGAACTACCTGGTAATGAGCCTGAATGCCCGCCGCCGCACCAGGATCGATCTGGAGAAGAACCAGCTCTACTATGACAAGGTGGTGGAGCGGGTCAGCCTGCTGAAGAGGCCCGGACAAGGCTCCTAGCCCCGTCGTGGCTCATCCCGCCTAGGCCCGCTTGCGGGCCACGGCACAGTAGAAGAACTCGCCGAATTCGCTGGTCGGGGGCGTGGCCCATTCGATGCTCGGGACGGCGTCGCCGTGCTCGCGCAGGAAGGCCGCGACGCGGCGCTCGTTCTCCTCGGGATTCAAGGTGCAGGTGATGTAGGCCAGGCGGCCGCCCGGGGCGAGGCTGGCCCAGGCGGACTCGAGGATTGCGGCCTGGAGGACGGCCAGTTCGGCGAGGTCGGAGGGCCGGCGGCGCCATTTGGTGTCGGGCCGGCGGGCCATGACCCCGAGGCCGGAGCAGGGGGCGTCCACCAGGATGGTGGCCGGCTGCGTGGTGAAGGGTGCCGGCCGCTCGGCA
This sequence comes from Desulfovibrio sp. UBA6079, assembly GCA_002428705.1. GTDB lineage: Bacteria > Desulfobacterota > Desulfovibrionia > Desulfovibrionales > Desulfovibrionaceae > UBA6079. The sequence continues at coordinate 17,792 of DIXN01000061.1, forward strand.
GATGCGCGCACGGCCAGCGCTTTGGCGTGCCCCAGACGCCGGGCCTCTGCCCGGAAGCCGGCCAGGCGAGAAGGGTTCACGTCGCTGGAGACGACCTGCCCCAGGCCCTGCTCGATGAGGGCGAAGGTTTTTCCACCGCGGCCGCAGCAGGCGTCCCAGACGAGGGGCTGCCAGGAGGCCGGCTCGCACATGCGCAAGGCCAGCTGCGAGGCCGCGCTTTGCCTGCTGACCAGCCCGGCTTCGAGGAGGGGTGCCAGCTCGAGCTTGGCGCCGGCAGGGAAGGCGAACGTCGGGCCGTCGCGGAAAATGAGCCCCGGGGCGCTGCCCAGGTCGAAAAAGGCCTGGCGCTGTCCGGGATGGCGCAGGTTCAGGCGCAGGCCCAGGGGCGGAGGCACTATTTGCGCCGCCAGATAGCGCTTCGTGTCCTCAGGACCGTAGGCCTTGAGCCATAGGCCGACAATCCAGCCGGGGCAGGCGTAGTAGCGTGACAGAAATGTTTCGTCCGACGGTTTGTCGGACAGATAGAAATCAGACTGCTGCACGGCTTCGCCGAGACGGTCGATGTTGCGCAGCACGGCGTTGGCCAGCCGGGCCATGGACTCGCCGAAGCGGGCCTTGGCCGCGTCCACGGCCCAGTCCAGGGTGGCGTAGGCCGGCACGCGGTCAAGCTGGGTCAGCTCGAAGGCGGCCAGCTCCAGGATGCGCCGCAGGCTCGGCGGCAGGTCGCCGGGCTTCTTCAGGTGCACGTCCAGCAGATAGTCGAGACGACCTTTGAGGCGCAGGCAGCCGTAGAGGAGCTCGCTGGTCAGACCCGCATCGCGCGAGTCGAGCTCACCGCCGGACAGCTCCGCGTCCAGGGCGGCCTGGACGTCGAAACCTCGGGTCAGGCAGGCGGATAAGGCCCGCAGGGTGGCTCCGCGGGCCGGCGGCAGCTGGTCGCGGCGCGCGCTCAAGAGGGCACGTCGGCGGTTTCGGCCACGGGCTTGTCGGCTTTCTCGCGGGCGGCGGCGTCGATCCCGGCCAGCAGCTCGGCGTGGATGAAGCGGCGCATGGCAGCCTCCAGGCGGTCGAGCGGGACCAGGGTGTCGAGGCATGGGCCGTGGGGCCGCTCGTTCAGCACGCCGAAGACCGGCAGGGGGTAGGTGTCCTGGATGCCGGCGGACAGGTCGCGCTCGCAGGCCACGGCCAGGATGAGCCGGGGCCGCTTCTGGACCACGATGCGCCGGGCGATGGTGCCGCCGGTGGCGATGGCCAGGTCCACGCCGTATTTGTCGGACAGGCCCAGAAGCCCGTCGATGGGGCAGCGGCCGCAGCGCTTGCAGTTGCGGATGTCGTAGGTCAGGCGGAGCTTGCACTTGCTGCGCTGCAGGCAGTGCGGCATGAGCAGCAAGAGCTCGCTGGGGGCGTAGGTCTTCTGGCTCGCGTTGACCAGCTCGTTGTTGACCTGGATGAACGAGGAGCGGATGCGCTGCTTGGAGAAGCCGAGGGCGCGGCCGAGAAGGGTCATGAGCGGCAGGTAGAGCTTGACCGTGAGCCCGCGCAGACGTTTGAAATAGGGCAGGTTGCGGCCGGTGACGATGTTCAGCACCAGACCGGCCGTGGCCCAGACCACCACCAGGACCAGGACGCCGACAAAGAGCCCGAAGACCGCCGGCACCCAGGGCGCCATGTTGGTCAGACCGATGTAGGGCACGACCCAGAGAAGGACGAGGATGACGCAGACGATGGCGCTGGTGCCCACGGTCAGCCCGAGGAACAGGCGCTTGCGGCCCTCGCCGGGACCCTCGTCGTAGAGGTCGATGTTCGGTCGCTCGGTGCGTTCGGTCATGTCGTATCCTGGTGCGTGTCCACGGCCGGGAGCGGTCGGCCGGTCGCCTTAGGCCTCGTCGGCCAGATCCTGCCCGGAACAGGCGGCGCCGGTGGACTGGTCGGCATCGGCCAGGTAGCCGCAATGAAAGGCCCGGGCGTCCATGGCCTTGCGGCCCTGGGGATGGACTGTGGAAAGATAATACAAACGGTCGGCGCAGGCTACGGCCAATCTGCCGTCGACGAGGCCGAGAAAAGTGCCGGGAACGGCCGGGGGCGAGAGCTCCGGGCCGATCTCGCCGGGGTGCAGGCCCAGGCGCAGGGACGGCTCGCCATTGCGCCGGAAGTAGGTGAAGGCACCGGGGCGCGGGTACATGGCCCGGATACGGTTGTGGACCATTTGGGCTGGCTGGTTGAAGTCCACCAGCCCATCCTCTCTGGAGAGCTTGGGTGCATAGGTTGCCCGGGAATGGTCCTGGGGCTGGGCGTGCAGCTTGCCGGCGGCGAGAAGGCCGAGAGCCTCGACCAGCAGCCGGCCGCCGAGCTCGGCCAGCTCGTCGTGCAGGTGGCCGGCATCCTCGTTCACGCCGATGCCCAGCGCCCGCTGCAACAGCACCGGGCCGGAGTCGAGCCCGGCCTCCATGCGCATGATGCTGATGCCGGTCACCGGCTCGCCGTCGAGGATGACCCGCTGGATGGGTGCGGCCCCGCGGTATCTGGGCAAGAGCGAGGCATGGACGTTGATCGCGCCCAGGCGCGCAACGTCGAGCACGGCCTGAGGCAGGATGAGCCCGTAGGCGGCCACGAGCAGGAGGTCAGGGGCCAGGGCGGCAAGCGCGGCGATCTCGTCCGGGTCCTTGAAATTCTGGGGCTGGAGGACCGGCAGGCCGCGCTCGATGGCCAACTCTTTGACCGGACCGGGCTTGCATACCCGGCCACGCCCGCAGGGGCGGTCTGGCTGAGTGTAGACCGCAAGGACCTCGCCGCCGGCAAAGCCGAGGACGTGCCTGAGCACCGTCGCGGCGAAATCCGGGGTGCCCATGAAGACGAGCTTCAATCTTCGTCCTTCTGCCGCTTCTGCCATTTGCTGACTTTCTTGTCGAAGAGCGCGCGTTTCAGGCGCGAGATGCGGTCGATGAACAGGAGCCCGTCCAGGTGGTCGACCTCGTGCTGGATGCAGACCGCAGTCAGCCCGTCGGCCTCGATCACGATCTCGTTGCCGGCGAGATCGAGGGCTTTCACCTTGACCTTTTCCGCCCGGGCGACCTCGGTGCGATAGCCGTCCACGGACAGGCAGCCCTCCTCGGCCACCACCCGGCCCTCGCGCTCGATGATAACCGGGTTGACCAGGACCTGAAGTCCGGTTCGCTCCTTGGGGCCGGTCAGGTCCATGACCACCAGGCGGCAGCATTCGCCGATCTGGGGCGCGGCCAGGCCCAGGCCGTCATTCACGTACATGGTTTCGGCCATGTCCCTGGCCAGCTCGCGCACCTCGTCGGTGATGTCCGGGACGGGTTTGGCCTTGTCGGCCAACACCGGATGCGGATATTGCAGGATCTTCTTGACCATGGCCCCTCTTACCTAAGGCCCTTGGCGAGTTTTGCCAAGTCCTAGGCCTTCTCCCGCAGGCGGATGCCGAGCTCGCGCAGCTGCTTGGGTGCAACCTCGGAGGGCGAGTCGGTCATCAGGCAGGTTCCCTTCTGGGTTTTGGGAAAGGCGATGACGTCGCGGATGGACGGGGCGCCGGCCATGAGCATGGTGATGCGGTCCAGGCCGAAGGCGATGCCGCCGTGGGGCGGGGCACCGAACTCGAGCGCCTGGAGCATGAAGCCGAACTTGTCCCGGGCCTCATCCAGCGGGATGCCCAGGGCCGCGAACATGGTCTCCTGCATGGCCGTGGTGTGGATGCGGATGGAGCCGCCGCCGATCTCGCTGCCGTTCAAGACCATGTCGTAGGCCCGGGACAGGACCGCGCCGGGGTTTTCGGAGATGTGGGCGAGGTCCGTGCCCGGCGAGGGCGCGGTGAAGGGATGGTGCATGGCCGCCCAGCGCTTCTCCTCCGGGTCGTATTCGAAGAGCGGGAAATCCGTGACCCAGAGCGGGGCGTAGGCCTTTTCGTCGATCAGGCCCATGCGCTCGCCCATCCTGAGCCGCAGCGCCCCCAGGGCGGCGTTGACCATGACCGCAGGTCCGGCCTGGAAGAAGACGATGTCGCCGGGGGCAAGGCCCAGGCGCGCAGACAGCCCGGCCTTCTCCTCCTCGCTGAAGAATTTGACGATGGGCGACTGCCAGTCTTCGGCGCGGACCTTGATCCAGGCCAGGCCTTGGGCGCCGTAGACCTTCACGAACTCGGTCAGGTCGTCGATCTCCTTGCGCGAGAGCGACTCGCCGCCGGGCACGCGCAAGGCTTTCACCAGCTCGGCCTTGGCAAAGACCTTGAAGTTCGAGGCGGCGAAAAGCTCGGTCAGCTCGACGAGCTTCAGGCCGAAGCGCACGTCGGGCTTGTCCACGCCGTAGTCGCGCATGGCCTCGGCGTAGGTCATGCGCGGGAAGGGGGAGGGCAGGGCGACGCCCAGGGTCTCGGCGAACATGGTCCGCACCAGGCCCTCGGCCATGGCCATGACTGACTCCTCGTCCACGAAGCTCATCTCGATGTCGATCTGGGTGAACTCGGGCTGGCGGTCGGCGCGCAGGTCCTCGTCGCGGAAGCATTTCACGATCTGGTAGTAGCGCTCGAGCCCGGAGACCATGAGCAGCTGCTTGAAGAGTTGCGGCGACTGGGGCAGGGCGTAGAAGGTACCCTGGTTCAGGCGGCTGGGCACCAGGAAGTCGCGTGCGCCCTCGGGCGTGGACTTGGTCAGGATGGGCGTCTCGATCTCGAGAAAGCCCAGGCTGTCCAGGTAACGGCGCACGGCCTGGGCCGCGCGGTGGCGCAGGATGAAGTTCCTGGCCATCTTCGGGCGACGAAGGTCGAGGTAGCGGTACTTGAGGCGCAGGCCCTCGGCCGGGTCCACCCGGTCCTCGACCTCGAAGGGCGGGGTCTGCGAGACGTTCAGGAGTTTGAGCTCCAGGGCCTCGATCTCGATGTCGCCGGTGGCCAGGTTCGGGTTGTGCATGCCCTCGGGGCGGGAACGCACCCGGCCCTTGACCGCCAGCACGAACTCCGCCCGTAAGGCGTGGGCCCGGGCGTGGGCCGCTTCGCTCAAGCTCGGGTCGAAGACCACCTGGGTCAGGCCGGCGCGGTCGCGCAGGTCGATGAAAATGAGCCCGCCGTGGTCGCGGCGGAACTGGACCCAGCCCATGAGGCAGACTTCGCTGCCGATGTCGGCGGCGGTGAGCGAGTTGCAGTCGTGGCTGCGGACCCAGCCGCCGAGGTCCTCGATCAAGCGGGTCTCGGCCTGGGGGGCGATTGCGGTGTCCATGCTGGTTGGTCCTTACAGGGAGCTTAAGTATTTGGCGCGGTCAACGGATGTCTGGCTGCCGGATGCCATATCCTTGACGCCGATGGTGCCGGACGCGGCCTCCTCGGCGCCGAGGATGAACGAGGTCGCCGCGCCGAGCTTGCCGGCCTGACGCATCTGGCTTTTCACGCTCTTGGCCTCGAGCGCCACCTCGCCGGACAGGCCCTTGTCGCGCAAGGCCTGGGCGAAAAGCAGCGCGTCGTTCAGGGCCGACTGGTCCAGGCAGGCGAGAAAGAAATCGCAACGCGCGGGCGCCGGCTCGGGCAGGAGGAGAGACAAGCGCTCCATGCCGCAGGCAAAGCCCACCGAGGGCACCTGGGGTCCGCCGAGCAGCGGGACGAGCCCGTCGTAGCGGCCGCCGCCGGCCACCGAGGACTGGGAGCCGATGGCCCCGGAGGTGACCTCGAAGGTCGTGCGCACGTAGTAGTCAAGCCCGCGGACCAGGCGCGGGTTCAGGCTGTAGGTGAGCCCGGTGCGGGTGAGCACGTCGAGCACGGCCTCGAAATGGACGCGGCAGTCGGCGCAAAGATGGTCGGTAATGAGCGGGGCGTTGGCCGTGGCCGCCTTGCACTCGGGCACCTTGCAGTCGAGCACGCGCAGGGGGTTGGTTTCGGAGCGGCGCAGGCAGTCGGCGCAGAGCGCGGCCTTGTCGAGGCTCGCGTAGTAGGCCGAGAGCGCCGCCTTGTAGCCGGGCCGGCAGTCATGGCAGCCGAGCGAGTTCAGCTCGAAATTGAGCGCGGTGAGGCCGGCCGCGGTCAGGAAGCTCGAAAGCATCAGGATCAGCTCGGCGTCGGCCTGGGGCGAGGCCACGCCGAAGACCTCGGCGTTGATCTGGTGGAACTGGCGCATGCGACCCTTCTGGGGGCGCTCGTAGCGGAACATGGGGCCGAAGGTGAAGTACTTCGAGACCCCGCCCTTGCCCGCCAGGCCGGAGTCGACGAGAGCCCGGACCGCGCCGGCCGTGGCCTCGGGGCGCATGGTCAGGGAGCGGTCCTTGCGGTCCTTGAAGGTGTACATCTCCTTCTGGACCACGTCGGTCTCCTCGCCGATGCCGCGGGAAAAGAGCTCGGTCTTCTCCAGGATGGGCAGGCGCAGCTCGCCGAATCCGTAGCGGGAAAAAACCTCCCGGGCGGTTTTTTCCAGGAAGGTGAACTTGTCGCTCTCGGGCGGGAAGAGGTCGGCGAACCCCTTGATCTTCTGAATGGCATTCACTTCTGTAGGCCTCGCTTCAAAGCTGAAACGAGCTTCTCTAGTCCTAAAGCCGGTCATTGTCAAAAATGGAGGCGCAAAGCTGAAGGCCGGGGAGGGCGAAAACAGGGGAGAAAATGATGGACTTTTCCGCCCGGCCATAGTGAATTATGAAGCCGAACCCTTTTGATGGCGCCAGCCATGGTCCGGGTCGCAACCGGACAAGGATCGACCATGAACGTTCTGCTCGTCTATCCCCGCTATCCGGAGACCTTCTGGAGCTTTTCCAACGTCCTGTCCTTCATTTCCAAGAAGGCGGCCTTTCCGCCGCTCGGACTCTTGACCATCGCCGCCATGCTGCCCGAAGCCTGGAACAGGCGGCTGGTGGACGCCAACGTCGCCCCGTTGCGCGACGAGGACCTGGCCTGGGCCGACCTGGTCATGATCAGCGCCATGCTCATCCAGGTCGAGCCCGCGCGGGAGATCGTGGCCCGGGCCAAGGCCCTGGGCAAGACCGTGGTCGCCGGCGGGCCGGCCTTCAACGCCCAGCCCGAGCTTTTTCCCGAGGTGGACCACCTGGTCCTGAACGAGGCCGAGGTCACCCTGCCGCTCTTCCTGGCCGAGTTCGGGCGGGGCGTGGCCGAGCGTATCTACGCCTCCAAGGAGCGCCCCGACATCGCGCTCACGCCCGTGCCCGACTGGTCACTCATCGACATGAAGCAGTACGCGACCATGAGCGTGCAGTATTCGCGCGGCTGCCCGTTCAACTGCGAGTTCTGCGACATCGTGATCATGAACGGACGCACGCCCCGGACCAAGTCGCCGGAGCAGATGCTGACCGAGCTTCAGGCCCTGTACGACGCCGGCTGGCGCAGCACGGTCTTCGTGGTCGACGACAACTTCATCGGCAACACCGTGCGGGTGAAAGGCATGCTGCGCGCGCTCGTCGACTGGCAGAAGGCGAGAGGCTATCCCTTCACTTTCCTGACCGAGGCCTCGACCAACCTGGCCGACGACCAGGAACTCATGGGGCTCATGAGCGCGGCCAACTTCAGCAAGGTCTTCCTGGGCATCGAGACGCCCTCGGTGGAGAGCCTGAAGGAGTGCGGCAAGCACCAGAACGCCACGCGCAACCTGGCCGAGGCCGTGCGCACCATCCAGAGCCAGGGCCTGCAGGTCATGGGCGGCTTCATCGTCGGCTTCGACCACGACACCGAGCGCATTTTCGAATCCCAGATCGGCTTCATCCAGAAGGTCGGCGTGGTCACGGCCATGGTCGGCCTGCTGAACGCCATCCCCGGCACCCGGCTCTGGCACCGGCTGAAGGCCGAGGGCCGCCTGCTCGGCGAGGCCACCGGGGAGAACACCGACGGCACCATCAACTTCGTCCCGCGCATGGACCGCGAGACGCTGCTGGCCGGCTACCGCAAGATCCTGGCCACCATCTATTCGCCCAAGCACTACTATCGCCGGGTCTCGACCTTCATCGCCAACTACAACCCCACGGTGCGCCGGCGGCTCACGTTCGAGGAGCTGCGGGCCTTTGCCAAGAGCACGGTGCGCATCGGCCTTGTCTCGCGGGCCAGCCTGCAGTATTGGAAGCTGCTCATCAAGACCGCCCTGACCAAGCGCCAGGCGCTGCCCACGGCCGTGGAGCTGGCCATCTACTGGCTGCATTTCAACAAGGTCGCGCGGCGGGTGATGCAGCGCGGCTGAGCCGTTCGAAGGAGCGGTTTCGTGCTTGTCTCGCAGTCGGTTGGGGATCGTCTGGAATTCGTGTATAACACACTGTCAAAATTGAATTTCCTGTATCAACGGAGGAGGGGAGATGCCTAACGTCTTGTTGCGATCGGTGCTCGGTCTTGCGGTCTTGTGGACCGTCTTCGCCGGCGGGCTGCCGGCGGCCTCGGCCGGGAGCTGCGCCGGCGGTGCTGACGCGCTCTTCCAGGTCTCGACCATCGACGCGCTCCTGGCCGGGGTCTACGACGGCGCCATGAGCCTCGAGGCCCTGACCCGCCACGGCGACTTCGGCCTGGGCACCTTCGACGCTCTCGACGGCGAGATGGTCGTCCTGGACGGGGTGGTCTACCAGGTGCGCGTCGACGGCTCGGTGCAGGTCATGCCCGGCGCCGCGACCACGCCGCTGGCCTGCGTGACCTGCTTCAGCCAGGACGCGAGCCTGCACCTGGACACGGTCGCGGGTTTCGAGGATCTCTGCCGCCAGATCACCGCCGGCCTGCCCGGGCTGAACCGCTTCTACGCCGTGCGCATCAGCGGCAGCTTCAGCGGCGTGACCACGCGCAGCGTGCCGCGCCAGGTGAAGCCCTATCCACCCCTGGCCGAGGCCGCCAAGCAGCAGGCTGTCTTCGAGCTGGGCGCGGCCCAGGGCACGGTGGTCGGCTTCTATTCCCCGGCCTATGTGCAGAAGATCGGCGTGCCCGGCTACCACCTCCATTTCCTCGACGCGGCAAAGGCCCGCGGCGGCCACCTGCTGGACATCTCCGGCAAAAACCTGACCGTGAGCCTCGACGCCCTCGACGGTTTTGTCCTGACGCTGCCGGACACTCCCGCTTTCCAGCAGGTGAACCTGTCCGGCGACCGCTCGGCCGAGCTGACCAGGGTGGAGAAGAAGTAGCTTCAGTCCAGGGCAACGACCGCAGTCGAAAAGCCCTGTGGCTTTCCCCGGCATCCCCCACGCCGGCGATACCTTGAGCGGATGCGCAGCGCCGCGGTTTTCGGCTTGCTCACGCCACTTCGCGGCGGCCTTTCGTATCGCGTCTTTTACGGCCTTGATTGAAGGACGCGGCGCTACGCCGCGTTCGCGGCCCGGACCTCGGCCGGGAACAGGAACCCGGTCACGGCGTCGAGGCGGGACAGGGCCATGGTCGCCCGGCCGCAGTCGAGCGGCCCGACCTCCTGGGCCTTCTTGCGTCCGGCCAGCTCGGTCAGCTGGCGCTCGAGCCCGGCCAGGGCCCCGGGCAGGTCGAGGTCCGCGCAGAGCTGGAGATCGAAGGCCGGTTCCAGGCCGGTTACCAGCTCCTGGACCACGGCCGTGGAGCGGTCGGCGCAGCCGGAGAGCTGCGTGACCTCGCGCGCCAGGCGCTGCAGGTCCGCCAGGCGCTGTCCGGCCGCGGCGAGGGCCTTCGGGGAGAAGGCGAGCGGCTGGCGGTAGTGGGCCGAGAGCAGGAAGAAGCGCACGGAATCGGCGCTCGCGCCCGTGGCCAGCAGGTCGCCCAGCGTCGGCGCGTTGCCGCCGCGGGCGCACATCTTCCGGCGGCCGGCCGTCAGCTCCGCACAGTGCAACCAGTGGCCGGCCAGGCGCTGGCAGGAGAGCGACTCCATGACGGCCAGGGTCGCCTCGTGCTGCCCGTCGCGGTCCTGCACGCCGCCGCAGACGATGTCCAGGGTGTAGCCCAGGTGGCTGGAGAGAACCGCCGGCTCCTGGACGCTCGGCGCCGGCCGGCCTCGGCCGAGGTCCGTGTCCCAGAAGGCCTGGCCGTCTTTTGCCCGCCAGCCGTGCCAGAGAATGAAGTCGCCCCGGGGCAGCCGTTCGTTCGGAAAGCCGTCGCAGCGGAAACGCCGCCTGGGCGTCGGCCAGCGCGACAGGTCGAGCCCGGAGAGCTTGCCGAAGCCCTCGAACTGCAGCGGGTCGAAAAAGACATCGCCCCCGTGCCGGTAGGCCAGGCCTTTTTCCAAGAGAATTTCTACCATGGCCGCGGCCCGGGGCACGCAGCCCGAGGTCCGGGCCAGCATGGCCCCGGGCGCCAGGCGCAGGCGCGCCCGGTCGGCCATGAATTCCGCCTCGGCCGGCCCGGTCAGCTCGGCGAGGCTGCGACCACGCTGTCCGGCCTGGGCCACAAGCGCGTCCTCCACGTCGCACAGCCCCATCACCCGCCTGGGCTCGTAGTCCAGCCGCGCCAGCTGGCGCAGGAGCAGATCCTCGAAGACCAGCGTCCGCCATTGGCCGAGATGCACCGGCCGGGCCAAGCGCGGGCCGCTGGTGAAGACGCCGACCACCGGCGGGGCGGCCGGACGCAGGGGCTGCATCTGGTGGGTCAGGGTGTCGTAGAGCTCGATGACCGGACGCTGGCGCTCGTGGGACATAACAGCCTCGCTCCTGGCGGAAAGGACGGATCGTCCCAGTATCTACCGGTGGAGGCGGGTTTTGTCCAGACGGGAATGAACACGGCGGGCCGCCGGGGAAGGATTCGGCGGCCCGCCGGCAGACAAGGCGGCACTGGGCGGTTCAGGCCGCCTGCATGGTTTCGATCAGCTCCGAGAGCTCCCGGGCGGTCCGGGTCAGCTCGGTCACGGCCTTGGCGGACTCGGCCATGCCGCGAGCCGTCTCGCCGGCGATCGAGGTCACGGCCTCGATGGAGCGGTTGATCTCCTCGGTGGTCGCCGACTGCTCCTCCGAGGCCGTGGCGATGGACTCGACCTGCAGCGTGTTCTCCTCGATGAGCTTCATGATCTCGCCCTGGGCCTCGCCCGAGGAGCGGGCCAGACCGGTGGAGGCCTCCACGGCCTGGGAGGCCACGTCCATGTTGGCGCGGTTTTTCCGCGTGGCCTCCTGGATGGCGCCGATGGCACCGCCGACCTCCTTGGTCGCGCTCATGGTCTTTTCGGCCAATTTCCGGACCTCGTCGGCGACCACGGCGAAGCCCCGGCCGGCGTCACCGGCCCGGGCGGCCTCGATGGCCGCGTTCAGGGCCAGGAGATTGGTCTGGTCGGCGATCTCGCTGATCATGTCCATGATCTTGCCGATGGCTTCCACGTGGCCCCAGAGCTCGTCCATGGAGGCGCGGATCTGGTTCGTCTGGGTCTCGACCTGGCCGATGGCGTCCACGGCCCGGCGCACCAGGTCGGCGCCGGAGGCGGCCCTGCTCTTGGCCTCGCGGGCGTTGGTCGAGGCGCTGGCGGCGTTCCTGGCGACCTCGATGACCGTTGCGTTCATCTCCTCCATGGCCGCGGAGGTCTCGGTCATGCGGTCGTGCTGGACCTCGGCGCCCTGCTTGACCTGATCGACCATGGCCGCGAGCTGCTCGGAGGAGGAGGCCAGGCGCTGGGAGATGGTCTCGGCGCGGTGGGCGGCCTCGGCCATGCGCTGCCACAAGGCGCTGGCCTTGGTTTCCTGGGCCCGGGCCTCCTCGGCGGCGGCCCTCGCGCGCAGGGCCTCCCTCTGGGCCTGGGCCTCCTTGTCCTCGACAGCGAGCAGCTTGTCCTTCAGGTTGGCGACCATGGCCGCGATGTCTTCGCGTAGCGCGGCGAACTCCGCCGGGAAGGTGCCCTCCGGCCGGGCCGAGAGGTCGCCGGAGGCCACGGCCCGGGAGAAGCGCGTCAGGCTGGCCAACGGCCGGGTGACCGCCCGGATGACCGAGAGGATGATGAGCGCAAGCGCCAGGCTCGCGCCGATCTCGATGCCGACCACGACCAGGTCCGCCCGGGAGGTGATGCGGGCCTGGGTGCTGACCGCGTGGGCGCGCAGCTCGTCCATGACCGGAGCAAGCTCCCGGGCGGCCTTGACGAAGCGTTCGTTCAGGCCCTTCTGCTGGCCGCGGATGCGCACGTAGGCGTCGAAGGCCGCGGCGAAGTCGTCGATGGCCTTGACCGACCCAGGCGCAAGCGACTCGGCCAGGCGCTTCAGGCCCGCGACCTCCTTGCGGGTCTTGTCCGCGTACTCCGCCTCGTCGCGCATGATGAAGTTCTTCTCCTGGCGCCGCACCTGGAGGAGCGCGATCATGATGTCCTTGTCGGACTGGTGCTTGAACTCCTCCTCCAGAGCCCGGCCGGTGGTCACCAGCCGGCCGAGCAGCCCGTGCATCTGGTCCAGGCCGATGGCCTCCTCGTTTTGGGCCACCTGCTCGAAGGCCTGCCAGTACTCGTCCAGCAGTCCCTGGCCCTTGGCGCAGAGCGCGGCCATCTCCGGGGCCAGGGCCGGCATGTCGGCGACGAGCTTGCGGATGGTCTCGACCCCGGCCTTGACCTCTTTGATGCGCGCGGCGTTGCGCTCGATGAAGAAATTCTTTTCCTGCTGGCGCATCATGAGCACCTGCAGGGCGCTGTCCTGGGCCAGGCCCTCGAGGGCCTGCAGGCGCTCTGCAAGGCGCTTGCCCACGGTATTGGCGACGAAGACGCAGGCAAAGGCCAGGATGGTCACCGCGAGCACGAGGAACAGCATCCGTCTGACGCTCATGTCGAACCTCTTCGCCTGGGAGCCGTATCACGGCTCCGGTTTGGGCCCAGGGGGGCCGAGCGGACGAGTCGGCAAGCCGCGCATCCCGGAGGAGGCGCACGCTCAGGTCGGCATCGGGACGACGGCCAGGGGGAGAGAGAATGGGCGCGCTGCCGGCTGCGAGTGTCGTGGCCGGCCCGTCGCCGCGGATCCCGCAACCCGACCGGCCGAGCAGGTTGGCTCTCTGCAGAAGACGGTTCGGCAAGCCCGCACGGACATCCCCCCTTGAGGCCACGCACGGGTTCCATCCTCCATGCCGGCCTCACGCCTTGTCTATCAAAACAGCAAGGGTGATGCCATAAACGCGCGCATGTGAAAATTGTAACATATTGAAATGCCATGGTATATTTTTTTGCCGAATAACAGGATCAGGCTCGTGTGGTGCATTTCTTGACGAAACGTAAAAAGTCACGGCCGGTTTCTGCGTACCTCCGCCGGGAGGCTTGTCTTGCGTCCCGGTTCGGATACTATGGGCCGGCCTCCCGGTGGAGGCTCTCGGAGGCGGATGCCATGCTGGTCATCGAGGTCAGGGATCTCAGGAAGGGTTTCGGTCCGGTCACGGCGGTGGACGGCCTGTCGTTTTCCTTGGAGCGCGGGGAGTTCTACGGGCTGCTCGGCCCCAACGGCGCGGGCAAGACCTCGACCATCCGCATGCTCTACGGCATCTCGCCCCTGGGCGGAGGCTCCCTCAAGGTCTTCGGCCTGGACATCGCCGCCCACTGGCGCGAGATTCGCACCCGAACCGGCGTCTGCCAGCAGGACAACACCCTGGACCCGGACTTGAGCGTGGAGCAGAACCTCTTCGTCTACGCCGGCTACTTCGGACTTGAGCGCAGCCTGGCCAAGGCCCGGACCGCGGAGCTTCTGGATTTCTTCGCCCTGTCCCACAAGCGCGAGGCCAAGGTCATGGAGCTCTCCGGGGGCATGATCAGGCGCCTGTCCCTGGCCAGGTCGTTGATCAACGAGCCGGAGCTGCTCATCCTGGACGAGCCGACCACCGGCCTTGACCCCCAGTCGCGCCACCAGGTCTGGGACCGGCTCCAGGCTTTGCGCAAAAAAGGGCTGACGCTCCTGTTGACCACCCACTACATGGACGAGGCCGAGCGGCTCTGCGACCGGCTGCTCATCATGGACCACGGCCGGCTGCTGGTGGAGGGCTCGCCCCGGGAGCTCATCGACCGCCACGCCGGCCGGGACGTGGTCGAGGTCGAGGAGGCCGGGGCGGACATGCTGGACTGGGCCAGGGCCCACGGCCTGACCTTCGACCGGAGCGGCACCCGGCTCATCCTCTACATCCCCGAGGCGGCGCTCGGGCAGGTCGAGGCGGACTTCAGCAGGCTCTTCTGCGCCAAGCGCTGCACGTTGCGCCGGGCGAGCCTGGAGGACGTCTTCCTGCGTCTGACCGGCAGGGAGTTGCGGGAATGAACGATTTGAGCGTCTACTCCTGGCGTTTCTGGCGCGTCTGGCAGCGCGACCTGATCGTCTACCGGCGCATCTGGAAGGTCAACTTCCTCGTACCCCTGCTCGAGCCGGCCTTCTACATCGTGGCCTTCGGCCTGGGCTTCTCGACCATGATCGGCGGCGTGGACTATGCCGGGTTGTCCCTGTCCTATACCGCGTTCATCGCCCCTGCCCTGGTGGCCACGGCCATCATGTACAATTCGTTTTTCGAGACGACATACGCATCATTCGTCAGAATGTACTACCAAAAGACCTTCGACGGCATCCTGTCCACGCCCATCTCCCTCGAGGAGATCATCATCGCCGAGATCGTCTTTTCGGCCACCAAGGCCGCCGCAGCCACGGCCATCATGCTCCTGGTCCTGGCCGGCTTCGGCTACGTGGCCATGCCTCTGGGGCTCCTCTGCGTGCCCCTGGCCTTTCTCGGCGGGCTGGCCTTCGGGGCCATCGGCATGTTCTTCACCGGCATCACCCCGACCATCGACATGTTCAACCTGCCTATCTTCCTGTTCATCACACCCATGTTCCTGTTCAGCGGCACCTTCTTCCCCATCGCCGGGCTGCCGGCCTGGGCTCAAGGGCTGTCCCTGGCCTTCCCCCTCTACCATCTGGTCGAGCTCTGCCGCCTCTTTTGCCTGGGCCGCATGGAGGTCAGCTGGCTGCTCAGCCTGGCCTATCTCCTGGTCTTCACCCTGGTTTTCGGAGCCCTGGGCCTGAAGACCATGCGGCGGCGGCTGGTCAAGTGAGGCGTCGCCGGCGGGCCTGATCGGGTTCGGCCGGCCGGCGCAACGGAGGCCATCATGCATGCACGGCTGATCGACATCGCCAGCAACCGCAACCGGCATGGACTGTTCGCCGACCGCGCCGAGGCCGGCCGGGTCATGGCCGGCCTGCTGGCCCCGGAACTCGCGGGCACGAAGCCTCTGGTCGTCCTGGCCATTCCCTCGGGCGGCGTGCCGGTGGGCCTCGAGGTCAGCCGGGCCTTGGCCGCGCCGCTCGACCTCCTCATCGTGCGCAAGCTCCAGATACCGGGCAACCCCGAGGCCGGCTTCGGGGCCATGGGCCTCACCGGCCGGGTCTTCCTGAACGAGCCGCTGGTTGCGAGGCTGCGCCTGCGTCCGGAGGAGATCGCAGCCCAGAAGGCCGTGGTGGCCAAGGAGCTGGCCGTGCGCAACGCCGTCTTCCGCCACGGCCAGCCGCCGCCCGACCTGGCCGGCAGTACGGCGCTTATCGTGGACGACGGGCTGGCCTCTGGCTTCACCATGCGCGCGGCCCTGGCCGAGGCCCGGACTCTGGATGCGGGCAGCTGCGTGGTCGCCGTGCCCACGGCCTCGCGCGCGGCCATCGACTCCCTGGCCGAGGAGGCCGAGGTCATCGTCTGCGCCAACGTCCAAGAGGCCGGCCCGTTCGCCGTGGCCAGCGCCTACCGCCACTGGTACGACGTAAGCCGGCAGGAGGTGGTTGCGCTTTTGACCGAAGCCGCGCAACATGGGAGCGAACAGCCGTAATCTTGCCCCGGAGGCCCCGATGCCCGATCGCTCCATCCCCGCCGACATCCTGCTGGTGGACGACGACCGGTTGGTGCTGGTTGACCTTGGCCGCATGCTGTCGTCCTTCGAGGGCCTGCGCCTGATCGTTGCGGCCAGCGCCGAGGAGGCCCTGTCCAAGATCGGCGAAAGGCCTTTGGCCCTGGCCCTCATCGACGTCGAGCTGCCGGGCCAGGACGGCTTCACCCTGGCCGAAAGCCTGCGCCAGGGCGAGACCACGCACCTCGTGCCGATCATTTTCATCACCGGCCAGCCCTCGGGCGAGGCCCGGCGCTTCGCCGGCTATGAGCTGGGGGCCGTTGATTTCCTGGCCAAGCCGGTGGACCCGCTCGTCCTGAAAAGCAAGGTCAGGACGTTTCTCGAGCTCTTCCGCCACAAGGAGCAGCTGGCGGCCACGGCCAGGGAGTATGAGCTGACCATCGACCGCCTGCGGCGCTCCGAGAAGGCCCTGGAGCAGAGGGAGCAGCAGTACCGGGCCATCGTCGAGTTCTCGACCAGTGGCGTGGCCGTGTTCGCGCCCCTGGACAATGGCGCGGATTTCATCATCGAGGAACTGAATCCGGCGGCCGAAGAGCTGAACAGGGTCCGGGCGGAGGAGGTCGTGGGCCGGCGACTGTCAGAGGTCTTCCCGGAGCTTACGCGCTCGGGCCTGGTGCAGGGCATGCAGCGCGTCGCAAAGACAGGGCAGAGCGAGGTGGTCTTCCACAGCCTGGCCGGCGAAGGCCGTCTGAAGGGCAACCGGGAAAGCCTGCTCTACCGCCTGCCCTCGGGCGAGATCGTGTCAGTCTTCAGGGACGTCACCGAGCGCGCGGCCCATGACCAGGCGCTCAAGTCCAGCGAGGAGCAGTTCCGGGTGCTGGCCGAGTCCATGAACGAGTTCGTCAGCCTGCGCGACCCCGATGGCCGCTACCTCTACGTCAGCCCCTCCTGCCGGCGCCTGCTCGGCTACGAGCCCTCCGAGCTCATCGATCGCGAGCCTTTTGAGCTCGTGCATCCCGGCGATACGGAGCGGGTCCGAGGATCGCTCCATGCCCGGATGCTCCGGGGCGAGCGCGGGGTGAGCGCAGTCTACCGCATCCGGCACAAGGACGGCCATTACGTCTGGTTCGAAACCCTGGGCTCTCCGCTCCTGGACGAGGACGGCCGGGTCCTGCGCCTGATGACCTCGTCGCGGGAGGTCAGCGACCGCATCGAGGGCGAGGAGACCCTGCGCGAGAGCGAGCGCCTGATGCGCGCCATCCTCGACGGCATCCAGGCGGCCATCGTGGTCATCGATCCGGCCAGCACGCGAGTCATCGAGATCAATCCCGTGGCCGAGCGCATCCTGGGATTGAAGGCCGAGCAGGTGAGCGGCCGGCCCTGCCATGAGCTGTCCGGGAAGAATCAGGAAGAGGCCATGAAGTGCTTTTTATGCCAGACCGGTGGGGGCCTGCAGCAGAACCGGGAGCAGCGCATCACCCGTGCCGACGGCCGGACCGTGCCGGTCATGGTCACCACCCTGACCTCCCGCCGGGGCGGAGAGGAGCAGCTCATCCACATCTTCTTCGACCTGACCGAACGCAAGGACCTCGAGCGCCAGCTGGCCGTGGCCCAGAAGCTCGAGTCCATCGGCCAGCTGGCCTCGGGCATCGCCCACGAGATCAACACCCCCATCCAGTACGTGGGCGACAACCTGCGTTTCCTGAAGGAGGCCTTCTCCGACTTGTCCGGGCTGATTGAGACCTACGAATCCGGCGCAGAGCAGGAGATCGCGCGCCGCCGCGAGGACATCGACGTGGACTTCCTGCGCCAGGAGGTGCCAAAAGCCGTGGAGGCCTGCGTGGAGGGCGTGGAGCGGGTGGCGACCATCGTCAAGGCCATGCGCCGCTTCGCCCACCCGGACCAGGACGAGCGGCGGCTGTTCAACGTCAACCAGGCCATCGAGAACACCCTGGTGGTGGCCAAGAACGAGTGGAAATACGTGGCCGACCTGCGCCTCGACCTGACTCCGGAACTGCCGTCGGTCAAGGGCTACCCGGGCGAGTTCAACCAGATCATCCTGAACATCGTGGTCAACGCCGCCCACGCCATCGCCGAGGTCAAGCGGCCGGCCGGGGAGAGGGGGCTCATCAGCATCGCCACGCGCCGCGTCGGCGACGAGGTGGAAATCAGCATCGCAGATACGGGTTCGGGCATCCGCGAAGAGCACCGCGGCCGGATCTTCGACCCCTTCTTCACCACCAAGGAGGTCGGCAAGGGCACGGGCCAGGGTCTGGCCATCGTCTACGGCGCGGTGACCAAGCACGGAGGGTCGATCGACTTCACCACCGAACTCGGCGTGGGCACGACCTTCACCATCCGCATGCCGGCGGCCGAAGGCGCGCCCGGGCTCGGTTCCTAGGCCTGATAGAATGCGGCCAGCTTGAGGGCCAGGCGCCGGTCGTTCAGGACCTCCTCCATGAACCGCCGGCCGGCTGCGCCCAGGGCCTCGCGGCGCTCGCGGTCCCGGACCAGGGCGGCCAGGTCCCCGGCCAGGCGGCCGGGCGCGCTCGTCACCCAGGGCAGCTCCCTGCCGCCGGCGAACTCCCGCAGATGCCCCTGGCACCAGTCGTCCAACCCGGCGACCACGGCCAGGCCCTGAGACAGTCCCTCGAGGCTGGAGACGCCGTAGTAGCCTTGCAGATGGTCGAAGAGGATGTGGCAGCGCCGTTTGCGTGCCAGGCATTCGTCGTGGGGCACGTCGTCGAGGAGCTCCTGGCGGACCTGCAGGCCGCGCCCGGCAAGCTCGGCCATGGCCGCGAGGAACTCCGCGGTGTTTTTGAGCGTCTTGTTCGTCGGCGAGTGGCAGACGGCCACCGGCGGTTCAAACCGATCGGTCGCCGGCAGGTAGCGCGGATCGTCCACGGGCACCAGGTTCGGCAGCCAGGCGGCCTCTGGCAGGAGGCGCAGCAGGTCCGGCGTGCTGACCAGCAGCTTGTCCCGGCCGAGGCGGCGGTATTTTTCACGGTATTTTTCCGGGTGGGCGCGGAAATCGGGGTGGCCGTGGTGGTGGTGGACGACGAGCTTGCCGGCCAGGTAGTCCTTGGGGATGAGCGGCCCGAAAGCCAGGTTTTCGTCGGCGGTCATGTGGAAGTGGAAGACGTCGCTCGCGGCCAGCAGGTCGCGCAACGCATCAAGGCCGTCGGCGTCCATGTCCGGCAGGTGCAGGTCCCTGTCCCAGGCGTGGCGGTAGCGGGTCTCCAGGGTGGCCAGGCGGCAGACGTGGGCCGTGTGGCGGTTCACGGCCCGGGCAAAGGCCATGGCGCAGCCGGCCGGGTCGTTGACGGCGAGCATCAGGATGCGCACGGCGGTGTCTCTCGGGCCGGGAGGTCGGCCAGGGGCCTTCAGGCGTCGCTGGAGGCCCGGCGGCCGGCGGCGTCGAGCAGCTCCCAGCGCAGGGGCTCGTCCCGGGCCAGGTCGGCGAGCAGGGTCAGGCCCTTCACGTCGTCCCAGAAGAGGGTGGGCAGGCCGTCGGCCGGGCACTTGATGGCCAGGTCGCCTGGCGCGAGCACAGTGCCGGCGGCGAGATCGCGGGCGGCGACGATGGCCTTCTTCAGCTTGCGGGCCGAGGCCGCCTCGCCGGAGAAGATTCTTTTCGCGCTGCCGGTGCAGGCCCGCTCGATCTGGCGGGTCATGGCCGCCATCTCGGCGAACTCGGCCGGGGTCAGCGAGGCGCCGTGGTCGGTGCCGGGCAGGGTCTTGTCCAGGGTGAAATGGCGCTCGACGAGGCAGGCGCCCAGGGCCGCGGCGGCGAGGCTCGGGGCGTAGCCCAGCTCGTGACCGGAGTAGCCCACGGGAAGCTCGTAGCGCCGGGCGAGCTCGAGCATGACCGGCAGGCAGATCTCGCGGTCAGCCGTGGGGTAGCTCGAGTTGCAGTGCAGAAGCACCACCTGGCGGTGCGACGCGGTCAGCTCGGCCACGGCGGCGTCGATCTCGGGCCAGCGGCTCATGCCGGTGGAGGCGATGATGGGCAGGCCGGAGCGCACCATGCGCCGGATGAGCGGCAGGCTGGTCAGGTCGGCCGAGGCCACCTTCAGCAGCTCCACCTTGAGCTTCAAAAGGCCGTCCAGGCTCGGCTCGTCCCAGGCCGAGGCGAAAAAGGTCAGGCCCAGGGATTCGGACAGTGCCTTCAGCGCGGCCAGCTCTTCGAAATCGAGTTCCAGGGCCTGGCGGTGGGCGCCGTAGGTCGGGCCGAAGCTGTTCGGGCCGCGGTAGGAGGCCGTGCGGCCGGCGCGGGTGAGCAGCGCGGCCACGTCGCGTTTCTGGAACTTGACCGCGTCGGCCCCGGCTTTGGCCGCGGCGCGCACGAGCTCCTCGGCCAGCTCGAGCCGGCCCTGGTGGTTGTTGCCGATCTCGGCCACCAGGAAGCAGGGCAGGCCGTGGCCGATGGTCTTGCCGCTTGTGAGACGAAGTGCTGCCGGAGTCATGGCTCCTCGCTGACGGGTTGGCTCACGCAGGTGCGTTGGCGTCGTTGTACACGCAAAGGGCGTGGGAGGCCATGGCGTTTGCCGACCCCAGGCGTAAATTGGCATGCCAGTCCCGTGCCAGGACCGGCTCGCCGCCGAGCCATGTAGCCAATTCCGTCAACGATTTCAAATCACTGCCCGGGAGAAGGGCGAACAGACGCGGCCCCAGCGCGGCGGCAATTCCGGCCCGTTCGGCCGGGTCCGCGCAGAGCCTGGCCGCTCTGTGCCGGGCCAGGTCGGCAAAAGCTGCCTGGCCCATGACCGGCGGAAGTTCCTCAGCGGCGCTCCGGCCGGCTCGGGCGCCGAAGACCTGCGTGGCCGCGACCATGGCTCCGCCGATGCGGTTGGCGCCGTGCATGCCCGAGGCGCATTCTCCTGCGGCGTACAGGCCGGCGAGGCCGGTGCGGCCATTGGCGTCGATGGCCGCCCCGCCGTTGCCGCAGTGGGCCGTGGGCGCGACGCACATGCGGCCGCGGCCGGGGATGTCGACCTGGGCCAGGCCGCGGGCGTCGCGCCGGTCCAAGAGGTGGCGGTCCAGGGCCGCGTCCGGCAGATCGTAGGCCAGGGGGCAGTGGCCGCCCCGGGCCGGCGCCAGGGTCCGCAGACTCTCGGGCAGCGGATGCCAGCCGCCGCGGCCGTCGGCCACCAGGGCGCCCGTCCGGCCGAGGATCTGCACGGGCCAGAAGGTGTCGGTCTCGGCTTCTGTCCACATGAATTGCACGAAGGCGGCGTTGACCAGAGGGGCGCCGGCCGCGGCCAGGAGCCCGAGCGCCCAGCCCGGGGTGCCCGGCCCGGCTTGGTGGCGGGCAAAGAGCGGCGCCGGTCCGCCCAGGGCCATGATCGTCGCCCGGGCCGAGATCGCAAGCATTTCGGAGCCGTCGGGACGGACCAGCAGGGCGCCGGCGGCGCGCGAGGACCAGGCCTCGGAAGCGGTGAGGATGTCGGCCACGAGCCAGGGCGCAAGGAAGCGGGCCCCCAGTTCCTCCAGGCGGCGGCGAAAGGCGGCGTAGAGTCCGGGCAGGTCGGTGAGCACCACGGCCCGGCGCGAGGCCGGGCTGAAGCAGCCCGGCTGCAGGCGCGGGGAGCCGTCCCCCTCCCGGAGCAGCGTTGCGCCCATGGTTTCGAGGTCGGCCAGGCGCGCGGCGCTGTCCTCGGCCAGCAGGCGCACGAGTTCCGGATCGGCGCGGCCGGGAGGGGCCAGGGACAGGGCCTCGGCGCGGAAACTCTCGACCTCGGCCGGCGCGCGGCAGACTTGCATGCCCAGCCGGCCGTTTGCGTTGGTAAAGGACGAGCCGGCCGGGCCGGCGGTCGCGGACACGATGTCTACGTGAAGGCCCGGGGCGGCCTCAAGAGCGGCGAGCGCGGCCCGCAGCCCGGCCAGGCCGGCGCCGAGGACCAGCAGGTCGCAAGATGCGATGCCGGGATGCGCGTCCGTGGGCATGGGCCTCCGCTGGGTTTGCGCCGACTTCGGCTGCCTGTCGAATCATGCCCGCAGTGCCCGGCGCAGGCAAGCCGTCCGTCCGGGCCGACGGCTCCGGGCCGGCCGTGAGTCAGAGAGTTGACTGTCATGGCGACTTCCCGGGCGCTTCCCGGGGGCTTCCCGGGGGCTCGCCCGGGCGGCCCGCCCGGGCGGCCCGTGCCGCCGGCTGGTGCCTTGCCGCCCTGGCGCTCCCGGCAGAAAGTGCAGGGCCGGGGCCGGACTTCCGCCTTTCCGCCCGGCGCGACGGGTGGCGGGGAGTCGGGCGGGGGAGTGGTTTCCGGCTCGGGGGCGAACGGCGCGCCGGGATGGTGGCATGAATCATGCTTGAGGCGGGAAAAGCCCAGCATGGAGGCCGATCATGGCGCAAATGCTCGTTATACCCAAGCTGAAGCATGACGCTCAGCCTAAGGCCGATGAATGGAAGGCGCAGAAGCGCTGGAATCCGTTCAACAGCTACAAGCTCCTGGTACACGTGGAGCGCTGGCGCAAGATCCGCCGCGGCCGCGCCATGCCGCCGCCGGTGCTCATCACCGTGGATCCGACCAACGTCTGCAATTTCAACTGCGCCTGGTGCAACGCACAGTACATCCGCGAGCACCGTAATTTCAAACTGTCCGAATCGACCCTGGTCGGCCTGGCCGACTATCTACCCCACTGGGGCGAGGGGAACGGCTACCCCGAGCCCGGGGTCAAGGCCGTCTGCGTGGCCGGCGGCGGCGAGCCTCTGCTCAACCCCGCCACTCCGGCTTTCGTGGACCGGGCCGTGTACAACGGTGTCGAAGTCGGCGTGGTGACCAACGGCAGCCGTATCCACGACTGCGTGGATGCCCTCAGCCAATGCACCTGGGTCGGCGTGTCCGTGGACGCGGGCAGCAACAAGACCTTCTCCGCGCTCAAGGGGTTGAAGCCCGAGGCCGGGACCTTCGAGAAGGTCGTCGAGAATATGACGCTCCTGGTGGACTATTCCCGCCGCCACTATTCCCAGCTCGGCAAGCGCCATCCCTCCTACGGCGTCAGCTACAAGTACCTGCTCTACCGGGAGAACATCGGCGAAATCTTCGAGGCGGCCAAGCTGGCCAAGGCCATCGGCTGCAAGTCCATCCATTTCCGCCCGGCCGGCACGGCCTGGGACAAGATTGGCACCGACGAGGAGATCCATTTCTCCCGCGACGACATCGATCTCTTCCAGGACCAGATCGCGATGGCCCAGGAGCTCGACGACGAGACCTTCAGCGTCTTCGGCGTGACCCACAAGTTCAACACCCAGTTCGGCATCTCCAACTCCTTCCAGAAGTGCTACTCGGTGTTCATGACCGCGGTCGTCGCTCCGCCCACGGTCAAAACCGCGCCCAAGGACGCCTTTACCTTGAGCCTGTGCTGCGATCGCCGCGGCGACGCCAAGCTCGAACTCCTGCGCGACTGCGAGGACATCTCGCGCATCGAGGATGTCTGGGGGAGCAGGGAGCATTGGCTGATCCATGACAGGATCGACGTGGAGAAGGAGTGCCCGCGCTGCACCTACCAGCCGCACAACCAGATCTACCAGGAAGTCATCCTGAACGACAGCATGACCTACAAGTTCATCTAGCGGAAAAGGCGGACCATGGACATCTCCTTCATCGGCCTGGGCAAGCTGGGCTTGTGTTCGGCGGCGTGCTTCGCCGCCAAGGGCCGGCGCGTCATCGGCGTGGACAACAACCGGGCCTTGGTGGACGCGCTGAACGCCGGCCAATGTCCCATCGACGAGCCCGGCCTGCCCGAGCTTCTGGGGGCGGCCCGGCCGAATATGACCTTCACCACGGACTCGACCCGGGCCGTGGCCGAATCCGGCGCCACCCTGATCATCGTGCCCACGCCGAGCGGTGCGGACGGGGCCTTCGTCAACACCTACCTGGACGCGGTGCTCGAGGCCATCGGCCCGGCCCTGGTCGAGAAGGACGCATTCCACGTCGTCGACGTGGTCTCCACGGTCATGCCCGGGAGCTGCCGGAACCACTTCGCCCCCAAACTTGAAAACCTGAGCGGCAAACGTTGCGGCCGGGACTTCGGCCTGGTCTACAACCCGGAGTTCATCGCCCTGGGCTCTGTCATCCGCGACTTCCTGCACCCGGACCTGGTGCTCATCGGGGCTTCCGACGAGCGCTCCGGGGAGGTCGTGCGTGGGCTCTACGCCGGCATGGTCGAGAGCGCCCCGACGTATGCGCTCATGGGCCTGACCGACGCCGAGGTCACCAAGCTCTCCCTCAACTGCTTCGTGACCATGAAGATCAGCTTCGCCAACGAATTGACGGCGCTGTGCGAACGCACGCCGGGCACGGACGTGGACGTGGTCACCCGGGCGCTCGGCGCGGACAGCCGCGTCGGCCCGAAATACCTGAAGGGCGGCCTCGGCTTCGGCGGCCCCTGCTTCCCCCGCGACAACCTAGCCATGCAGCGCCACGCCGCCGCGGCCGGCCTGGAACTCAATCTGAGCCCGAGTGTGGTGGCAGTGAACCGCTCCGTGCCCGGGCGCATCTTCGAGCGCCTCGCCGAGCGCCTGCCCGCGCCCGGTCCGGTGGCCCTGCTCGGCCTGTCCTACAAGCCCGGCACGCACATCGTGGAGGAGTCCCAGGGCCTGCTCTTGGCCCGGCGCCTGCTGGACGCGGGCTACGAGCTGCGCCTGCACGATCCCAAGGCCGGCCCGGGCGCGTTGGAAGCCCTCGGCGGCCAAGGGCGGCTCTGCGCCGACGCCTACGAGGCCGCGGAGGGCGCCAGGGCCGTGGTCCTGCTGACCGACTGGCCCGAGTACGCCGGCCTCGACCCGACCCGACTGGAGCTGGCGGCCGGCCCCGAGCCGCTGTTCATCGACGGCTGGCGGCTCTTCAAGCACCATGCCTTCACCCGCTTTTCCTACCTGGGCCTGGGACTTGGCCCGAGCGCATAAGGAGACAGGCCCATGGAATCGGCTCTCGGACCGTTCGCCGGCAAGAGCATCGACGAGGTGCGCTCCTACTGGAACGCCCGGCCCTGCAACATCCGCCACTCGCAAAAGCCGCTGGGCAGCAGGGAGTATTTCGACGAGGTGGAGGCCCGCAAGTATTTCGTCGAGCCGCACATCCCGGACTTCGCCGAGTTCGCCCGCTGGCAGGGCAAGAGGGTCCTGGAGATCGGCTGCGGCCTGGGCACGGACACGGTCAACTTCGCCCGGGCCGGAGCCCTGGTCACGGCCGTGGACCTGTCCGACGAGTCCCTGGCCATGGCCCGCAAGCGGGTCGAGGTCTTCGGGCTTGCCGACTGGGTGCGCTTCCACCAGGCCAACGCCGAGCGGCTGTCCGAGACCGTGCCGGTGGAGACGTACGACCTGGTCTATTCCTTCGGGGTCATCCACCACACCCCGTACCCCGAGGCCGTGATCGCCGAGATACGCAAGTACATGGGGCCGGAGAGCGTGTTCAAGATGATGGTCTACAACCGGCGGTCATGGAAGGTCCTCTGGATCTTGGCCAGCTACGGCCGGTTTGCCTTCTGGAGGCTCGACGAACTCATCGCCCGCTGCTCCGAAGCCCAGACCGGCTGCCCGGTGACCTACTCCTACACCCGCCAGAGCGTGAAGGGACTCTTGGCCGGGATGGACGTGACCAGGACCCGCGCGGAACACATCTTCCCCTACAGCATCCCCGAGTACAAGCGCCACGAGTACAAGAAGGTCTGGTACTTCCGCTGGCTGCCGGACAAGGCCTTCCATTGGCTGGAGCGCCGCCTGGGCTGGCATTTGTGCCTGGACGCCCGGTTGCGTCGGGACGACACCCCGGTCGAGGTGGCTGGCCATGGCCGCTGATCACGGTTTCCCCTGGCTGGACGAGGCCGACAAGACGGTGAAGCGCACGTCCTACTACGAGCGCCTGGGCGCGTATTTCGATGCCTCCCCCCGGAGCACGGTGGAGAAGCTGGCCGACTTTCCCAAGCACGTGCCCAACAGCATGCTCGCGCGCTTCCTGGCCCGCTACGAGATTTTCAAGCTGTGCCTGGAGGTCCACGGGGCGGTGGTGGAGTGCGGCGTGTTCAGCGGCTCGGGGGTCATGACCTTCGCCCATGTGAGTTCCATCCTCGAGCCCTACAACCAGACCCGGACCATCTACGGCTTCGACACCTTCGAGGGCTTCCCCCACATCTCCGAGAAGGACGCCGCCGGCAGCTCCGCCCACCTGCGCGTCGGCGGGCTGGCCGACGACTCCCAGACGGACGTCCTGGCCTGCGCCGCGATCCACGAGGACTTCCGGCTGCTCGCCCGGCAGCGCCAGGTCGCCCTGATCAAGGGCGACATCTGCAAGACCGCGCCCGCGTTCCTCGAGGAAAACCCGCACCTGGTGGTCAGCCTCCTGTCCCTCGACTGCGACCTCTACGAGCCGACCAAGGCCGCCCTGACCACGTTCGTACCCAGGATGCCCAAGGGCGCGGTCATCATGTTCGACGAGCTCTGCCTGCCCGAGTATCCGGGCGAGACCATGGCCCTGGCCGAGACGCTGGGCGTCGGCCGGCTGCGCATCAGGCGGCTGCCCTTCACCAAGATTTCGTACGCGGTCCTCGACTGACCGCGGACAACGGAGAAAAGCGAGGGAATCACATGTCCAACTTCGCCAATACGCTCAAGAAGTTCCGCAACGCCAACTGGTTCCTCGGCCACCTCTACGCCTACAAGACCCTCTACACCCGCGGCCGCCGCCTCAAGGCAGGCAAGCCCGTTGTCTTCAACGCCGAGCTGTTCTTCGACACCCGCTGCAACTTCCATTGTCACCACTGCTCCATCTCTAAGTTCCAGCAGCAGGAGGGCAAGAAGTTCATGAGCCTGGCCGAGATCGAGCGCGTGGCTGAGGAGCTCAGGCGGGTGAACTGCTTCCTGTGCTGCCTGGTGGGTGGCGAGCCGACGCTTAGACCCGACCTGCCGGAGATCGTTAACGCCTTCCATTCCCGCCAGATTCTGCCGACGCTCATCACCAACGGCTATCTCTTGGATGCAAAGCGCCTGGCGGAGCTGAAGAAGGCCGGCGTGTTCAGCATCGGCGTGAGCTTCAACGGCGGCAGCGAGAGCGAACACGACGCCTTCGTCGGCCGCCAGGGCGCCTACCCGCGGGCGCTCGCGGCCCTCGGCCTGCTGAAGGACATGGGCGTGCGCCGCTCCATCTGCGTGGTGCCCACGCACCAGAACTTGGCCAACGGGGAGTACGAGGCCCTCATCCGCTTCGCCCAGCGCGAGAACATCCGAGTCAACGTCAACTATCCCGCCCTGGCCGGCGAGTTCACCGACGACTACGGGCAGCTCCTGAGCGAGCCCGAGCTGGCCCGGGTGCGAACCTATTTCAGCCTGCCCAACGTGGGCTCGGACTTCACGGTCCTGGCAGACAAGTACGAATGCCCGGCCGGCCGCAAGAAGATCTACATCCTACCCGACGGCCAGGTCACGCCCTGCACCTTCATCCACATCTCCTTCGGCAACCTTCTCGAGGAGCCCATCGAGGAGGTCATGGGGCGCATCTGGTCCACCGGCGAGTTCATGCGCCGCCCGGATATCTGCCTGGTGGGCGAGAGCGCGGAGTGGAACAAGGAATTCCTGACCCCGGTCTTCGCCTCGCAGAAAGTGCCCCTGCACTTCAAGGACCATCCGAAGTTAGGGGCGTAAGGGCCGGATCCTATGATTCTCGACAGCGCTTCGGAGGGTACCCATGAAGCTTGAGCCGATATGCACGCACGTCCCGGGCCATCAGCCCATCGAGCTGGTAGCCTATTATCCCCAGTTCGCGTCCTACTATCCGGGCTGCGAGATGGCCACAAAGCAGTGGTTCGTGCGCCACGCCGGCAGGGACTGGACCTACCTAGATTGCGGGGCCAACATCGGCTATTACAGCATTCTCTTTTCGCGTCTTTCCCCGGAAGGTTCCATTTATGCCTTTGAACCGACCACGACCATGGATATGCTCGAGGCCAACTTGAAGCACCATGGGGTGGGAAACGTCCATCCCGTGCGCATGGCCCTGGGCAAGACCAGTGGCGAGATAAACGACAAGATTTTCCGCATCTGGTCCAAGGAGCCGGAAGAGGATGTCTATCCCTTCGTGACCATCGACGACTTCGTGGCAGGGATGAAGCTCGGCAAGCTCGACTGCATCAAGATCGATGTGGACTCCTTTGATTTCGAAGTCCTGCAGGGGGCGGAAAAGACCCTGCGCAAGATGAACCCCTACGTCATGGTCGAGCTGAACCACGCCTTGGTGAAACGGCACCAGTCCGCGGTCCAGGCTCTCGAATGGCTGGCCTCCATCGGCTATGAGACCGCAACCTTTTTTGAATACGAGAATTGCCTCCTGAAGCGTGGCGGCTCGAACCACGTGCCACTCAGCCACAGAATCAAGCTCTGTTTCGCATCCGAAGGCAGCGCGTTGTCAGCCCCGCCGCCCCAGGACATCGAGGCTGAAATCGGCAAGGGCGAGAAGCTCTTCCTCGAAGGCCGGGTGAATGAGGCCCTGGATTTCTTCGCCAGGCTGGCTTCGCGCGAGCCCGGTGACCAGCGAGTCTTCAACAACCTGGGCGTCATCACCTATCATCTGGGCGACGCCGGCAAGGCGCTGTTCTATTTCAACAAGGGCCGAGTGCTGGCCCCGGACAACGAGGAACTGGTTTTCAACCAGGCCTCCGTCCTGGCGGCCTTGGGCCAGAACGCCAAGGCCCTGGCCGTCTGCCGAGAGCTTTCCAACCGTCGGGCCTCGGGGCGTGTCGCGCAGCTGGCCAACATGATCTCCAGGCAACAGAAGGCCGGAGTGCCGACAGCGGATGTTCTTCTTGCTCCCGCGTTGCACGTGGACCATCTGCATAAGGAACTCGGCTTTGCCACTCCCATAGACTATCCCCGTGAGTTCCTCGAAACGCCCCTGGAGAAATGGCGGATGGAGATCAACGATTCGCCCATCTTCCGCTACCTCTACCGCCAGTTCAAGCCGAAGCGGCACCTGGAATTCGGCACCTGGCAGGGCGCGGGCACGGTCTACTGCCTGGAGGAATGCGCGGCCACGGTTTGGACCCTCAACCTGCCTGCGGGCGAACTGACGCCGGAGGGCAAGCCCGCCTACACCAGCACCGAATCCTACGGCCTGGGAACCTCCTCGGGGCCCGACTGGGCCCGGCGAATAGGGCTCGCCCAGGAGAACTGGTACCGGACCGACACCCTGGGGTTCATCGGGCGCTTCTACCTGGAGCGCGACCTCGGGCACCGGGTCTGCCAGATCTACGCCGACTCCACTAAGTGGGACGACAGCCAGTATCCGGACGGCTTCTTCGACTCGGTCCTGGTGGACGGTGGCCACATCCCGGAGGTAGTGGCCAGCGACACGAAAAAGGCCCTGCGGCTGGTCCGCCCCGGAGGGCTCATCATGTGGCACGACTTCTGTCCGCCGGTGGCCGAACTGTTCGGCGCGCCCAAGGGCGTGCAGGAGGGCCTCGGCCGGGTGGCCGGGGAGATGGCCTCGACCCTGTCCAACCTCTTCTGGATCAAGCCCAGCTGGATCCTGGTCGGAATCCGGCTATGAACCGCGCCGCGACCGCGCCGGAGGCCGCCGCGACGGGCCACTGGCAAGAAAAATCGCCGCCGTCCCGCGACTTCAGTCACGTGATCGTCCATACGCCCGGCAAGGTGGGGACCAACTCCATCCTGTCCTCCATCCGGGCCAGCATCCCGGATATCTGCTGCGAATACTCCCATTGTCTGAACCCCGCCCGTCTGCACGACGGGCTGAAGGGCATAATCAATCTCCCGGACACTGGGCGCTACCGGGACTTCAAGGCTTCGATGTTGCGTCAGGCCGAGACGACCATGGCACTGCTGGAAGTCCTCAAGAATCCAGAGGCCCGCATCATGGTCGTGACCGGAATGCGCAATCCTTTTGACCACATGCTTTCGGCCATTTTCCACCACGCCAGGATCTTGTTCCCGAAGCTCTTCGACGCGGGCATTTCTGAAGACTGCCTCTATGCCATGGTCATCGCCAGCATCGAACGGCTCTACGAGGAGTATATCCGGCCTGGGAAGCCCTGCGACCACCCCGTCGACCGGCTGATCGTCTACAACTTGCACGTGGCTTTCAGCTGGTGGGAGGAAGACTATCTGCCGGCTCACGGCATCGACATTTACGCGGTCCCGCCGGCCACCGACGGCTTGTGGGCCCAGACCATCGGCAACAAGACCTTCGTGCTCTATCAGCTGGAGCGCATCCGTGAGGTCATTCCCTGGATCATCGGCCAGCTGGCGCCGGATGCGCCCGTGTCCGTCATTCACGGCAACGATTCGCGCCTGCGCGAGGGCGCCTGGGGCGCGGTCTACCGGAGGATGAAGAGCCAGTACCGGCCGTCGTCGGGCTTTCAGGGCTACTACGCCGACCATCCCTTCACCCGGAAATTCTATCCGGATTGGGGACGGGGCGTTGTCCGCAATTGACCGCGCGCCCGGTCGCGCGGAAAAAAAACAGCGGACGCCGCCGGCGGGCCGCATTGAAACCAGCAAGGATGCCCCCATGACCAACCTCATGGATACGCCCCAGCGCATTGCCGCCGATGCCCAATCGACGGCGGCCGCCACGGCCCCGCGCCTGTCCGTCGTGGTCACCACCAGGAACGACAACTACCGGGGCAACGTGCGCCAGCGGTTCCAGACCTTCCTCGACCACCTGGGCGCGATCTGCGATCGCCAGGGGCTCGACGCCGAGCTCATCGTGGTGGAGTGGAATCCCGAGCCGGGCTTCGCTCCCTTGCGCGAGGCCGTGCGCTGGCCCAAGGCCCGCCGTTTGCGGGTGCGGGTGGTCACCGTGCCGACCGAACTGCACTGGTCGTTCGACAATTCCGACAGCTTCCCGCTCTTCCAAATGATCGCCAAGAACGTTGGCGTGCGCCGGGCCGAGGGACAGTTCGTCCTGGCCACCAACGTGGACGTGCTCTTCTCCGAGGAGCTGGCGGCCTGGCTGGCCAGGGGCGAGCTCGATCCAGAGGCCATCTACCGCATCGACCGCCACGACATCGGCGAAACGCATCTGCCCGAGGGGCTCGACGTGCCGGCCAGGCTTGCGTTCTGCCGCCAACACGTGGTGCGCGTGCACGGCCAGTACGGCACCCGCGCCCCCGACGAGTCGCGCGGTGGCGATCCCGACAAGCTGCACACCGAGGCCTGCGGCGACTTCACCCTCATGTCCAGGGAGCGCTGGCTGGCCCTGCGCGGCTACCCCGAGTTTCACCTCTGGTCCATCTACATCGACGGGCTGTTGCTGCACGCGGCCAGGGCCAGCGGCATGCCCCAGGTGGTGCTCAAGGAGCCCTTGCGCCTCTATCACATCGAGCATGAATCCGGCTGGGCCGTGGACACGACCACCATCCGCCAGTTCCCGAGCCTCGACTACCACAAGGACTACATCCCGCTTTGCCGGGAGATGCTCGAGAACCGCCGGCCGCTCAACGTCAACTCGCCCTCCTGGGGCCTGGGCGACCAGGCCCTGGCCGAATGGCGCCCGGCCGGCGGCGAGGCCCGGGATGCCTACCGCCATTGGGTCGACATCCTGTCCTACCTGGACAAGCGCCTCTACTACCGGGACCAGACCGAGGAGTCCCTGGCCGCGCTGGAAGCCCTGGCCCGTGAATACAACCCCACGCTGATCGTGGAGCTGGGCACCCTTGGCGGGCTGTCGTTGCGGGCCTGGACCCGCGCGGCCCCGGGCGCGCGCATCACGGCCGTGGACTTGAGCTTCAAGACCCTGTACGAGTCCACCCGGATCCTGCCGCTGGACCTCTCCCGCGTGAGCCTGCGCGAGGAGGACATCCTGGCCATCGATTTCCCCTCGCTCTGGGGAGCTCAGGACCGGGTGCTCTTTTTCGTGGACGCCCATGACCTGCCGAACGTCCCGATCATGCGCCACGTGCTCGATACCGCCCTGCCCGCGTTGCCCGCCGGCAGCCGGGTGGTGGTCGACGACCTGTGGTACAGCCCGGTGGAGCTGAACGCGACCAATGTCCGCGAGTTCCTGGACCAGCGGGTGAAGGGCGAGATCGACTGGCTGCAGTGCTTCGAGGCCCATTACGCCCCCTATCACGGAGGCGGCTCCTTCCTGGGTTTTCGCGAGGTCGTGCCGCTTCTCGAGTACGTCAACGCGCGAAAGATCGAGCTCATCTTCGACGGCCAGGCCAAGAACGCGAGCTTCATCCACGCCCCGGCCGAGCCCGCCGAGGATTTCGACCGGGCCGGCTTCGAGGCCCGGTGCGGCGTGGCCCCGCACAATCCCCTGGACGATACCCTCGCGGGCGACGACCGGATGCCCCGGATGGCGCAGCGCATCGCCTCCATCTACCGCCAGGCCGGGGCCGGAGCCGCGGAAAAGCTCCTGGTGGAGTTGGCCGGAAGGGAGCCTGGGACGGGCGGCCTGGCCTACGCCCTGGCCGTCTGCCAGGCCCGCCAAGGCCGGCCCCGGGAGGCCATGGACCTCTTGCGCGCGGAGCTGAAGCGGCCGAGCCCCCATCCCCGGGCAGCCATGCTTCTGGCCGATCTGACCGAGAAGTTCCTGACCCAGCGGGACGACGGCCGGGCGCGGGCGCGCGGGCTGACCATCTTCGCCATGCCCAAGGCCTTTGTCGGCCATGTGGGCGACATCCAGCGCAACGCCATCCGGAGTTGGACGCGGCTTTCCCCCCGGCCGAAAATCATCCTCTTCGGCGACGAGCCGGGCATCGCCGAGATCGCCGCCGAGCACGGGCTGATCCACGAGCCGCATGTCGGCCGCAACGACTGCGGCACGCCGCTGGTCGACGCGCTCTTCGGCGCGGCCCAGAAGCTCTCCCGGACTGACGTTCTGGCCTACGTCAACGCCGACGTCGTGCTCTTCGACGACTTTCCGGCCGCCACGGCCGCTCTGCGGGGCCGGCTGGTCGAGTTCCTCATGGTCGGCCGGCGCCTCGACTACGACCAGATCGGGCCGATCGACTTCTCGCGTCCGGACTGGGCCGAGCGCCTGCGCCGGGACGTGGCCCAAAACGGCATCCTCCACGCCGAGACCGGCATCGACTATTTCGTCTTCACCTCCGGCCTGTGGCCCAAGATACCGCCCTTCGCCATCGGCCGTACGGCCTGGGACAACTGGCTGGTCATGGCCCCCCACGGGCTCGGCAAGGCCGTGGTGGACGGAACGGCCATGGTCACGGCCGTGCACCAGACCCACGACTACAATCACCGCCAGGGCGGCAAGGCCTTCATTTACGAGGGCATCGAGGCCCGGCGCAACCGGCTGCTGTGCGGCGCGGTGGATGCGCGCGGATTCACCAGCGGCGCCACCTGGGCCCTCGCCTCCGACGGCGGCCTGGCCCGGCGCGCCCCCCAGCCCGTGGCCTTCGCCTCGCAGAGGTTCAAGGACGAACGCCTGGCCTGGCTCCTCAAGCAGGCCAAGCGGCTCCTGGCGGCCAAGCGTTTCGATCTGGCCGAGGCCAAGTTCGAGGAAGCCCTGGGCATCAAGCCCGATCATCCCGAGATCACCGTCCTGCGCGAGCTGGCCAGGGCCAAGGCGGCCACGGTCCGGCCGGCAGCGGGCAAACCCGCCGCGGCCGTGACCGACCGGCCGGACCCGCGCATCGAGGCCGGCGCCAGGCCCGACAAGCCGCAAGACAAGCCAGCGGAAACGTTGCGCTTTCTGCAAGTCCACACCTTCTACGCCGAGTACCTGAACGGCTTCTATGGCGCGCGCCCGGAGCTGGCCACGGCCGACTTCGAGACCCAGAGCCGTGCCCTGGTGGAGGACGGCTTCTCGGCCATCCACATGGTCGCCCCCTGCCTGGCGCCCCTGGGCTACGAGGCCCGGCTGATCGTGGCCAACGACCCCAGGTCGCAAGGCCAATGGGCCCGCGAGAACGGCCGCGTGCAGTCTCCCGGAGCGCCCTTCGACCTGCACGGCCTGGTCCGAGCCCAGATCGAGGCCTACCGGCCCCAGGTGCTCTACCTCTCCGACCCCGTGACCTTCGATGGCCGTTTCCTGCGCAGCCTCGGCCACCGGCCGGAGCTGGTCCTGGGCTGGCGGGCGGCCGACGTGCCCGACGCCTGGGACCTGGCCGGTTTCGACCTCATGCTCTCCTCGCTCGAGGGCATCCGCCGCCTGGCAGAGGAGCGCGGCGCGGTCCGCGGAGAACCCTTCCATCCCGGCTTTCCGCGCCGCATGTTCGAGCGCACGGCGCACATCACGCCCGAGGCCGACGTGGTCTTCGCCGGCCAGGTCAACGTCTCCCAGTACGCCCGGCGCAACCGGCTGCTCTCGCTCCTGGCCGAAGGCGCGGGACGGGGCGGCTTCTCCTGCCGCCTGCACCTGAGCGGCCCGCGCGACCAGATGCCGCCGGAGCTGGCCGCGGAGAACCGGGGCGCGGTCTTCGGCATGGACATGCACCGGGCGCTTCGCGCCGGCCGCATCGTCTTCGACGGCCGGGGCGAGATCGGGCAGCGCCGTGGCGAGGGCCGCTCCTCGGACCTGGCCGGCCGCGAGACGGCCAACATGCGCATCTTCGAGGCCACGGGCCTCGGCCGCTTCCTGCTCACCGAGCACTTCGACAACCTGGCCCGGCTCTATGCGCCCGGCCGGGAGATCGAGACCTATGCCTCCGAGGCCGAGCTTCTGGACAAGGTCCGCTACTACCTCGCGCACCCCGAGGCGCGGGAGGCCATCGCCGAGGCCGGGCGCGAACGCTGCCAGCGCGACCACTCCATGGAGGTCCGGGTGCGGGAGTTCGACGCCCTGGTGCGCCGGCAGCTCGAGGCCAGGCGGGGCCAGGGCGGGGCGGCGGGTGAACGCCCGCCCGAGGTGCGCTCGCGGCCGGTGCCGGTCAACGACGCGGCCCTGGCCGCGCGCCTGGAGCGTCTGGCGCGCTTGAACCCTGGTCCCGCGGCCCTGGTCCCGCTCATGACCGAAGTCATGGCCCGGCTGCGCGCCCTTGTCGCGGCCGGCGACTGGACCCCGGCCGCCGGGCTCGTGGCCGCGGCCAAGGCCCTGCGGCATCCGGTGCGCGATCTCGACCTGTTGCGGGCCAGGATCTTCCAGGGTCAGGGCGACGCGGGCGCGGCCCGCGAGGCTTTGAAGGAAGAGCTGCGGCACTTCCCTGACAACGCGGCGGCGCAAGAGTCGCTCGCGCCTCTTCTGTCCCAGGCCCAGGTGGACACCTCGGGCTCCGACCCCGAGCTCGCGGCCATCATGCCGGTGATCCAGCACTACACCATGGTCGTGCCGGCCCATCTGGCCTCGCTCTTCGCCCTGGCCAGGCAGGCCTGCCTGGCCGACATCCCCGGCAACTTCGCCGAGTGCGGGGTGGCCGCCGGCGGCACCAGCGCGCTCCTGGCCTGGGTCATCGCCCGCTACAGCCGTCGCCCGCGCCTGCTCTACTGCTGCGACACCTTCTCCGGCATGCCCGATCCCGGCCGGTACGACGTCCATGCCGGCAAGGCCGCCAAGGACACCGGCTGGGGGGCGGGCACCTGCGCCGCTCCCCAGGACAGCCTGCGCGAGGCCTGCCGGGCGCTCAAGGTCGAGCACCTCATCCGGCCAGTGCCCGGGCTGTTCAAGGACACCCTGCCCAGGGTCGGGCCGGAGATGGGCGAACTCGCCCTCCTGCATATGGACAGCGACTGGTACGAGTCGACCAGGGACATCCTCGACAACCTCTGGGATCGGGTCGTGCCCGGCGGGCTCATCCAGATCGACGATTTCGGCTTCTGGGACGGCTGCCGCAAGGCCCTGGAGGAATTCGCGGCCCAGCGCCGCCTCGCCCTCACCCTGACGCCCGTCGGCAGCGCCGGCGCCATGCTCAGAAAGCCATGAGGCAGGCTCCCGGCAGCGCGACGCGAGCGGCCAGGTTCGGCTGGGGCCGGCCATGAAGATCGTCCACCTGGCCACCCTGGACCACGGCGGCGCCGGCAACTCGGCCTTCAGGCTGCACCAGGGCCTTACGGCCGCTGGGCTCGATTCGTCCATGCTCGTGCTGCAGAAGCGCACCACCGATCCCCGCATCCGGCAGGCGCCGCTGCCCGAGGGACTGGACGCCACATTGCCCTTCAAGGCCGTCTGGGAACGCTGGCAGCAGCTTGCGGCCAGGTTCCCCGAGCGGCCCACGGGCCTGGAGGTCTTCAGCGACGTCAAGGCCGAGGCCCTGCTTGAGAACCATCCGCTCATCGCGGCGGCCGACGTGGTCAACCTGCACTGGGTGGCGGGCTTCCTGCCCGTCTCCCGGCTCAAAGCCATCGTCGGCGACAAGCCCCTGGTCTGGACCCTGCACGACGAGAATCCCTTCACCGGCGGTTGCCACTATGCCGGCGACTGCCGCCGCTTCGAAACCTCCTGCGGGTCCTGCCCGCAGCTCGGCAGCAGGCGCGAGGCGGACATGGCCGCCCGGCAGTGGGAGATCAAACGCCGGTCCTACGAGGGGCTGGCCATCCAGGCCGTGGCCCCCAGCCGCTGGCTGGCCGGCGAGATCGGCCGCAGCAGCCTGCTCGGCTCGAGGCCGGTCGCGGTCATCCCCTACAGCCTGCCGCTGGACACCTTCCGTCCCCTGCCGCGGGCCGCGATCCGGGCCAGCCTCGGGCTCACCGAGGCCGATCGGGTGGTGCTCTTCGGCGCCGAGGCCCAGACCGAGCGCAAGGGCGCAAGCCACATCCGCCGTCTGCTGGCCCTGATGGCCGAGGATGCGCGGGGGAAAAGCCTGGTATTTGCCTTCTTCGGCGCTCCGAACCGGGAGCTGATCGAGTTCCCGGGCCTGCGCACCGTGAGCCTCGGCTACGTCAAGGACCCGGCGGTCATGGCCGGGGTCTACTCCATGGCCGACGTCTACGTGCTGCCCGCGGTGGAGGACAACCTGCCCAACACCGTGATGGAGGCCACGGCCTGCGGCTGTCCCACGGTGGGCTTTGCCATCGGCGGCGTGCCGGACATGGTCGAGCACCAGGTGAACGGGTTCCTGGCCGGCAAGGGCGACGCCGCGGGCCTCATGGCCGGCGTCTTCTGGTGCCTGGAGCGGGGGGAGGAGCTGCGCAACCTGAACGCGGCCTTGGCCCTCAGGCGCTACGCACTTTCCCGCCAGGCCGCGGACTACGCCGCGCTCTACCGCGAGCTGCTCGCCCGGCGCGAGCCGATGGCCAGGCCTGTGGCCAGTCGGCCGGCGGCACAAGCCGAGCCGCCCGGACCTGACAATTTCGCCGACTTCTCCGTGGCCCGAAAAGTCCACTGGAAGCTTTTCGCCGGCCTGGACCAGGCGCTCTTCGGACAGGCCGTGGACCCGGAACTCTGCGACCTCAAACGCTACCAGGACCTCCTGGTCCTGGCCTTCATCCGGGCCAATGTCCCGCCCGGCGCGCGCATCCTGGACGTGGGCGGGGGGGATTCGCGCATCCTGGCCCATCTGGCCGGAGAGTACGAGTGCTGGAACGTGGACAAGCTCGAAGGCCTGGGCAGCGGCCCGACAGGGCTCACGCCCAAGGGATACAGGCTGGTCAGGGACTACATGGGCAGCTTCAACCCCGAGCTGCCCGACGACTATTTCGACCTGGTCTTCTCCATCTCGGCCCTGGAGCACGTGCCAGACAAGGAACCGGCCGATCTCGACCGGGTGCTCGACGATCTCGACCGGGTGCTGAAACCCGGAGGCTACAGCCTGCACTGCCTGGACGTGGTCTTCGGGATCGAGGGCATCTGGACCAACGCCATCGCGCCGCGCATGTTCGCCACGCGCCCGGTGGCCGCGCCATGGGTGGAGCTGGCGGAATTGGCCGCCGATCCCGGGGTCTACGTCATGACCGAGGCCTCCTACGAGGCCAGCTGGCGCAAATTCACGGACAAGACCTACCAGGCCTTCGGCCGGCCCACGAGCCTGAACGTCCTGTGGCGCAAGCCCGTTCCGGCGGCGAAACCGCTCCAGGCCAGGGGGCCGGAGGTGCTGGTGCGCTCGTTGCCGCCGCGCCTGACCATCGTCACCCCGTCCTTCAACCAGGCCCGCTACCTCGAGGCCTGTCTCGACTCCGTCCTGTCCCAGAACTATCCGAACCTGGAGTACATCGTCATGGACGGCGGCTCCACGGACGGCTCCGCGGACATCATCCGGCGCCATGAGAAGCACCTGGCCCACTGGCAGAGCGCGCCCGACGCCGGCCAGTACTGGGCGGTGAACGAGGGCTTCAGGCGCGGCACGGGCGAGGTCATGGCCTGGCTCAACTCCGACGACCTCTATCATCCGGGCGCGCTCCGGCGGGCCGCCGCAGTCTTCGTCGCCTGCCCGGAGGTGCGCTGGCTCATGGGTCGGCCCACGGTCTTCGATCCCGAGGGCAGACTCATTCTGGTCCTCGACCCTCTGCCTTCCTGGTCGGCTGCCGACTACCGGGCCGGGCGCTTCGGCCCGCCGCACATCCAGCAGGAATCGACCTTCTGGCGCCGCTCCCTGTGGCTCGAGGCCGGCGGATACGTGGACGGCGGGTTCAGGCTGGCCGGGGACCTCGAGCTCTGGAGCCGTTTCTTCCGCCATGACCGGCTGTTCGTCGCCGACATGCTCCTGGGAGGTTTCCGCAGCCAGCCCGAGGCCAAGAGCGCGAGGCAGAAGGCCGGCTATGAGGCCGAGGCCCGCGCCGTCTGTGAGCGCGAGGCCAGCCGGAAGCAGGCGCCCGGCGAGGTCGATCCGCCCGCGCCGCAGCCGCTGGCCATGCCCGAGATCCTGGCCCGCACCGGGAATTTTGGCGAGTTCGGCGGCATCGAGCCCGTGGGCGCCGCGTATGTGGCGGCCATCCGGGCCTGCGCGAGCGATTTCGAGGCGGCCAAGGTCGTGGCCATGCAGCGCGCGCTCATGGACGCCTACCTGGCGCGCTGCGAGATGGACGACAGGGGGTATCAGCCCCGCGACTACCTGGTCACGGCCGTGGTCTCGACCTACGCCTCCGAGGCCTTCATGGCCGAGTGCCTGGCCGACCTGACGAACCAGAGCCTGGGCGAGAAGCTCGAGATCATCGTCATCGACGCCGACTCGCCCCAGAACGAGCGGGCCGTGGTCGAGCGCTTCCGGGGCGTGCACGGCAACATCCGCTACCTGCGCACGCCCGGGCGCAGCGGGGTCTACGCCGCCTGGAACCTGGGTCTGCGCCTGGCCAGGGGCCGGGCGGTCACGCCCTTCTCGACCAACGACCGGCTCCTGCCGGAGGCCTACGAACGGCTCTACGCCGAGCTCGAGAAGCACCCCGAGGTGGCCTTGGTCTACGGCGACTCCTATGTCACCGACGAGCCCCACCAGGAGATCGGCCGGCAATCCCCGAGCGCGACGCATCCGGACAATTTCGTCTGGGGCGAGTTCAGTTACCAGGAGCTGCTCGGCCGCTCCCTGGTCGGGCCGCATCCCATGTGGCGCACGCACGTCCACGAGCGCCTGGGCTATTTCGACGAGGCCTACCGGTCCATGGCCGACCAGGAGTTCTGGCTGCGCCTGGGCGAGCGCTTCGCCCTCAGGCACGTGCCCCTGTTCACCGGGCTCTACTGGCTCTCCGAGGACGCCCTGTCCAACCACGCCAAGTCCGACCTGCCCACGCGCGAAAAAGAGCACATCCGGGCCATCTACCGCGCCCGGTTCGCGGCCAGCAAACGGCCGACGGCGCTGGTCTCGGTCATCATCCCGGTCTGGAACCAGGCCGACTACACCCGCCAGTGCCTGCTGGCCCTGGCCCGCAACACGGGCTACCCGCACTTCGAGCTGATCATCGTGGACAACGGCTCCACCGACGGCACGCCCGCGTTCCTGAAGCAGGTCACCGGCAAGGTCAAGGTCATCACCAACGCCGAGAACGTCGGCTTCACCCTGGCCTGCAACCAGGGCGCTGCCGCGGCCGCGGGCGACTATCTCCTCTTCCTGAACAACGACACCATCCCGCTGCCGGGCTGGCTTCCGGCCCTGGTGGATACGCTCGATCGCCACCCCAAGGTCGGGGCCGTGGGCGCGCGGCTCGTCTATCCCGACGGCAAGCTGCAGGAGGCCGGGGCCGTGGTTTTCGCCGACGGCACTGCGGCCAACGTCGGCCGAGGCGACGATCCGAGCCGGCCGGAATACAACCGCCTCGTGGAGGTGGACTACGCCTCAGGGGCCTGCCTGCTGGTCCGCGCCTCGGCCTTCCGGGCCGCGGGCGGGTTCGATGCCCGCTACGCCCCGGCCTACTACGAGGAGACCGACCTCTGCTTTACGCTGCGGCGCATGGGCTACAGCGTGGTTTATAACCCGGCGGCCACGGTCATTCATTTCGGCTCGACCACCGCGGGACTCGACCCGAGCGCCGGCATGCGCCGCTATCTCGCGGTCAACCGCGAGAAGTTCCGGGCCAAGTGGGCGCAGGAGCTGGCCCGCCACGAGGCTCCGCCCGGGCCGGGCGAGGCCGTCATCAGCGTGGACCGGCGGCTCCTTGGCCGGCGGGTGGCCGGGACGGACGCGGTCCACGCCGTGGCCGCGACGCAGGCCGTGGGCCGGCCGGACGCCAACGCCGTCATCCCCTTTGCCGGTGCGGGCCGCACGGTCTGCCTGATCAGCGACTTCCTGCCCCGGGCCGACGAGTCGTCCTCGAACCTGCGGGTTTCCCAGATCATCCGCATCCTCACCGCTTCGGACTGTCGGCTGTCCTATCTCCACTTCGTGGACTCCCCCCGGGACGCGGCCCACGCAGCGGCCTTCCCGGACATGGCCGTCAAGCGCCTGCCCTTCGAGCTTGCCGCCTTCACCCGGCAACTGGCGGCCGAGGCTCCCGACGTCCTCTGGCTGACCAACCTCTGGACGACCGAGTACCTGGCCTTGGCCGCGGAGCTGTGCGTATGGGTCCGGCGCGAGCTGCCGGGAACGCGCATCGTCTGCGACACCATGGATTTCCACGCCAAGAAGTTCCGGCGCCGGCACGCCGCCTCGGCTGATCCGGCGGATCTGGCGACCGCGGAGAGGTTCCTCGAACTCGAACGCCGGGTCTATCCGCTCTCCCAGGCCGTGGTCACGGTCTCGCAGGCCGAGGCCGAGGACATCCTGGCCGAGATCCCGGGCTGCCCGCAGCCCGTGGTGGTGCCCAACATCCACCACCTCGCCGTCGGGCAGTCGCCATGGGGGCGCCGCGAGCACTTCGTTTTTCTCGGAAACTACAATGTGAATCACAACAGCGATGCTGTTTCGTATTTCATTTCGAACATCTGGCCGCGTATCCGTGCGGTCAAGCCGCACGCCGAGTTCCATGTGCTCGGCGCCGGGGTCGAACGGTTGGAGCGCATTGACGTGCCCGGCGTGCGCCTGGTCGGTTTCGTGGCCGACCTGGAGAAGGCCCTTGATCGCTACCGGGTCTTTGTCTGCCCGTTGACCTACGGCGCGGGTTTGAAGGGCAAGCTGGGCAGCGCCGCGGCCTGCGGCCTGCCGCTGGTGACCACCGCCATCGGCGCCGAGGGCCTTGGCTGGCGGGACGGAGTGGAATGCTTCATTGCCGACGCCCCGGCCCGTTTCGCGGCCAGGGCAATACAATTGTATGACGATGAAACCGTCTGGACGAGATGCAGCATGAAAGCAAAGCAAACTATCGCCGAACGCTTCAGCCTGCGCACGGCCTCGGCCCGGGTGGCCGAGGCCGTCGGACCGGCCCCTGCGGAACAGAAGAAGCCGCCAAAAGAGACGGCCGGAGAAACGAAGGCGTCGGAAGCGGAGTCCTACGACAACCTGGCCGCTCACTACCGCACGAAGGGCCAGCTGGCCAAGGCCGAGCGCTACGCGGCTCTGGCCCGGGCCGCCCGGGGGGATGAGGAAACGGCGCCCGCACCTCGACCCGCACGTGAGCCGGCTCCTGTCGAGACCGGCCCGGCCTCGGGTTCGGCCGCTTCCTACCTGAATCTGGCCGCCCACTACCGGAAGAAAGGCCAGACGGCCAAGGCCGAGCGCTTCGAAGCCCTGGCCGCGCAGGCCGAGCCCGCGGGCCGGGCCGCCGCGCCGGTGCCGGCAGCCCCGGCCATGGCCCCGGCCCCGGGCCAGGTCAAGGGCAATCCCGGCGCGCCGGCCGACGCCGTGGACTGGGGGGGGGTGGACGCCCTGACCCAGGCCGCCTTCCGGCTCTATAACGAGGAGCACTTCGAGGAAGTCCTGAGCCTGGCCCGCCGCCATCCGGGCAACCGGGTTCTTTCCAGCATGGCCACGGCCGTGCTGCTCTCGCGCGCACAGCTCACGGCCGCCGAGCCGCTGCTCGCCGCGCTGCCCGAGCCCGAGCGCAGCCTGAAGCTCCACACGGCCGCTCTTCTTCCCCGGATCGACGCACCCCTGGCTGTGGAGCCCCGGGTCCACCTCATCCTGCTTTCACACAACCGGGCCGGCTACCTGGCCGAGTCTTTGA
This sequence comes from Desulfovibrio sp. UBA6079, assembly GCA_002428705.1. Taxonomy (GTDB): domain Bacteria; phylum Desulfobacterota; class Desulfovibrionia; order Desulfovibrionales; family Desulfovibrionaceae; genus UBA6079. The sequence goes on from DIXN01000061.1 coordinate 59,843, forward strand.
AGCAGCTGGCGGCCACGACCTACCGGAACTACGCCGTTTTCGTCGCCGACAACGCCTCCACCGACGGCGCCTGGGACATCCTGCAGGAGGCGGTCAAGGCCTTCCCGGCCCACGTGCCGGTGACCCTGACCCGGTTCCCGACCAACATCGGCCGGCCGGCCGGGCACAACTGGCTCCTGACCGGTTACGACCACTGCGCGGCCGAGTTCATCGCCATCGGCGACGACGACCTGGTCCGCGTGCCCCCGGACTGGCTCACGCGCATGGTCAACACCGCGCGCCTCTTCCCCCGGATCGCGGCCGTGGGTGGCAAGGCCGTCAATCCCGGCCGGCCGCGGGTCATCCACGGCGGGGTGCGCAATCTGGAGCGTTTCGAGCCGACGGCCTTCAGGATGTCCAACGACGCCCCGGAGCTCGATTTCGGACAGTACGACTACGTCGACCGCGTGGACCACGTCATCGGCTGCCTGCACATCTACGACCGCAAGGTCCTGGACGATGCTGGCGTCTTCGATATCCGCTTCTCGCCCTGCCAGCTGGTCGACATCGAGCACCACCTGCGCCTGAAGCTCGCCGGCTATGAGATCGTCTACAACGGGCTCATCACTTTCGAGCACCTGCGGGCCATGGGCCGCAAGGCCGGCAAGGAGCGGGCGCTCATCGGCAATTCGCTGGGCAACATCGTGAAGCTCCTGCACCTCTACGACGCGGAGCGGGTGCAGCGCTATCTGGCCGAGCGCGACGCCGCCCGCCGGGCCTGGCTCTCGGGATGTTGAGCTAGAAGCCGGGCTTTGGTTCGGTCTTGAAGGCCATGAGCGGAGTGGTCGCCCGCTGGCCGAGGAGATCGCAACGCACGGCGCAGATCGCGCCCAGGCAGCCGGGGTAGATGCGGGCATTGAAGCAGGACCAGGGCCAGCCCCCGCGCCAGCTGAAGGCAGGACCGGGCAGGACCGAGCTCCATTTGCAGGGCCGGCGGCCGGCGGCCTGGCCCACCAGCCGGGAAACCTCGGGCACCGAGAACCAGTGGGCCTGGCGCAGGGTGTTCTGGCGCTTGGTCCAGGGCCAGACCTTGCCGTGGCTCAAGTAGTAGAGCGACCAGCGGTTCAGGAAGCCGACCAGGAGCCCCTTGCGGGCCACGCGCACCGCCTCGCGCAGGGCCTCCTCGGGGCTGTCGCAGAATTCCAGCACGGTGAACAGGGTGACGTAGTCGAACTCCTTGTCGTCGAACGGCAGGTGCTCGGCCCGGCCCAGGTGCAGCTCGGCCTTGGTGCCCAGCCGGCTGCGCGCGGCCTTGAGCATGGCCGGCGAGGGGTCCAGGCCCGAGACGTCGAAGCCGGCTTCCCACAGCGCCTCGAGGAAGATGCCCGGGCCGCAGCCGACTTCCAGGAGCTTCTGGCCGCGCCGGGGCCAGACCGCGACCAGCCGTTCCAGGAGGTGGCGCTGCACCTGGTAGGCGAAGCGGCCCTGCGGGCTCCTGAACCAGGATTCGTAGCGGCTGACGAAGGCGTCGTCGAACTCCATGGCACCCCTTCCGCCGGAGCCGGTCTAGATCCCGCTGCCGAAGGTGTCGGCCAGCACCGCGCCGGTGGAGGCCGAGGTCACCAGCCGGGCGTAGCGTCGCAGGAAGGGCGAGGTCAGCGGCTTCTCGATCGGCTTCCAGGCCGCCTTGCGCCGGGCGAGCTCGGCTTCGTCCACCAGCAGCATGATGCTCCGGCCCGGGATGTCGATGGCGATCTTGTCACCGTCGGCCACCAGGGCGATTGTCCCGCCGGCCGCGGCCTCGGGGCTGACGTGGCCGATGGCCGCGCCGCGCGAGCCGCCGGAGAAGCGGCCGTCGGTGATGAGCGCGACCTCGGTATCGAGGCCCATGCCGGCGATGTTCGAGGTCGGGGTGAGCATCTCGCGCATTCCGGGGCCGCCCCGGGGGCCTTCGTAGCGGATGACGACCGCGTCGCCGGGTTTGATTTTCCCGTCCAGGATGGCCTTGCCGGCCGGCTCTTCGCCGTCGAAGACCCGGGCCGTGACCGTGCGCACCATCATCTCCGGGGCCACGGCCGACTGCTTGACCACGCAGCCGTCCGGAGCCAGGTTGCCGTAGAGCACGGCGATGCCGCCCTGGTCGGCGTATGGTTTGTCTATGAGGTGGATGACCTCGGGATTGAGGTTCGTCGCGCCGATCTCGGCCAGGTTCTCGCCCACGGTTTTCCCGGTGGCGGTGAGGGCCGTAAGGTCGAGGAGGTCCTTTTTCACCAGCTCGCTCATGACCGCCGGGATGCCGCCGGCGGCGTCCAGGTCCTCCAGGTGGTGCGGTCCGGCCGGGGACAGCCGGCAGAGGTTCGGCGTGGCCTGGCTCGCGGCGTTGAAGATGTCGAGCGTGAGCGGCAGACCGGCCTCGCCGAAGATGGCCGGCAGGTGCAGCACGGTGTTGGTCGAGCAGCCCAGCGCCATGTCCAGGGTCACGGCGTTCTTCACGCTTTTGGCGGTGACGATGTCCCGGGGCCGGATGTTCTTTTCAAAGAGCTCCATGATCTTGAAGCCGGCGGTCTTGGCCAGGCGGATGCGCGCGGCCGTGGGCGCCGGGATGGTGCCGTTGCCCGGCAGGGCGAGCCCGATGGTCTCGGACAGGCAGTTCATGGAGTTGGCGGTGAACATGCCTGAGCACGAGCCGCAGCCCGGACAGGCGCAGGCCTCGAGCGCCTCCAGCTCCGTCTCGCTCATGAGCCCGCGCCGGACCTTGCCCACGGCCTCGAACACGGTGATCAGGTCCACGCTCCGGCCGCCCGTATGCCCGGCGAACATCGGCCCGCCGCTGACCAGGATGGCCGGGATGTTCAGGCGCAGCATGGCCATGAGCATGCCGGGCACGACCTTGTCGCAGTTGGGGATGAGGACCAGCGCGTCGAAGGCGTGGGCCGTGGCCATGAGCTCCACCGAGTCGGCCACGATCTCGCGGCTGGGCAGGCTCATGCACATGCCTTCGTGGTTCATGGCCAGGCCGTCGCAGACGGCGATGGCCGGGAACTCCATGGGCGTACCGCCCGCGGCGCGGACCCCGGCCTTGACGGCCTCGGCGATGCGGTCCAGATGGATATGTCCGGGCACGACCTCGTTGGCAGAGTTGACCACGCCGATCAGCGGGCGGTTCATCTCCTCGCGGGTCAGGCCCAGGGCGTAGAGGAGCGAGCGGTGGGGGGCGCGCTCCAGGCCGGAAGTCATCTTGTGGCTGCGCATGAACAGGCTCCTGAACGGTCCGGCAGGGGACCGGGTGATGATCGCCCCTACCTACCCTCTCGGCCGGCAAGGCGCAAGCGCGGACCGGAACTTGCAAAACCGCTCCCCGGAACGGAAGAATCCGATATGTCACAGCCCCTGATTAACCTGGTCATTCCGACCCTGAACGTCGCGCCCTGGATCGAGCGCACGCTGACAAGCGTCCTCGGCCAGGACCATCCGGCCCTGGACTGCCTGCTCATCGATGGCGGCTCGACCGACGAGACCCTGGAGCTGGCCGGACGTTTTTCCGACTCCCGGCTGCGCATCCTCGTCCGGCCGGGCCTGTCCCACGCTGCGGCCGTGAACCTCGGCCTGGCCGAGACCAGGGGCGATATCTGCGCCTGGCTCGGCGGCGACGACCTCTATTTCCCCTGGACGCTCAAGGCCGCTTGCTCCATCTTCGCCGCCTTTCCGGAAGTCGCCTGGCTTTCGACCTTGCGGCCGGCCATCGCCGACCCCCACGACATCCTCACCGGCAGCGTCATCCCAGGGTTTTCCTGCCAGGCCTTCCTCGACGGCCGCTATCTGCCGCGCGAGGGCCGCACCGTTTCCGTGCGCGGACCCATAACAAGCCTGCGGCCCATCCAGCAGGAGTCGACCTTCTTCCGCCGCTCTCTCTGGGAGGCGGCCGGCGGGCTCGATGCAGCCCAGGACCCGGCCGCGGACTTCGGCCTCTGGGCGCGCTTCTATCAGCAGGCCGAGCTCTACGGCACGCCCGTGCCCCTGGGCGCCTTCCGGGTCCGCCCCGGGCAGCGCTCGGCGGCCGTGGCCGACTACCAGTACGCGGCCGGCGCGATTCTTGAATCCATTCGGGCAGCCGCCGGCTGGACGCCCGCCCCGGGCGAGCCGGTCTATCGCGGCAAGAAAGTCGTCCGGCGCGAGGTCCTGGCCGAGGACGTGCGCTGGGCCATTGTGGAGCATGAGTTTGCCGACGATTTCGCCATCTAGGAGCGTCACGCCGTGAGCGTCGCGGTCACCGGCTTCGCCTGCCTGCATCTGCAGGCCCTGGCCGGCCTTGCTGCGGCCCTGGTCGAAGGGCGGCCGACTCCCGCCAAGATGTTGACGGGGCCGGCCTCCCTCATCTGCACCAACCGGGGAGCGCAGAGCCAGGCCGCCCCCTTCGGGCCGCAGGTTGAGGTCGCCGACCTGGCGGACTGGTGTGCCGCGCAGGGCGTCTATCAGAGCCGCGCCCCGCTTGCCGTCCTGTCCGGCCTTCATTTCCCGCGCCCGCGCCTGGTGCTCGCCGGCTGGATGGAGCGCCGGGCGGCGGTCGCCTCCGTGGCCGCGCTCTGGGGACTCAGCCAGGGACTGGACGCCGCCGACGTCGCCGACACGGTCACCAAGTGCTCGGACCACTGGTCGGCCGTCTGGTTCGAGGCGGCCGGCGATCTGCTGCTCGGCTCCTTCGGCCTGCCGCTGCACCGGGTCGCGCTTTCGCGCCTTGACGGAGACATTGCCGGCCTGGCCCGGGATCTGGCCCGGCTTCTCGACGTGCGGCCGATGCCGTCGCCGGGCATCCCCGATTGGCCCCAGGCGCTCCTGGCCGCGGCCGGGGACGCCGCCGCGCGCCTTCCCGACGATCCACTGGCCCAGGTCGTGGAGCAGGCTCTCGCCGGGCACGGCGAGCTGAGCGCTGCCCAGACCGCCGAGCTGCGCCGGCGCACCGCCGCCCGCGACCCCTACCGGGAGTACCGCACCTGGGCCTTCCTGAACCGCATCCATCCGGCGAAGCGGGGTCTGACCGTGGTCCACGTCCCGGCCCGCTCCGGCTCCAGCCGCTGCCCGGGCAAGAACGTCCGCCTCCTGGCCGGCCGGCCGCTTCTCGCCTGGACCATCGCCCAGGCCAGGGTCGTGCCCGGAGTGGACATGGTCGTGCTCGACACCGACAGCCCGGAGTACGCGGCCATCGGCCGCGAACACGGCGCCGAGGTGCTTTCCCTGCGCCCGGCCGAGCTGTCCGGCGATCGCGTCACGCCCTTTGCCGCCCTGATCTACACCCTGGCCGAGCTGGTCAGGCGCGGGCAGTGCGTGGAGAAGCTCATCGACTGCTACCCGACCAGCCCCTTCCGGCGCCTGCCGGTCATGGCCCGGCTGGTGCGCGATCTGGACGAGCACGCCCAGGTGCTGACCGCCTGCCCCGTGGCCCTCGATCCCTCGCGCCTGCTTCTCGGCACCAACGGGAGCGCCCGCTTCCTGGACGAGGTCCTGACGGCGCGACTGCCCGACGGTCGCTACGTGAAGACCACCGGCCACTTCGTGGGTTTGAACCTGCGCACCACATCGAACACCTGGCGCTACCACTTCCTCACCGACCCGAACGAGCTGGTGGACATCGACCGGGAGGCCGACTTCGCCCGGGCCGAGGCGGTCATGGCCAAGGGCTTCGACTTCGGAGGTCCGCTGTGCTGACGCTCCTGGTCTGCCCGAGGGGAGAGGAGGAAAAGGCGGCCATGATAGGGGAAGAGGTCGGCAGGGCTTGCCCCGGGGGCCGGCTCTGCCTGTTGGTTCCGGAGGGCGCGGATGGAGGCGGGGAGGGCATCGACCGCCGGGCTTGGATCCCGCCGGCCGGGGGCGACCTGGCCGGGCACTTGGCGAGCGCCCTGGCAACGCCCCAAGGGCTAATCGTCGCCGGTGAGCCCGTCCTGATCCTTTCGCCGGCTCTTGGGTCTTTGGATTCAGGGCGCGTCCACGGCGTGCTCGCGGCCTTGACCGATCATCCCGAGCGCCTGGCCGTCTCGGCCCGGAGGCTGGACGGCAACCTGCACCCGGTCATGCTCCGCCACCTGCCAGGGGAGAGCTGCGACGCCGACGGCGCCGTGGTCCCGGCCGGTGGGGCGGCAAACATCGACTGGGCCGGGGTGGTGACCCCGGAGTCCCGCGAGTTCTTTCCCGCCCCGCACCTGGCCGGCGGCAGCCAGTTCCTGCCCGAGCTGTCGGTGGTCGACGGCGCCGTGGCCGCCTGCACCGCCGGGATTCTCGGCCCCGCGGAGGCCGGCGACCGCCGGCGCTGGCTCGCGGTCTGCGATGAGGACACTCTCTGCCGGCCCATCGCCGGCCAGGTCTAGCGAAGCACGCGCACCAGGAAGGTCTTCAGGTAGTCGGTCTCGGGCATGGCCGGATGGACCGGATGGTCCGCGGCCTGGTGGCCCTGGCGGATGATCTGCACCCGGACCTTGGCCTGGGTCGCGGCCTTCTGGATGATCTGGCGCAAGCCTTCGCGCGGGAGATGCTGGGAGCAGGAGCAGCTCATGAGATATCCGCCGTCCTCGATGAGCCGCATGGCCTGGCGGTTGATGCGGGCGTAGGCCGCCTCGCCGGCCTTTTGGTCCTTGCGGCTCTTGATGAAGGCCGGCGGGTCGAGGCAGATAGCCCCGAATTTTTTGCCTTCCTCGGCCAGCATGTCCATGACCGTGAGCGCGTCGCCGTGCAGGGGGGTGACCCGCTCCGGGCAGCCGTTCAGGGCCGCGTTGGCCGCTACCAGGCGCAAGGCCTCCTCGGAGACGTCCAGGCAGGTGGCCGAGGCCGCGCCCAGGCTTGCTGCCAGCACGCCGGCCGCGCCCACGTAGCTGAAGGCGTCGAGCACGTGGGCGCCGACGCTCATGCGGGCAAAGGCCAGGCGGTTGTCGCGCTGGTCGAAGAACCAGCCGGTCTTCTGGCCCGAGGCCAGCGGCACCACGAAATGGCGGCCGTTCTCCTCGATCTCGATCTCGTCCGGCACCTGGCCCAGGGCCGTCTCCACGGTCTGGGGCAGGCCTTCCAGGGAGCGCACCTGCAGGTCGTTTTTCAGCAGGATGGCCTCGGGTTTGAGGAGATCGACCAGGACCGAGAGGACGAGCTCGCGCCGCGTCTCCATGCCGGCGGTGGTCATCTGGACCACGAGCACGTGATCGAAGCGGTCCACGACCAGGCCGGGCAGGAAGTCGCCCTCGGCGAAGCACAGGCGGTAGAAGGGGGCCTTGAACAGGTGCTCGCGCAAGGTGAGCGCCTGCCTGAGCCGGGCGGCGACGAAGTCGGCGTCGAAGCGGGTGCGGGCGTCCGTGTCCAGGACGCGGCCGCAGATGAGCGAGTTCGGATTGACGTAGGCCAGGCCGAAGGGCCGGCCGGAGGCCGACTCCACCCGGGCCGCCTCGCCCGGGGCGAAGCTTTTGAGCGGCGTCTTGGCCGTGTCCACCTCGTTGGCGAAGATCCACAGATGGCCGGCCTCGAGCCGGCGTTCCTCGCCCTTGCGTAAGCTGAGTGTTTTCATGTCACGGGCTCTATCATCGAGGCCGGGCGAAAACAACTTGCGCCCGGGGGGGGCACCCGGTATCAAACGCCAACCGCCATTTTTCCCCAAAAGGACGATCCGCAATGAAAACCGCCATCTTCGGATTCGCAGGCAGCGGCAAGACCGAGCTGTTCATGGCTCTGGCCGGCAGCGCCGCGGCCGCCGCGGGCCGCGCCATGGTCAAGGTGCCCGAGCCCCGCCTGGAACCGCTCATCAAGCTCTTCAGCCCGAAAAAGATCACCTATGCCGAGATCGAGTACCTGGACATCCCGGGCGGCGGCGGGCGGGGCACGGGCCTGGGCGACCGGGTACTGACCGAGATAAGGCCCTACGACTGCCTCTTGGCCGTGCTCGATGCCTTCTCCGGCACGGCCGACCCGAAGGCCCAGCTCGGGGCCATCGAGGCCGACCTGCTGGTGGCCGACCTGGCCGTGGTCGAGAAGAAGCTGGAGAAGATGGCGCTCGACAAGCGCAAGAACAAGGATCTGGTCGATCCCAAGGAAGAGGAGCTTTTGACCAAGGCCTGCGGATTGCTTGAGGCCGAGACCCCCTTGCGCGTGGACCCGGCGCTGGCGAACGCCCCCGAGCTGCGCGGCTACCGCTTCCTGACCGGCAAGCCCATCCTTTATGCCTGGAACGTGGCCGAGTCGGCCCTGGCCGGCTTCACGCTGCCCGAGCCCTCGCCTGGCCAGGAGCACATCGCCGTGGCCGCGCGCCTGGAGCGCGAATTGAACGAGATCGAGGACCCCGAGGAGCGGGCCGTGTTCATGGCCGATCTGGGCATCACCGAGTCGGTCCTCGGCCGGGTGGTCGCCGCCACCTATCGCCTGCTCGGCCTGCAGACCTTTCTCACCGCCGGCGAGAAGGAGGTCCGCTCCTGGCCGGTGCGCGTCGGCGCCACCGGACCCGAGGCCGCCGGGGTCATCCATTCGGACTTCCAGAAGGGCTTCATCCGCGCCCAGGTGCTGTCCTGGGAGGATTTTCTGCGCACCGGCGACTTCAAGAAGGCCCGGGAGCTGGGGTTACTGCGCAAGGAAGGCAAGGAATACGTGGTCAAGGACGGCGACATCATCGAGTTCTTCTTCAACGTCTAGCGGCTCCGGGACCATGCTCGACAACCTGGCCGTGGTCCTGGTCCGGACCAAATATCCGGAGAACGTCGGCGCCGCGGCCCGGGCCTGCCTGAACATGGGCGTCTCCGAGCTGGTCCTGGTCGATCCCCTGCGTCTCGACCTGGACCGCGCCCTGCCCCTGGCCACGGTCCACGCCAGGCACATCCTCGAAACCGCGCGCATCGAGCCCGACCTGGCCACGGCCGTGGCCGGCTGCCACGCGGTCTGCGGCACCACCGCCCGCCTGGGCGGCTGGCGCAAGGGCGTGGCCACCCCGGAAGGGTGCGCGGCCGAGGTCGCCTCGCGTCTGGCCGAGGGCCAGAAAGTGGCTCTCGTCTTCGGCTCCGAGGACCGCGGCCTGAGCAACGAGGAGACCCAGCTGTGCACCGCGCTCCTGACCATCCCCACGGTGCGCGAAAATTCATCGCTGAACCTGGCCCAGGCGGTCATGGTCGTGCTCTACGAATGCTTCCGGGCTGTCCAGGCCGCAGGTCACAAATCCGCGGCGCCGAACCCGGCCTGCGCCGACCACGCCGAGCAGGAGACGCTGTTTGCGGCCATGAAGTCCGCGCTCGTCACCCTGGACTTCTTCAAGGACGACAACGCCGACTACTGGATGCTGCCCGTGCGCCGCTTCTTCTCCCGCCTGTCGCTGAAAAAGACCGAGTTCAACCTGCTCATGGGCGTCTGCCGCCAGATAAACTGGCTGGCCGGCAGAGCGGAGGGGAAAAAGTCGGGAGAGGGAGGCCGCGAAGGGAAGAAGGGCGAATAGGGCGGTTCGGGCCGGCTGGTCAGTCCCCGCCGGTCCGACTGCCCGCGGCAACCCGCTCGGAGTTCGGATCGCAGGACCGGTCACGGTTGTGCCCATCGGACCACGGTCTGATCTCCCGGAGCCCGCGCAATGGCCCAGGCCCGTGTGCCCGTGAGACGCGGTGTCGGGAACGCAGGCGCGGCCGCAATCGGGCGGGAGCCTCTTCTCTTTTCCCCGGCCCAACTCCAGACCCGCCGCTGAGTCGGGGCGGCACCCCGGCCCCGCCCTGGGCGCTTCCCTCTCTCCCTTATGGCTCTTCTCTTCCCTCTTCTCCGGGATCGAGCAGCAGGCGCGTAAGCTCCTCCAGCGGCCGTTGCAGCCGGGCGTGCAGGCCGCCGGTGGCCGGGGCCGGGCCGAAGAGCGCGCGGCGCTGGTCGGCGAGCCCGGGCAGGGCGGTTTCGCCCGGGGCGTGGGTCAGGGTCATGTCCAGGCGCTCGGCCAGCAGGTAGCCCATGACCCCGCTGTGGAACAGGCCAAGCGCCTTCAGGAAGTCCTCCCGGACCGTCTGCCAGTACTGTTCCGCCGCCGACCTGGGCCTGGCGGCCAGGGCCTCGCAGACCAGGGCGAAGAGGCTGGTCAGGGCCAGGCCCGGCAGCCCCCGCCGCCAGCCCAGGAGCCAGGACGTGCGCTGGTAGAGGAGATGATGGGTCTCGCCCAGACGGATGATCTCGGCCAGATAGGCCCGGGCGGTGAGGAGCGCGGGCTCGGGCCAGGCCACGGGCGCCTCCGCCGGATCCCACTCGGGCAGGCAGGGCTCGGCCGGGCCGGGGTGGCCGGTCAGGCGCGAGAGGATGTGGGTCAGCCAGGCGTTGGCCAGGCGCGAGGCCGGGGTTTCCAGGTGGGCGTAGGACAGGATGTAGCCGCCCCGGCCGTAGAGTCCGTGCACGATGCATGGCTGGCCCTCGAGGAAGCGCGGGGTCAGGGAGACGCCGTAGAGCGCCTCCCAGTCGGCCCGGGTGGCTGGCGGCAGGTCGGCCAGCGGCAGGTCCGCGACCTGCACGTCCGGGCCGGGCTCGGCGAAGCGGGCCAGCACGGTAACCGCGTCCGCGGGTCTGCAGTCGAACTGCCCCGGCCACCAGAAGGGTACCAGCGGCGCGGAGGAGAACTCCTCGGGCACCAGGGGGTCGCCGGCCGCAGGCTCGACGTGGAAATGACCGGAGACGAGGTGCTGCAGGCGGTTCTCGAAGGGCTTGCGGCGCCAGGGGCAAAGCCCCAGGCCGCCATCGGCCAGGGCCAGGCCTGCGCCCCCGCAGACCCCGAGGTACCGGCCGCCCGCGGCGACCGTCTCGCGCACGGCCGCAAGCCCCGCCGGGCCGAGCGCCCTGGCCTTGGCCCGGGCATTGCCGCCGGGCACCAGCAGGAGGGTGCGAGGCTTGCGGGAAAACCCTCCCTGGGCTAGAAGGGCGGCGTCTACCAGCCGATGGGGAAAGCCCCAGCGGCGAAGCGCCCGGGCCGCGAGCAGGCCCCAGATGTGGGCGTCGTCCCACAACACGAGAATCGGCGGCATGGTCCATTGCTAGCAACCTCGCGCGGGCGAGGCAAGCAGTGTTATCGCCTGCGGGGCTTGTCCCGGGCCGATCATTTTTTCAGCCAAGGAGACCCGATCCATGACCGAGAAGACGCTGGCCAAGGGCTACGAGCCGAAGGACGTCGAAGCCCGTTGGCGCGCCTACTGGGAAGAGAACAGGACCTTCACCCCGGACGCCGACGCTCCGGGCGAACCCTATGCCATCGTCATCCCGCCGCCCAACGTCACCGGCGCCCTGCACATCGGCCACGCGCTGAACATCACCATCCAGGACATGCTCTGCCGCTTCATGCGCCAGCAAGGCAAGAAGGTCCTCTGGGTGCCGGGCATGGACCACGCCGGCATCGCCACCCAGAACGTGGTCGAGCGTAAGCTGAAAAGCGAGGGGCTCTCGCGCGAGGACCTGGGCCGCGAGAAGTTCATCGAGCGCGTCTGGCAGTGGAAGGAGGAGTTCGGCGGCAAGATATTGAACCAGATCAGGCGCCTGGGCGCCTCGGTGGACTGGACCCGCCAGCGCTTCACCATGGACGAGGGGTTGTCTGCGGCCGTGCGCGAGGTCTTCGTCAGCCTGTACGAGCAGGGGCTCGTCTACAAGGGCGAGTACATCGTCAACTGGTGCACCCGCTGCCACACCGCCCTGGCCGACGACGAGGTCGAGCACGCGGCGAAGAAGGGCCAGCTCTTCCATGTCCGCTATCCGCTGGCCGACGGCTCCGGCCACCTAGTGGTGGCCACCACCAGGCCCGAGACCATGCTCGGCGACACGGCGGTGGCCGTGAACCCCGAGGACGAGCGTTACGCCCACCTCATCGGCAAGAAGGCCGTCCTGCCGCTGGTCGGCCGGGAGCTGCCGATCATCGGCGACCCCTACGTGGACATGAAGTTCGGCACGGGCTGCCTGAAGGTCACCCCGGCCCACGACATGAACGACTGGGATCTCGGCAAGAAGCACAATCTCCCCATCCTCTCGGTCATGGACGACGACGGCAACATGACTGCCGAGGCCGGCTCGCGCTACATGGGCCTGTCCATCGAAGGCTGCCGCCGGCAGATCATCGCCGACCTGACCGAGGGCGGGCATCTGCTCAAGATCGAGGAGCACGACCACAAGGTCGGCGAGTGCTACCGCTGCAAGACCGTCATCGAGCCCCACGTCTCCATGCAGTGGTTCGTGGCCGTGAAGCCCCTGGCCGAGAAGGCCATGGCCGCGGTCCAGATCGGCGAGACAAAGATATTCCCCGAGACCTGGGCCAAGGTCTACTTCCAGTGGCTGGAGAACGTGCGCGACTGGTGCATCTCGCGCCAGCTCTGGTGGGGCCACCGCATCCCGGTGTGGTATTGCGGGCAATGCGGCAAGACCCTCGTCAGCCGCGAAGACCCGACATCCTGCCCCTGCGGCGGGGAGCTCACCCGGGACGAGGACGTGCTCGACACCTGGTTCTCCTCGGCCCTGTGGCCCTTCTCCACGCTGGGCTGGCCGGAGAAGACCAAGGACCTCGAGACGTTCTATCCGACCTCGGTGCTGGTTACGGCGTTCGACATCCTCTTCTTCTGGGTCGCGCGCATGATGATGATGGGCCTGCATTTCCAGGGAGACGTGCCGTTCAAGCACGTCTACATCCACGCCCTGGTGCGCGACGAGGAAGGCCGCAAGATGAGCAAGTCCACGGGGAACGTCATCGATCCCCTGGAGATGATCGAGCGCTACGGCTGCGACGCCCTGCGCTTCACCCTGGCGGCGTTCGCGGCCATGGGCCGGGACATCAAGCTGTCCGAGGCGCGCATCGAGGGCTACCGCCATTTCGTCAACAAGCTCTGGAACGCCGCCCGCTTCACGCTCATGAACCTGGACGGTGAGAAGCCCGGGGCCGAGATCACCGCGGCCAGGGGGCTGCCCCACCGCTGGGTGCTCTCGCGCCTGGAGGGAGTCAAGGCCGAGGTCCACGCGGCCATTTCCGGCTACAACTTCAACGACGCGGCCCAGGCGCTCTACGGCTTCATCTGGAAGGAGTTCTGCGACTGGTACCTGGAGATGGCCAAGCCCGAGCTCTCCGGCCAGGATGAAACCTCCCGCGAGGCCGCCAGGGCCGTGCTCTGGACCGTGCTCACCGAGACGCTCACGCTGCTGCACCCGATCATGCCCTTCGTCACCCAGGAGATCTGGGCGGCGCTGCCGGGCACCCCGGGCGAGGACCTGGCCCTGGAACCCTATCCGGCCTGGCGCCCCGAAGCCCGGGACGCCGCGGTCGAGACCGAGATGGCGCTGCTCCAGGAAGCCATCGTGGCCATCCGCAACATCCGCGGCGAGCTGAACATCGCCCCGAGCGTGAGCCTCACGGCCATCTTCCGCACCGCCGAGCCGGCCCATGCCGAGACCCTGACGACCTACGCGCCGCTCGTGCGCCTCTTGGCCAAGGTCGGCGAGGTCACGGTCGGAGCTTCGGTGCAGGCGCCCAAGGCCGCGGCCACGGCCGTTGTCCAGGGCGTGGAGCTGTTCGTGCCCCTGGCCGGGGCCGTGGACTTCGAGGCCGAGCTCGCGCGCATGGACAAGGAGCTGGCCAAGGTCGCCAAGGACGTGGACATGGTCAGCCGCAAGCTGGCCAACGAGGACTTCGTGGCCAAGGCCCCGGCCGAAGTCGTGGGTAAGGAGCGCGAAAAGCTCGCCGGCCTGAAGGAAAAACAGGCCAAGTTGACGGCCCTCAAAGACCGCCTGAAGAGCGTCATGGGCTAGCCGCCCCAAGGAGCAAACCATATGGGTATCGTCTATCTCGTCGGCGCCGGCCCCGGCGACCCCGGCCTGGTGACCGTGAAGGCCAAGGAGCTGATCGAAATCGCCGACGTCATCGTCTACGACTACCTGGCGCCCAAGCAGTGCCTGGCCTGGGCCCGGCCCGACGCCGAGATCATCTACGTCGGCAAGAAGGGCGGCGACCACACCCTGCCCCAGGAGGAGATCAACGCCCTCCTGGTGGAAAAAGGCCGCCAGGACGACACCGTCATCGTGCGCCTGAAGGGCGGCGACCCCTACATCTTCGGCCGCGGGGCGGAAGAGGCCGAGGAGCTGATCGAGGCCGGCGTGCCCTTCGAGGTCGTGCCCGGGGTAACGAGCGCCGTGGCCGGGCCGGCCTATGCCGGCATCCCGCTGACCCATCGCAAGTACGCCTCCAGCGTGTCCTTCATCACCGGCCACGAGGACCCGACCAAGGAGTCTTCCGCCCACAACTGGCCGGCCCTGGCCGCAAGCGCCAGCACGCTGGTCTTCTTCATGGGCGTCAAAAACCTGCCCCACATCACGAGTAAGCTCATGGAAGCCGGCATGCGTCCGGACATGCCCTGCGCGCTGGTGCACTGGGGCACCACCTGCCGGCAGCGCTCCTTCACCTCGACCATCGAGAAGGTGCCGGCCGAGGCCCAGGCGCTCGGCTACAAGGCGCCCTCGCTCTTCGTCGTGGGCGAGGTCTGCACGCTCAAACCCAAGCTCGACTGGTTCGAGGAGCGCCCGCTCCTGGGCAAGGGCGTGGTCGTGACCCGGGCTCGCGAGCAGGCCAGCGACCTGTCCTTCCTTCTGGGCGAGCTCGGCGCCTGCGTCTTCGAGTTCCCGACCATATCCGTCGAGAAACTTGACGACGAATCGGCCCTGGAGCAGGCCGTGCTCTCGCTTGCGCGCTACGACTGGATCGTCTTCACCTCGGTCAACGGGGTGAGCTTCTTCTTCGACAAGCTGTTCGAGGTGGGCCTCGACGCCCGGGTCCTCGGCGGCTGCCAACTGGCGGCCATCGGCCCGGCCACGGCCGAGCGCCTGATGGAGCTCGGCCTGACCCCGGATTTCGTGCCCGAGAAGTACGTGGCCGAGAGCGTGGTCGAGGGCCTCATTGCCCGCGGCGCCGCCGGCAAGAAGGTGCTCATCCCCCGGGCGCTTGCCGCCCGCGAGGTGCTGCCCGAGGAGCTCAGGAAGGCCGGGGCCACGGTGGACGTGGTGCCCGTCTACCGCACCAGCCTGGCCCAAAACGACCCGAGTGAGGTCCTGGCCGCGTTGGACGAGAAGACCATCGACTACATGACCTTCACCAGTTCCTCCACCGTGGACAACTTCTTCAGCCTCATCCCGGCCGAGACCTTCAAGGCCAGGGCGGGCGGCGTGCGCCTGGCGGCCATCGGCCCGGTCACGGCCAACACGCTGAAAAAACACGGCTTCACGGCCGATGTCGAACCCTTCGAGTATACCATCCCGGGCCTGGTCACGGCCCTGGTCATGGACCAGGAGCGGAGCTAGCCGTGACCTTGCAGCTCGCGGTCCTGGTTTCGGGCAGCGGCTCCAATCTGCAGTCGATCATCGACGCCGTGGGGCGCGGCGCGCTCGAGGCCGACATCAAACTGGTCCTGTCCAACAATCCCGAGGCCTACGGCCTGACCCGCGCCGCGGACGCCGGCATCCAGGCCTTGGCCCTGGACCACCGGGCCTTTGCCGACCGCGCCGCCTTCGACCAGGGCATGATCAAAGCCATCCGCGAGGCCGGGGCCGACACCGTGGCCCTGGCCGGGTTCATGCGCCGGGTCACCCCGGCCTTTCTCGAGGCCTTCCCCGGCCGGGTGCTGAACATCCACCCGGCGCTCCTGCCGAGCTTTCCCGGGGTCCATGGCCAGCGCGACGCCGCCGACTACGGCGTGCGCGTCTCGGGCTGCACCGTGCACTTCGTGGACGAGAAGGTGGACCACGGCCCGATCGTCATCCAGGCCGTGGTCCCGGCCTATCCCGAGGACGACGGGGACAGCCTGGGCAGGCGCATCCTGGCCCTCGAGCACCGCATCTATCCGCAGGCCCTGCAATGGCTGGCCGCGGGCCGGCTGGAGGTGGCCGGCCGCAAGGTCAAGGTGCGGGGAGCGAAGTTTGCCCGCGCGGTCATTGATGCGAACGGCGATTATATGGTAAGCCCCGGGTTGGACGAGGGATTCTAGCCCGGAGGACGCGCCATGGCCGAGTTCCGCTTCAGCCTGAGCGAGGAAGAGAAGACCTACTTGAAGGAGCTGGCCCGGCTGGCCATCCTGCGCCGCCTGAAGCCGGGAGAGGCCAAGGGCTCCCTGCCCGAGCCGCCCACGGACAAGCTCCGCGAGCAATTCGGCGCCTTCGTCTGCCTCAAATGCCATGGCCGGCTGCGCGGTTGCATCGGCCACATCGTCGGCGACAAGCCGCTGCACAAGACCATCGCCGAGATGGCCCAGGCCGCGGCCTTCGGCGACCCGCGTTTTGCCCCGGTCTGCCTGGACGAATCCGGCAACCTGGAGATCGAGATCTCCATCCTCTCGCCGCTCACCCCCTGCCCGGACCTGGAGAGAATCGAGATCGGCCGCCACGGGCTCCTCGTGCAGCAGGGCGGGCGCCAGGGCCTGCTCCTGCCCCAGGTGGCCACGGAATGGGGCTGGGACCGCGAGACGTTGCTCAAGCAAACCTGCCTCAAGGCCGGCCTCTCCGGCGACTGCTACCGCCGCCCGGAGACCACGGTCTTCTGGTTCGAGGCGGAAGTTTTCTAATCCTTCCTACAGGCCGTAGAGGCTCCGGAAAGCGGCCAGCAGGCGCGGGCTGACCCGGGCCTCGGGGCCGAAGTCCGTGGACCACTCCAGGCCCGGCACGAAGGCCCGGGCCACGGGGATGCCCACATCCTCCCGCGTCAGATCCAGATAGCACGGCGTGTAGCCGTTGGCCCGCAGGCAGGCGTCCACGAGGCCGAGATCGGCCTCGGCGTCGCCGGTCGAAAAGTCCGGCAAGTCCTCGATCACCCTCGCCGGCAAGCCTTCAGGCGCCTGCATGGTGGCCGGGGAGTCGGGGTAGGGGTGGGGGACCTCGAAGAGTGCAGAGAGCATGGCCGCCGGCCCGGAGAGCTTGGCCGCCGTGCCCTTGGCCACGCTGCCGTCCTCCCCGACCACGAAGACCTTGTAGCAGGGCACGCCGAAGGTCGCGCTCAGGTCCTGGGCCTGGACGTGGACGCCCCTCGCCTCGTAGTCGGCCAGCAGGCCGGCGATTTGCGGGTCGCGCGCGGCCAGCCGGAAGCAGCTCTGCGGCGCAAACGGCGTCACGGCCTCGGCGTCGCGCTCGATGACTTCAAGTAACCCCGAGAGACGCGCCTCGGTACTCGTGTTGCCCGAGGCCAGGCCGGTGGAGTCGAGCCCCCGGGTGAGGGCCGGCTCGTCCAAGTTGCAGAAGAGGAAGGCGAGCTGGGCCGGCACGAGGAGCGGCCGGCCGTCCAATGTTTCGGCCGCAAGCCAGTTCAGGGCGAAGTCGGGATAGGCTGCCTCCAGCGGCAGGCGCGTGAGGTCCATGGCCGGCCGGCCCGTGGCCTGAAGCTCGGACAGCCGGGCGAAGGTCAGCGGATAGGGGCGCGTGCGCCCGCTCAGGCCGCCGGCGTCGAAGGAGGCGAAGCTGGCCGTGCGCTCCACGATCTCCATGTACAGCGAGGTCCGGGCCGCGAGGGGGGCGAGCCCCTTGCCGTAGCTGTTCTGGACGCCGTGCAGGCCGTAGTTCAGCCGGCCGTTTTCCACCTCCACGGCCATGTGCCACTGGCGCATGAGGGCCAGCGGCGAGAGCGACTGCTCGTGGCGCATCTCCGGGCCGGCGAAAAGGGCCAATTTCTCCAGGGCCTTGGTCGCCCTGGCGAAGGTCTCCTCCAGGCTCGGGCGCGGGGTCGGCCGCGCCGGACGCGGGCGGCCGGCGGCGACCTCGGCCAGATTGACGACCGGCCTTCCCGTTTCCTTCAGGGCCTCTTCCGCCACCGGCAGTTTGAGGCCCGCGGCGATGCGCAGGGGTATGGGCCGGTGGCGGGTCAGGTTGTCCCGGAAGAGCCGCATCCACTGCTGGTTGAGCCCCCGATCAGGAGCCAGCGCCCCGCGCAGGAGCGGCAGCGGCGTGAGCCTTGCCAGGGAGGGCAGGGAGTCGTCCTCGAACAGGCCGGCGAACTGGGCGAACTTGGCCTGGAAATGACAGGCCTCGAAGAGCAGCGCCTGGAACTCGGGCGGGTCGGCCTCGATCGCCCGCGAGACCAGGGCGTGGAACTCCTCCTCGTCCATCTGCCCGAGCATCTTCAGCACGTACTTGCGCATGAACTCGTCGTTGGGATGGGCCTTCAGGTAGGCCAGGGCCTCGGGCGGGGGCAGGGGGCGCTCGGGGAAGGCGTCGAAGAAGCCCACCCCGGCCTCGGTGGTTTCCAGACGCAGCTCGTAGACCATCATGGCAAGGGCGTCCTCTCGGCACGGCCGCGGGCGCGGCGTCGGGGTTCAGCGCGCTCGGTTCTGGCGGAAGCGTGCCGCGGCGGCCACGAAGTTCGGCGCCCAGGAGGGCGTGCCCAGGGCGTGCAGGTGGGTGTAGGCGGCGAACGTTTGCTTGTGGATGAGGCCGTCCCGGCCGCCCAGCATGCCCTGGCCGCGGCGCATGACCAGGGCGAAGGACAGCCCGGTCGCGTCCGGCTGCAGGCAGTGGGAGTAGTGGAACTCGTGCCCGCGCACGGACTCGCCCACGGTCAGGAAAGGGTTGTCGGCCACGACCTCGGCCTCGACGTAGCCCAGGCCCTGGGGCTTTTCACAGAGCCGCGTGGCCACCGGGAAGACCCCGGCCATGGGATAGCTCGCGCCGTCCGCCTCCAGGCGCTCGCAGAGGACCATGAAGCCGCCGCACTCGGCATAGATCGGCAGGCCGGACTCGGCCAGGTCTTTCAGGCGCCTGCGGGCGGGCTCGTTGGCCGCCAGAGCCGGGGCCTGGGTCTCGGGAAAGCCGCCGCCGAGGTAGAGGCCGTCCAGTTCCGGCCAGGGGGCGTCCGCGAGGATGCTGACCTCGACCACCTCGGCCCCGGCCCGGCGCAGGGCCTCGATGTTCTCGGGATAGTAGAACCAGAGGGCGGCGTCGTGGACCACGCCGATCCTCGCCGGACCCCGGGGGCAGGGCGCGGGCCAGATGTCGAGCGAGGCTTCGCCCATGGACGGGGCGCTGCCGGCCAGGCGGGCCAGCGCGGCCAGGTCCACGTTCGCCTCCATGACCTCGGCCAGGGCGTCCAGAACCGGGGCGAGGTCGGTGAGCTCGAAGCTGGACATGAGCCCCATGTGCCGCTCGGGGATCGGGTTCTGGCCGAGTTTGGGCAGCATGCCCAGGACCGAGACGTCGGTGTAGGTCTGGATGCAGTCGGCCAGGATGCGGCGGTGGCGCTCCCCGGCGGTGCGGTTCAGGATCACCCCGGAGAGGCGCAAGCCCGGCTCGAAGGAGTTCAGGCCGCTTAAGACCGCGGCCACGGTCCGGGTCATCTTGGTGGCGTCGAGCACGAGCACCACGGGCGCGCGCAGCACCCGGGCCAGCTCGGCCGTGGAGCAGGAGCCGGAGACGTCCTTGCCGTCGAAGAGCCCGCGGTTGCCCTCGATGAGGGCGAGGTCCCAGCCGGCCATGCGGTCCAGGAACAGGGCGCGCAGCACGTCGGTCGTCAGGAAATGCTGGTCGAGGTTGGTGGCCGGGGCGCCCGCGGCCAGGCCGAGCCAGGCGGCGTCGATGTAGTCCGGGCCTTTCTTGAAGGGCTTGACCTTCCGACCCTGGCGGGCGAGCGCCCGGGCCAGGCCGAGGCTGACGATGGTCTTGCCCGAGCCGCCGGACAGGCCGGCGATGATGAGTCGGGGGGCGTGTCGCACGATGCTCGCGATGCTCTCGTTGAAAATGGCGAGCCGGGTCCTCAGGGCCTATCGGCCCTGGGTAAACCCGGCTTGCGAAATACGGATGACATCGGATCGGCCTCCAAGGCCCGGGCGGGCGGCGGGACGATCCGAGGCCGGTTTGTTCCTAGTCCTCGCCCTCGGCGTGCTTGCCCATGCCGGTCATGCCGTAGAGGGTGGTGGAGCCGCTCGACCAGTACTCCACCTTGCCCTCGTTGACCAGGGCGGTCAGGACCTTCTTGACTTCGCGCGGCTTGGCGTCCGGGAAGAGCTCGGTGAAGTTGTTGAAGTAGAACTTCGTCTTGCTGCCCTTCTTGGCCTCGAGGAAGTCCATGATGGTGGTTTTGGCGCTTGCTTCATCGATAGGCATACGTGTGTCCCTTTGGTTGGCGGGGGCGCGGCCTGGTGCCGCGCCCCCTAGGTTTCACAGCCTGGCGGCTACCACTTGAAGTTCGTGGACTGGCGCCAGGTGTAGTAGGCCGGATCGCGGAAGTCGTCGATGAGGTGGTGGGTGAACTCGAGTTCGGTGACCTCGAAGAACCGCTCCCAGCCGATGCGCTCGGCCCAGTCGCCGACGCGCTCGTACTTCAGGGCGCCGTCCTTGTAGGCCTGCAGGATCTTGTGCACGGTCTTGGTCAGGCTCGGCCAGCGCGGCGGCTCGTTGGGCACGTAGGCCACGACGACCTTGGAGAACTTGGGATTGGAGATGCGGTTGGAGACCTTGCCGCCGACCATGATGGCGCAGCCGTCACCCTCGCCGTCGGCCAGAGGCAGGGCGGCGCACATGGTGTAGCAGTTGCCGCAGAACATGCAGCGGTCTTCCTTGATGGCCACGGTCTTCACTTCCTTGCCCCCAAACTGGGTCTTGGAAGGACGGATCGCGGCGGTGGGGCAGGCGGCCACGGCCAGGGGGATCTCGCAGATGTTGTCGAGAACCTCGTGGTCGATGAGCGGCGGCTTGCGGTGGATGCCGACCACGGCGATGTCCGAGCAGTGCACGGCGCCGCACATGTTCAGGCAGCAGGCCACGGCCAGGCGCACAGGCGCCGGCAGGTTCATGTTCTGGAACTCGTCGAAGACCTCGTCCATGATGGCCTTGACCGTGCCGGAGGCATCGGTGGCCGGGGTATGGCAGTGGACCCAGCCCTGGGTATGGACGATGTTCAGCACGCTGGCGCCGGTGCCGCCCACGGGGAACTTGTAGGAGCCGCCGGGGAACTTGCGGGACATCAGATCGGCCTTCAGGGGCGCGACCTTGTCCTTGCTGTCGACCATGAACTCGACGTTGTTGCGGGTGGTGAAGCGCAGGTGGCCGCCGCAGTGCTTGTCGGCGATGTCACAGGCTTCGGTGATCAGGGACGAGGACATCAGGCGGGCGGTGCCGCAGCGGATGGTGTAGACCTCTGCGCCGCTCTCGGCCTTGTGCATGAGCACGCCGGGCTCGATGATCTCGTGGTACAGCCATTTGCCGTAGTTGTCCTTGATGACCGGCGGCAGGAAGTCCGTGTAGTGCCGGGGGCCAATGTCGGTGATCCGGTCTTCCATCGGCTTTTTGGGATTGTATCCGGAAGAGATGAACGCCATGGGGTTTCCTCCCTATGTCTCTTTCGTTGTCTGAGATTGACCTTGACCGCAAGCCCGGTTAGCGGGCGTGACGCTTGCGGAATGCATCGACGTCGCGAGTCCAGCCACCGACTTCGTCTTCCTTCCAGAAAATGTACGGATTCTGGCGGGGGAACAGGACGTGGCGCGGATCGGGCTTGATGTTGGTGACTTCCAGCAGCTTCTGGAAGGACAGGCGCTTGATGGTCTCGCCGACGCGCTCGCGGTTCTTGCCTTCCTCCATCCACCAGTCCCACACGCTCTCGATCACGGCCTTGAGCTCGTCGTAGGGCTCTTCGACCGGCAGGAAGGGCACCAGCAGCGAGGACATCTGAGCGCCATCCAGGATCGGAGCCTTGGCGCCGATGAGGAGCGACACGCCGCGCTCGTCACCGATGTGCAGGGCCCGCGGCATGGTGTTGATGCAGTGCATGCAGCGGTAGCATTCCTTGTTGTCGATCTTCAGCTTGGAGCCGTCCCAGCTCATGCAGTTGGTCGGGCAGCGCTCGATGACTTCCTTGACCAGGTCGAACTTGCCCCATTTGGCGTTGGTGTGGGCGCCGGCATTGGGCTTGAACTCGCCGCCGACGTAGGCCTTGACGGCCTCCTGGTCGATCTTGATGTCGCCCTTCCAGTTGCCGACGAAGGACAGGTCGGAGCGGGCCAGCGAGGCCACGCAGCAGTTCGGGCAGCCGTCGAACTTGAACTTGAACTTGTAGGGGAATGCCGGGCGGTGCAGCTCGTCCTGGTACTCGTTGGTCAGGGCGTAGCACAGGGCCATGGTGTCGTAGCAGGCGAACTCGCAGCGCGAGGCGCCCAGGCAGTCGGCCGGGGTGCGCAGGTTGCCGCCGGAGCCGCCGAGGTCGGTGTTCAGGTTGTGGGTCAGCTCGTAGAAGATCTCCTCGAGCTGCTCGGTGAAGGTGCCCAGGAGCACCATGTCACCGGTGGAGCCGTGCATGTTGGTGATGCCCGAGCCGCGCATTTCCCAGATCTTCATCAGGCTGCGCAGGTACTCGGTGGAGTAGTATTTGCCGCCGGGCTGGTTGACGCGCACGGTGTGGAAGTGGGCCACGCCCGGGAACTGCTTGGGCACGTCGCAGTACCGGCCGATGACGCCGCCGCCGTACCCGAAGACGCCGACGATGCCGCCGTGCTTCCAGTGGGTCTCCTTGTCCTTGTAGGCAAGCTCAAGAACGCCGAGCAGGTCGTCGCAGACGTCAACCGGGATCTGGAATTCGATCTTGCCCGGGTTGGCGTGGCGGTGGGCGGCTTCCTGCTTGATGTCGTCCACGAAGCTCGGCCATGGACCCTTGGTCAATTCATCAATCAGCGGGGTCGCATGTTTCGCCATTGTCCATTACCTCCGTCGGTTCATAAGGGTTGGGATGACGTATCCTTACGAGCTAGGCCACCTCTTTATGCAAACCGCCCTCGGCGCGAAACGAAGCCGCGCCCGAGGGTGGCGAAAGACATGCGGAGTGTCCCGCGGACAAGAAATGAAGCTGCTGCCGGTTGATGGCTCGTGACAAATGGTACAAGCCAGCACTAGAGCTAGTGGCATCCGCCCCATTTTGTCAACCGAAAAGAGTCCTGCGGAGGCCGACGGCAAGCCGCCCCGTGAACCGATCCCTCAAGATCGGCTGCGCCCGCGTGTCGGTCTCCGGTCCACTCGCTCGACCCGCTCAAGGCCCGGATGGTAAAGGAATCACAGCAAAATGACAACAGCAAATTGGAACGGACACGGGAGGTTATCCCGCGGTCCGGGCCTTGGCGATCCGTTTCAGAGCTTCTGTGGCCAAGGCGGACACGGTGGTCCCCTCGATCACTCCGCCGCGGAAGAGGGTCACCACGCCCTGGTCGTCGAGTCGGGCGGCAAGCGCAGCCTCGGCTCCGGGCGCGGCCAGAAGGCCGAGCACCCAGGCGGCCAGGCCTCTGGCCTGGGCGTCGTGGCAGGTGAGCCCCTCGTAGGTGCCCTCGCGGCCCTCCATGGCCAGGTCCGGATCGAGCACGGAGAGAAGCTCGGGCCCGGCCTCTGCGGCCAGCTCGGGCCAGGCCTGGGCCAGTCGGCCGAGACCCCAGTAGACGCCCCAGCGCAAGGGCGGGTGGTCGAGGAAGTTGTCGCCGCAGCCCCGGCCCTTGTACTCCCGGATGTAGGACACCAGGAACCGGGCGTACTCCTCGGCCAGCCGGCGGTTCACGGCCATGATCTCGCCCATGGCCTCGGGCACGCCCCAGCCGATGGACCCCGACTCCTCGTTCATGCGCCAGAGCATCTGGCGCATGACCTGGCGGGCCGACTCCGGGTTCCTGGCGAACAAACGGTCCATGACCCGGCCGAAGGCCGTCACCGCCCGCCATTTGACCAGCGGCTCCCGGGGCAGGAGGAAGGAGAAGAGCGCCCCGACCGCCTGGCGCGGCGGGAACGCGTCGAGCTCGGCCAGGCGCGAGGCGAAATCCGGCGCACGCAGGATGTCCCCGATTTTCGGTTTCAACTCGCGAAATCCGGCCACGGCGAACCTCCCGGGGCCAGTCTATCACGTCCACTGCCCCAAAGGCCAGGGCCAAAGCCTTGAAGAGCTGCGAAGGGAAGAGCCATGAAGGAGGAGCCCTAATCCCCCGCCAAGCCTCGGGGGTCCAGGAGGCCGCGGCCCCCTGGCCGCCGGAGGCGTCGCCACCCCCACCTCCCGGCACATGAAAGCCGGGCGGCGCAGTGCGCGCCGCCCGGCCAAAAGACGATCGCAGCGGAGGCTAGGCCTTCTTGCGGTAGGGCGCGACCTCGTTCAGGATCTTCTCGGGCACCTCGTAGTTGCTCTCGAGGGCCTTTTCCACGCACTCGGCGGCCTTCTCGAACTCCTTGCGCTCGATATGGATCATGGCCAGGTTGTGGTAGGCCGGGCCGAAGCGGGGCTCGAGCTCGAGGGCCTTGTTCGCGTACTGCGCGGCCATGTCCAGATCGCCGAGCATGAAATGGATGCCGGAGAGGTTGGAGTAGGCCTGGATGAAGTTGGGGTCATGCTTGATGGCCCGCTTGAAGGCCTTGATGGCCTCGTCGGACTCGCCGCGCTGCATGTGCACGAAGCCCACGTTGGCGTGGGGCACGGCGAAGAACGGCCGGGATTTGATGGCCATCTGGTTGTAGGCGAGGCAGCCGTCCAGGTCGCCGCGGGCGAGCGCGATGCCGCCGAGCTGCACGAAGGCCTCGGCCAGCTTGGGCGAGCACTCCACGGCGCGGTTGAACTCCTCCTCGGCCTCCTTGAACATGCGCTTGGTCAGGTAGCCCATGCCCAGGTTGTAATGGGTGTTGGCGCACTCCGGGTTCTTGCCCAGGGCCTGGCGCTGCTCGTCGATGTAGTTGTCGATGTTCTTGGCGGGAGTCATGGTTTCCTCGCGGGGGGCTGGCCGGCGGCCTGATCGTCCTCGTCAGGGCGCTGCCAGCCGTAGAGGTTCTCCAGGTACCATTTGGCGAAATCGTAAGCCCCGAGGTGCTTGTCCTGTTCGTTGATGATGCCCAGGCACATCTCGAAGGCGCCGCGGGCATAGGAGTCGTTGTAGCGCTCGGCGGGCACGGTCAGGAGAAAGGCCCGGATGAGTTGCTGGGTGGTCAGCTTGTTCTCGTCGGTGCGGATGTCGACGGGGTCTTGGGGCTTCTGGAAGGGGTCCCAGTTGTCGTAGCCGACGCGGTCGATGTACTTGCGCCGCCGGGGCGCGAGCTTGTCGTAGATGGCCTTCTTCAGGACCTCTTCTTCGGGCGTGTATTGGCTGGTCATCACTCTTCCTCTCCGCCCAGGGTGCGAATCTGCGGGCCGTGGGAAGACCGGCCTGCCCGTTCGGCCGGGGCCTTGCCCTCCAGGCGCCGGCGGTCGGCCTCGACTTCCTCCGGCGTGCGGCTGCCCAGGTACTCTTTGTCGTAGGTGTTGATGAGCGCCGAGGCCACGGGCACGTGGATGGCGGCCAGGCCAGAGTAGCGGCTGAGCACCCGCTCCTGGATGCGTAGCGAGAGGGCCATGAGCCGGTCCTGGATCTTCTCCAGCTGCACCGTGGGGTAGGGCGCGCCCGGGGCGAAGCCCGACAGGCCGCAGGTATGGGCCTCGCCGCCGATGGAGGTGGGAATGCCGTAGAGCCGGCAGGTGATCGGCCGCTGGCCGTAGAGCTCACAGCGCTCGGCGGCGTCGAGCAGCGGGCAGCGGATGCGCTGCCTGGCCAGCTCGTCCAGGATTGCCGCGTCCTCGTTCTCGCCGGAGTGGGCCTTGACCGTCTTGCGCACCAGCTTGTGCTGCTTGCGCTCGGCCTCGTCGGCCCGGGCCAGGATGGCCTCGCGGGCGTCCTTTTCCAGGCGTTCGTTGAAGGCCTTGTTCAGGTACATGGCCTCGACCAGGGAGAGGTCGAAGATGGCCTGGCAGCAGTCGCTGCAGCCGGGCGCGCAACGCACCTCCTGCGGGCAGCGCTCGCGCACGGCCGCGAAGACCGTCTCCACGTTGCCGACCAGGGCCTCGTATTCGCTGAAAATGTCGTCGAAATTCACGGGCATCCTCTCAAAAGGCGATACGCACCGGACGCCGGTACCAGGTAGGTCCCGGCGCAGGGGATGTCCAGCCGCCAGCCAGCCCCGCGGGTCCGGGCAGGTGAAAAAAAGGGAGCGGGGTGATGGCGCCCGCTCCCCTACGTCACGAAAGAAGGTGCGTCTTATTCTTCTTCGACAGTGATCGCGTCCTGCTCGCAGACCTCGACGCAGGACTCGCAGCCCAGGCATTCCTCGGCGTTGACCGCCACGGCCTTGCCGTTCTGCAGTTCGTACACTTCAACAGGGCAGACGTCCACGCACTCGCCGTCGCCGACACACTTGTCCAAATCGATGGTGATCTTGTAGCCCATGCTCGAATACCTCCAAAATGGTTTTATGCGGGCTGACCGCTTGCGACGCCACCGCGGCGAGATGCTGGCCGGGGTCGCGCGTTAAGCCTCTGTGGCCTTGTCCGGGAATCCTGGGGGATTTTAATGAGCTATTTCAATATATTAACAAGTAATCACCGAGGTCTGCCCGTCAAGTGAACTTTGCAATAGCCCTAAGGTCGAGCCGGTGTCAAGCTGCGCGCGAAAATCGGCTACTCTCGCGGCTCGGCCGTCGCCGACTGGTCTCCGGCCTGCCGCGGCAGGACGATGAAAAAGGTGTTGCCCTCGGCCGAGGGTTCGTAGCCGGTGGTGCCGTGGTGCAGTCCGACGACTTCCTTGACGAAGGACAAGCCATGGCCGGTGCCGTACTCGTTCACGGCGTTGGCGCCGCGGAAGCCTTCGGTGTAGAGCCTGGCCTCCTCCTCCTTGGGCAGGCTGGGCCCGGAGGAAAAGACTTCCACGCGCAAGCCGTCGCGGCCCGGTCCGAAGTAGCCGGGCAGGATGGTCGCTGAAAAGCTCACGTACTTGCGCCCCAGGGGGTCGCCGGGCACGGGCTGGGTGTACTTGACCGCGTTGGAGAAGAAATTGGCCACGACCTGGGAGAGCAGCCCAAGGTCGGCCATGGTTTTCAGCGCCGCGGCTGGCGGCACGGGCTCCACGACCTCG
Source organism: Desulfovibrio sp. UBA6079 (assembly GCA_002428705.1). Classification (GTDB taxonomy): domain Bacteria; phylum Desulfobacterota; class Desulfovibrionia; order Desulfovibrionales; family Desulfovibrionaceae; genus UBA6079. The sequence continues at coordinate 86,671 of DIXN01000061.1, forward strand.
ATGCCGCGGTCCTCGAGGCGCGGCCGGTAGCGCTCGATCTGGGGTGCGACGATCTGTTTCCAGACCTCGCAGGGGCGCATCTCGAGCACGTAGCGGCCCTGCTCGAAGTGGCTGCGCCGGAGCAGCGTCTCCAGGAAGAGGCTGGTCTGCTCGTAGTGGCGGTAGATCTCCTGATACTGCTCGAGCAGGGCCTCGAAGGCGTACTCCATCTCGCGCTGCAGCCGGGAGCAGGCGGTGGCCCGCTCCTGACCCAGGCGCTGGCAGCCGCCGGTCAGCTCCGAGAACTTGCCGCTGATCTCGCGCAGGACCTTGATCTTGCTCTCGAGCCGCCTGTAGTACAACTTGAAATACATGTTGGGCACGATGACGTTGTGCCCGATGTCCTCGACCAGGTTCTTGATGAAGCGCAGGTGGTCCTTGTTGGTGTGGGCGATGATCCGGTTGTGGATGCGAAAGCCGATGCGGTTGGCGTATTTCTCGAAGAAGAGCTCCTCGTGGGGGGAGATGTCCGCGGACGGCCGGATGTCCAGGAGCCCGATGACGTCGTGCTTGGGCTCGAAGGGCAGCTGGGCCAGGAGCTCGTGGTGGCCCTTGATCGGGATGAAGTAGTGGCCGTCGATGATGGTCGGCTTGGCCATGAAGGGCGGCTTGTCGACGCGCGTCGCCGCCAGGGCCGTGCAACCCTGCTCGCTGCAGCAGCGCCACTCCAGGACGTTGTCGGTATTCAGGAGGTAGAGCGTGGCCTCCTTGCCGAAAAAGACCTTGGGCACGATGACGCACAGCGCCCAGAGATCGTCGATGCCGGTGAACTCCTGGGCCAGATCGAAGAAGACGTTGAGCGCCCGGCTCTCGTGCTTGGAGAACTGGTAGCGCTCGTAGTCCTTGATTTTCTCCTGGATGCGCCGGGTCAGGAAGGCAATACGTTCCCGGGCCTCCTCGTCCGCCGCCTGTCCGCTCGGGCCGGTCTGGCGGAAGAGAGCCTCGCTCATGTCCAAGGGGCGCAGGGCCAGGTCGGGCGTCTCTTGATCCTTCACAGTAAGGACAATCCGCGAAAGCCCCCGGGAGGTCAAGGGGAATCAGCCGGCCGATATGCGCAGCGCATTGGCCGGACAGGGCCGAGGCCCGGCGCTAGTGCCCGGCGCCGACGCCGGCCATGGCCAGGCCGATGGCCTCCACCTTGGCCGTGTCCGATACCGGAAAGACGTCCATGAACCGCCCCCGGAACATGACCGCGATGCGGTCGGCCAGCTGCAGGGCCTCGGACAGATCGCCGCTGACCAGCAGGATGCCGGCGCAGGCCCGGGCGGCCAGCAGCTGGCGCCAGACCTCCTCGGTGGCTTTCACGTCCAGGCCCTGGCTCGGCTGCTCGGCGACGATGAGCCGCGGGGCGCGGTAGAACTCCCGGGCCAGCACCAGCTTCTGCAGGTTGCCGCCGGAGAGCTTGCCGGCCGGGGTGGCGATGCGCGCCGGCTGGATGTCGAAGTCTCGGACCATGTCCGCGGTCACCTGTCGCGCCCGGCCATGCTCCATGAACGGTCCGCGGGTGAAGCCCTGGCGGGTGGTCAGGAGCACGTTGTCGACCATGTCCAGGTTCGGGCAGGTGGCCAGGCCGAGGCGGTCCTCGGGGATGTAGGCCAGGGCGTGCTTCCAGTCCGGGTTGCGGAAGAACTCCGTCCATTCCCGGCCGAGGATGTTGACCTTGCCCGTGGCCGGCCGGCGGAAGCCGGTGACCGTCTCGACCAGGGCCTTCTGGCCGTTGCCGGCCACGCCGACCACGGCCAGCACCTCGCCCTGGCGCAAGGTGAGGCTCACCTCCTTCAGCCCGAAGCCGGTCACCCCGGACATCTCGAGCACCACCTCGCCCGGGGGCAGCGGCTCCTTCTCGACCTCCAGGAAGACCTCCCGGCCGACCATGCGGCTGGCCAACTCGGCCTTGGAGCAGACCACCCGGGTCTCGACCCGGTCCACCACCCGGCCGCGCGAGAGGATGGCGATGTCGTCGGACAGGCTCAAGACCTCCTCCAGCTTGTGGCTGATGAAGACGATGGCCTTGCCGCGGTTGGCCATGGATTTGAGCGCCGCGAAAAGATGCACGATCTCGGGCGGGGTCAGCACCGCCGTGGGCTCGTCGAAGATGAGCACCCGGCTGTCGCGGGCCAGCAGGCGCAATATCTCCACCCGCTGGCGCTCGCCCATGGACAGCTCAGAAACCGTGGCCGCCGGGTCGATGGCCAGGCCGAAGAACTCGGCCAGCTCGGCCACCCGGGCCTCCATGCGCCCTCTGTTCAGCCAGAAGCCTCCCTCCTGGCCGAGAAGCACGTTCTGGGCCACGGTCATGGTGGGAACGAGCATGAAGTGCTGGTAGACCATGCCGATGCCGGCCCGGATGGCGTCCTTGGTCGAAGAGAGCACCGTCTCGCGGCCGTCCACCAGGATGCGCCCGGCGTCGGGCCGGAAGCGGCCGGCCAGGATGGACATGAGCGTCGACTTGCCGGCGCCGTTCTCGCCGAGCAGCGCCAGGATGTGCCCGGCCCGGATGTCCAGGTCGATTGCGTCGTTGGCCTTGACCGCCCCGAAGGACTTGCTGATCCCTTCGAGCCGGACCACGGTGATGTCGGCGACGCGGTCCACGCCCTAGCCCTCCGGCTCCACGTTGGCGCCGAGCGCGGCCGGCGCGTTCTTCACCCGCCCCCTGATCGACGAGAGCAGCAGCACCAATATGGTCAGCACGTACGGCAGCATGAGCAGCAGCGAGGAGGGCAGCACCGTGCCCGAGGCCTGCAGCCTGAGCTGGAAGGCCATGACCCCACCGAACAGATAGGCCCCGAGCACCGCCCGGCCCGGCCGCCAGAAGGCGAAGATGACCAGGGCCACCGCGATCCAGCCCCGGCCCGCGGCCAGCCCGTTGGTCCACAGATGAGTGTAGGACAGGGACAGATAGGCCCCGCCCAGGCCCACCAGGAAGCCCCCGGCCAGGACCCCGAGCCAGCGCAGGCCCGGCACCGAGAGCCCCGCGGCCTTGGCCGCGGCCGGGTTCTCGCCCGCGGCGTCCAGGGCCAGCCCGAGCCGGGTGCGGGCGAAAAGCAGCCAGATCAGCACGGGCAGCACGTAGGACACGTAGACCAGCGCGTCGTGGCGGAAGAAGACCGGCCCCAGGACCGGGATGTCGGCCAGGAGCGGCAGCGGCAGGTGACCGAAGCCCGGCGTGTTCGCGCCCACATAGGGCGTGCCGAGGTAGGCCGCCAGCCCCGAGCCGAGGATGGTCAGGGCCAGCCCCGAGACCACCTGGTTGCCGGTGAAGACTATCGTTACCAGGCCGTGCACCGCGGCCAAGCCGAGGCCCCCCAGCCCGCCGGCCACAAACCCGACCCAGGGCGAGCCCGTGGCCGTGGAGGCCAGGAAGGCTGCGAACGCCCCCACCAGCATCATGCCCTCCACCCCGAGGTTCAAGGTCCCGGAACGCTCCGTGACCATCTCGCCCAGCGTGGCGTAGAGCACCGGCGTCCCGGCCTGTACCGTGGCCGCCAAGAGGGGGATGAGGAGGTCGATGGTCATGGCAGGAGATGCCTCCGGCGGCCAGGGGAGGGGGAAACCCCTTTTCGGTAAAAGGGGTTCCCCCCTCCCCTGGACCCCTCCCTCTTCCCTAAAACCTTTGGTTTTGGGGAAGGGGCAAGATCGAAATCTCGTCCATGGGGCAGGATGTCGGTTCGGGACAGGAGGAGAGAAGATGAGGGGGTCAAGGGGGAAAGCATTTCCCCCTGGTGGGGGCACGGGGGCAACTCCCTCGCTATCCGGCAGCCGCGCCCGGACATCAGCCCGCCCTCCGGCGCAGCGCAATCCTGTAGGTCTGGAAGAACTGGCCGGCGAGGACCGAGAGCAGGATGAGGCCTTCCATGATGTTGCCGAAGGCCGCGGGCACCTGGAGCTCGAGCTGGAGGTTCTCGACGCCGACGCGCAGGCCGGCCAGGAAGAAGGCGGCCAGGGCGATGGTCAGGGGGTTCAGCCGGGCCAGCCAGGCCACGACGATGGCCGTGTAGCCGTAGCCGGCCATGACGCTCGGCTGCAGGCGGTTGACCGTGGCCGAGGTCTCGATCAGCCCGGCGGTTCCGGCCAGGGCGCCGCAGATGGCCATGACCGTCCAGACCAGGGCGTCGTAGGGCATGCGGGCGTAGCGCGAGGCCCGGGCCGCGGAGCCGCTGGCTTTCAGCTCGAAGCCCAGGCGGGTGAAGCGGAGCATGACGAAGACCAGGATGCCGGCCAGCACGCAGACCACGAGTCCCCAGTGCAGGCGGCTGCCGCCGATGCCGCCGATGACCGCCGCGTCTGAGAACTGCGCGGTCATGGGGAAGCCGAAGCTGCGTTTCTCCTTCCATGGGCCGTAGACCAGGTAGTCGAGGAAAAGTATGGCGATGTAGTTGAGCATCAGGGTCGAGATGATCTCGTTGACCTTGAGCCGGGTCTTGAGCCAGGCCGGGATGAAGGCGAAGGCCCCGCCGGCCAGGGCGGCGCAGGCGAACATGAGCGGCAGGACGAGAGCGGCCGGGGCCTCGGGAAAGGTCAGGGCGGCCCAGGTGGCGCCCACCGCGCCCATGGCGAACTGGCCCTCGGCGCCGATGTTCCAGATCTGCATGCGGAAGGCCACGGCCACGCCCAGGCCGCAGAGGTAGATCGGGACGGACTTGAGGATGGTGTCGACCAGGGCGTAGCCGGCGCCGAAGGCCCCGTGCCACAAGACGTAGAGCCCGCCCAGGGCGGATTTGCCCTGCAGGGCGAGCAAGAGAGCGCTGATCGAGAGCGAGAAGACCAGGGCTCCGGCCAGAATGAAAAAGGAGCCCCCGGGCAGGGGCTCCTGTCGTTTCACGATCGAAAGGCGCATGTCGGGCTTCGCCCCGGATAGCCGGAGCTATTCAGTGGTGCCGATGACGCCCTTGACGAACCAGTTCATGCCGAGCAGCTCCTTGTCGGACAGCTTCTGCCCGGCCGCGGCCTTGGCCGCGCCCTTCTGGTCGGCGATGGGGCCGGCGAAGATGTTGTCCTGGCCCTTGACCAGCTCGGCCTTCTTGGCGTTGACCTTGTCCTGGACGTCCTTGGGCACCATGGGGCCGAAGGGGGCGATGTCGACCACGCCCTTGTCCATGCCCCACCAGATGTCCTCGCTCTTCCAGGTGCCCTTCTTCACCTGCTCGGCCACGTACTTGTAGACCACGCCCCAGTTCCAGACGGCGGAGGTCAGCTGGGCCTTGGGTGCGAACTTGGACATGTCGGAGTTGTAGCCCACGGAGTAGACGCCGCGCTCCTGGGCGGCCTCCTGCGGGCCGGGGGAATCCTGGTGCTGGGCGATGACGTCGCAGCCCACGTCGAGCAGGCTCTTGGCCGCGTCCTTCTCCAGGGCCGGATCGTACCAGGTCTTGGTCCAGACCACCCGGACCTCGGCCTTGGGATTGACCGCCTGCACGCCCAGGGTGAAGGCGTTGATGCCGCGGATGACCTCGGGGATGGGGAAGGCGGCCACGTAGCCGATTTTGGCGGACTTGGTCATGGAGCCGGCGACCAGGCCGGTCAGGTAGCGGGCCTGGTAGATGCGGCCGAAGTAGGTGCCGACGTTCGGGGCCTGCTTGTAGCCCGAGCAGTGCATGAAGACCACGTCGGGGAAGTCCTTGGCCACCTTGATGACCGGGTCCATGTAGCCGAAGCTGGTGGCGAAGATCAGGTTGTAGCCCTTGCGCGCCATGTTGGTCAGGACGCGCTCGGAGTCAGGACCCTCGGGCACGGCCTCGACGAAGGTCGTGGCCACGCCCATGTCCTTTTCCAGCATCTTGCGGCCCTGGTCGTGGGCGTAGGAATAGCCGGCGTCACCCACGGGCGAGACGTAGACGAAGCCGGCCTTGACCTCCTTGTCGGCGGCGTAGGCCAAGCCGGTGGCCAGGACGAGGAGCAGGCAGGCGGCGAAAGAGAGCAGGCGTCGCATCATAACCTCCTTGGGGACAGAATTCGGGTTGCAAGCGGGCGCGCCGTCCGCGTCCGCGGGTTCACTCCGGGCCGGGTTTGAGCTTGACGATGGGCTGGACGAACTGGGACTCCGAGTCCCAGGGGAACAGGATCCAGGTGTCCTGGCTGACCTCGGTGACGAAGGTCTCGACCAGCGGCCGGCCCTCGGGCTTGGCGTAGATCGAGGCGAAGTGGGCCTTGGGCAGCAGGCCGCGGGCCAGCCGGGCGGTCTTGCCCGTGTCCACCAGGTCGTCGAGCAGCAGCCAGCCCTCGCCGTCGCCGACGAGCGCGGCCGCGGCCTTGGCCACCTGGGAGTCGCCCTGGTCCTTCCAGGCGTAGGACAGCACGCACAGGGTTTCGATCACCCGGATGTCCAACTCCCGGGCGACGACCGCCGCCGGCACCAGGCCGCCGCGGGTGATGGCCACGATTCCCTTCCAGGGGCCGGCGTCCACCAGCCGCCAGGCGAGGGCCTTGGCATCGCGGTGAAGCTGCTCCCAGGATATGGGATATGTCTTCTTGTAGCGTTCGACCGTGGACACGGGATTCCTCCGGGGCGACCCTCCCGGCGGGCGAGCACGTCGCCCGTGCGGGCGGGGAAAAGGGGAAATTCCACTGCCCGCGGGTTTCTGTCAAGGTTTTCCGCAGGGGATGGCAGAGCCCCGGGATCACTCCTTTTTGTCGCCGCCTTCCGGGGTGTTGAACTCCGGGTCCAGGAGCTGCAGGAAGGCGTGCCCGCCCTTGGGGTTGACCAGATTCTCCCGGCCCTTGCTCTTGAGAAAGCGCAGGCATTCGTAGGCCCGCATGCCGGAGTTGCAGAACACGGCCAGGGGCCGGTCGTCGGGAACCTTGTCCAACGACTCCGGCAGCAGCTCCTGGGGGATGTTCAGCCAGCGGTCCCCCCATTTCTTCTGGTAGGCCTCGGCCGAGCTGGGCGCGCGGATGTCGAGCACGGTCAGCTTGCCCTCCTTGAACAGACGCAAAAACTCGTCCATGGGCAGGGGCTCGTCCAGGCCGTCGAGGATGTTCGCCAGCGCATTGCCCGCGGCGTTGACAATGTCCATGGCCGAGGCGAACGGCGGGGCGTAGCCGACCTCCAGGGTGGAGACCTCGTCGAGGCTTCCGCCCGAAGCCAGGATGTGGACCACGGCGTCCACCCGGGCCTTGACCGCGTCGCCGTTCCTGCCCCCGGCCTCGATGCCGAGGAGCCGCCGGCTGGAAGCGTCGGCGATGAGCTTCACGTACATGAGCTGCTGGGTGGGGTAGAAGTGCGCCCGGTCGGCCATGGCCACCAGGGAGCTGACCGGGTCGAAGCCCGCGGCCGCGGCCTGGGTCTCGGTCAACCCGGCCCGGGCCAGGCCGAGCTCGAAGATTTTCAGGCAGAAGGTCCCGACCACGCCGGGAAACTCCTCGTGCCCGCCGGCGGCGTTGGTGCCGATGACCCGGCCCTGGCGGTTGGCCAGCGACCCGAGTGGCAGGAAGGCCGAGCCGCCGGACACGAGGTTTCGCACCTCCACGCAGTCGCCGCCGGCGAAGATGTTCGGGTCGGTGGTGCACATGCGCGCGTCGACCACGATGCCGCCGAATCGGCCGATGGCCAGGCCGGCCTCGCGGGCCAGGTCCACGTTGGGCCGGGCGCCCACGGCCATGATCACCAGGTCGCAGGCGATGCGCCCGGCGCCGGCCGTGACCACTCCGGTCACGCCATCGGGTCCGCCCTCGATGGCCGTGACCTGCTCGCCGGTCAGCACGCGCACGCCGTTCTTCTCCAGCTCCTGCACGGCCATGGCCGAAAGCTCCGGCCCCAGGGCCTGTGGCAGGAGCCCCTTCTGCAGCTCGACGATCGTGGTTTCCACGCCCCACAGGTCGGCCATGGCCTCGGCCATCTCCAGGCCGATGGCCCCGCCGCCGATGATCACCGCGCGCTCGACATGGCCCTTGGCCACCGCCTCCTTGACCGCCTCGGCATGGTGCAGGTTGGCCATGGGATAAACCCCGGGCAGATCGGCACCCGGTACGGGCGGCACGAACGGCCGGCTGCCCGTGGCCAGAATACAGACGTCATACGGAAGGTCATACTCTTCGCCGCTGTCCAGGCTCTTCACCCGTACGACCTTGGCCCGCCGGTCCAGGTGCAGGGCCTCGGTCCGGGCGCGCACATCCAGATATTTGTAATTCTTGAAAAACTCCGGATCGCGCGTGACATGGAAGGTGGTCTCGCGCAGACCCGTGAGGTCCGCCACCTCGCCGCTCACATAGTAGGGTATGCCGCAGCCGCCGTAGGAGATGTAGGAGTCGCGGTCGATCATCACGATCTCGGCCTCCAGATCCAGCCGGCGCAGCCGGCAGGCCGCCTTGGGCCCCAAAGCCACCGCCCCGATCACCACCACTTTCTTGCCCATATGTCGCTCCCAGGTTTGTTGCTCGGCCGCTCTGCCGGGGCGCTGCCCCGGACCCCGGCAGGGGCGCTGCCCCGGCACCCCGCAAGGGGGGATAATCCCCCCTTGACCCCTCGGCTTTGTCGTGCTGCAGCTCGGACCCGGAGTCCGGGCTGCAGCGCGGCAAAGCCGGGGAGGTCCAGGAGGGAAGCATTCCCTCCTGGTGGGAGTCCAGGGGGCAACGCCCCCTGGCCGCCGGAGGCCTGGGGCAGAGCCCGGCCCAAGGTCGGGCTTGTAGCGCCTTACAAAGACAGGCGCAAGCCGAGGGGGGCAAGGACCTCGGGCAGGGGGCGGCCGAGAAGGAAGTCGGCGAGGTGGAGCGAGGCGCCGGTCTTGTCCAGAAAAGCGCTACGCAGGGCGCGGTCGGCGGACAAGAGCTCGGCCAGGGCGCGGCGGGTCGAGAGGGCGGGGTCGCGGGCCAGGCGGAAGGCTTCGGCCGCGGGGCAGAGCTTGTCGTGGTGGCGGATGAGCTCGAGCAGGGAGTGGCCGGGGCCGAGGAGGTCGGTGCGGGTCAGGCGGTCGATGGCGTAGACCTCGGCCAGGGGGGCGGGGTTTTCGCAGTCGAGGAGCCGGCATTCCAGGGGCCGGGCCTGGTAGATGGAGCAGCCGGCGTTTGCTCCGAGGTGGAAGACGCAGCCGGTAAGGCCGTGGGGGCCGCGGATCTTGATGATCTCGGCGGCCAGGGGCAGGATCTGGTCTTGGAGCTGGTCGTGGACCGGCTCGCCGGCGCGCAGGGTGACGAGCTGGTCCAGGCCGACGGCGCCGTCGAGGACGAGAGCCGCGTCGGCGCCGTGCAGGGCCGGGCCGCCCTTGGCGCAGCAGGTGCCGCAGCGCCGGCAGGACATCAGGCGGCTCCGGCCGTGGCCACGGCCCGGGCGTGCAGGCGGCAGTCGCAGTCCTGGGCCGCGACGAAGCCCAGGCGGGTGTCGGCGTACCAGGCGGAGGTGAAGGATTTGCGGTCGGCGCTCCACAGCCAGCGTTGACCCGGGTCCAGGGCCGGCTCGGCGCACCAGTCGGCTGGGTCCGGGCCGGCGCCGGGCCGCAGGACGGAGAGAAGTTCGTCCACGGTGGGCAGGCGCCAGTCGTCGCGGCCGGCGAAGCGCGCGGCGTTCAGGCCGGCCACGTAGGTTTGCGCCTCGGGCCGGCGCAGGGGCCAGGGCGAGCCGGCGCGTTGCCAGAGGAGGTGCGTGGCCGGGTCGAGGACCGTGCCGTCGCCCTGGTCCGTGAGGGGGTGGTGCGGGGTGGTCCGGGGCCGGCCGAGGGCGTCCATGGGGAAGAGGCGGACGGCGGCCGCGAGGGGGACCTTGAGGGGGGTGGAGCGCAGGAGGCGGGGGACAGGAATCGCGAGCGGGGTGGCGGGCCCAGCCAGGCGGCAGGCTCGGGCCTGGCGGGCCTGCCAGGCGGAAAAAAGCGCGGCCAGGGCCTGGGCCATGGTCCGGGCCGATGGGAAGCGCCGGGCGCGGTCGGGATGCACGGCGCGGCAGAGGAAGGCGTCGAACTCCGCGTCCAGAAGGCCGTTGTCGCGCGAGGGCGGGCGGCTATCCGCGCGGCGCTCGGCCGGCAGGCGGCCGGTGAGCATGCGCCACAAGGTTAGGCCCAGGCCGTAGAGGTCGGCCCGCTCGTCGGCCGCGGCCGGGTCCTCCTCCTGTTCGGGCGCGCTGTAGAAGGGCGTGCCGACCTTCAGGTTCTTTGGCCCTGGCCGGACCTCGCCGCGCAGGGTGGACAGGCCGAGGTCGATGAGCTTCACCTGGTCCTCGGCGTCGAGCATGACGTTGAAAGGTTTGACGTCGCGGTGCAGGTATCCGGCGTCGTGCAGCCGGGACAGGCCGTCGAGGATCTGCAGGGCGTAGCGCACGGCCCGCTCCACGGGCACGATGCGGCTGGGCCGATCTGCTACATAGGTCTCGCCCAGGAGCGTGCCCAGGTTCTGGCAGAAGTAGTTCATGACGTAGAACGGCCGGCCGTGGGCGTCCAGGTCGTAGTCCAGGACCGCGGCCAGCCGGGGGTGCTCGATGGCCGCCAGCAGCCGGGCCTCGGCCGTAAAGCGGGAGCGCAGCTCGGCCTCGCCGAGCAGGGCGAGCAGGGTTTCGTCCGGGGTCAAGACCTTCACCGCCACCAGCCGATCGACCACGGGCAGCCGGGCCTTGTAGACCGTGGCCGAGGCGCCCCGGCCGAGATGTCCGCGGATCACGTACTTGCCGATGGTCCGCATCTTACGCCTCCAGGATGCGGGCGTACTGTTCGGGCATGCCCCGGTCGCGGATGCGAGCCGCGGCCGCTGCCGTGTCGTAGGGCACGCGCCGGACCTCCAGGCGCCGGGCCAGAGGCCACCAGAGGATGTATTTGGCCCGCGGATCGCCGTCGCGGGGCTGGCCCACTGCGCCGGCGTTGACGATGGCCCGGGTGCCGGGGGGCAGGACCACCGGTTTGGCCGGGAACTCCTCCCGGCGGACCGTGGAGCCGTCAGCGGTCACCAGGACCAGCTCGTGGGTGTGGCCGACGAAGCAGAGCTCCTCGGGGAAGCGGGCGAAAAGCTCGGGCAGCTCGCCGGCGGCGTATTCGAAGAGGTAGCGCCCGGTCGATTCGGGCGGGGTGCCGTGAACCAGGCGGGCGCCGTGGCGGATGAGGACCCTGGGCAGGCCCGTCAGGTAGGCCAGGGACTCGGCGGACAGTAGCTCGGCGGTGCGGGCCAGGGCCTGGCGGGCCAGCGGGTTGAACCAGCGCCGACGTTTGTCGCTGGTGAGGCCCAGCTCGTGGTTGCCCATGATCGAGACCACGCCGGAGGAGCGCAGCAGGCCGACCACGGCCTCGGGGTCGCCGCCGTAGCCGACGTTGTCGCCCAGGCAGAGGATCTCGGCCGCGCCCCGGGCGCGGATGTCGGCCAGCACGGCGCGCAAGGCCTCGAGGTTGGCGTGGATGTCGGAGATGACGGCGACGGTTGCCTCACCCGAAGACGCGGATGCGGGATCGGCGGCCACGCCCGGTCCTCAGATGCGCATGCGGGCGTGGTACAGTTCCCCGTCGCGCACGATGGTCAGCATGAGGGTGTTGGCCAGCCGGTAGCGGCGCACGGCCTCCTGGACGTCGCGCCCCTCCTGCAGGCGGATGTTGCCGACCTGGAGCACGATGTCGCCGTTCTTCAGGCCCAGCTTGTCGGCCGGACTGCCGGCGCGGAGGGAGCCGATGACGAAGCCGCCCCGCTTGCTCGTGTTCGCGAAGCGGAAACCCCAGCGGCGCTCGCCCAGGGCGGTGGCGGTCTCGGCGGCGAAGGTTGCGGCCCTGGCCGAGAGGTTGTCGGTCTTGCCGTCGCGCCAGAGCGAGACGGCGATGGCCTCGCCCTGGGTGTAGTTGCGCAGGAGCTCGATGTAGTGGTCCTTGTCCTTCACGGCCAAGCCGTTCAGGCTGAGGATCACGTCGCCGGGCTTCAGGCCGGCGGCCTTGGCCGGCAAGCCGTCGTAGACCTCGGTCACCAGCAGGCCCTCGACCTTGGCCAGGCCGAGGTAGCTCGCCGTCTGCTGGTCCACGTCCTGGCCGGACAGGCCGAGCCAGACCCGGGCCACCTCGCCCGAGGACAGAAGCTCGGCCACAACCCGGCTGGCCTTGTTCACCGGGATGGCGAAGCCGATGCCCTCGGCCTGGGCCTGGATGGCCGTGTTCACACCGATGACCTGGCCCAGGATGTTCAAGAGCGGCCCGCCGGAGTTGCCGGGATTGATGGCCGCGTCGGTCTGGATGAAGTCGGTGAAGAAGCCGTTCTCGGTGTCGATGGAGCGCTTGACCGCCGAGACCACGCCGGTGGTCACGGTGTTGGAGAAGCCGAAGGGGTTGCCGATGGCGATGATCGTCTCGCCGATCATGATGTCGTCGGAATCGCCGAGGGCGGCCTGGGGCAGGGCGCCCTCGCCTTCGAGTTTCAGCACCGCCAGGTCGAAGTCGGTGTCCGCGCCTAAGAGCTCGGCCGGGAACTCGCGGCCGTCCTGGAGGCGGACCTTCACTTCCGCGGCCCCGGAGATGACGTGGGAGTTGGTCAGCACCAGCCGTTTCCCGCCGTCGATGATCACCCCGGAGCCCAGGCTCTGGGTCCGGTATTCGCGGGTCTGGCCGTTGCCGAAGAACTCCTGGAAGTGGGGCGGCAGGTCGCCGAAGAACTCGGCGAAGGGACTCACGTTGCGGCGCTGGATGCTGGTGGTGGTGATGTTGACCACGGCCGGGCCGACCTGCTGCACGGCCCGGACCACCGGGGTCATGCGCGCCTCGCGGTCCGCGGCGGCGTAGGCCGGCAGGGCGGCGAGCAGGCAGAGCAGGGCGGTGCAGGCGAGGGTGCGCACGGTTTATCTCCCGGCGGCCATCTGGCGCAGCCGCTCGATGCGCTCCTCCACGGGCGGATGGGTGGAGAAGAGGTTGGCCAGGCTGCGGCCGGAGAAGGGGTTGACGATGAACATGTTCTCGGTTGTCGGGCTGGCCTGCATGGGGATGCGCCGGGCATAGGCGTCGAGCTTGCCGAGCGCCCCGGCCAGGGCCAGCGGGGTGCCGGAGATTTTCGCGCCGGTGGCGTCGGCCAGGTACTCCCGGGAGCGCGAGATGGCCATCTGGATGAGCATGGCCGCGATGGGGCCGACGATGGCCAGAGCCAGGGCGGCCAGAGGGTTGCCGCCCTCCTCGTCGCTCCTGCGGCCGAAGCCGAAGAGCGCGCCCCACTTGATGATGTTGGCCAGGATCATGATCACCCCGGCCAGGACCGCGGCGATGGACTGGACCAGAATGTCGCGGTTCTTGACGTGGGACAGCTCGTGGGCCAGCACGCCGCGCAGCTCCTCGGGGGACAAAAGGCGCATGATGCCCGCGGTCACCGCGACCACGGCATGTTTCGGGTCGCGGCCGGTGGCAAAGGCGTTGGGCGCCTCCTGGGGGATGAGAAAGAGCCTCGGGGTGGGGATGCCGGCCCTTCCGGCCAGCTCGGCGAGCATGGCGTGGACCCCGGGCGCGTCCTCCGGGGCGAGCTCCCGGGCGCGGTACATGGCCAGGACGATCTTGTCCGAGAACCAGTAGCTGCCGAGGTTCATGGCCAGGGCGATGAAAAAGGCGAAATAGAGGCCCTGCCTGCCGCCGGTGGCCTGGCCGATGAGCAGGATGAGCGCGGTCAGGGCGCCGAGCAGGAGGGCGGTCTTCAGCTGGCTCGTCATGGGGGTGAAGGCTCCTTTGAACGCTGCGGGGCCGTCGCGGGCTAGTCGCTGTCGATGATGATGCGCCGGGGGCCGCCTGTCGCCGGACGTTTGGGCACGGCCAGGGTCAGCAGGCCGTCCTTCAGCTCCGCCCGGATGGCCCCGGCCTCGACCGGGAAGGGCAGCTCGAAGCGCCGGGCGAACGGGCCGTAGGCCCGCTCCAGGGTGTGGTAGACCGCGCCGCGGGCGTCGCGCTCGAAGCGCCGCTCGCCGAAGATGACGAGCTCCCGGTCGCGCAGCTCGACGCCGACGTTCTCCAGGGGCACGCCCGGGATGTCCAGGGTCAGGATGAGCTCGGTGGCGGTTTCCACCGCGTCCAGCGGCGGCTGCCAGAGGCAGACCTCGGCCCGGGAGCGGCTTTCGCCGCGGGCTCGAAGCTCGTCCACCAGGCGGTCCATCGTCTCGCTGAAATCCTCGATTCCCGGCCACGCCGTCCAGTTCAGCTTGCCCATGTCCTTGTCCCTCGGGGTCCCTCGGGCGGGAAACACCGCTCCCGCACGGTTTTCAATCATAACGAAGGGCATACCGCCAACGCAAGGGCAACTAACCATCGCCCGGCCCAAGTCAATCGCTTTCATTCGCCCGCGCCTTGTCATTTGCCATGGTCCGGGCTAGTGGGAATGAGCTGTCAAGCCCCCCGGAGCAGATGCGAGGAGACCGCCATGCGCACGGATTACACCTGCCCGCCGCCGAGCGATCCGCCCAAGGACACGAGCGTCCAGACGCTCGGCCCGGCCAAGATCCGCTCACGCCTGAACCGCCCGCAGTTCGTGGACGAGGACGCGCGCGTCTATCTCTACGCCGGAGTCAAGGACGTCGCCCGCCTGAAAGGCGTCAACCCCTCCTTCGAGCTGGCCGGCCCCCGCGAGCATATCTATTTCGACACCGCGAAGACCAAGTGCGCCATCGTCACCTGCGGCGGCCTCTGCCCGGGCATCAACGACGTCATCCGGGCCATCGTCCTCGAGGCCCATTTCAACTACCACGTCTCGGCGACCTACGGCATCCCCTACGGCCTGGAAGGCTTCATCCCGTCCTACAATCACGCCCTCATGGACCTGACCCCGGCCGCGGTTTCGCGCATCCACGAGTTCGGCGGCACCATTCTCGGCTCCTCGCGCGGCCCGCAGCCGGTGGAGGACATCGTCGACGCGCTTGAGCGCATGAGCGTGGCCATCCTCTTCGTCATCGGCGGCGACGGCAGCATGAAGGCCGCGGCCCGCATCGTCGAGGAGATCGCCGCGCGGCGCATCAAGATCGCGGTCATCGGCATCCCCAAGACCATCGACAACGACATCGTCTACGTGGCCCAGACCTTCGGCTTCGACACCGCGGTGGAAAAGGCCACCGAGGCCATCCGCTGCGCCCATACCGAGGCCCTGGGCGCGCCCAACGGCATCGGCATGGTCAAGCTCATGGGCCGCGAATCGGGCTTCATCGCCGCCCAGGCCGCTCTCGCCCTGCGCGACGTGGATTTCGTCCTGGTGCCCGAGGACCCCTTCGAGTTGAGCGGCGAGCACGGCTTCATCCCGGCCCTGCAGCGCCGTCTCAGGATGCGCGGTCACGCCGTGGTCGTGGTCGCCGAGGGCGCCGGGCAGCATCTCCTCAAGCGCCCCGAGGCCACGGACGCCAGCGGCAACGTCAAGCTCGGCGACATCTGCTCCATGCTCCAGGCCGAGATCAAGAGCGCCCTGGACCAGGTCAAGCTCGACTACACCCTGAAGTTCATCGATCCGAGCTACATCATCCGCTCGGTGCCGGCCTCGTCCAACGACTCCATCTACTGCAACTTTCTCGGCCAGAACGCCGTGCACGCGGCCATGGCCGGCAAGACCGGCATGATCGTCTCCAAATGGAGCGGCAATTACGTGCACATCCCCCTCTCCCTGGTCACCACCGGCCGCAAGAAGATCGACATCTGCTCCAACTACTGGCGCTCGGTGCTCGAGTCCACCGGGCAACTCTCCTACTTCTACCCGGAAGGCTGCCCCTGATCCGCGATATCATCGGCGCCCGTCCCGCGCGATCCGAATTCCCGCCAAGGAGCCTCCATGTCCACTGCTCTCGCCGCACGCCTGGCCGCCATCACCCCGGTTGACGATCGCCTCGCGCCAACGGCCCAGGCCCACCTCGACGACCTGACCAAGCCCCGGGGAAGCCTCGGCCGGCTGGAAGAGCTGGCCCTGCGCCTCTACGTCATCGGCCGCGGCGCGCCTCCGGCCGTGGACCCGGCGCGCATCTTCACCGTGGCCGGCGACCACGGCGTGGTGGCCGAAGGCGTGAGCATCGCCTCGAGCGAAGTCACTCGCCAGATGATCGCCAACTTCCTGGCCGGCGGCGCCGGCATCAACGTGCTCGCCCGCCGCAACGACATCGAGCTCCTGGTGGTCGACGCCGGCGTGGCCGGCGGCCCGTTCCCCGAGCATCCCTCGCTGATCCAGGCCAAAATCGCCCCGGGCACGGCCAACATCGCTCGCTGTCCGGCCATGAGCCGCGAAGATTGCGTCAAAGCCCTGAACCTGGGCTTCTCCCTGGCCGAACGCTCCGCGGCCGAAGGCATCCGCTGCCTCGGCACCGGCGACATGGGCATCGGCAACACCACCCCGTCCACCGCCCTCTACTGCGCCTTCCTCGGCCTCGACCCGGTCGAGATCACCGGCCCCGGCGCCGGCCTCGACGCCGCCGGCGTGGCCCGCAAGGCCAAGGTCGTGGCCCGGGCCCTGGCCGCCAACCAGGCGGCCGTGGCCTCCGGCGACCCGCTCACCATCCTGGCCGCCCTGGGCGGATACGAGATCGCCACCCTGGCCGGCCTCGTCCTCGGCGCCGCGGCGAGAGGCCTGCCCGTGGCCGTGGACGGCTTCATCTCCACCGCCGCGACCCTCTGCGCCCTGCGGCTCTGCCCGGCCGCCGCCGGCTACGTCGTCTACAGCCACGCCTCGGCCGAAACCGGCTTCGCCCGCATCGCCCAGGCCATGGGCATCCAACCCCTCCTGCCCCTGGGCCTGCGCCTGGGCGAAGGCACCGGCAGCGCCCTGGCCATCCACCTCCTGCGCTGCGCCGCCGCCATCTTCAACGAAATGGCCACCTTTTCTGCCGCCGGAGTCAACAAGGACTGACCCCGGCCGGGGGCGTATGGCCTCCTGCGGGCAGGGGACGCTGTCCCCTGCACCCCTGCCAGGAGGGAATGATTCCCTCCTGGACCTCCCCGGCTTTCGGTCGGGACCTGACGGGGTCTTTCCCCGTCAGGTCCCGACCTCAGACGAGCCGGTCACGGGACATCCTTGCCGCCGGATCCAGGCCGTCGAGGGAAAACCAAAGCCGCCACGAGGTGAAGACTGTGCCGGTCCGGCCTGGTTATCCGTCCCCTCGGGCTGGCGCAGGAGCTGACGGCCTTCCGGAAGCTCCCGTGCGGGTTTGGAAAAAACCGATCGGCCTGTTGACCCCGCCTGTTTTGCTCCCCTGCTTCACCCTCGCTGGCGTCTTTCTTCTTTTGTCGTTCCCAGGACCAGCGGGGGGCATGATTCGCCCTGCATCACCCAAGCTGAAAATCGGAGCCCCTCGGCGTTCTTCGCGCCGAGGGGCTCCGATTTTCAGACTGCGGGGTCGAGGGGATCATCCCCCTTGCGGGATCCAGGGGCGGAGCCCCTGGCCGCCGGAGGCCACCCGCCTCATCCGGCCTGCATGCGGTCGATGAGGGCCTGGATGGCTGCGGCCTGGCGGGCGAGTTCGGCGATGGCCTGGGCGGACTGGTGCATGGCGTCGGCCATTTCCGCGGCCATGCGGTTGACGTCTTCGAGGGAGTGGTGGATTTCCTCGCTGGCCGCGGACTGCTCTTCGCTGGCCGCGGCGATGGCCTGGACCTGGCTGTTGGCCGTGTCCACCAGGCCGACGATCTCGGACAGGGCCGTGCCGGAGCTGGCGGCCAGGCCGGTGGCGGCCTCGATGCCGGCCGCGGCGGCCTCCACGGCGGCGATGCTGGCCCGGGTGCGCTGCTGGATGGCGCCGATGGCACCGCCGACCTCTTTGGTCGCGGTCATGGTCTTCTCGGCCAGCTTGCGGACCTCGTCGGCGACCACGGCGAAGCCCCGGCCGGCGTCACCAGCCCGGGCGGCCTCGATGGCGGCGTTCAGGGCGAGCAGGTTGGTCTGGTCGGCGATGTCGCTGATGACGGTCAGGATCTGGCCGATCTCCTCGGCCTGGTGGCCGAGGGCGGCCATGTCGGACTTCAAGGCCTGGGACTGGCTTTTGACCGTGTCGATGGCCGAGATGACCTCGCCGACCACCCGGGCGCCGGCCGTGGCTCTGGCCTTGGCCTGCTCTGCGGCCTCGGCCGCGGCGGCGGCGTTCCTGGCCACTTCGAGCACGGTGGAGTTCATCTCCTCCATGGAGGTGGCCGTTTCGGTGATGCGAACCTTCTGCTGTTCGGCCCCTTGGCTCGAGTCCTCCACCTGGGCGGAGAGCTCCTCCGAGGCCGAGGTGACCCGTTCGACCACGGCCGCGAGCTCACCGGCCGCGGCGCGCATGCCTTCGGCGCGGGCGGTTTCGGCCTGGGCCCGGGCGTCTTCGGCGCCGGCCATGGCCTCGCGGGCCTTGTCCGCCTCGGAGGCGGCCTCGCCGGTGCGGACCTCGGCCTCGGCGATCTTGGCCTTGAGGGCCTCGACCATGTGGCTCAAGGCCTGGGCCAGCCGGCCGGTTTCGTCCCGGCGCTTAAGGTCGAGGCTGAGATCGAGCGCGCCCTGGGACACGCCGTCGGCAAAGGCCACGGTCTTCCTGAGGGGCCGGGTGATGCTCAAGGTGACCACGGCGCCGACGAGGGCGGCCAGGAGGATGCCGGCCGCGGCCACGGACAGGGCGATGGTCTCGGCCTGCTCCTGGATCTCGTCGTAGTCCATCTCGGCGTCCATGGCGTCGTCCTCGAAGCTGGCCATGATCTCCCGGAGGGGCTCGGCGCTCATTTCACGCGCCTGGTCCAGGGTCTCGTCCAGGGCCCGGACGTCTGCGCCGACGCTGCTGCCCTGGGCTTCCAGGAGCGGCAGGAGTTTTTCCTTCACCGTCGAGAGGTAGAGGAGGAAGTTCTTCCCGAAGGCTTCGGCCAGGGCTTTTTCCTCGGGCGTATCGGCCATGGTGGCCACGACCCGCAGGTCCATCTGGGCCTGGTCCATGTAGGTTTCGAGGTCGTTGCGGGCGCGCTCCAGGTCGCCGTTGATGACCGCATCGCCGACGATGGCGTAGAGCGCCTCCAGACGGCGGGCCACGCTGCTGATGGACAGGGTGTCCTGGTTGCGCTTGACCATGGCGTTCTGCAGCTCGCCGAGGGCGCGCATGCGGGTGACCTGGTAGGCACTGACGGCGAGGAAGATGCAGACGACGAGAAGGAAGGCGAGGCCCAGCCTGAAACCGATGGCGAGGTTCTTCATGCTCAAACCGCCTGGGTGGAGGGTCCAAGGCACACTTCGGCCATGGCGCCGGGCCGGTAATACGCTGTGTTGGGAACGATAACGTTCCCCCTAGCCTATTTGTGGCGAGCTGGCAACCGAACGGTTTCAGGGAGCGGCGGGGGGCATGGTCGTGCGGCCGTAGATCGCGTCGAGGATCTCCCGGCCGCCGGCCTCGAGGATTTCCTCGGCCAGCTCGGTGCCCAGGTCCCAGGCGTCCTCGGCGAAACCGACGGCCTGGCGGCGGATCGGGCTGCGGCCGTCCAAGTCGCAGACCAGCCCGGTCAGCCGGAGCAGATCCTCGCCCTCGAGCACGGCGTGGCCGGCGATGGGCACCTGGCAGCCGCCTTCGAGCGCGGTCAGGAAGCCCCGTTCGGCCTCGACCCGGATGCGGCTCGACTCGTGGTCCAGGCCTTCGAGCAGGGCGAGGAGCTCGCCGTCCTCCTCGCGGCATTCGATGCCCAGCGCCCCCTGGGCCACGGCCGGCAGGAAGCGGGGGGGCTCGAGGCGTTCGGACTTGGGCGCCTTGAGGCCCAGGCGGTTCAAGCCCGCGGCGGCCACGACGATGGCCGCGAACTCGCCGTCCATGAGCTTTTTCACCCGGGTGTCGAGGTTGCCGCGAAGGCTCTCGATGCGCAGATCCGGGCGCAGGGCTTTCAGTTGCGCCTGGCGCCGGAGCGAGCTGGTGCCGACCAGGGCGCCTTGGGGCAGGCCGGCGAGGCCGTCGTGGTGGACCGAGAGGAGCATGTCGCAGGGGTCTTCGCGCTCGGGCACGGCGCCGATGGTCAGGCCTTCGGGCAGCTCGGCGGGCACGTCCTTCATGCTGTGCACGGCCAGGTCCGCCCGGCCGTCGAGGAGCGCCTCCTCGATCTCCTTGACGAACAGGCCCTTGCCGCCGATGGCCGCCAGGGGCACGTCGAGGATCTTGTCACCCTGGGTTTTGAGCACCAGGAGCCCGACGCTCAGCCCGGGATCGAGGGCGATGAGCCGGTTTTTTACGTGCTCGGCCTGCCAGAGGGCGAGCTTGGAGCCGCGGGTGGCGATGGTCAGCTGGCGGCGCACGGCGGGTCCTAGTGGCAGGTGGCGCAGGAGCCGCCGGAGCAGCCGGAGCAGCCGCCGCCCCCGCCACCGGAGGACGGGGCGCCGTAGTCCCCGCCGCCCCCGGATTTGTGCCGGCAGCGGGACATGAGCTTTTCGGTCTTTTTCGAGGCGCAGGCCGGGCAGGGGACGGTCTGGTCCTGGCCGAGGACGATCTCCTCGAACTCTCGGCCGCAGGCCTTGCAGACGTACTCGAAGATGGGCATGGCGTATCCTCCGGGAAATCCAGCCCCGGCTAGTCGCGCGCGGGCTGGGGGGAAAGTTCGGTCACGGCCTCGAACAGGAAGTAGTCGACCAGGTCGCACAGGAGATGCCCGGCGGCGATGTGCAGCTCCTGGACCAGCGGCGTGCGCTTGTCCGGCACGGCCAGGACGAAGTCGCACAGGGCGAGCATCTCGCCGCCGCCCTGGCCGGTCAGGCCCACGGTGGTCAGGCCCTTGCCGCGGGCGGCCTTGAGCGCGGCGATGACGTTCGGGCTGTTGCCCGAGGTCGAGATGGCTACCAGCACGTCGCCGGGGTTGCCCAGGGCCTGGACCTGCTTCTGGAAGACGTGGTCGAAGCCATAGTCGTTGCCGATAGCGGTAAGGATGGAGGTGTCGGTGGTCAAGGCCAGGGCCGGCAGGGGCGGGCGCTCCAGCCGGAAGCGGTTGACGAACTCCGCGGCCAGGTGCTGGGAATCGGCGGCCGAGCCGCCGTTGCCGCAGAACAGGATCTTGCCGCCGGCGGCCAGACGCAGGGCCAGGAGCCGGGCGATCTCGACCACGAGATCGGCCTTCTGCTCGAAGAACTTCTCGCGCAGCCGGGCACCGGCGGCGGCGTGATCCTTGATGCGCTTCAGCGCTTCAGCCGACATGCATTCCCCTTCGGTCCGGTGAGCTTCGCGCGGAGGCATCCGCGCGTCCGACTCCTATCCCATTTGGTCCGGGCCGACAAGGTTGGCCGCCGGGTGCCGGACGGGGCGGGTGGCTCATGCCCGCCGGGATGATCCGCTGTGAAACGGGTCGCGGATCAGGGTGGTAGGTTGCGAGGAATCGACGATTTTGTCGCCTTTTTTTGTGACAAAATTTGGACTGAGCCGGATTATTTTGAATAATCGTCGGCAAACCTGGGGCTCGGGGAGTTCATTTTTTTTCCATGACATGCTTGTAACAGGTTGATTATTAAAGAAATTGCCATATTTGATTGCCCTTGAGTTTTGGAGCGGAATTCGGTTAGTACTATCACCTTGTGGCGTGGAGTTCCAACTTTCATAGTCATGTGAGGAGGATGGGTATGCGAAACGGGCTGATCAAGCTCACGCTTTGTGCTGTGGCCATGCTGGCTCTGGGCCTCGTGCTCGCGGCCTGCGGTGAGAAGAAGGAAGAAGCCAAGGTCGTGAAGCTCGGCTTCAACATCGAGCTGACCGGCGACATCCCGAAGGTCGGCGAGGCCTCCAAGTACGCCGCCGAGATCGTCCTTGCGGAAGTCAACGGCGCCGGCGGCCTGGACATCGGCGGCCAGAAGTACCCGCTCGAGTTCGTCTATCAGGACAACGAGGCCAAGCCCGAGTCCGCGGTGTCCGCGCAGCTGAAGCTGATCACCCAGGACAAGGTGCTGGGCATCGTCGGCCCGCAGTCCTCCAAGCAGGCCGTGCCGGCCGGCGGCGTGGCCGACGAGAACAAGACCCCGATGATCTCGCCCTGGTCCACCAACCCCAGCACCACCCTGAACCGCCCCTTCGTCTTCCGCGCGGCCTTCCTCGATCCCTTCCAGGCCCCGGTGGCGGCCAACTTCGCGGCCAAGCAGTTCAATGCCAAGACCGCCGCGGTCATCTTCGACCTGTCCAACGACTACTCCAAGGGCCTGGCCGAGGACTTCAAGACCTACTTCGAGGGCAAGTTCGGCGCCGGCTCGGTGGT
Source organism: Desulfovibrio sp. UBA6079 (assembly GCA_002428705.1). Lineage (GTDB taxonomy): Bacteria > Desulfobacterota > Desulfovibrionia > Desulfovibrionales > Desulfovibrionaceae > UBA6079. Next base: position 108,750 of record DIXN01000061.1, read on the forward strand.
GGCGTTCGAGTCCCACGGCTCCAAGGACCAGGACTTCTCGGCCCAGCTGACCAAGATCAACGCCGCCAAGCCCGACTTCATCTTCGTCCCGGACAACTACAACCAGGTGGCGCTCATCGTGCCCCAGGCCCGCGACCTCGGCTACACCGGCCCGTTCATGGGCGCTGACGCCTGGGGTTCGGCCGAGCTCATGCCGCTCTGCGGCGACGCCTGCAAGGGCCAGTTCTTCTCGACCCACTACACGGCCAAGGGCGCCACGGGCAAGACCAAGGAATTCATCGACAAGTACAAGGCCAAGTACGGCTACGAGGCCGACGACGTGGCCGCGCTGACCTACGACTCGACCTACGTCATGCTGAAGGGCCTGCAGAACGCCGGCAAGCTGACCGGCGACCTGGCCAAGGACCGCGTGGCCCTGCGCGACGGCATGAAGGCCATCAAGCAGTTCGACGGCATCACCGGCACCATGAAGTACGGCGCCGAGGACAACACGCCTTCGAAGTGCGCCGTGGTGGTCAAGATCAACGACGCCGGCGAGTTCGAGTTCACCGAGTCGGTCTGCCCGTAACACGGCCCGGCATCGACCTGAACGGGGAGCGGCCCGGCCGCTCCCCATGCGCGCCGCGGGGAGGGGCCGGAGCCTTCCGACCCGCCCCGCGCGCTTTACGCCAGTCATCGTCACGTTCCATATTTTCACGGGTGACCCCATGTTCGAGAGCCTGTTCCAGAACATCCTGAACGCCCTGCAGTGGGGGAGCTTCTATTCCCTCATCGCCCTGGGCTACTGCCTGGTCTACGGCGTGCTGCTGCTCATCAACTTCGCCCACGGCGACATCTTCATGGTCGGCGCCTACATCGCCTTCTTCGTCGCCACCTTCCTCCTGGGCAAGTACGTGAGCCTGGGCGCGGCCCTGCCCGGCTGGCTCATCCTGGCCCTGGTCGTGCCGGTGACCATGGTCCTGACCTCGTGCCTGGGCGTGTTCATCGAGCGCGTGGCCTACCGCCCCCTGCGGCGCAAAGGCGTGAACCGCCTCTACGTGGTCATCACCGCGCTCATGTGCGGGCTCGTGCTGGAGAACGGCAACCTGGCGCTCCTCGGCGCAAGCCGCAAGAGTTTCCCCGAGCTCCTGGAGAAGTCCATCTGGACCTTCGGCACGGTCTCCCTGACCAACCTGAAGCTCATCGTCATCGTCTCGGCCCTGGCGATCTTCTGGTTACTCAACACCATCGTCACCAGGACCCGCATCGGCATGGCCATGCGCGCCCTGTCCTGGGACCGCTTCGCCGTGCCGCTCATGGGCATCCCGGTGGACACGATCATCGTCTTCACCTTCATCCTCGGCTCGTCCATGGCCGCCCTGGCCGGCGTCCTTTTCGCCATGAGCTATCCCGTTCTCGACCCCTACATGGGCGCGTCCATCGGCTGGAAGGCCTTCATCGCCGCCGTGGTCGGGGGCATCGGCTCCATCCGCGGCGCGTTCATCGGCGGCTACATCCTGGGCTTCGTGGAGATCATGGTGGTGGCCTTCTTCCCCTCCACCCTGCGCGACCTGATCGCCTTCTCCATCCTCCTGCTCATCATGACCTGGAAGCCCACCGGCATCTTCGGCATGGCCAAGACGACCAAAATCTAACCGCCGACCAGCCGGCACCAAGCGCAAAAGGCCCACCGCGATGCAACGCCTGACCGTACCGCTCCTGCTCCTGGCGACCCTGGCCGGGCTCGTCCTCGCCGCCAAGCTCGGGTGGATCGACCTCTACGTCCAGACCACGCTCATGTTTTTGTGCATCAACATCATCATGGCCACCAGCCTGAACCTCATAAACGGCTACATGGGCGAGTTCTCCTGCGGCCATGCCGGGTTCATGGCCGTAGGCGCCTACGTCTCCTCGCTCCTGAGCGTGGCCCTGTTCACCTCCTCGGCAACCTTCGGCGAACCGCTCCTGCCGCCCTCCCTGGCCCTCTTGGGCCTGCCTTTGTGCCTGCTGGCCGGCGGCGTGGCCGCGGCCCTGGCCGGGCTTCTGGTGGCCTTCCCCTCGTTTCGCACCCGCGGCGACTACCTGGCCATCATCACCCTGGCCGCCAACTACATCATCATCAGCCTGGTGGAGAACTTAGACGTCATCGGCGGTGCCCGCGGCTTCATGGGCATGAAAAAGGTCCTGAACAACATGGAGGAGGTGGCCGGCCTGCCCTGGATGGTCATCTGGACCTTTGTCGGCACGGTTTTTTGCGTCTGGATCCTGCAGCGCTACATCCGCTCCTCCATGGGCAAGGGCGTCATGGCCGTGTGCCAGGACGAGATCGCGGCCGAGATCATGAGCGTGAACACCAACCAGGTGAAGCTGACCGCCTTCCTCCTGTCCTCGGGCCTGGCCGGCGTGGCCGGCGGGCTGTTCGCCCACGTGGTCGGCTACGTGAACCCCCAGGCCTTCAACATCCTCAAATCCACCGAGGCCATGGTCATGGTCTACCTCGGCGGCATGGGCTCGCTGACCGGCTCCATCCTGTCCGCCGGGCTCATGACCGTGCTCCTGGAAGTCCTTCGGCCGTTGCAGATCATCAAGTGGGTGGCCATTCCGCTCCTGCTCATCATCCTCATGCAGTTCAGGCCCGAAGGCATCATGGGCAACCGCGAGCTTGGCGACCTCTTCCCCAAGCTGAAAAAATACTACCGCTTCAAGTAGCCGGAAGGGACGGGGCATGGCGCTTCTCGACATCAAGGATCTCTCCATCCGCTTCGGCGGTTTGATCGCCGTCAGCGACTTCTCGACCAGCTTCGAGGGCGGCGAGCTGAACGGGCTGATCGGTCCCAACGGCGCGGGCAAGACCACGGTCTTCAACATGGTCAGCGGCTTCTACCAGCCGACCGGCGGAGCAATCGTCTTCGACGGCACGCGCGTCGGGAAGCTCAAACCCCACAAGGTCACCGCGCTCGGCATATCGAGGACCTTTCAGAACATCCGCCTGTGGCACGAGCTGACCGTGCTCGACAACATCCGTGTCTCGCAGTACTCCCGCCTGGGCTACAACCTCTGGGACTGCTTCCTGCGCACCAAAAACTACCTCGGCCGCGAGGCCGACATCGACCGCGCGGCCTTTGCCATCCTGGAAGCCCTGGATCTCGATCGCTTCGCCGCCGAGTATCCGAAGAACCTGCCCTACGGCCTGCAGCGCAAGGTCGAGATCGCCCGGGCCCTGTCCACGCGGCCCAAGCTCCTCCTCCTGGACGAGCCGGCGGCCGGCCTCAACTCCTCGGACGTGGACGGGCTCATCAAGCTCATCCGCTTCATCCACAAGGAGTTCAAGCTGACCATCTGGATGATCGAGCACCAGATGACCGTGGTCATGAGCCTGTGCGAGTGGATCAAGGTCATCGACTTCGGCCGGACCATCGCCGAGGGCGCCCCCGAGGCCATCCAACAGAACCCCGAGGTCATCAAGGCCTATCTGGGCGACGGGACGATCTGACATGCTGCTCTCCGTCGAAAACCTGGTCGTCAAGTACGGCAACATCGAGGCCCTGCACGGCCTGTCCTTCCACGTGGAGAAGGGCGAGATCGTGACTCTGATCGGCGCCAACGGCGCGGGCAAGACCACGACCCTGCACTCGGTCATGCGCCTGCCCCCGCCAGAAGCCCCGCGCGTGGTCTCCGGCGACATCCGCTACCAGGGCGAGTCCATCCTGAAGACCCAGCCGCACGTCCTGGTGGACCAGCTGCACATGGCGCTCGTCCCCGAGGGCCGGCACATCTTCGGCAACCTGACCGTGGAGGAGAACCTCCAGCTGGCGACCTACGCCCGCAAGAACGATTCACGCATCAAGCACGACTTCGAGCGCGTCTACAGCCTCTTTCCCCGCATGGCCGAGCGCCGCCTGCAAAGAAGCGAGCAGCTCTCCGGCGGCGAGCAGCAGATGCTGGCCATCGGCCGGGCGCTGATGACCGACTGCGAGTTCATCATGCTCGACGAGCCGTCCATGGGCCTCGCTCCGCTCCTCATGTACGACGTCTTCCGGACCTTGAAGCGGCTGAACGCCGAGGGTCTGACCATCCTGCTCATCGAGCAGAACGCCAACATCGCCCTGCAGTTCGCCCACCGCGGCTACGTGCTCGACACCGGCGAGATCGTGGCCAAGGGCACCAGCGCCGAGCTGGCCGCCGACCCCGAGGTCAAGAAGGCCTACCTCGGCGGCTAAGCCCGCCAGGGAAGGTGTTTGCGTCTATGCCGGTCCCGCGCATCGATACCAGCTGCGTAAGCCTCGTCGGCCTGCCCGGCACGAGCCTCGCGGCCGTGGCCGCGGCCCTGGGCCGGCTCCTGGGCCTGGCGGTCCTGGACGCCGAGCGCCTGGTCGAGGCCTGGTACGGCTGTCCTCTGGACATGATCCTGAAGAATCTCGGCCCGCTGGAGTTCCCGCGGGCGGTCGAGACGGTGCTCGGCCACATTGCCGTGCAGCATGCCGTGATCGCGGTGGGCTCCGAGGCCCTGGAGCTGCCCCAGGCCCGCCAGCGCCTGCGCCTGCTCGGCCCGGTGGTCGGCCTGGCCGCCGCCGATCCGGCCGCGCCGCCGCCTCTCGGCGCCACGGCCGCGGCGCTCCTGGCCGGCCGAGCCCCGGCCGAGGTAGTGGCCCTGCACCGCCGGCTCCTGCCTCAGTGGACCGACACGGTCATCGACGACGGCGCGGACCCCGAAACCTTGGCCGCGCGCATCACGGAGTGGCTCAGCGCATGAAGCCCAGCCGCCAGGTCCTCTTCCGCAAGCTCCAGGACCTCTACGAGCGCATGGAGGCGGCCTACGACGAGGTCGCCCAGGCCCTGGGCCACGGCTGCGCCGGCTGTCCGAAAAACTGCTGCGCGAGCTACTTCCAGCACCACACCTACCTTGAGTGGAGCTATCTCCTGTCCTGCCTGAAGGCCCTGCCCGCCGCGACCCAGGCCGAGGTGCGCGAGCGCGCGCAGGCCTATGTCGACGCCGCGGCCGCGGCCCGGAATTTCGGCCGGACGCCCGAGGCCATGTGCCCGCTCTGCCTCGCGGGCCGCTGCATCGTCCATCCCCAGCGGCTCATGATCTGCCGGCTGCACGGCGTGCCCAACGTGCTTCTCCAGCCGAGCAGCCGGCAGCTGGCCTTCCCCGGCTGCTGGCGCTGCCAGGAGCTGATTCAGGGCCGCGAGGGACCCCTTCCGGTCCTGGACCGCACGGTCTTCTACCGCGAGCTGGCGGCACTGGAGATGGCCTTCCTGGGCAACAAGGCCCGCACGCTCCCCCGGGCCGACCTGACCCTGGCCGAGATGATCCTCGCCGGTCCGCCGCCGGTCTGACATGCCTTGCCGGCCGGCGCCGGCCTCTGCTAGGTAGGCGCGAGGAGGCGCACCATGAGCGGCAACACTTTCGGCAGGTTGTTTCGCCTGACGACCTACGGCGAATCCCACGGTCCCGCCCTGGGCGGCGTGGTCGACGGCTGTCCCGCGGGCGTGGCCCTGTCCGAGGAGCTTATCCAGGCCGAGCTGGACAAGCGCCGGCCGGGGCAGGGCAACATCGCCTCCACCGCGCGCAAGGAGCCCGACCGCGTGCGCCTGCTCTCAGGCCTGTTCGAGGGCCAGACCACGGGCACGCCCATCGGCTTCATCATCGAGAACACCGACCAGCGCTCGCACGATTATGCGGCCATCAAGGACGTCTTCCGCCCCGGCCACGCCGACCTGACCTACCAGGCCAAGTACGGCCGGCGGGACTACCGCGGCGGCGGCCGGGCCTCGGCCCGCGAGACCGCGGCCCGGGTGGCCGGCGGGAGCGTGGCCGGCGCCTTCCTGGCCGCCAAGGGAGTGAGCGTCAGGGCCTACACCCTGGAACTCGGCGGACTGCGGGCCGAGGTCGTCGACCCCGCAGGAGCGGCCGAGCGGGGCTTCTTCAGCCCCGACCCTGCGGTCATCGAGTCCTGGGAGGCGCGCGTCAGCGAGGTCAAGAAGGCCGGCGACTCGCTCGGCGGCGTGGTCGCCATCGAGGCCCTGGGCGTGCCGCCGGGCCTGGGCGAGCCGGTCTTCGACAAGCTCGACGCGAGGCTGGCCTATGCGCTCATGGGCGTGGGCGCGGTCAAGGCGGTGGAGATCGGCGCCGGGCTTTCGGGCGCCCGGCTGACCGGCAGCGCAAACAACGACCAGATGAGCCCGGCGGGTTTTGCCTCCAACAACGCCGGTGGCATCCTCGGCGGCATCTCCAGCGGCCAGCCCATCCTCATCCGTTGCGCGGTCAAGCCCATCCCGTCCATCGCCGTCAGCCAGCAGACCCTGACCGTGAGCGGCGAGCCGGTGAGCTTCTCCGTGCCCGGCCGCCACGACGTGGCGGCCATCCCGCGCATCGTTCCGGTCCTGAGAGCCATGGTGCTCCTGACGCTGGCCGACATGTGGCTGCTGAACGAGGCGGCCCAGGCCGGCCGGAGGTAGGCGAAGGCAGAAAGGCAGGCCATAAAGGGAAATGCGGGCCTAGAAGGGGGAGAGATGTCGTGCCGCGCCCTCGGCTCGGATTGCCACTGACGGCTGCGCTCTGACGGCCGATGCCACGGTCCGGTTTACGATCCCAGGCGTGTCTGCGCGCCCGCGATTCCCGGGCGTCCCTTCCCCCTCATGGGAACGCCCCCCGGCCGGCGCCAGTGCCGGGCCGGATTCACTGACCCCTCTCCGATTCCCGCCCTCCTACCCCTTGTCGGCCTCTTTCGCCTCTCTCCTTGCCCGCCTGGCGGCCAGGCGCTCGGTCAGGGCGGTCAGCAGGTCCCACTGCACCGGGACGATGAACAGGGTCAGGAAGGTGGCCGTGGCCAAGCCGGTGACGAAGGTCGAGGCCATGGAGCCCCAGACCACGGAGTAGCTCGGGAAGCCCAGGGCCATGGGCAAGAGGCCCAGGACCGTGGTCAGGGTGGTCAGCAGGATGGGCCGCAGGCGCAGGCGCACGCCGTCGAAGATGGCCTCGCGGCGGCTGGCGCCTTCGCGGTAGCGGCGGTTGATGAAGTCGATGAGCACCAGGGAGTCGTTGACCACCACGCCGGTCACGCCGACTACGGCGATGAGGCTGTTGATGGTGAACAGGCCCTGGGAGACGAGCTTGCCCACGACCACGCCGATGAGGGCGAAGACCACGGCCGAGAGGATGATCAGCGGCTGGAGATAGGAATGGAACTGGGTGGCCAGGATGAGGTAGATGACCAGGATGGCCACGCAGAAGGCATAGGTGAGCGAGAGATAGGAGCGCTGGGTGGAGGCGAACTCGCCGGCGAAATCGAGCTCCGCGCCCGGGTAGTGGTCCTTGATGCCTCGGTAGAAGTCCCGGATCCTGGACACTATGGCCGCGGACGAGGTCGGGGCATCGGTCTTCAGGTTGGCGGCCAGGGTGAGCGCTCTGTTGCCCTGGTAGCGGGCGAGCTTGTTCGGCTCCATGACCGTCTCCACCCGGGTCAGGTCGGCCAGGCGTACCGGACCCGAGGGGTGGGCCAGGAGCGGCAGGTCGAGGGCTTTCTCCGGCACGGCCAGGGCCTCGGGATCGATCTTCAGGCGCAGGTCGATGTCCTCGTCCTGGGTCCGGAACTCGCCGACCAGCCGCCCGTCGAGAACCGAGCCGGCCAGCATGGCCACCTCGCCCGGAGTCAGGCCGAACTCCGCGGCCCGATCGGATTTGACCCGGAAGCGATAGATGCGGCTGGGCCGGCCCTGGTCGTCGCCCAGGTCCAGGAGCCAGGGGGCGACCTCGGGATCGGAGCGCAGGAAGGCGTCCACCTCCCTGGCCAGCCCGGCCACCGAGGCGTTGTTTGGACCAACCACCCGGACGGTGATGGCCTTGCCTGCCGGCGGCCCGCCGGGCTCGGGCCGTACCCTGATCTGCCAGCCGTCCGCGGCCAGGGGCGCGAGCAGCCGCCGCACGTAGTCCAGGTGAAGCTGGGGGTCGTTCTCCGGATTCTCGGGGAAGCTCTGGTCGGACTTCTTGGGCATCTCCACGGTGATGAAGCCAAGGTTGGAGCCGAACACGGCCTGGTAGTCCTCGTTCAGGTAGAGCCCGGCCATAGCCGTGGCCGAACGGGCCTGGCCGGGTCCGCCGGCCTGGAGCGCTGAGGAGACGGCCTTGAGCTTGTCGCTGGTGGTCTCGATGGCCGTGGCCACCGGTCCTTCCAGGTCTACGAAGTAGTTCACATATTCGTCGGGAAAGAACTTGATGCGGATGAGCGGCACTTTCCCGCTGACCGACAACGCGAGCACACCGATGGCCAGGACGAAGAGCAGGGTGACGGCCACCAGGCTGGTGACGCGCAGGCGCATGACCAGGCTGAGCAGAGCCAGGGTCAGGCGCCTGAGCAGGCTCATGAGCCAGAGCTCCTTCTCCGCCTCGCGGTCGGAACGGGCCTTGCGCTCTGCCCCGGCCGCTCCCGGCCAGTCGAGATAGTGGGGCGGCAGGAAGATCAGGCATTCGAAGAGCGAGGCCGAGAGGGCCAGGGAGACGGCGATGGGCACCTGGGCGAAGAACTCGCCGGTGGAGCCGGTCATCATGAGCATGGGCAGGAAGGCGGCGACGGTCGTGGCCGTGGCCGCTATTACCGGAACGGCCACCTCGGCGGCGCCATCTACCACCGCCTGGCGAAGCGGCAGGCCTTCCTGCAGGCGGCGGTAGATGTTCTCGGTGACCACGATGGCGTCGTCGACGATGATGCCCGAAACCAGGACGAAGGCGAACAGGGTGATCTCGTTCAGCGAGTTTCCGGTCAGCCACATGAAGATCATGGTCACCAGGAAGGAGAAGGGGATGCCGACCACGGCCAGGAGCGCGTTGCGCAGGCCCATGAAGACGAAGATGATGACGAAAACCAGGCTGACACCCATGAGCAGGTTGTTGCCCAGGGTGGTGATGGAGTCGTCGATCTGGAGGCGTTGGTCCTGGGTCAGGACGATGTCCACCCCGTCCTTGGCCAGGGCCGGACGGTAGCGCTCGGCCAGGGCCTCGACCGCGGGCACGATGGTCAGGGCGTTGCCCTCGTCGGCCTTGACGATGCGCAGGGTGACGCAGTCCTGGCCGTTGACCGAGGAGATGACGTAGGGATCGCGGTAGCTGAAATAGGCCCCGGCCATGACGTCGCCCACGGTGACGAAGGAGCCGTCGCCGTCACGGCGGACAATGACCCGGGCCACGTCCTCGCGGGTGTGGAGTTTTTCGTCCACGACCACCACGAACTCGCCCGAGGCGTTCTCGTACTTGCCCGCGGGCACCGAGATGTTTGCCGCGTCGAGCGCCCCGGCCACGTCGTCGAAGGTCAGGCCGAAGCGGGCCAGACGCTCCGGGGAGAGGGTTATGTGGTATTCCCGGGTGTATTCGCCGTCGAGCTGGACCTCGCGCACTCCGGGTATCTGCCTCAGCGCGATCTTCATCTCCTTGGCCATGAGCGAGAGCGCCCGGTTGGAGCGGTCCCCGATCAGGTTGACGCTGACCGCGGGCAGCCATTCGGCGACGTTGATCTCGGTGAAGGTCGGCGGGTCGATGCCCTCCGGCAGCTCGTTCATGACCCCGAGGACCTTGATCCGCAGCTCGTCGTAGAGCGCGGCGTAGTCCGAGTCGTCGATGAACTTGACCACGATGATCGAGCGCTCGCGGTAGGAGGTGGACTGGATGAACTCGACGGATTTGAGGTCGTCGAGCGCGTCCTCGATCTCGCGGGTGACGAGCGCCTCGACCTCCTCGGGCGAGGCTCCGGGCAGAACGGTGCTGATCTGGACCTTGCCCATGTGCACGTTGGGGTAGCGCTCCACGGGCAGGCTGAGCAGGGTGAAGCCGCCCACGGCCATGAGCACCAGGAAGAGGAGATTGACCAGAACCGTCTGGCGCAGGGCGAAGGTCAACAGGGCGCGCACGGGAGTTACTCGACCGCCAGCTTGAAACGCTCGCCGGGACGGATGTCGGCGGAGCGTACGCGCAGCTGCCCGTCGGGCCCGTCGCCCAGGACCAGGACCTTCAGCCGGCTGCCGTCCTCGCGGGTGAGAAAGGCCTCTTCGTAGCGCTGGCCCACGGCGGCCGCGGGCACGAGCATGGCGCCGCTGCCGTCGGGCAGGTCGATGACCAGCTCGGCCCGCAGCCCCCCGCGCAGCTCGGGCAGGCCGCCGGAAACCAGCAGATCGACGGATGTCTTGCGGGTTTCGGAGTCGAAGGCCGGGGAGACGCGCTCGATCGTGGCCGGCACGTTCAGGCCGAGGTCGGGAAAGGCCAGGGAGACCGGCCCCTTTTGTTGCCGGAGCCAGGCGTGCTCCTCCGGGGCCAGGGCAAAGGGCACGAGCAGGCGGCTGTAGTCGCCTGCCCTGGCCAGCACGGTGCCTTCCTGGACGCACTCGCCGGGCTCGACCAGACGCTCGATGACCAGCCAGCCGGCTGGCGCGCGCACCGTGTGGCGGGCGCGCGTCTCGGCCAGCTCCGCGGCTTCGACTTTCAGGCTTTCGATCTCCAGGGCGGCCTGGTCCCGGTGGTTGCGCCACTCGTCGAGCACGGACTGGGCCGCGCTCTCCTTGGTCACCAGGGCTTCATAGCGTTCGACCTCGCGCTGGTAGTAGGCTTGACTGTTGGCCAGCCGGGCCTGGGCGGCCTTGTTCTTCGCCAGGGCCAGATCGGTGAAGGTCGTGTCCAGCTGGGCGAAGACGCCGTCCTTGCCGATGGGCTGGCCAACGTCGGCGCCGACGCGCAGGCACAGGCCCGAGACCTCGGGCGCGATGTCCATGGTCCAGCGGGCGCGGGTGTAGCCGGTCAGGGTCACGGTGCGCGGGGCGGGTGCGGGGCGGAAGAGCCCGTCCGGGCCGGTGTCCGCGGCGCTTGCCGGGGCTGCGGCCAGAAGGCAGAGGCCGATGCCGATGCACAGGGAAAGCAGGCGGTTCATGATCGCTCAGGGGGGTAAAAGGGCGGCAGAGAGGGGGCCTGCCAAGGGTGAGACCCTGTGCCCGGGGTCGCCGGACAGGGCGGCCAGGGTCAGGTCGGCGGCCTGGTGGACGCAGGCCTGCAGGGGTTCTATCGGTCCGGCGAGCTGATCCTTGACCAGGAGCATGGCCAGGCCATGCCACTGGGACCAGAGGGCGAGCGCCACCCGAGGTACCTCCGCGACGGGCCAGCCCCGGGCGTCGAGGCAGGCGGCCACGGCGGACTCCAGATTGTGATAGGCGGTCAGCGGCGGCCGGTCCTCGACCGCGCCGGGGTCTTTCTTCATCAGCCCGCCGATGGTGAACATGATGGCATAAAGATCGGGATGCTGCTGGGCGAAGCTGATGTAGCGCCGGCCGGCCTGGCGCAGGCGCTCCAGGGGATCGGCGAGATCGCTCAGCTCGGCCTGGATGGCGAGCAGCATCTCGAAGCCGCGGAAGCAGAGCTCGCGCAGGATCTCGTTCTTGTCGCGGAAGTAGCGGTAGATGGTGCCCGGGGAATACTCGATGGCCTGGGCGATGGCCCGCATGGTCACGGCCGGGTAGCCGCCCTTGGCGAAGAGGTCCAGCGTCGCCTTGAAGATGCGTTCGCGCATGCGCGAGGCGTCGCGCGCCTTGCGTTCCTGAATGCTCATGGAGCGGCGTATACTGAACCCAGGATGAAAAGTAAACGTTGTTCAGTAAAAAAGTATTGTTCACCCCGTGAAGCGTCCACGACCAGCCGCTAGGCCTGGCTGCGCAGGACGTCGAGGATGGCGACCTGGGCCGCCTGCCAGGCCGGGTAGGCGCCGGCGGCCACGCCGATGAGCGCCGAGCCTGCCAAGGAGCCGGCCACGAGCACGGGATCGAAAATGAAGGGGAAGTCGCCCAGGACGTAGACCACGGAGGTCAGGGCCAGGGAAGCGGCCACTCCCAGGCCGCCGCCCACCGCGGACATGAAGGCCGACTCGAACAGGAACTGGCGGATGATGTCCAGGCGCCTGGCGCCGAGCGCCCGGCGCACGCCGATCTCCAGGCGCCGGGCGCGGACCAGCAGGATCATGATCGAGAGGATGCCGAGCCCCCCGACGGCGAAGGATACGCTGGAGGACAGAAGCCCGAGCACGCCCACCAGCTCCAGCGCCTGGCGCTGCAGCTCCATGGTATCGCGCGCGGTCAGGAGCGAGAAGTCGTCCTTCTCGTTCCGGCCCAGGCGGTGGCGCTGGCGCAGGAGGGTCGTGGCCGAGGTCTTCAGCGCTTCGGCGTCGGTGCCGGGGGCCAGCTCCATGTAGACGCCGGTGATCCAGTCCTGGTTGGCCGCCCGGCGCATGTAGGTGGAGAGCGGCATGAAGACCTGCTCGTCCTGGTTGGTGCCGGAAAGGTCGCGGCCCTTGGGCTCCATGACCCCGATGACCCGGAAACCCGCGCGGAAGAAGAAGACCTGCCCGCCCATGGCCGCCGCGGGCGAGCCGAAGAGGCGCTCGGCGATGGCCTGGCCGAGGATCACGACCTTGTCCCGGGCCTCGAGCTCCTCTGCGCTGAAGAAGCGGCCCAGGGCCGGGGCGAAGCTGCGCACCGCGACGTAGTCCGGCCAGGTGGCCACGACCTGGCACTGGACCGTCTTCTCGCCGGCGCGCACGGCCATCTGCTTGGCGACGAAGGGCGCGCCGCGCAGCACCCCGGGCAGCTGGCCCATGATGGTTTCGGCGTCGGCCAGGGTGAAGGTTCTCGAACTGCCGCTGAAGCCGGCCGTGCCGCTGCGCCGGAAACGCAACTGCCCGGACTGGGCCACGAAGAGGTTCGGCCCGAGCTTCTCGGTCTCGATCTCGGCCTTGCGCACCATGGCCTGGGAGACGTGCTGCACCCCGGTGAGCGCCAGCGCGCCGAGAAAGACCCCGAGCATGGCCAGCACGGCGCGGAGCTTGTGGGCGGCGAGCGAGGCCAGGGCGATCTTGATCGAGAGCAGCATGGCCTCCGAAGATAGAACCTTCGCCGGGTCCTGGCAACGGCGGGAGAAGCCTGCCCGAAGGCCGGCGGTCCGGCTGCGGGGCGCGGCCGGATTGACGCTCCACCGGAAGGCCGATAGACGGTTGCCGCACGGCGTGCCGGATCATCGTCGCCGGGACAGGCCTGCGGGCCGCGAGCGAGGCAAATCATGAACGGTCAAGGCCAGCGTCTGCAGTACCTCGACAATCTCCGGGTGGTCCTGACCGCCCTGGTCATCGCCCACCACGCGGCCCAGCCCTGGGTGCCGGGCGACTGGTTCGTCAAGGACCAATTGATCTCCATCCCGCTGGCCCTGTTCGCCGGAGTGAACGCCTCTTTTTTCATGGGTGCCTTCTTCCTCGTTTCCGGCTTTTTCCATCCGCTGGCCCTGGCGCGCAAGGGCCGGCGCGGATTCGTCCTGGACCGGCTCCTGCGTCTGGGCCTGCCGACCCTGGTCTACAGCCTGACGGTCATGCCCCTGGTCAGGTATGTCACCCACTTCTCCCTCCAGGGCCGCGAGCCCATCGGGCTTGTCGCCGCCCTGCCCATGTATTTCTGGGACGGATTCTCCTTCGGCCACCTCTGGTTCGTGGTCATGCTTCTGCTCTTCGGCCTGGGCTATGCCCTGCTCGGACCACTGTTTGCCGACTCCAGGCCCGTGGACGCGCGGGCCCCGCTGGCCAAAAGCGAGGGCTGGCACCACCGTCTCCTCCTGTGCCTGGCCCTGGTCCTGGGCGCGGCGACCTTCGCGGTCCGCATCTTCTTCCCCCAGAACACCTGGATCCATCTGCCCTGGCCCTTTGCCCTGGAGCCGGCCCATTTCCCCCAGTACCTCATGCTGTTCGTCCTGGGCATCATGGCCTGGCGGCGGGACTATTTCGTCGTCCTGCCCGCGAAAGTGGCCCGGCGCTGGGCGCTGTACGGGGCGCTGCTGCCCTTCCTGGTCCTGGCGCCCCTCATGCGGGAGCATGCCTTTCTCGGTTCGGGCTTCACCCTGTACGGCTTGGTGGCCGCCTTGCGCGAGGCCTTCATGTGCGTCGGCGCGTGCGCCTGGCTGCTCGTCCTCTTCCGGGACCGGTTCGAGCTCGCCGGCCCCCGGCTCAAGGACGCGGCGCGTTGCGCCTACGGGGCCTACATCCTCCAGGTGCCGCCGCTGATCTTTTTCCAGTGGCTGGTCATGCCCTTGGGCCTGCCGGTCCTGGTCAAGTTTCTGCTGGTCTGCCTGGGGGCCGTCCCGGCCTCGTTCCTTCTGGCCCGGGGGCTCCTCTGCCTGCCCGGGGTGAGGCGGGTGCTGTAGGCCAGGGCTGTCGTGAGGAGGCGGGCCGGACGAAAGAAACGCCCTGGCGCCGCACGTTCCCAGCGGGCTGCGATTGACGGCCACGCCCGGCGCGGTATAGGTTTTTGGCCCTTCCCCGGCCCGGGTGGTGGAACTGGTAGACACAAGGGACTTAAAATCCCTCGGCCGCAAGGCCATGCGGGTTCGATTCCCGCCCCGGGCACCAGGAGATCGTACCGCGCCGTCCGGCCCGCCATTTCTCTCTCCCGGCCGGCAAGACGTCACCCCGCCGTCATGGCCCGGTCATATGTATAGGCTCTCCTCTGGTCGGCAGACCAACCGACAACCCCAAGGAGAGCCAATATGGACTTCAGCGGCATCGACAGGCGTGGATTTCTCAAGATCGGCGCGGCGGCCGGAGCATTGGTCGCGGTTTCCTTCCTGCCCGGGGCGACCCTGGCCGAGGGCGGCCCGCCCGAGGTCAGGCCGGCCAAGCTGAAAGACATCGTGGACATGAGCCCCGAGGACATGGCCAGGGCCTCGGCCAAGGTCATGGCCGCCCAGGACTACATCCAGAAGACCGTGGGGAGCATCAAGGACCAGGCGCTACGCGAGAAGGTCGCCGCCATCCTGGCCAACCCGGCGCCGACCTTCATGGCCAAGGTGGACGGCAAGGTCCGGGCCGAGCTCTACAAGGAGCTCTGCGCCAAGGGCTGCCTGAAGGACGTGGCCGAGCAGGACTTCCTGCCTCCGCTGTCCTCGGCCGCGCAGAGCCCGCAGCCCTTCCTCAGCGCCCCGGGCAGCGGCTGGGGCAGCCACCACGCCTATCCCGGCGGCGTGGTCACCCATACCGCCCTGAACCTCATGTCCACCCTGGGGCTCTATGAAGGCTACATCGCGGCCTACGGCCTGACCCTGGACCGTGACGCCCTCATCGCCTCCCAGGCCCTGCACGACCTGCACAAGCCCTGGGTCTTTCAGTGGCAGGCCGACGGCTCGCTCAGAAACGAGATGCCCCTGGCCGGCACGGGCGAGCACCACACCTACGGCGTGACCGAGGTCATCGCCCGGGGCCTGCCGGCCTCGGTCTGCGTGGCCCAGGCCTGCGCCCACGAGCAGCCGGGCGGGGCCAAGGAGGAGGCGCTGGTCGCCGGTTGGATCGGCACTGCGGGAATCCTGACCGGTACCGATCCGGTCAAGGCCGGGCTCCTGGATTCCGCCGAGAAGCTGCCCCAGCCGCTCCGCTTCGAGGGCTTCGTCACCCACCTGGGCGACCACGACTGGGTCGTGTCCGTGCCCACGGCCAAGCGGCTGTACGCGCAGCTCAAGGAGATCGCGGCCACGGACTACGGCCTGAGCGCCGCCGATCTCGCGGGCCGCAAGTTCAATTCCTTCCGCAACTACGTCCTGTCCCAGGGCATGATCGAGACCCTTTACGTGCTCTACGCCACCAAGGGCCGCGAGGCCCTGGCCAAGCGGGTGAAGGAGATCGTCATCGCCTAGTCGTATCCGTCCGTTCAAAAACCGCAAAAGGGGCCGCGAGGCCCCTTTGCCGTTTCCAGGGCCATGGCATGTGGTCCGCAACGTGCATGTATTACCGTCGCACCGACCGGCACGTTTGCCGGGAATGTGGTTCGCTACCCTGAAATGACGGAGAAAACGCATGCATTCGAGGATGTTGGGCACAGCTTTCCTTTTTATTGTCCTTCTCCTATCCACCTCTTCCCTGTCCCAGGCCGCTGGATTCATTGCCGGCCATTCCACGGCCAATGGATTTGCGGCCATTCCCGAGCCGTTTCTTGCGCGCGTTCGCGAACAGTTGCACATCTACTACAACCATACCTCCCACGGCAGTCAGCTGGTCACGGGGCTCAACATGCTGGCCGGACAGGGCGTGGCGCTGCCGGGCGGCCTCCACGATGCCGCCTCCACGGACCTTGGCGATTCCAGCTGGCCGGACATCACCCGGACTTATCTGGAGAACAATCCCGCAACCAACGTGGTCATGTGGTCCTGGTGCGGCCAGCTCAACTGGATGAGCGAGGCTGCGGTCGATACCTATCTCGCGGCCATGGCCGCGCTGGAAACGGATTATCCGGCCGTGGCCTTCGTCTACATGACCGGCCATCTGGACGGCAGCGGCCTGGACGGGACGCTCTACCGCAACAACGAGCGCATCCGCGCCTATTGCCGCGAGAACGGCAAGGTGCTCTTCGACTTCGCCGACATCGAGAGCTTCGATCCGGCGAACTCCTCCTATCCCGACGGAAGCGACGTCTGCGAGTGGTGCGAGGACTGGTGCCAGAGCCACGAGTGCCCGAGCTGCGGCGATTGCGCCCATTCGCACTGCTTCAACTGCTTTCGCAAGGGCCAGGCCCTGTGGGGGCTTCTGGCCCGGCTGGTGGGCTACCGCGGTTCGGGAGGGTTGACCGCGGCCAACGTTCTGCTGTTCATGTAGTCCCTTTCCCGGCAGCGCCTTTACCGCCGCCTGGCTTTGGGCTAGGCTTCCGGGGTATGACAGGAGTTCCGGAACAGATGGCGCGGCCCGCTGTTGCGCCCGGCCGAAGGCCCTAGCGTGGAGTTCACCGCCTGGCTCTGGCTCGTCGTCGTGGAGCTGGCCGCGGCGGGCGTAGCCTTGCACGCCCTCCTGCACAAGCGCGATCCACGCACGGCCTGGGGCTGGATCGCCGTCTGCCTCATCGTCCCGGCCCTGGGGCCGGCCCTCTACTTCCTCCTGGGCATCGACCGCATCCGGACCAAGGCCCGCAAGCTCGAGGCCCGGCGAGGGCCGCGCTCGCCGGCCCGGCATCGGGCCTTCGAAGAGGCGCCGTTCTTCTTCCCCCAGGGGCCGCTGCCGCCGAGGCTCATGGATCTCGCCCGGCTCTCGCGCTCGGCCACCGGCCGGCCGCTGACCGCCGCCAACGCGGTGGATGTGCTCCACGACGGCGAGGCGGCCTTTCCCGAGATGCTCGCGGCCATCGAGGCCGCCCGGCACTCGGTCTTCCTGACCACCTTCATCTTCGAGACCAACGGCATCGGCCGGGAGTTCGTGGCCGTCCTGGCCCGGGCCAAGACGCGCGGCGTTGACGTGCGGGTGGTGGTCGACGGCATCGGCGAGCTCGGCTCGCTGCCCTGGGCCGTCAGCCTTCTGCGCAAGAACGGGGTGCCGGCCGAGCGCTTTCTGCCGCCGCGACTCTATCCGCTGACCATCGGCTGGAATCTTCGCACCCACCACAAGCTCCTGGTGGTGGACGGTACGGTCGGCTTCACCGGAGGCATGAATATCGGCGACAGCTACCTGGGCGGCGCCGACGGCCGCATGACCGACCTGCATTTCCGACTGCGCGGCCCGGTCGTGGCCCAGATGGCCGAGGTCTTCCTCTGGGACTGGAGCTTCGTCTCGCACACGCCCCTGCCGCCGCTCCCGCCGCCGTCCGCGGCTGCGGGCGGCACCTATTGCCGGACCTTTACCGACGGCCCCAACGAGGACGAGGACATCCTGGTCCAGGTCCTGATCGGCGTGCTGAACACCGCCCGGGAACGGGTCTGGGTCATGACCCCCTACTTCCTGCCGCCGGCCGAGCTGGTCAGCGCCATAGTGCTCGCGCTGCACCGCGGCGTGGACGTGCAGTTCGTCATCCCCGAGCGGGCCGACGTGCCGGTGGTGGCCTGGGCCGGCCGGCACATGCTCGGCGCGCTCATCGAGCGCGGCGCGCGCATCTCCTACCGGCCGCGGCCGTTCGCCCATACCAAGCTCTGCCTGGCCGACGACCATTACGTCCTGATCGGCTCGGGCAACTGGGACCCGCGCAGCCTGCGGCTCAATTTCGAGTTCCAGGTGGAGCTGATCGACAAGGAGCTGAACCGCGGCCTGGCCGTGCACTTCGCCCAGGTCCGCCGCTCCTGCCGCGTGATCACCACGGACGAGCTGGCCAGGCGCCCGCTGCCCGAGCGCATTCGCGACGCGGTCTGCTGGCTTTTTTCGCCCTACCTCTGAAAGCCGCCTTTCCGGCCGGAGGCCTCAGCAGGCCAGGCCGTAGAGCTCCCAGGAATCGCTGAAGGCCTTGGCGAAGGAGCGCGCCTCCATGGCCGTGCGCGCCGAGGCGCCCATGCGCCGGGCGAGCCCGGGCTCGCCGGCCAGGCGCCTCATGGCCGCAACCAGGGCCGCGGCGTCGTCGGCCGGCACGATGTAGCCGGTCTGGTCCGGGGTGATGTTCTCGCAGGGGCCGCCGGCATCGCTGACCACCACCGGCAGGCCCGAGGCCTGGGCCTCCAGGACCACGTTGCCAAAGGTGTCGGTGGTGCTGGGGAAGACGAAGGCGTCGCAGGAGGCATAGAGCTGGGCCAGGGCCTCGCCTTCGATCAGGCCGGCGAAGACCGCGCGCGGGCAGCCGGTCAGCTCGCGCTTGAGCTCCGCAAGGTACGGCCCCTCGCCGGCCAGGACCAGGTTGGCGGACAGGCCCCCGGCCAGAAGCTCCCGGTAGGCGCGGGCCAGGAGGTGCAGGTTCTTCTCGCGCGAGATGCGCCCGACGTAGAGGAAGGTGAAGTCCGGCGGCAGCTCGAGCTTGGCCACGGCGCCGTTGCGCTTGGCCGGGTGGAAGAGCTCGGTGTCCACCCCGCGGGGGAAGAGGCTGATCTTTTCCGGGCTGATGCCCCGCTCGATGAGCTCCTCGGCTGTGGCCTTGGAGGGGGCGTAGATCAGGTCCATCTGCTGGTAGTACCAGATGGTGTATTTCCAGGCGAGCTCCTCCATGGCCTCGTCGCCGGTCAGCTGCCTGGCGTACTGGGGGATCTGGGTGTGGTAGGTGGCGTGGATCGGCAGCTTCAGGATGCGGGCGACGAGCAGCGCCGCCAGGCCCACGGGTCCGGGCGTGGCCGAGTGCAGGTGGCTGAAGTTCTCGTGGTAGGCGTGGCGCAGCATGTCCAGGATGGGCGGGTAGTGCACGGCCAGCTCCGGGTATTCGGGCAGGCTGAAGGCGCCGATGGGCGCGAAGTTCTTCACTCCGGGCTCGGCCACCCGCCCTTCCGGGTAGGCGGTGACGACCGTCATGTCCTTGCCTGTGGCCCGGGCGAGCGAAAGCGAGCGCCGGATGGTCAGGGCCACGCCGTTTATCTCCAGGAAGGTGTCGGTGAAGTGGCCGACCTTGATCCGGCCGGACTCGGGCCTGCGGCTGCCTGGGGCGAGGCTTGAGCGGACCTGATCGGCCAGCCGCCGGTCCTCGTTGAACAGCCCGTAGGCCACGAAGTAGGGCGCGAGCACGGTGTACAGGGCTCCGGCCGAGCCCACGGTCTGGAAGATGTCGAAGACGTTGCCGCCGGCGAGCTGGCCGAGCAGGTGGTCGCCGAAGTAGGTCAGGACCCGGTTGGCCGAGCGGGTCACGAAGCGGTACCAGGCCTGGCCCTGGTTGTCGGGCAGGGCCTTGCCGGACTTGGCGATGCCCGAGAGATCCGGGTCGTCGCAGATGAGCCGGGCGGCCTCGTTGCGCAGCAGGTCGGTCAGCCGGGTGCCGGCCGTGGTCCGGGTGCGCAGCGCCCGGCGCGTGGTCCAGAAGGTCTGCAGCCGGTCGATGACCCCGCCGCCCTTTGTCTCCTCCTCGGCGCCGAGGAAACGGTCGGCCAGGCGCAGGAAGAGGTCCTTGTGCACGTAGCGCCCCAGGGCCAGCTTGTCCTTGTAGAACTGATAGGCGATGGAATAGAGGTTGTGGGCCATGGTCTCGGGCGTGGCCGCCTGGCCCAGGGGCCGGCAGTTGCCGCTGCGGATGCCCTCCAGGAACTCCTCCACGCTGCCGGCCCCGGGCACCTCGGTGTGGATGCGGGCGATGTTGCGCGAGCCGTGGTCGTCGGAGCCGCCGGTCAGGTATTTCACCCAGGGCTCGGGGTAGTCGGCGGCAAAGCCGTGGCGCTCGGCCAGGCGGTCCATGTCCTCGGGGGTGAGGCTTGAGGCCACGGCCCGGATGACCTCGTTGGCCCGGCCCTCTCGGGCGCCGTTCAGCTCCAGGTGCTTGAAGAGCAGCAGCAGCTCCTCGAAGTGGGACAGGCTCATCTTGCCGTTCACGCCGTAGAGCGGGTGGGCGCAGACGTGGACCAGGCCCTCGCTGCGCAGATAGGGCACGAGCTCGAAGACGTTCTCGCGCAGGCGGTTTATTTCCGCGAACTGGGCCTCGCAGAGATCCAGGGCCAGGACGTGCACCTTGCAGCCGTCGGCCGGGAAGTAGGAGGTGATCTCCACGCTGACGAAGGTGTCCGGCAGGTGGGCGATGGCCAGCGAGCCCTCGATGGTGTTGTGGTCGCTGATGGTCACCAGGCCCATGCCGCGGGCCTTGGCCAGGCGGTAGACCGCCTCGGGCGCGGTGAAGCTCTCGGGGCAGTTGATCTTCTGCAGGATCCACTGCGAGGGCCGGGTGGAGTATTTGGAATGGACGTGGATGTCGACCTTCATGGCCGTCTGCCGCCTCCTGTTTGGCCCGTCGGGGCACGCCTGGGTCCTGCCGGCTCCGGTCGACGCGGCCGTTTGCCTGCAGGGCCGCAATACTATCTAGACGCCGGGCATGACGCTGGCGTGGCGGCAGGGCGACATCGTGTGACAGGAGCGTGAGACTTGTGTGGCAGGTCAGGAGGGGCCGCAGTTGCGTCGTGCGGGGCGGGTGCGCAATCTCCCCTTATGGCAACCGCTTTAGAGACGGGTCAGGGCGGATTCGCTGGCGAAGAAGACCTTGGGCGGCGCGCCGCCCTCTTGTGGCGGAGCGTCGGTCAGGGTCATGCGGTAGCCGAAGGTGATGGAGAGCTTGCCGGCGGCCAGGGCGTGGGGCTTCAGGCTGAACTCGAAGGGGATGCCCCGGCCCGGCTCGAGCGGCCGGGGCGTTATGATCCGGACATCCTCGGTCACCACCCGGCCCTGGGCGTCGCAGACGTAGGCCGCGAGCCACAGCTCGCCGACATAGGTCGCCCAGGCCGGCAGGCCCTCGGTCAGGGGGACGGCCAGGCCCTGGACGCCGAAGCCGTCGGCCAGGGGCGCCACGGCGTACTCGAAACGCCAGAACTTGAGGCTCAAGCTGTCGGGTTGGTTCACCGCCCAGGGATGGCGCGCCAGGTGGCGCACGCTCTGGTGCTGCGCGCAGGCGGCGACGAGCCCCAGCAGGAGCAGACAGGCGAGGATGCGGAGCCGGGCGTGCATGACCGGCTCAAGGTAGTCCAAAGCGTTTATCTTGTGAAGGGTCCTCAGCCGAGGAAGGCCGGGGCGTAGACCATGGCCCGGGACAGCCGGCGCTCGAGCTCCGCCGAACCGGGAGAGAGTCCGGCCAGGAGCGCGTGGAAGTCCGGGCCGTGATTCAGGTGGGCGAGGTGGCAGAGCTCGTGCAGGAGCACGTGACGGGCCAGCTCCGGCGGCAGGAAGAGGATCTTGGCGTTCAGGTTCACGTGGCCGGCCGCCGAGCAGCTTCCCCAGCGGCTCCTCTGGAAGCGCACGGCGATGCGCGAGGGGCACAGCCCGGTGTCCGCGGCGAGCGCGCGCACCTGCGGCGGCAGGAGGGCGGTGGCCCGGCGGCGGATGAAGGCCCGCAGCAGATGGCGCAAGGCCTCCTCCTCGGTCGGTTCGCCCGAGACCAGCAGCCGGCCGTGGGAGTTGGCCGTGAGTTTCAGCGCCTGGCCTGGCCGCGGCGCATAGTCCAGCTGCCAGGTCTCGGCCACGGCCCGGAAATCGAGCAGGATCGGCGGCTCGTCGGCAGCGCCGCAGCCGGCCTGGTCACGCTCGGCCCGGAAGCGGGCCATGGTCTCGCTGATCCAGTCCTTGCGCCGGGCGACCACCTCGGGGATGAGGCGCGGGTCGAAATCGGGCGGCACGACCACGCACAGCCCGTCCCGGGGGTGGACCTTCAGCAGCACCTGGCGGGCGCGGGGGCTGACGCGCACGCGGTAGGCCGGCAAGCCGCCGGCGGAGTCGATCCGGAATTCTTTCTGGGTCATACGACTGTCCGCAGGCTACGACATTTCCCCCGGCCTGGGAAGGCCTAGGCCGACAGGCGGCCGGAGCCGGCCGGCAGGGCCGGCGCGGCGTTGCGGTCCCGTCCGGCGATGCAGGCTTTCAGCCGCTCGGCCTGGGCCGCCAGGTCGCCGATGGAGCGGGAGGCGGCGACCATGCCCGCGGCTGTCTCGCCGGCGATCTCGCGCACGGCCTCAAGGCCGCTGCGGATCTCCTCGTGGGTCGCGGACTGCTCCTCGGCGGCGCCGGCGATGCGGTCGATCTGGCCGGAGGTCTCACCGGCCAGGCGGACGATGCCGTTGAGCGTCTGCCCGGAGCTGGCGATGGCCGCATTGGCTTCGGCCACGGCGGCCGCGGCCCGGGTGGTCATGGCCAGGCTGCTCCGGGTCGCGCGCTGGATGGAGGTGATGCTGGCCGAGACCTTGCCCGTGGCCTCGCGGGTCTTCTCGGCGAGCTTGCGCACCTCGTCGGCGACCACCGCGAAGCCCCGTCCGGCCTCTCCGGCCCGGGCGGCCTCGATGGCCGCGTTCAAGGCCAGGAGATTGGTCTGGTCGGCGATCTCGGCGATGACGCCGATGATCGAACCGATGGCCCCGGCCTGGGAGTCAAGACCACGCATGGCCTCGGTCAGCTCCGCGGACAGCTCGCTCACCCGGCCGATGGTCTGCATGGACGCCTCCACCGCCGTGTGGCCCTGGCCGGCCATGTCCCGGGTGGCCGCGGCGCTTCGGGCCACGGCCTGGGCGTTGGCCGCGATCTCGACCAGGCTCTCGTTCATCTGCTCCATGGCCCTGGCTGTCTCGCCCAGGCGCGCGGTCTGCAGGGCCGCGCCGGCGGAGGCTTGGTCGACCTGCTCCGAGAGCTCGGTTGCGTCGCTGTGAACGTGGTCGGAGATGGTTTCGGCCTCGGCGGCGACGGCCGTGAAGGTCTCGTTCTGCTCCCGGATGCGCGCCTCCTGCTCCTTCAGCTCGGTCAGGTCGGCGATGAGCGCAAACGCGCCCAGGGGCCGGCCGTCGAGGTCGGCCACGGGCGCGGCGTCCTGGCGCACGAAGCGCCGGCTGCCCCTGGCCCCGGAGAGCTCGGCCTGGACGTCGATGATGCTCGTCTTGGCCGAGAAGGAGCGCCTGGTCAGGGTTGGCGTGCCGTTGCTGCCCAGGAGCTCCCCGGCCGGCCGGCCGAGCCAGTCCTCGGGCGCGCCGGGGCGCTCGCAGATGGTCAGCAGGCGGGTGTTGACGAAGGTCAGGCGGTCCTCGGGGTCGGCCACGTAGCAGGGCAGGGTCAGGTTGCCGAGGATGCCGGCGGCAAAGCCGAGCTTGCGCTTGAGCTCGGCGACCATCTCCCGCAGGTGGTGGGCCAGGGCCGCCCATTCGGCCTTGAAGCGGCCCTCGAGCGTGGCCGTCAGGTCGCCGCCGGTCACCGCCCGCAGGTAGGCGTCCAGAGCGGCCAGCGGCCGGACGAGATGGCGGCGGACGAAGAAGAGCACCCCGAGGCTGACCACCAGCGCGGTGCAGGCGCCGACGATGAGCGCCGTGTTGCGCAGCGCGGCCACCGGGGCGAAGGCCTCGTCCGCGTCCATCCGGGTCACCAGAGCCCAGGTCCGGCCGAGCACGGACACCGGGGTAACTGCCGTGAGCTCGCGCCGGCCGTGGTCCTCGACCAGGGCGGTCTGTGCAGTGCCGGCAAGCGCCGCCTGCACCACCGGGCTGTCCACGGCCCCGGCGGCCGGGTCGGCGAAGGCCTCGGCCATGGTCAGGCCGGCCTGGTCCGAGCGCGGGATGCGGTCGGGGCCGACGAGGAAGGTGCTGCCCGTCCGGCCCATGCCCGAGCGCAGGCTCATGACGGCGTTGATCCTGGCCAGAGGCAGGCGCAGCACGGCCACGCCCTGGACCTGGTCGTGGGTGTGGTTCCAGACCGGCGCGGCCAGGAAGGCCGCGGGCTTTCCGCCCGGCCCGGGAAAGGGGGCGAAGTCGGCGAAGACCGTTTCGCCCGCGAGCGCCGCCTTCCAGACCGTGGCCAGGTTGGTGTCGGCCATCGCCGAATTCTTGGCCAGGTTCAGGCCCCACTCCGGGCCCCGGCCCACGCTCAGGAGCACCCAGCCGTAGTCGTCGACCAGGAGCGCGTCCTCGTAGCCCAGAACCTCGACAAAGGGCGCGAAGGTCGAGGCGAACTGCTCGACGGAGGACAGAAAGTCTTCGCCGGCCACGTCCATGCGGCTGTCCTCGGGCAGGCCGTAGGCCGCGTCGCGCAGCATCCCCAGGGCATGGTAGACTCCCTTGTTGGCGGCGTAGATGGCCGCCTCCTGGCGCCAGACCTCGGCCAGGGAGTGGACGGCCTGGGCCTGGCTGTCCCGGACCGACTCGAGCTGGGCGAAGGCCTGGTGCGAAAGGCTCTCGGAGGCCAGGCGCACGCTGAAGACGCCCATCAGGGTCAGCGGGGTGAGGCCGATGAACAGGCAAAAGAGGATGCTCGCGGTCTTGAGGCTCATGGCGATCTTCCTTGCCGCCTCGTATTACATTCAACACGCTGAAATTTCAGCAGAAGGCGACGGTCTAAAGCCATAGTTTTGGAAAGCGCATTTCGTATGATGTCCCGGTGACGTTCCGATGACGCCGGCATTCGCGGCCCGGATTCGACCGCTCGCCTGAAAACTCGGCCGCAGGCGGCCTTCGTGCTTGACTTTTCGGCCCGTGCTCCGACACAAGGGGGAACACGTGGGAGGGGTCCTCCCGAAGACCATTCGACACGGAGGGAGCGGGCATGGGCGTCAAGGCCGTTATTCTGGCTCTGGCTCTGGCCTTCATCGGCCAGACGGCCATGGCCGGGGAGAGCATCAAGATCGGGGCCATTTTTTCCGTCACCGGGCCGGCGTCGTTCCTGGGCGAGCCCGAGAAGAACACGGCCGAGATGGTCGTTGAGCGGCTGAACGCCGCCGGCGGGCTCCTCGGCCAGAAGGTCGAGCTCATCGTCTACGACGACGAGACCGACGTGAACAAGTGCGTGCTGGCCGCGGACAAGCTGCTGAAGAAGGACAAGGTGGTTGCGGTCATAGGGCCCACGACCTCGGGCAACTCGCTGGCCATCATGAACAAGTTCAGCGCCGCCGAGGTGCCGCTGGTCTCCTGTTCCGCGGCGGACAAGATCGTGACCCCGGTCAATCCCTGGGTCTTCAAGGTCGCGCCGTCCGACCGCCATGCCGTGGAGCGCATCCTGGCCGATGCCGCGGCCAGAGGCTACAAGAAGATCGCCATCATCACCGTCTCCGACGGCTTCGGCCAGGCCGGCCGCGCGGTCCTGCAGGAGCTCGTCCCGGCCAAGGGCTTCAACCTGGTGGCCGACGAGATCTACGGTCCCAAGGACACGGACATGACCGCCCAGCTGACCAAGATCAAGGGGCTGGAGGCCGACGCCATCATCTGCTGGGGCACCAACCCCGGCCCGGCGGTCATCGCCAAGAACCGCGTCCAGCTGGGCCTCTCCACGCCGCTCTACCAGAGCCACGGCGTGGCCTCCAAGAAGTTCATCGAGCTGGCCGGCGAGTCCGCCGAGGGGCTCATGCTGCCGGCCGGCCGACTGATCGTCGCCGCTCAGGTCGCGGCCGACCATCCGGACAAGCAGGTGCTCATGGACTACGCGACCTCCTACGAAACGATCTACAAGCAGCCGGTCTCGACCTTCGGCGGCCACGCCTGGGACAGCCTCTACCTCCTGGCCGAGGCCATCACCCGGGGCAAATCGGCCAAGCCTGCGGACATCCGCGCCAACCTGGAGAAGATCACCGGCTTCTGGGGCACCGCCGGCCAGTTCAACTTCTCGGCCGCGGACCACAACGGGCTCGACCAGTCGGCCTTCGAGATGGTGGTCATCAGGAACGGGGATTGGCAGATCGTCAAATAGGTCCGGCGGCCGTTGCCGGTAACGTTTTTTTCCGCAATCGGGGAGGTATTCCATGCGCTGCGCAACCATGATCGCGTTCACGCTCTGCCTGCTCGCCGCGGGCACGGCGCGGGCCGAGGAGCCCATCAAGATCGGGGCCATCTTCTCGGTCACCGGGCCAGCCTCGTTCCTGGGTGAGCCCGAGAAGAACACGGCCCTCATGCTGGTGGACAAGCTGAACGCCGCCGGCGGGCTGCTGGGCAAGAAGGTCCAGCTCGTGCTCTACGACGACGAGACCGACGTGAACAAGTGCGTGCTGGCCGCGGACAAGCTGCTGAAGAAGGACAAGGTGGTCGCGGTCATCGGCCCCACGGTCTCGGGCAACACCCTGGCCATCATGAACAAGTTTTCCCAGGCCCAGATACCGCTCGTATCCTGCGCCGCGGCAGAGAAGATCGTGACCCCGGTCAACCCCTGGGTCTTCAAGACGCCCCAGTCCGACCGCCAGGCCGTGGAGCGCATCCTCGCGCACGCCAAGGCCAAGGGCTACAAGAAGATCGCCATCATCACCGTGTCCGACGGCTACGGCCAGGCCGGCCGGGCCGTGCTGCAGGAGCTTCTGCCGGCCCAGGGGTTTACGCTCGTGGCCGACGAGGTCTACGGCCCCAAGGACACGGACATGACCGCCCAGCTGACCAAGATCAAAGGCCTGGCCCCCGACGCCATCATCTGCTGGGGCACCAACCCCGGCCCGGCGGTCATCGCCAAGAACCGCGTCCAGCTGGGCCTCTCCACGCCGCTCTACCAGAGCCACGGCGTGGCCTCCAAGAAGTTCATCGAGCTGGCCGGCGAGTCCGCCGAGGGGCTCATGCTGCCGGCCGGGCGCCTGATCGTCGCCGATCAGATTTCCGACGGCAGCCCGGAGAAGAAGCTCCTGAAAGGCTACATCGCCGACTACGAGGCGGCCTACAAGATCCCGATCAGCTCCTTTGGCGGCTATGCTTACGACGCGCTCATGCTCGTGGCCGAGGCCGTGACCAAGGGCAAGTCGGCCAAGCCCGAGGACATCCGCGACAACCTGGAGAAGATCACCGGCTACATGGGCGTCACCGGGACCTTCAATTTCTCGCCCACGGACCATAACGGGCTTGATACCTCCTCCTTCGAGATGCTGGTCATCGACAAGGGCGACTGGAAGATCCTGCCCTAGCGCTTGCTGCAAGAAGGGGCCGCCTGCGCGGCCCCTTCGTTCCGGCCGACATGAACCTCGCCGCACTCCTGCAATACCTCGTCTCCGGCCTGACCGTGGGCGCGACCTATGGTCTCACCGCGCTCGGCTTCACCATCATCTTCAACACCACCGGCCTCATCAACTTCGCCCAGGGCGAGTTCGTCATGCTCGGGGGCATGTTCGCCGTGTCCTTCGCGCACCTGGGCCTGCCCGTGGGCCTGGCCGTCGTCCTGGCCGCCCTGGCCACCACCGTGGTCGGCGCGGTCATGGAGCGCCTGACCATCCGCCCGGTGGCCGGCGCGCCGGCCATCAACCTGGTGATCATCACCATCGGCGTGTCCATCCTCATCCGCGGCCTGGCCATGCTCGCATGGGGCAAGGACACGTTTGCCCTGCCGGCCTTCTCCGGCGAGGTGCCGCTCCTGTTCCTGGGTGCGGCCATGCAGCCCCAGAGCCTGTGGGTCCTGGCCCTGACGCTCTCTCTTCTGGCGGGTTTGCGCTTCTTCTTCAGCCACACCATGTACGGCAAGGGCATGCTGGCCTGCTCCTTCGACCGCAGGGCGGCCTATCTGGTGGGCATCAGCGTCGAGCGCATGGTCCTTCTGTCGTTCATGATCGCGGCCCTGGTCGGGGCCACGGGCGGGGCCATCCTCGCCCCCCTGACCATGACCGCCTACGACGTCGGCATCCTCCTCGGCCTGAAGGGCTTTGCCGCCTGCATCCTGGGGGGCCTGGGCAACCCCTTCGGCGCCGCGGCCGGCGGACTCATCCTCGGCGTGCTCGAGTCCCTCGGCGCCGGCTACCTCTCCTCGGCCTACAAGAACGCCTTCACCTTCATCATCCTGCTCCTGTTTCTGTTCGTCAGGCCCACCGGGCTCTTCGGCCGGTCCTCCGGGGAGCGCGTCTGATGGCCGCCTTCCGCCGCGACCTTTTCTCGGTGCTGGTCTTCGCCCTTGTCCTGCTGGCCGCGCCCCTGGCCCTGACCAACGACTACTATGTCAGCGTGCTCATCCTCTGCTGCCTGAACGCCATGGTCGCCGTGGGCCTGAACCTGCTGCTCGGCTACGCCGGCCAGATCTCGCTCGGCCACGCGGCCTTCTACGGTCTGGCGGCCTACGCCTCGGGCATCCTCAGCGCGACCTGCGGGCTGCCCATCTGGCTCGCGGCGCTCGTCGCCGTGACCTTCGTCGGCCTCGTGGCCTGGCTGCTCGGCATCCCGACCTTCAAGCTCTCCGGCCACTACCTGGCCATGGCCACCCTGGGCTTCGGGCTCATCGTGTCCATCGTCATGAACGAAGCCGTTGAGCTGACCGGCGGCCCGAGCGGCATGGTCGGTATCCCGCGTTTCGCCCTGCCGGGGTTGAGCTTCGCCGCCGACCTCTCCTACTACCGGCTGCTGGTCATCGTGCTCGCGGCCATCGTGGGCATCTCGCTGAACCTCATCCATTCGCGCATCGGCCGGGCGCTCCGGGCAGTGCACGGCAGCGAGCGCGCGGCCGAGGCCATGGGCATCGACATCGGCCGGACCAAGCGCTTCGTCTTCGTGCTTTCTGCTCTTTTCGCCGCCGTGGCCGGCGTGCTCTACGCCCACTACCTCGAGTTCGTGGCCCCCAGCTCGTTTGGCTTCCTCTATTCCGTGGAGCTCATCGTCATGGTCGTGCTCGGCGGCCTGGCCTCGGTCTGGGGCGCGGTGGCCGGAGCCTTCTTCCTCACCGTCCTGCCCGAGTTCCTGCGCGCCTTCGAGGACATCGAGGTCCTGCTCTTCGGGGCCATCCTGGTGGCCGGCATGATGTTTTTGCCGAGCGGCCTGGCCGGCGGCGCGCGCCGCCTGCTGGGTCTTCTGCAGCCGAAGCGGGGGCGGACATGAGCACGGTTCTGTCCGTGCGCGGCCTGTCCGTGCGCTTCGGCGGCCTGATGGCCCTTGATGGCGTGGACTTCGGCGTGGAGGAAGGGACGATCACCAGCCTCATCGGCCCCAACGGCGCGGGCAAGACCACCCTGTTCAACGCCGTCTCGGGCTTCGTGCCCGCGAGCGGGGCAATCGAGCTTAGCGGCCGGGACCTGACCTGCCTTGCGCCCCATGCGCGCAGCCGGGCCGGGGTGGTACGCACCTTCCAGAACCTGGAAATATTTGCGAACATGAGCTGCCTGGAGAACGTCATGACCGGCGCCGGACGGCTCTCGGGCTACGGGGTGCTGGCCGCGCTCTTCAAGACCCCGCGCTTCTGGCGCGAGGAGCGCGCGGCCGTGGCCCGGGCCGAGGAGGCTCTGGCCTTCGTCGGCCTGGCCGAACATGCCGCCACCCCGGCCGGGGACCTGGCCTTCGGCAACCAGCGCCTCTTGGAGCTGGCCCGAGCCCTGGCCGCTCGCCCGACGCTTCTCCTCCTCGACGAGACCGCGGCCGGGCTCAACATGCGCGAGACCAAGGCCCTCGGCGGGCTCATCACCCGCATCCGCGACGAGCTCGGCATTTCGGTGGCCCTGGTCGAGCACGACATGGATCTGGTCATGGGCATCTCAGACCACATCACGGTCCTGACTTTCGGCCAGGTTCTGGCCCGCGGCCGGCCCAGGGAGATCCAGCAGAACCCCGAGGTCATCCGGGCCTACCTGGGCGAGGATGAATGACATGTTGGTGGTCACCAACTTGGACGTCTTCTACGGCCGCATCCACGCCGTGCGCCGGGCCTCGCTGCACGTGGGCAAGGGCGAGATCGTGGCTCTCATCGGCGGCAACGGCGCGGGCAAGACGACCATCCTGTCCACGGTCTCCGGGCTCATCCGCCCGAGGGAGGGCAGCCTGACCTTCGACGGCCACGACCTCGGCCGGACGCGGCCGGAGAAGGTCGTGCGCCTGGGGTTGTCCCACGTGCCGGAAGGCCGGCGCATCTTCAAGCCCATGAGCGTGGGCGACAACCTGCTGCTCGGCGCCTTCCACCGGGCGAAATTCGGCCGGCGCGCCCTCTTGGACCAGGACCTGGACGCCGTCTACGCGCTCTTTCCCAAGCTCGCCGAGCGCCGGGCCCAGGCCGCGGGCACGCTCTCCGGCGGCGAGCAGCAGATGCTGGCCATCGGCCGCGCGCTCATGGCCCGGCCGCGCATGCTGCTCCTGGACGAGCCGGGCATGGGCCTGGCCCCGAACATCATGAGCGAAATCTTCCGGCACATCCGGGCGCTGCGCGACGAGATGGCCCTGACCGTGCTCCTGGTGGAGCAGAACGCCAAGCAGGCCCTGCGCATCGCCGACCGGGGCTACGTGCTCGAGACCGGCCGGATCATCCTCCAGGGGCCGGCCGAGGAGCTGACCGAGAACCGCGACGTCCAGCGCGCCTACCTGGGCCGCGAGCAGGACGGACAAGCCTGAGGCGCGAGCCGTCAACGAAGCGGAGGACCAGATGATCTTCGAGCCCGAATACGAATGCATGCCGCGCGCCGAGCTTGCCCAGCTCCAGCTCGAGCGCCTGCAGGCCACCCTGACCCGCGTGGCCAGGAACGTCCCCCTCTACCGCGCGCGCTTCGAGGCCGCGGGCATCGACCCCGACGAGTTCCGCTCGCTCGATGACGTCAAACGCCTGCCCTTCACCACCAAGGCCGACATCCGCGACAACTACCCCTACGGCCTGTTTGCCGTGCCCCTGCGCGAGGTGGTCCGGCTGCAGGCCTCCAGCGGCACCACCGGCAAGCCTACGGTGGTCGGCTACACCAAGAACGACGTGAAGCGCTGGGCGCGGATGGCCGCTCGGCTGCTCGCGGCCGGCGGCGTGACCAAGGACGACCTGGTCCAGGTGGCCCTGACCTACGGCCTGTTCACCGGCGGCTTCGGCTTCCACTACGGCGCCGAGACCCTGGGCGCCTCGGTCATCCCGGCCTCCAGCGGCGGCACCAAGCGCCAGATCATGATCATGCAGGACTATCGGACCACGGTCCTCATCTGCACCCCGAGCTATGCCCTCAACCTGGCCGACACCATGGACGAGATGGGCGTGAACGCCAACTCGCTCTCGCTGCGTTGGGGACTGTTCGGCGCCGAGAGCTGGTCGGAAGGCATGCGCCAGGAGATCGAGTCGCGCCTGAAGCTGACGGCCACGGACAACTACGGCATCAGCGAGGTCATGGGGCCGGGCGTGGCCGGCGAGTGCCTGGAGAAGAACGGCCTGCACGTGAACGAGGACCATTTCCTGCTCGAGGTCGTCCATCCGGCCTCTGGCGAGGCCGTGGCGCCGGGCGAGGTCGGCGAGCTGGTCCTGACCAGCCTGACCAAGGAGGCCTTCCCGGTCATCCGCTTCCGCACCGGCGACCTGACCCGGCTGCTGCCAGGCGTCTGCCCCTGCGGCCGGACGCTCGCGCGCATCGGCCGGCTGCTGGGCCGCACCGACGACATGCTCATCATCCGCGGAGTGAACGTCTTCCCCAGCCAGGTCGAGGCCATCCTGACCGAGGTGGAGGGGGTCCAGCCCCACTACCTGATCGTGGTCGACCGCGGCCCGGACCACCTGGACACGGCCACCGTGCAGGTCGAGGCCGACCCCAGGCTGTTCGTGGACGACCGCGTGGGCGCCCAGGAGGAGATCATCCGCAGGCTGCAGAAGCGGCTGAGCTCAGAGCTCGGCGTGTCGTTCGCGGTCAAGCTGGTCGAGCCCAAGAGCCTCACGCGCTCCGAGGGCAAGGCTCGCCGGGTCGTTGACAAACGGAGCATATGAGGCTCAATCTCGCCCCGCCGGGAAACGCAGAACAAAGGCGGGGATGTCATGCTGGGACTCGGAAGCGTTGAGGCGGCGGTGGCCTACTGGCTCTGCCTGGGGGGGGCGGCCTTCTGCATCGTCTGGGGACTTGCGCGCTGGAACGCACCGATCAGGCCCGACGCGGTGAAGTCCAAGAAATTCGTGTTTCCCAGCCGCTCCGAGCGGGGCAGGGACGGAGGCGCTCCGGCATGACCGTCAAGCTCGTCACCTGCCTGGCCTTCCTCCTGGCCGTCTTCTACCTCGGCTACCGCGGCTGGAAAGAGACCCGTGAGGCCTCGGACTATCTCCTCGCCGGCCGGCGCATGGGCCCGTTCATCATGGCCATGTCCTACGCCGCGACCTTCATCTCCACCTCGGCCATCATCGGCTTCGGCGGCGCCGCCTCGCTCTTCGGCTTTCCGCTCCTGTGGCTGACGTTCGCCAACGTGGCCGGGGGCATCTGGCTGGCCATGGTCCTCTTCGGCAAGCGCACCCGGCGCATGGGCCTGGCGCTGGACAGCCACACCTTCGCCGAGTTCCTCGGCCGGCGCTACCAGTCGCGCTTCATCCAGGGTTTCTCGGGGTTGATCATCTTCCTCTTCATCCCGCTCTACGCCGCGGCCGTGCTCATCGGCATCTGCCGCATGACCGAGGCCTCCCTGGGTCTGCCTTTCCACTGGGGCCTGGTGGTCATCACCCTGCTCGTGGCCGTCTACGTCATAACCGGGGGCCTGAAGGCCGTCATGTACACCGACGCCCTGCAGGGCGCGGTCATGGTGCTCATGATGTCCATCCTGCTGGTCTATACCTACTCCATCCTGGGCGGCGTGGTCCCGGCCCACCAGGCGCTGACCGACATGGCCCCGCTCATGCCCGAGAAGTTGAAAGCCGGGGGCATGATCGGCTGGACCCAGGGCGTGCGCTTCTTCTCGCCCATCGGGCTGACCCTGTACACGACCATCGTCTCGGGCGTGGGGATAGGCGTGCTGGCCCAGCCGCAGCTCGCGGTGCGCTTCATGACCGTGGGCAACGACCGGGATCTCGATCGGGCCGTGCTCTACGGCGGCATCTTCATCCCGCTCCTGCCCGGCGTGGCCTATGTGGTTGGCGCCCTGTCCAACGCAGTCTTCCACCAGCGCTTCGGCAAGATCGCGGTGGACCTGGTCGGCGGCAATATCGACAAGGTCATCCCGGCCTACATCGAGATGATCATGCCGCCCTGGTTTGCGGCGTTGTTCCTCATGGCCATGCTGGCCGCGGCCATGTCCACCATGAGTTCGCAGTTCCACGTCGGCGGCTCGTCCCTGGGGCGCGACGTCTGCGAGCAGACCCTCGGGCTCGGCCGCGAGAATTCCATCGCCCTGAACAAGCTCGGGGTGCTGGCGACCATCGCCGCGGCCCTCATCTGGGCCTTCATCCTGCCGGAGTCGATCATCGCCAGGGCCACGGCCTTCTTCTTCGGCCTGTGCGCGGCCACCTTCCTGCCGGTCTACCTGCTCGCGCTCTACTGGCGGGGCATGACCCGCGCCGGGGCCGTGGCCTCCATGCTCGGCGGTTTCGCCGTGTCCATGCTCTGGATGCTCTTCATCCACGAGAAGGAGGCCGTGGAACTCGGCCTGTGCCAGCTGCTCCTCGGCCAGCCGACGATCGTTTCGGGCGCGGCCCAGGGCAGCGGAGCCTGGCTCCTGCAGTGGGTCGATCCCAACGTTGCCGCCCTGCCGATCTCGCTGCTCCTGGCCCTGGCGGTCAGCGCCCTCGGCCGCAAGCCCGAGCCCGGGCACGTGGCCCACTGCTGGCAGAACCTGTAGTCCGGGCTACTTGCGCACCAATATGCCGGCCCGGACGTCCAGGTCCGGGTGGAGCTGGCCGTAGAGCTCCTCGATGACCCGCAGCACCCCCTGGCCCAGGTCCATGTGCAGGGGCGGTGCGTACTTGCGGCCCATGCGCGGATTGAAGGAGTAGGGCGTGATCTCGTAGTGGGCGCTGGAGGCCTCGGTGTTGAAGACGAGCTCGATGGGTCTGCCCAGCATCTCGCTGATCATCTTCAAGAGGTCGCCGACGCGCATGGGCTGGTGCCCGGTGAGCACGATGTGCTGGTTGGCGTACTCGGGTTTCAGTATCTCAACGCTGGCCTGGGCCGCGTCCTCGATGTGGATGTACTCGCGCAGGGCCTCGGGGCTGCCGTAGTAGCTGATGCGCCCCTCGGTCAGGGCCTCTTTCACGAAGCGGTAGATGGCGTTTTTCTCGTCGGCCCGCGGGCCGTAGAGCGAGCCGTAGCGCAGGATGGTGTATTCAAGGCCGTAGTTCTCGAGGAAGGTCTCGATGTAGAGCTCGCAGGCCTGCTTGGAGCAGCGGTAGAAGCCGCCGGACTTGCTGTAGACGTAGACCGTGGAGGCGAAAACGTAGCGTCTGGCGTTCGCCTCGCGGCAGGCCTCGAGGATGATGGTGTTGCCCAGGATGTTCACCCGCGCGGTGTCCACCGGCCGGCCGTTGGCCTCGCCGATGTCGGCGATGCCGGCGAAGTTGTAGACCGCGTCGGCCCCGGCCACGGCCTCGGCCACCGCCGCCTCGTCCAGGATCGAGCCGGTGACGCAGCGCACCCCGGGCTGGGGCCAGGGCGAGGACTTCAGATCGTAGCTGGTGACCTCGTGGCCGGCCTGGACCAGCTTGTCGCAGACGTGCGAGCCGAGAAAGCCCGAGCCGCCGAATACCGTGACCTTCATGGAGATTCCTCGATGGAGTGTTCTGGCCAGGACATGAGCGCTGGCGCCGTGAACCCTACTGCCCCCATGGCGAAATTGCAATTCCGGGCTGAGCTCGGCTGGACTGCGGCATGACCGCACCGCTCCTGCCCTATCCGGCGCCCGTGCGCGAGGTTCTGCTCCTGCGCCGCGAGAAGCGTTTCCTGGTGGAGGTGGCCGAGGGCCAGGCCCGCTACTGGGTGCACACCAACAATTCCGGCAGCATGCTCGGCCTGGTCCGGCCGGGCTTGCCGGCGCTCATCTCCAAAGCCGCGAACCCCAAGCGCAAGCTGGCCTGGACGCTGGAGGCCGTGGCCGTGGACGGAGGCTTTGCCGGAGTCAACACCAGCCTGCCCAATCGAACCCTCGCCGCCGCAGTTGCCGCCTGCCGCCTGGCCGAGGTCCGGGGAGAGGTCGATTTCCGGCCGGAAGTGACCTGCGGCGAGTCGCGGCTGGACGCCTGCATCCGGACGGCCGACGGCCCGCTGTTTGTCGAGGCCAAGAACGTGACCCTGGTCGAGGCCGGCGAGGCCCTTTTCCCCGACGCGCCCACGGAGCGCG
Source organism: Desulfovibrio sp. UBA6079 (assembly GCA_002428705.1). GTDB lineage: Bacteria > Desulfobacterota > Desulfovibrionia > Desulfovibrionales > Desulfovibrionaceae > UBA6079. Next base: position 144,025 of record DIXN01000061.1, read on the forward strand.
GCCGCAAGCACCTTCAGACCCTGATGCGGCTGGCCGGGCAGGGCGCCCGGGCCGCGCTCTTCTTCCTCGTGCCCCATCCCGGGGCGCGCTGCTTCGCCCCGGCCGACCTGATCGACCCGGAGTATGCCCGGCTGCTGGCCCTGGCCCTGGCCAGCGGGGTCGAGGCCTGGGCCTACGCGGCCACGGTCACGACCGCCGGGCTCGACCTCGGGCCGCGCCTGGCCGTGCGTCTGCCTGGCTAGCGACCCGCTTAACGCCGGGCGTCGGCGAAGCGGATGCGGGCCTCCAGGACTTTTTTCCCGATCTTGCGGCCGAGGTCGAACTGGCGGGTCTTTAAAAGCGCTTCGGCGGCTTCGATGTTGCCCTGGGTTTTCAGCAGGGTGGCGGACTCGATGTCGCGCAGATAACGCTCGCACTCGCGGACGATGCCCGAGAGGTCGATGCTTTCGAGCTCTTCCGGCACACGGACCGATTTCACTTTCCTGGTCATGGGGCGTCGCTCCTGTCTCACATCCGCAATACAGAATGATGACGCCTTGTCAATGGCGGACTTGCCGTGAACCGGCCGCAAAGGTAAGGTCAACACCGAGAAGAGAGGATCAATCGTGCCCGAGCCCATCGAACCACTGGTCGTCGACTGCCGCGAAGTGAAATGCGGCCTCATCCCCGAGATGCAGCGCCTGCTCGCGTCCACGCCGGCCGCGAGCGTGGAGTTCCTGCTGCCAGTGCGACTTTTGTCCCAGGTGGTCAGCGTGCTCGGCACCGACCCGGGCTTCGACCTGGAAATAACCGAGCGCGGCGGGGAGGTGAGTGTCTGCTTCCGCCGCCGCGCCCAAAGAAGCGGGCCGGCCCTCGGCTACCTCTAGGCTGGCTTCAATAGTAGCGCCACTCGCCGGGCTCCTCGCGGAAGGCCAGGTCCAGCTCCTCGCTCACGCCCACGCGGACCTCCTTGGGGCCTTCGGCGGTGGTCACGTTCTGGGCCGGATCGAAGCCCACGTCCAGGGCCACGTCCTCCCAGTGCTTGCGGATGTTTGCCGCCGCCTGATTGATCTGCGCCTCGGACATCTTGCCGCCCTTGATCCAGCGCGCGACCCAGATCCACATGGCCGTCCTCCGGTTGGTTAACGGTGAGAAGGGTGAGTCGCGGGCATCATAAGCACATTTCCGCGGCCGGGACAAAGGATTCCTGATTCGGTGAGGCCAGGGCGCCGGCCATTGCTTTTTTCGCCGTCGTGCGTATTTTGGGGCCGCCAATCAGGAGGGCCAGCATGGACCAGGAACTGTACAACGAAGACCTCATGGAACTGATCGAGAACGCGCTCGCGCCGCTCGAAAAATATTTCACCTCCTTCATCGACCTCGGCTACGAGGACCGCGAACCGCGCAAGATCTTCATCGACGACATCGGCCAGACCGGCCTGGCCCTGACCCAGCACGCCCAGGACGAGATCCGCTCGGCCCTGGGCCAGCTGTTCGAGAAGATCGGCCGGGTGACCGTGCGCCGCGCGGGCGTGGACAACCGCCTGGGCGTGCCGCCGCGCAAGGTGCTCGACGTGGACCTGGCCGGCAGCGAGGCCCCGTCGGGCCGGGGCTGGGCCAAGCAGTAGCCCGGGCGGGTACAGCAACGAATCAGCAGTGACGCCGGGCCGGTGAATGCCGGCCCGGCTTTTTTGCGCCTACGGGCCGACCGTAAGCGGAAAGCTCTCGGCGGCCCCGTCCACGAGCGCGCCGTCCACGTCCAGGCCGCTGGCGTGCACCACGTAGCTGCCGGCGGCCGGCAAGGCCAGGTCGTGCTTGAACTCGTAGATGGAGCGCGAGACGCGCTCGGGCTGGGAGGCGTCGTAGATCCGGCCCAGGTTCACCTCCCGGGTGGTGTCCAGGACCGCCGCGCCGTCTCCGTCCCTGACTATGTAATGGATTGCGGCCACGCGGTTGGTGACCACGTACTGGTTGTGGTACTCTCCGGGCTGCGTGGCCGAGGGGATCGGCGCGCAGAGTCCGAACAGATCGAGCTCCTGGCCGGAGCCGAGGACCACGCCGTCGCTCACATCCGTGTCCACCAGCCGGGGCGTCGGGTCCCCCGGGGTGTAGAGGTTGTCCCGGTCCGCGCCGTCGCCCTCCAGAACTTCGGCCCGGTAGAGGGCCAGACGGTCGCCGAAGGCCAGGTCCGTGATGCTTCCCTCGAGCACCACCACCTCCGAGGAGCCGGCCTCGACATAGCTCAGGCCCGGCTCGCCAATATCGTAATAGTGCAGGCTGGTGGCCGGGTCATCCAGCATGTCCGTGAACACCAGGGTGCCGGTCTCGGTCATCTGGGTGGCCGAGGTCGGGCTCACGTTGTAGAGCAGGATGTCGTTCTGCGCGGCACTGACCGTGTCCACCAGGTTGCCGGACAGGGTGTTGACCACTTCGATGGCGTTGTTCGGCCGCCAGCGGTTGTTGATCTCGTAGCCTGAGCTTCCGATGTACAGGATGCCCGGGAAGGGGTCGAGGTAGAGGCGGTACCCCTTCTCGCGGCCGTAGGCCACCAGCCGGTCGCGGTGCGCGGTCGGGCTGAAGCGGCCGAGCATGGCGTGGGTCAGGCCGAAGGTCAGCCGTTTCACGGCCGTTTTTCCTTCGAGCGCGCCGGACAGGCCGCTGACTTTCAGCGTATAGGTGCCGGCGGTCAGGTCGGCCATCGGCTGGCCCGCGGCGTCCAGGTAGTCGGTGTCGAAGTCCTTGGTGGCCCCGCCCAGGACGAGCGCGGCATAATAGGTCGTGGTCACCACGCACTTGTTGCCCGGGAAATCGAAGCCACCCGGCTCCATGACCAGGTCCGGGACCATGCTCAGGCCCCGGTCCAGGCCCTCGGGGTAGTCCGTGCGCAGGGCCGACTCCGGGGTCAGGCCCGTGTCCGGGTCCACGCTGCTGGTAACCACGCGCAGGGGCGCGCCCTCGGCCTTGTCGCCGGCGTAGAGCTCCACCCGGACATCGCCGGGATGGGCCAGCGGCTCGTTGAAATAGCCGATGACGTAGAAGTCGCGTTTCTCGCCGAAGATGGTTTCCGTGTCCGAGGGCACGCTGAGGACAAGTTGGCCGCCGCCATCATCCGATTCGTTGCAGGCGGCAAGCAGCAGCGGCAGGCCGGCCAGAACGAACGTCAGAAGCAGCACTCGCAAACGACGCATGACTTACCCCCCGTTGTCAGGATGTTTGCAGCCCAATCCTTCGGACGTTCTTACGTCCAAATGCAATACAAGCCAATCCCCGTTTTTGCTTGCCGGGCGGGCGTTCACCTTTCCCTGGCGATCCATCCCGGCCTGAGGTATGACCGAAGTCAAAGGAGGGGGGATATGCAGGACCCGGTCACGGCCCGACGTCTCGGCTCGGTCATCGCGGTCACGGGCCCGCGGGTGGAGGGCATGCTCGACCAGCCCCTGGCCGACGAGCCCGAGTCGCCCCAGCCCCAGTTCGGCAGCCTGGTCAAGATCGAGAGCAGCCAGGGCCACGCCTACGGCATCGTCTCCGGCCTGACCATCAGCGAGCCCTCCTCGCCGCTTTCGCCCAAGGACCGCCGCCTGGTCCAGATCGACCTCCTGGGCGAGAGCCTCACGGCCTCGGGCGACGGCGGATTTGCCCGCGGCGTCTCGATCCACCCGGCCCTGGGCGCGGCCATCCATTCCGCCACCACCCGGGACCTGGCCCAGGTCTACGCCAAGCCCAAGGCGAGTTGCGTCGCGGTCGGCAACCTGCACCAGGACCCGAGCCTGCCGGCCTACGTCATCACCGACGAGCTCATCGGCAAGCATTTCGCCATCCTCGGCACCTCGGGCACGGGCAAATCCTGCGCCGTGGCGGTCATCCTGCGCGCGGTCCTGGCCGCCCATCCCTGCGGCCACGTCGTGCTGCTGGACCCCCACCAGGAGTACGCCACGGCCTTCGGCGAGGCCGCCGAGCTGGTGACCCAGGACAGCCTGGAGCTGCCCTACTGGCTACTCAACTTCGAGGAGCTCTCCCAGGTGCTCCTGAGCCAGGACTCGGAGCAGCGCGAGGCCGAGGCCTCCATCCTCAAGGAGGCCGTGATCCGGGGCAAGCGCCAGTTCACGACCCAGGGCGGGACGCGTGCCGAGGAGGGCGGTCTGACCGTGGACACGCCCGTGCCCTACCGGCTGACCTCGGTGCTCGAGGCCATCTCCCAGGCCATGGGCCAGCTCGGCAAGCCGACCGGCGCCGGCCCCTACCTGCGGCTCCTGGCGCGCATCGAGGAGCTCATGCGCGACCGGCGCTACGCCTTCATGTTCTCGGGCATGGTCGTGCACGACTCCATGGCCTCGGTCCTCTCGCGCCTCCTGCGCATCCCCGTGGGCGGCAAGCCGATCACCATCGTCAGCCTGTCCGGGGTGCCCTCGGAGATCGTGGACGTGGTCGTCTCGCTTCTCTGCCGGATCATCTTCGAGTACGCGGTCTGGAGCCCGGCCGAGGTGCGCGTGCCGGTGCTCGTGGTCTGCGAGGAGGCCCACAGATATGCGCCGCGCGACCCGTCACTGGGTTTTGCTCCCACCCGCCGGGCCATCGCCCGCATCGCCAAGGAGGGCCGCAAGTACGGCGTGGCCCTGGGCCTGGTCACCCAGCGCCCGTCCGAGGTCTCCCAGACCATCCTCTCCCAATGCAACACGCTCTTTGCCCTGCGCATGTCCAATGACGCCGACCAGCAGTTCGTGCGCCATGCCCTGCCGGACACCGCCGCCGGGCTGCTCGGGGCTCTGCCGGCCCTGCGTACCCAGGAGGCGGTGGTCGTGGGCGAGGGCGTGACCCTGCCCATGCGCATCCATTTCGCCGACCTGGCGCCGGAGCACCGGCCGCACAGTGCCTCGGCGCCGTTCTCCAGGGCCTGGCAGGCCGAGGAGCAGAACCGGGCCGCGGTGGAAGGTGTGATCGACCGCTGGCGGCGCCAGATCAGGCGCTAGCGGCCGAAGATAGCGAGGGCGGAGCCGGCCAGGGCCTTGACCCCGGCGGCGATGGCCGGCTCGGCGGCCGGGCGGAGCTGGGGCGTGTGCAGCCGGCGGCTGGCCGGATGGGGACCATCCTCGGCGCCACGGGCCGGATCGGCGCCGCCGAGCCAGAAGAAGAAGGTCGGCACGCGCGGATCGCCGGCTCCGTACCAGGCGAAATCCTCGCTGCTGGTCTGGGGCGGCAGCTCGATCACCGCTTTTTCCCCGAAGGTCTGGCGCAGAGCGGCGACCGTGGCGCGCGTGAGTTCCGCGTCGTTCTCCACCCAGGGGCAGGGCGTATGCACGGTTTCGACCGCGGGCAGAAGCTCCTCGGGCAGGCCGGCGGCCAGGCCAAGCCCCCGGCAGGTGCGCGAGACGGCCTCGATAAGGGCGGCGCGGGTCGGCTCGTCGTAGTAGCGCAAGGTCAGCTTGAGGTTGACCTCGGCGGGGATGATGTTCTGCTTGCTGCCGCCGTTCACCGCGCCCACGGTCAGGACCGCCGGGGAGAGCGGATCGACGCCCCGGCTGACCGCGGTCTGCAGGGCCAGGATGATCTGGGCGGCCAGGACCACCGGGTCCTTGGCCAGGTGCGGGGAGGCGCCGTGGCCGCCGATGCCGCGCACGCTGACGTCCAGATCGGTCACCCCGGCCATGGCCTTGCCCGGAGTGAAGCCCATGGTGCCGGCCGGCAGGGAGGGCTCGAGGTGCAGGGCGAAGACCGCCCCGGGCCGGGGGAAGCGGGTATAAAGCCCATCGTCGAGCATGGCCTTGGCCCCGCTGATGATCTCCTCCGCGCCCTGGCCGTAGGTGAGCAGCGTGCCCGACCAGTCCGCGCGCCGCCGGGCCAGAAGCGAGGCCGCGCCGGCCAGGCAGGCGCAGTGCAGGTCGTGGCCGCAGGCGTGCATGACCCCCGGTACTTTGCTCGCAAAGGGCAGCCCCGTGGCCTCGGCGATGGGCAGGGCGTCCATGTCGGCGCGCAGGGCCACCACCGGTCCCGGGCCGTTCTCGAGCACGCCGACCAGGCCGTGGCCGCCGACGCCGGTGCTCACCTTCAGGCCCGCCCCGGCCAGGGCCTCGGCCATGCGGGCCGCGGTCCGCGCCTCCTGGCCCGAGAGCTCCGGGTGGGAGTGCAGGTCGTGGTACAAGGCCAGCAGGCCGGGCAGCTCCTCGTTCACGAGACGTTCGAAGTCGGCGGTGTCCATGCCGGCGTTCTAGCAGGCCCGCGGCGGGCGGGCAACGACGGGCCGGGGAGAAAAAAAGAGCGGCGGGGCCGGAGGGGGTGGCCCGCGCCGCTTGAAGCAGAGAGGCAGGTTGCAGGGGGGAGAGTAGCCCGGACCCCGCAGGACGGCAATGATTTTTTCCGCTTCGTCTATACCAGCCGTGCGGCGCGCCGGAGCTCGTCCACGGCGGACTTGACCCGCGTGTAGCCTTCGCCGTTCAAGGTCAGGCCGACGGCTGCGCAGTGCTCGCAGGCGAAGCTGTCGCCCTCGGCCATGTTCGTGCAGACCGGTTTGGCGATCTGCCCGCAGGCCGGGCAGGTGAAGACCAGGAAGAAGTCGAGCTTGTCGTCCATGTCCAGGTCCAGAACCAGGCCGTCGACGACGAGCGCGTCGCCGTCCAGGTTGTCGCCCTGGGTCAGGGCCCGGGCCAGGGGGTCGCCGCGGAGATTGACCATGAAAGAACCTCCAGTTGCCGATGTATCCGTGGCCTCTAGCAGAAGGCGGGGGCAAGGGCAAACCGGAGGCGTTGAAGTCGGGGCGAAAATGCAGTACCAGCGGAGCCGGCCGCCCGATTTCCCCTTTTTTCCTCACCCCGGGAGCCCGGCGGCGATTTTCCGATAACCAAGGAAGACACGATGTTCGCGCATCACGCCAAGCGACTGGCCGCTCTTTTCATACTCCTGGCCGCCTGCACCTGGCCGCGCCCGGCCGCGGCCGAGCCCGTGGTCCTGCCGCTGACCATCGACTACCAGCTTCTGACCTCCATGGTCGCCACCAACTCCTTCAACGTCGGCTGGCGCACCGCGGTCATCGTCGACGAGTACGACGGCTGCCGCAAGGTCACCCTGGCCGCGCCGCAGTACAGCTTCGACCGGGGCAAGCTTCGTTTCGAGACCAAGGTCTTCGTCCACGCCGGGGCCTATATCGGCGGCAGCTGCCGTCTTGAGACCGACTGGGAGGGCTATGTGGTGCTCTACCAGCAGCCGCGCGTGGACCCGGCGCGCTGGGTGCTCTCCTTCGACACCTACGAATCCCAGGTCCTGACCAAGGACCGCCAGCCGACCACCCTCGGCGGCATCGTCTGGGAATTCGTCAAGGGCCACGTCTACGACTACCTGGGCAACATCACCATGAACCTGGCCCCGCCCGTGGCCGACCTGAAGGCCTTCCTCCTGCCCCTGTTCCCGCCCGAGCGCGAGGCCTCGGCCCAGACGCTGGTGAACAGCATGCAGCCGGGCCGGGTCTTCGTCGACGCCGAGGGCCTGCACCTGGACATCACGGCCGTGGCCGACACCGAGTCCGCGCCGCCCGAGGCCGAGGCGCCGACGCCCGAGGAGTTGACCGAGGATGAGCTGGACAGGTTCGTCGCCGGCTGGGAGTCCTGGGACGCCTTCCTCATCACCATGCTGACCGCGCTGGTCAAGGAGGCGCTGGAGGCAAACGATCGCCAGACCCTGCTCGACGTGCTCCTGGAGACCCGTTACCGCTTCCTCGAGGCCCTGGCCCAGTCCTACACCGGCAAGGATTTCGTCCGGGACCAGTTCATCTGGGCCTGGCAGCAGCTCTCGCCTGTCTTCCGCAACAACCTGGGCGACGAGCCCTCGGCCACGCTCATGGGCTACCTGGCTTTCTTCACCGCCTCGGACGCGCTCATCGCGCTCGACCGGGTCGGCCCGGCCCTGGGCATCGAGATCAGCCGCGACGGCCTGGTGCGCCTGGCCAAGCTCATCGCCGACGGCGAGGCGCCGACCCTGGCCTACGACCAGACCGTGGATCCGAGTCTGCGTAAGGTGCTCGGCCTGGGCGAGGCGCTGAGCGAAGGTTCGTACTTCAACTTCAGCCGCGCCTCCGACCCGGTGGGCAGGCTTATGGCCCGCTACGGCCCGCGCCGCTGGCTGTCCGCCCTGACCGACTTCCTCTGCCCGCCGGTTTACGCCGCCAAGGCCAAGCCGCCCGAGGACCCGCCCGCGGACAAGCTCCCGGAGATCAAGGACAAGTGGCTGTTCACCCGCGATGCCATGGACACCTACCTGAAGCGCGTGCGCGGCCTGGTGGCCGACAACGCCGGCTTCACCCTGATGAAGAGCAAGATTCCCGATGCGCGGGGGCCGCTCTACAAGAACTTGGCCCAGGCCACGGCCTGGCAGGAGAGCTGCTACCGGCAGTTCAAGGGCGACGACGGCACGCTGTCCTACCTGCGCTCCTACAACGGCACCTCGGTCGGGCTGATGCAGATCAACGAGCGGGTCTGGCGCGGGCTCTACGACTCCCCGTCCTTACGCTGGGACATCGGCTACAACGCCAAGGCCGGCTGCGAGGTGCTGGAGGTCTACATCACCCGCTACGCCCTGCGCAACCTGAAGGACATGAAGGACGGGGCCAAGGTCTCGGACGACGACCTGGCCGGGGCGATCTACGCCATGTACAACGGCGGTCCGGGTCAGTTCGACAAGTTCCTGGAGCGCCGCAAGTCCGGCAAACTTTACGATTCGGACAAGCTTTTCCTGCAGAAGTGGAACTGGGTCACCGGCGGCAAGGAGGACCAGATCGTGAAATGCCTGGTCGGCGGCTAGGCCCGGCGAGCGTAACGAATTGAGGGGGCCGCCGCCCCGGACCGAGATCGGTCCGGGGCGGCGGCTTTCGTTTTCAGGACCGGCGCCGGACAAGCCGGAGCAGCGCCTCGCCGGCCGCGGGCGGCAGGCCGAGAGCGGGCAGCTCCCGGGCCAGCGCCTCGGCCGAGCCGTATCCGCCGAGGTAGCCGTTGATTCGGGCCGTTGCCGTGGAGTCGCGGAAAGCGGCCGGGCCGGGATAGATGGCCTGGTAGATGCGGGCCAGGTCGGGCGTGGCCCGCAGGGAATGCTTCTGGTGGTAGTCCTCGGCCGGCCAGAAGATGCCGGCCTCCACGATCCCGGTGGCCACGGGCAGGCCCAGGCGCTCGGCCACGGCCGTGCGGCTCTGCTCGGCCAGCCGGCGCTGCTCCTCGCCGTGGGTGAAAATGATGTTCGCGTACTGGCGCGACCAGGTGCGCTCGGTGGGCGCATGCTCGCTCCAGAAGATGGCCAGGAGCTCGCCGTAGCTGACCCTGGCCGGGTCGAAGACGATCTCGATCGTCTCGCTGTGGCCGTCCAGGTCGTGATAGGTGGGATGTGCGCTGCGCCCGCCGGCGTAGCCCACGCGGGTGCGGATGACTCCGTCGATGACCCCGAACCGGGCGTCAGGACCCCAGAATCAGCCCAGGGCGAAGGTCGCGGTCTCGGTCCCGGCCGGCGGGTTCAGGTCGATGGCCGGTATGCTCAAAGGGGCGGCGGAAGGCAGGGTGGCGGTCATGAGCGGCTCCTCGGGTCCGGCGCAGGTCACCGTCCAGATCTCCTGGCGTTCGCAGGCGAGCAGGCCGAGCAGGCTGATCAGGCTCAGCCAGAGAGCGGGCAGGGCGGCGGCGCGGGGCATGACAGGTTCCTTGGCGATAGAATTGTTTGATCACAAAAATAACTACGCGGCCGGTCAAGGCAAGGCGTTGCTGCGCGCGGTTATTTTTCGTGCACATTTGCCAAAATGGTGATAGCCGGAAGAGAATCGCTCATCCGCCCTCTCGTCCGCCGGACCATGCCGGGCTGCCCGGCGGCATAAGGGGCATCTCCCGTTTCCTCGCCGCTCCGTCTGTTCCCGCATGATTCGCGCCCGGAGCCTTTAGCCTTTGGAGTGCATCATGTCCGCCCTGCGTCACCACGGCGCCTCGGCCCGGGAACGCCGCGCAAGCCCCCGCCGGCGCGTGTCCATTCCGGCCTTCGTCGGCCGCCAGACCTACAATCCGCGGCTTGACGGTTTCCGGTTCGGGACCATCGTCGACGTCTCCGAAAAGGGTCTGGGCCTGCGCCTGGAGCTGCGCCACGGGACCCTCGAGGACGTGATCGACCAGCTCTGTCTGACCGAGATCATGTTCCCCTGCCCGGAGACCAACGCCATCCTCTCTTTTTCCTGCCGCATCCGGCACCTGGTCGGAGAGAACTGGGCCACCCGGGCCGGCGGCGAGATCGTCGCCCTGCCCAAGTACGCGCGCCAGGCGCTCGCCGGCTGGGAGCGGGAGCCGGCCTAGCTAGGCCGTGCGGCCTTCGAGGATCCCGGTCAGCCGCGCGCGGGCGGTTTCGAGGCGGGCGGGGTCGGCGCCGAGCGCCCCCAGCTCCTCCCAGACCGCAGGCGGCAGACGGGCCGGGTCGTAGTCGATGACCACGGTGCGCGAGAAGAGCTTCAGGTCGGTCTTGAGGATGCCCGGCAGTTCCTTGGCCAGGCGGGCGGAGTCCAGGGACTGGGCCACGGACAGGGCCGAGAGCTTGAGCCGGAAGGTGATGCGGCCGGGGGTGTGCCCGGCCAGTTCGACGTGCGGGGCAAGAAGCAGCAGGTCGTTCACGGCCTGGGCCAAGGTGCTCTGGTCGGTCATGCGAATCGTCTCCAAAAGATGAGTGATGAGGGCTGGGCTCAGGCCCGGCGGCGGGCCCGGGCCTGCTCCATGAAGGTTTCGAGGGTCAGGCGCAGGGTCGGCGAGGCCGTGCCGTCAAAGGGCAGGGTGATGAGCGGCACGTCGAAGCGCTTGGCGATGGTCCGCAGCAAGGCCGCGGCTACGGTCCCGGGCATGCAGCCGAAGGGCATGGCGTTGACCAGGCCGGCGACGCCGCGCTCGCAGAGGTCCACGGCCTTGCCCACGGACAGTACGGCCTCTCCCTCGAAGGTGTCGCGCACGTAGGGCGCGGCCTTGCGCAGGATAGCGGCCGTGGCCGGCTCGGGAATGGTCGGCAGGAAGCCGTGGACGCCCCGTTCCAGGGCATGCAGCCGGCGAGTCTGGATGCGCTGGGTGAGGAGAAGACGCACCACGGCCGGCAGGTCATGGCGTTTCAATGCCCGGCGCCGGCCCATGGCCCCCACGTAGAAGACCCATTCGTCCACCGGCGCAAGCCAGGCCCGGCCGCCGAGGGCCTCGATGCGCGCCACGAGATCCTCGTTGGAGAAGCGGTTGGAGCGCACGAAGATCTCGCCGACGATGCCGATCAGCGGCTTGTCCTGGCCGTTCACGGAGACCGCGGCGAACTCCTCGCGCATGGCGCGGGTGAGCCCGGGCAGGCCGGGCTCGCGGCCGGCGATGGCCGCGGTGAGCCTGTCGCGCCAGCGCGCGTAAAGCGCGTCGCTCGTTCCCGGTGCGGTTTCCCCGGGCCGGGTCCGGTGCAGGCACTTGGTCAACAGGTCGAAGGCCACCACGCCGTCCCAGGCCAGGCGGGAGAAGTCACTGCCGACGATGCCCAGCTGCTGGTAGAGCCGTTCGTTCTGGACCGGCGAGAAGATCGGCACTTCGGGGAAGCCGGCGCGATCCAGGATCTGGCGCTGGAGCACGTTGTACTGGCCGAAGCGGCAGGGGCCGGTGCCCGAGGGCATGAAGAAGGCCGCGCGCCCGGGGTCGAAGTCCGGGGCCATGGCCTTGTGCAGCATGTCGCCGGTGGTCACGGCGCAGGGGTAGCATTCCTTGCCCGAGACGAATCGCCGGGCCAGCTCCACGGCCGCCGCGTCGGTTTCGGGCAAGACCTCGGCCGCAACCCCGCAGGCCCGGAAGGCCGCGGCCAGGGCGCAGGCGTGGTCGCTCATGCGCGGCACGTAGACCGTGCGCTCGGCGGCGAATTCGCGGCTGCGCCGGGGCGCGGGGCGCAAGGGTTCGGCCCTGGCCGGGCTCTGGCCGCGGGCGGCCAGGCCGTCCAGGCTGTCGAGGAAGGCCTCGCAGCGGGTGATGCAGCCGGCGTCGGCGCTGTGCTCGTCGATCTCGAGCAGGAGCGCCGGCCGGCCAGCCAGCTCGCGAGCCAGGAAATGGTGGATGAAGGAGTCCGGGCCGCAGGAGAAGCTGCCGATGAGCAGCGGATGGAGCCGGGGATCGGATTGCAACGCCCGGACCGCGCCGAGGATGCGCTGGCCCGAGCGCCAGTACATCTCCGGCCAGTCGCGCGAGACGTCGGCGACTTCCAGGAAGTCCATGGGGATGGCCAGCTCGCCCAGGTTGGCCAGCTTGGCCGGCAGGTCCAGGTTCAGGCCGGCGTCGAAGGCGTTGTAGGCCCGGCCGATGACGACCACCGCCCGGCCGGTGAGCCCGGCCAGAACCTCCCGGCCCTTGGCCCGGATCGCCGCGGTGAAGGCCTCCTGGGCCGCCGCGGCCGCGCGCATGGCGCGCTTGAGCTCGCCCCGGCCCACGCCGAAGGGCTTGAGCGCTGCGCGCAGCTCGGCGGCCAGCGCGCCCTGGCCATGGACCAGATCCACGCTCGGGGCGATGAGCGTGGCCTCGGGGGCCACCGCGCGCACCTGGTAGGGGAAGCTCTGGGTCAGCGGGCAGGCCAGCGAGGAGGGTAAACGGTCCTCGGGCCCGGCCAGGTTGATGACGCTCGGCACGAAGAGCCGCGTGAGGCCCTGGTTGAGCAGGCTTTTCACGTGGCCGAGAGACGCCTTCACCGGAAAGCAGGTGTCGGCCGGGCTCATCTCCGCGCCCAGGCGGGCCACGGATCGGCTGGTGCGCGGCGAGGTCACGACCTCGAAGCCGAGCTCCCAGAGGAGCGTGGCGAAGTAGGGCAGGAAGTCGTGCATGAAGAAGGCCATGGGCAGGCCGACCGCCCCGCGCGGCGCCGGCCGGCCCGCGGCGTGGCGCTCCCTGGCCGTGCGCTGCGCCCGGGTCAGCTCCTCCTCGCGGTAGGCGAAAAGGTCGGGCAGGCCGTGGTCCTTGCGGCGGGCCACGTCGTACTTCTCGCAGCGGCCGCCGTAGAGGAGCGGCTTGTCCACGCCGTCGATGACCACCTTGTTGATCTCGCAGGCGTTCTCGCAGCCCTGGCAGGCAAACGAGCTCTGGCGGTAGCCGACCCGGGCCAGGTCAAAGCCGCGAAACGTGCTCGGCCGCCGGGCCGCGGCCTGCCAGTCGCGGGCGATGAGGGCCATGCCGATGGCCCCGGTCACGTCGTGGTCGGGCGGCACGGTGATCGTCCGGCCGAGATGCTTCTCGAAGGCCGCGGTCACGGCGTGGTTGAAGGCCGTGCCTCCCTGGAAGAAGATGCGGCTGCCGACGTGCTTGGCCCCGACCACCCGGCCGAGGTAGTTCTCGACAATGGAGTAGGCCAGACCCGCCAGCAGGTCGTCCTTGTCCGCGCCGCGCTCGAGGCTGGCCATGAGCGAGTTCTCCATGAACACGGTGCAGCGCTCGCCCAGCCGGCAGGGCTGGCGGGCGGACAGCGCCCGGCTGGCGAACTCGTCCTTGATGGCCACGGACAATTTCTCGGCCTGCTCCTCGAGGAAGGAGCCGGTGCCCGCGGCGCAGGCCTTGTTCATCTCGAAGTCCACGATCACCCCGTCTTTCAGGGCGATGAACTTCGAGTCCTGGCCGCCGATCTCGAAGATGGTGTCCACGCTCGGGTCGATGTGCACCGCGGCCCGGGCCTGGGCGGTGATCTCGTTCTTGACCACGTCGGCGCCGGTGAAGTCGGCGATCATGTAGCGGCCCGAGCCGGTGGTGCCGACCCCCAGGATTTCCGCCCCGGGGTGGGTTTCTGCCAGCTCCGCGCCGATCTCGGCCAGACCCTGGCGCACGGCCTCGATGGGCCTTGATGCGGTGCGCAGGTAGCGCCGGGCCAGCAGCCGGCCGTCCGGGTCGATGACCGCCAGGTTGGTGGAGATGGAGCCGACGTCGATGCCCATGTACAGCTCGCTGGCCTCGCTACGCTCCGGCTCCGCGCCGCCGGGGCGCAGGTGGCGTTGGGCAAAGCCGTCGCCGGGGCTGACGAGCGGTGCCCGGCCGCCGTTCGGCCGGCCCTGGTCCGCGGCCGCGGCTTCCAGCCTGGCCGGCGCGTCGAGGTCCAGCTGCAGGCCGAGGTCTTTTTGGCGGGCCAGGAGCACGGCGCCGATGGCGCCCATGTGGCAGGGCCGCTCGGGTAGGAGGAGCTCGGAGAGCCCGAAGACCTCGCCGAAGGCCCGGACCACGGCGGCGTTCAGGGCCACGCCGCCCATGAAGGCCACCGGCGAGGGCGTCGGCCGGCCGCGGACGATGGCCCCCTTGAAGTTGCGGGCCACGGCGAAGCTCAAGCCCGCGATGATGTCGGCCACCGGGGTGGCGATCTGCTGCAGGTGGATCATGTCCGACTTGGCGAAGACCGAGCAGCGCCCGGCGACCTGGGGCGGATGCTCGCAGGCGAGCGCCAGGCGGGCGAACTCCTCGATGGACAGGCGCATGCGCTCGGCCTGCTGGTCGAGGAACGAGCCCGTGCCCGCGGCGCAGACCGAGTTCAGGGCGAAGTCGCGGATGGTCCCGCCCTCCAGGCAGATGAGCTTGGCGTCTTCGCCGCCCATCTCGAAGATGGTCGCGACCTCGGGGTGCAGGCGGGCGGTGGCCGCGGCCAGGCAGGAAATTTCGTTCAGGTGGGGCGCGCCCAGGGCCTTGGCCAGGAGCTGGCCGGTGGAGCCGGTGGTCACCAGGCGCGCGCCCGGCCGGGCGGCGAGGGCCTCGGCCAGGAGCTGCGCGGCCACGCGCAGCGGCCGGCCGCCGTGGCGGCGGTAGGCGGCGTGAAGGACCGCGCCCGCCTCGTCCAGGAGGGCGATCTTGATGCTGACGGAACCGCCGTCGATGCCGGCCAGAACGCTCATGCTCTCGCTCCAAGGGGATGCTGGGAGAGGGGGCGGCCTCATGGCGCCGGAAGAACGGCGGGAGATGCCCCCATCAAGGCATCATATGAAAATGACGGCGGTTTTGGCAAGCCGGCCGGTCATTCTCCGGCCGCCGGGGAGCCCGGCTTGGGGCGTTTCTGCAGGTAGCGCCAGAACTTCTTGGCTTCGGGCAGGGCCGGGTTCAGTTCCAGGCAACGGCGCAGGTTGCGGAAGGCGTTCTCGATGTCGCCTTTCTCGAAGTAGGCCCGGGCGATGTTGTGGAAGAGATGCTCGTCGTCGGCGCAGAGCTTGGCCGCCCGGCGGTAGAACTTGAGCGCCTGGTCGAGTTCTCTGCTCTTGCGCAGGGCGATGCCGCAGTCGTTGAACAGGTGCTTGTGCGCGGCCTCGAAGGGCGCTTCGATCCTGAGCAGGCGGTTCAGGATGTCGCTCGCCTTGCCGAGCTCGCCCCGGGCGTGGAGCTCCATGGCCTGGCGGAAACTCGCCCGGATGCCGATCTCGAGCCGGGCCGCGGCCTGTCCGGCCAGCTCGTCGGGGGTTTCGACGGCGGCGGGTCTTCGCAGGCGGTCGCCGGCCCGGCCGGCGTCGCGGCCCAAGGAGGCGAGCAGGGCCTGGACAAAGACCTCGGGCTCGGGCTCGAAAATCTGCAGGAAGGTATCGAGGTCCACGCTGCGGGTCGGGCCGACGGGCGCGAGGGATTCGTCCAGGGTCTGGACCTCCATGCGCCGCTCGGGCTCTTCCCAGGCCAGCCAGAAGACCTTGCGGGTCGCGGAGCGTCCGCCGGTCTCGTTCATTTCGGTGGTGGAGAAGACGCCGGCGGCGTCCTGAAAGGGGTCACGCCTGTTCATGGATGCAATTCCCCGCGCACACGATCCATGTGTAGGATCGCGAACTCCCCTCGCCGGCCAGTTTAGCCCGGTACCGGCGCAAAGGCAACACGCGCGGTCGGCGCCTACTTGAGGATAGCGTAGCCCAGGCTGGCCAGGTGCTCGCGCCAGGCCCGCTCCTCCTCGGCCACGGTCAGGCAGGGCCGGCAGTCGGGCTTGCGGGGAACGAGGCCGCGGCTCTCCAGGTGGTCGATGATCTGGGCGTAGCACTCGTCCACGGAGTTCAGATCGGTGCGCACCTCGAGGTCGGGCTCCACGGGCTCCTCGTAGGGGTCGGAGACGCCGGTGAAGTTGGGGATGACCCCGGCCCGGGCCTTGGCGTAGAGGCCCTTGACGTCGCGCGACTCGGCCACGGACAGCGGGCAGTGGACGAAAACCTCGACGTAGTTCTCGATCAGCTGCCGGTTCTGCCGCCGGGCCGCGGCGTAGGGCGCGATGACCGCGACCACGCTGATCACCCCGTGCTTGTTCAGCAGGTGCGAGACGAAGCCGATGCGCCGGACGTTGATGTCCCGGTCGCGCTGGGAGAAGCCCAGCTCCTGGCTGAAGTTGGCCCGGATGATGTCGCCGTCCAGGTGCTCGCCCTTGAGGCCTCGTTCGCGCAGCTCGAAGAAAACCTTGCGGGACAGGGTCGTCTTGCCTGCACCGGATAGGCCGGTGAACCATAGCGTGAAGCTCATGGCGGCAGCTTGTACCCGAACCGGCCAGAAAGTAAAGCCCTCCGGCGAACCGGCTCAATGGCCATCATACGTTGAATTTCGGGCGATTTTTGTCTACGGTCGCTGGATAGCCATGTCCAGCACAACCGGGTGCGGGACAACCGCGAAAAAAGCCAGCCCATGAACGACCACACCAGCCGACTCAGCGACAACCCTCAGTGGTACAAGGACGCCATCATCTATGAGGTCCACGTCAGGAGCTTCTTCGACTCCGACGGCGACGGCATCGGCGACTTCCGGGGCCTGACCAAGAAGCTCGACTACCTCTCGGACCTCGGCGTCACCGCCATCTGGCTCCTGCCCTTCTACCCTTCGCCGCTGAAAGACGACGGCTACGACATCGCCGATCCCCTGGCCGTGAACCCCGACTACGGCAACCTGCGCGACTTCAAGGCCTTCCTGCACGAGGCCCATGCCCGCGGCATCCGGGTCATCACCGAGCTTGTCCTCAACCACACCTCCGACCAGCACGAGTGGTTCCAGCGCGCAAGGCACGCCAAGCCCGGCTCGCACTGGCGCGACTACTATGTCTGGAACGACAACCCGGACAAGTACCCTGATGCCCGGATCATCTTCAAGGATTTCGAGACCTCCAACTGGTCCTGGGATCCGCTGGCCCGGGCCTACTTCTGGCACCGCTTCTACTCCCACCAGCCCGACCTGAATTTCGACAACCCCCAGGTGCGCAAGGATGTCCTGCGCATCCTCGACCACTGGCTGTCCATGGGCGTGGACGGCCTGCGGCTGGACGCCGTGCCCTACCTCTTCGAGCGCGAGGGCACCAACTGCGAGAACCTGCCCGAAACCTACGAGTTCATCCGCCACATCCGGGCCCACATCGACGAACGCTACGCCAACCGCATGCTGCTCGCCGAGGCCAACCAGTGGCCCGAGGACGCCGTGGCCTACTTCGGCCGCGGCGACGCCTGCCACATGGCCTTCCATTTCCCGCTCATGCCGCGCATGTTCATGGCCCTGCAGATGGAGGACCGCTTCCCGATCATCGACATCCTGGAGCAGACCCCGGCCATTCCCGACTCCTGCCAGTGGGCGCTTTTCCTGCGCAACCACGACGAGTTGACGCTCGAGATGGTCACCGACGAGGAGCGCGACTACATGTACCGCATGTACGCCCGCGACCCCCGCGCCCGCATCAACCTGGGCATCCGCCGGCGCCTGGCGCCGCTCCTGGAGAACGACCGGCGCAAGATCGAGCTGATGAACGTCATCCTCTTCACCATGCCCGGCTCGGCGGTGCTCTATTACGGCGACGAGATCGGCATGGGCGACAACTACTACCTGGGCGACCGCAACGGCGTGCGCACGCCCATGCAGTGGAGCGCGGACTTGAACGCCGGCTTCTCCCGGGCCAACCCCCAGCGGCTCTACCTGCCGGTGATCATCGATCCGGAGTACCACTACGAGGCGCTGAACGTGGAGAACCAGGAGCGCAACCAGTCCTCGCTCCTGTGGTGGATGAAGAACATCATCGCGCTCAGAAAGCGCTTCCTGGCCTTCGGCCACGGCAGCATGGACTTCATCCTGTCCAGGAACACCCGCGTCCTGTCCTTCGTGCGCCGTTTCCAGGACGAGATCCTGCTGGTGGTGGTCAACCTCTCCCGGCACCCCCAGGCCGCCGCCCTCGACCTCTCGGGCCTGGCCGGCCGGGTACCCGAGGAGGTCTTCAGCCGCAACCGCTTTCCGGCCATCGGCCGGGAGCCCTACTCCTTCACCTTGAATTCCTACGGCTACTACCTCTTCTCCCTGGTGCCCGAGACCGTCCAGGTGACGGCCGAGGCGGGCGGGCCGCCCACCTGCCACGATCTCGGCAACGGCGGCTTCCTGGACGTGGAGGCCAAGTCCGAGCTCGAGGCGCGCAGCCTGCCGACCTACCTCGCCCGCCGCGGCCTGCTGACCCCGCCTGGCCGTGGATTCGCCAGCATGCACATCCTCGACGCCGTGCCCGTGGGCACGCCGCAGCTTCCCTCCTGGCTGGTCATCTGCCTCGTGCGCTATCTGGACGGCCCGCCCCTGGTCTTCAACCAGCTTTTGTCCTTCGCCCTGGGCGAGGCCGCCGGCCTTGTCCTCAGGAACCAGCCCCAGATCGCCATCTGTGCCTACGCCCACGGACCGGACCAGGTCCCGGCCGTGGTTTTCGAGGGCCTGCACGCCGGCGAGCCCTGCGCGCGCCTGCTTGCGCTCGCCTCGCGCAAGGCCCGCATCAAGGGCCGCAGCGGCGAGATCATGGTCAACGCGACGAGACCCGGCCTGGCCCCCAGGGACGAGGCCCTGGAGCTCAAGGCGGCCACGAGCACCTCGCAGCGCGTGAACACCCTGGTGGTCTTCGGCGAGCGCTACTTCCTGAAGCTCTTCCGCCGGTCCGAAGGCGGCCCGAACCCGGACCTGGAGATCGTGCGCTACCTGACCGAGCAGGCCGGCTTCGATCACACCCCGGCCGTAGTCGGCGCCGTCCAGTACCAGCGCACCGGCGCCGAGCCGGTGGTGGTGGCCGTGCTGAAGGAGTACCTGCGGGCCGAGAACGACGCAGGCAAGATCGCCGCCGACGCCTTCGCCCGGGTCCTCACCCGCTGCCTGTCCCTGAAGGACGAGCTGGCCCATCCGCCGCAGCTTCCCGCCTCGCCGGCCGAGGCCGCCTTCATGGGCCTGCCCGGAGTGATGCGCGAGCTGCTGCCGGAATCGGACCTGGAGCTCTTCGGCCTCATGGGCCGGCGCGTGGCCGAGTTGCATTTGTCCCTGGCCCGGACGACCACGGACAAGGCCTTCTCCCCCGAGCCCTTCTCCATGCTCTACCAGCGCTCGGTCTACCAATCCATGCAGAGCACGGTGAAAAAGGCCACGGCCCTGCTCCTCGACCGCCTGAACCTCCTGTCCGAGGCCGATCGGGCGCTGGCCGAGGAGATCGTCGAGGCCCGCAAGGACGTCCTCGCCCGCCTGAAGGGCTTCTACCGCCACAAGTTCCAGTGCTTAAAGACGCGCATCCACGGGGACCTGCACCTCGACCACCTGTTGTCCACGGGCAAGGACTTCTTCGTCATCGACTTCGAGGGCAAACCCAATCTGCCGCTCTCCCAGCGCAGCCTCAAGCGCTCGCCGCTCCGCGACGTGGCCGACATGCAGCGCTCCATCCACCTCCTGGCCCACCGCGTCCTGGCCGACTCGGGCGAGGTCCGGGCCGAGGACCGCGCGCGCCTGACAGCCTGGGCCGACGTCTGGCCGTTCTTCGTCTTCGGCGCCTTCCTCCGGGCCTACCTCGATCGCCTGGGCGCCACCCAGGTCGTTCCCGAGGAGCGCCAGGATCTCACGCTCATGATCGACTGCTTCCTCATCGAGAAGACCTACACCGAGCTGGCCGCGGTCCTGTCCGAGCCGGGCCGCCTGCAGGCCGAGCCCCAGGCCGTCTTCCTGGCCCGGCAGGCCCTGGCCGGCCTGATGGGGGTGGCTCCGGCCTAGCCATGGCCCCGCCGCCTTGTCTTGGCGGAAAAAATCCGTATCCTCCCCCCGATTCCCCCGAGGCCCGGCCCCGGATGAAAAAGAGGTTTTCATGCGCAGACGCGGCAGCGGCATCCTCATGCACGTCACCAGCCTCCCGAGCGAATTCGGCATCGGCGACCTCGGTCCCGGCGCCTGCCGCTTCGTGGACTTCCTGGCCGAAACCCGCCAGAGCGTCTGGCAGATCCTGCCGCTCGGCCCGACCTCGCCGGCCATCGGCAGCTCGCCCTACTCGAGCTTCTCGGCCTTCGCCGGCAACCCGCTGCTCCTAAGCCCGGCCGCGCTCGTGTCCGAGGGCTTCCTCGGCCCGGCCGACATCAGCCAGCACCTGACCTTCTCGCCCTTCCGCGTGGACTACGAGTCCGTGGAGCGCTTCAAGAACCAGGTCCTCGCCCGGGCCTTCGAACGCCGCCGCGAGCACCTGGCGGACGACCCGGACTTCGTCCGCTTCTGCCGGGAAAACGCCCATTGGCTGGACGACTACGCCCTGTTCGCGGCCATCAAGGCCTCCTTCGGCGGCCGCGTCTGGAGCGACTGGCCCGCCGAGCTCAAAAACCGTGAGCCGGCCGCCCTGGCCGACATCGCCGGCCGGCTGAGCGGCGAGGTCCTGGCCCACAAGTTCGTCCAGCACCTCTTCTTCCGCCAGTGGTCCGCGCTCAAGCGCTACGCGGGCGAGCACCGCGTGCACCTGATCGGCGACGCGCCCATCTACGTCACCTACGATTCGGCCGACGTCTGGGCCAACCCCCACCTCTTCAAGCTCGACGGCGCCAAGCAGCCGGCCTTCGTGGCCGGCGTGCCGCCCGACTACTTCAGCGCCACGGGCCAGCTCTGGGGCAACCCCGTATTCAACTGGGACGTCATTAAGCGCGAGAAGTTCGACTGGTGGCTCAGGCGCATCGGCCACAACTTCAGCCTCTACGACATGGTCCGCATCGACCACTTCCGCGGCTTCGCCGGCTACTGGGAGATTCCCGCCGGCGAGAAGACCGCGGTGGGCGGCAGTTGGGTCGACGCCCCGGGCCTGGAGTTCTTCGACGCCGTGGCCGCCGCGTTTCCCTCCCTGCCGATCATCGCCGAGGATCTCGGCGTCATCACCCCCGACGTGCGCGAGTTGCGCGACGCCTTCGGCTTCCCCGGCATGCGCATCCTGCAGTTCTCCTTCGGCCCGGGCATCGGCGAGAACCACGACGCCCTGCACAACCACGTCCGGAACTGCCTGGCCTATACCGGCACCCACGACAACAACACCACCCGCGGCTGGTTCAAGGAGGAGACGACCAGCGACGACCGCAAGCGCCTCTTCGCCTACCTCGGCTACGAGGTCGACGAGAGCCACGTCTCCTGGGCGCTCATCCGCCTGGCCATGGCCTCGGTCGCCCGCCTGGCCATCTTCCCCATGCAGGACCTGCTCGCCCTCGACTCCGGCGCGCGCATGAACACCCCGGCCGTCGCCGACGGCAACTGGGCCTGGCGCCTGCCCCCCGAAGCCCTCACCGACGACCTCAAGGCAAAACTCCGGGGTTTGACCACCCTCTTCGGCCGGGGGTAGTATGGCCGCCGGAAAGAGCAGGGGGCGTCGCCCCCTGCACCCCCACAAGGGGGAAATGATTTCCCCCTTGACCCCCTCGGCTTTTCCGCGCTGCAGGCCGGACGCCGGCGCCCGGCCTGCAGCGCGGAAAAGCCGGGGAGGTCCAGGAGGGAATCATTCCCTCCTGGCGGGGTCCAGGGGCAGAGCCCCTGGTCTTACCATGGAGGAACGATGAAAATACTGAACGCGGCGCGGATGGGGCGGTGCATAGGCTGCCACTCGTGCTCGCTGGCCTGCGCGCGCCTGGTGCACAAGCGTTTGTCCTGGGACACGGCGGGCATCCGGGTGGAGTCGGCCGGGGGCATCACCGCCGGGTTCGAGGCGAGGGTCTGCCTGGCCTGCGATCCGGCGCCGTGCGTGGCCGCCTGTCCGACGGACGCCTTCACCCAGCGAAAAGGGGGCGGGGTGGTGGTCAAGCGCTCCTCGTGCATCCGCTGCGGGGCCTGCGCCGCGGCCTGCCCGGTGGACGCGATCTACCTGGACCGGGAGGTGAACCCCTTCGTCTGCATCCATTGCGGCCGCTGCGTGGCCTACTGCCCGCACGACTGCCTGGAGATGGCGCCCGGCCGGGGCGAGGGCGGGGAGCCGTCCAGGGAGGCCGCCGATGGAGCCTAGGACGAGCTTCAAGGTCCTGGTGGTGCATTGCGACACCGGCCGCAGCGAGGTCAAGGCCAACTGGTCCGTGGACGAGTTGGTCGGCGGCAGCGGCCTGGCCGCGGGGCTGTTCGCGGCCTATGCCCGGCCGGATGCCCCCTGGGATCATCCGGACCAGCCGCTTATTTTCGCCATCGGCCCGCTGACCGGCTATTTCCCGCTGATGAGCAAGGTTGTCTGCGCCTTTGTCTCGCCCTACCACGGCCAGTACGCCGAGTCCCATGCCGGCGGCCGGCTGGCTTTGGCTTTGCGTTTCGCGGGCTATGAGGCGCTGGTGCTGCTGGGCAGGGCCAAGGGCCGCAGCGCGCTGGCCGTGGGGCCGCACCGGGTGGAGCTCAAAGACGCGCACTACCTCTGGGGCATGGACGCCCTGGCCACGGGCAAGGCCATGCGCCGGGTCTTTCCCGGGGCCGAGGGCCACCGCTCCATCCTGCGCATCGGCCCGGCGGCGGAGAACGGCCTGGCCTACGGCTGCATCAACGTCGACACCTTCCGTCATTTCGGCCGGCTGGGCGCTGGCACGGTCATGGCCGCAAAGAACCTGAAGGCCATCGTGGTCCAGGGCGAGGAGAGCCAGGAGATTCCCGAGGGCAAGGCCTACCCCGACCTTTTCCGCAAGATCTACCGCGACCTGACGGCGACGCCGATGATGAGCAAGTACCACGACCTGGGCACGCCGCAGAACGTCATCCCTTTGAACGAGCTGAAATCATTGCCCTGGCGGAACATGACCGCGACCTCGGACCCGGGGGCGTCGGGCATCTCGGGCGAGCGTTTCGCCGAGAAGCTGCTCCTTCGCAACACGGCCTGCTCCGGCTGCCCGGTGGGCTGCATCCACGTCGGCATGCTCAGGAAGCAGTTCGCCGACGAGCACCAGTTCGCGTACTACAAGGTGGCCTACGACCACGAGCTGGTCTTTTCCGTGGGCTCTATGCTCGGTGTGACCGAGGCCTCCGACGTGCTGGACATCATCGACGAGATCGAGAAGCAGGGCATGGACGCCATCAGCGCCGGCGTGGCCCTGGCCTGGGCCACCGAGGCCCTCCAGCGCGGCGTGGTCGGCCAGGCCGAGACCATCGAGCTTTTGTCCTTCGGTCAGGCCGAGGTCTACCGCCGGGCCATGGCCCACCTGGGCGGGGCGGCGAACGACTTCTACCGGGCCCTAGGCCAGGGCACGCTGGCCGCGACGAAGATTTACGGCGGCGGGGATTTTGCCTGCGTGCTCGGCCAGGAGATGGCCGGATACGCCACGGGCGAGGCCTTCTTCACCTCCATGGGCCTGGGCCTGCGGCATTCGCACCTGGACTCCGGCGGCTACGCCTACGACCAGGGCAACGAGGTCAAGGACATCGCCAAGGCCGTGGGCTACCTGGTCAAGGACGAGCGCCTGCGCTGCCTGCTCACCAGCATGGTGGCCTGCCTCTTCTCGCGTAGCGTCTACAAGGAGGAGGTCCTGGCCGACTGCCTGAATGTGCTCGGCTACGCGGGCCTGGCCAGGGACCTGGCCGGAGCCGGGGAGCGGGTCCAGAAGAGCCGCTGGAAGCTGCGCTTCGACTGGGGCTACGACCCGGGCAAGGTTTCCCTGCCCAAGCGTTTCGGCGAGATCGTCACCTGGCGCGGGCCGATGGACGCCGACTACCAGCAGGGCCTGCGCGCGGCCTATGCCCGGGCCATCGCGGACCTGGGCAAGGGTGGAGGGCAGGGAGGATGATTCGGATTGTTATAAATGTATTTTGGGTCACCATCGCGGCCCGCTGCTGACACCGGGCCGCGTTTTTGCTAAATGATGTGACGAGAAAGGAGCCGCTGGGTTGCCCCCCAACGACTCCTTACGAGGCGCGACTCTCACGGACAGATCGTCGCGCGACTAGCCCACGGGGTGGACCAGTGGTAATGGTGAATGCTTAGTAGCGATACCACACCTCGTGAAACCCAGTCAAACTCGAACTCGTCCGCCAGTATGGAGGTCAAAATGACCCTACTGGTTAAGATCTTCGTCAAGATCATCCGCCGCTAACTAGCGGCGAAGTTACTCACAAGCGAGTTTGGACTACTGGTCGGTCCAGACTCGTTTTTTTGGGTAGCTCCTGTTGTTCAAGCTGGGGCGCGGCCAAGGCCGAAAAGTAGGCGATCCATTAAATATTGTTTTTATTTCGGTATGTTAAAAAGGCATGAGGTGTGATGCCCACCTCGGCTACTGACACCGGGCCGTGTTTTTGCTACATGCTGGCAACTGTGCCCGCGCGCCGCGCTCCGTGCCGCCGCGGGCCAGCCATTTCCCTATCGAGGAGCTTCATGAACAAACCGCTCGTTCCCGCCGATCTGCCTGAGCCCGTGATCAACACCAACGCCGACGTTGTCCTGCGCAAGCGCTACCTGCGAAAAGGGCCGGAAGGCCAGCCCCTGGAGGACTTCAAGAGCCTCTTCTGGCGGGTGGCCTCGACCATCGCCGCCGAGGAGGCCAAGTACGGGCGTTCACCCTACGGCGTGGACGAGCTGGCCCGCAGGTTCTATGCGCTCATGACCTCCTGGCGCTTCCTGCCCAACTCGCCGACGCTGATGAACGCCGGCACCGAGCTCGGCCAGCTCGCGGCCTGCTTCGTCTTGCCCGTGGGCGACTCCATGGACGAGATCTTCGACGCGGTGAAGAATGCGGCCATGATCCACAAGTCCGGCGGCGGCACGGGCTTCTCCTTCTCGCGCCTGCGGCCCCACAAGGCCCGGGTCGGCTCCACCGGTGGCGTGGCCTCGGGTCCGGTGTCGTTCATGAAAATCTTCAACACCGCCACCGAGCAGGTCAAGCAGGGCGGCACCCGGCGCGGGGCCAACATGGGCATCCTGCGCGTGGACCATCCGGACATCGAAGATTTCATCGTGGCCAAGGAGCGCGAGGGCGAGCTGAACAACTTCAACATCTCCGTGGCCCTGACCGAGGCCTTCATGCAGGCCGTGGAGAACGACGAGGAGTACGACCTCGTCGCTCCGCACTCCAAACAGGTGGAAAAGCGGCTGAACGCGGCCAAGATCTTCCAGTCCCTGGTCCAGAAGGCCTGGGAATCGGGCGATCCGGGCATCATCTTCCTCGACCGCATCAACCGCGACAACCCCACGCCCAAGCTCGGCGAGATCGAGTCAACCAATCCTTGCGTCACCGGCGAAACCTGGGTCATGACCGCCGATGGCCCGCGTCAGGTGCGGGACCTCCTCGGCCGGTCCGCGCCCCTGATCGTGGACGCGCGCGTCCACGCCTCGGGGGCCGATGGCTTCTTCGCCACCGGAGTCAAGCCCGTCTTTCGGCTGCGCACCAGGGAAGGCCACTGCCTGCGCCTGACCGCCGACCACAAGGTGCTGCGCGCCGCCGGCTCCGACCGGGAGGAGGCGCAGTGGGTCGAGGCCGGGTCGCTTCAGCCCGGCGACCGCCTCGTGCTGGGCGACCACCGCGCCCTGGCCGGCTGGTCCGGAACCTACGGCCAGGCCGAAGGCTACCTGATGGGTCTCTTGCTGGGTGATGGCACCCTTAAAAAAGACAAGGCCGTCCTCTCCTTCTGGGCCAAATCCGCCGCTGCCAATGGCGGCGAGGGGCCGCTCTCCGGCGTCATGGCCGCGGCTTTTGACTTCGCCAAGACCTTGCCCCATCGCAGCGACTTCTCCGGTTGGGTCGAGGTGCCCGGCCGCGGGGAATGGCGCATGAGCCTTGGCGCTCTGAAGACCATCTGCCACGACCTGGGTCTGGCTCCCGGGGCCAAGCGGATCACTCCGCAGGTGGAATCCTGCTCCAGCGAGTTCACCCGCGGCTTTCTCGGCGGCCTGTTCGATGCCGACGGATCGGTCCAGGGCACCCAGGCCAAAGGCGTCAGCGTGCGTCTGGCCCAGAGCGACCTGGCGACTCTTCAGGCCGTGCAGCGCATGCTCCTGCGTCTGGGCATCGCTTCCACCATTTACGAGAACCGCCGCCCCGAAGGGTTGGCGCTGCTCCCCGACGGCCGCGGCGCAAGCCGCGACTACCCGACCAAGGCCCAGCACGAGCTGGTCATCTCCGGGGAGAACCTGGGACGTTTCCAGGAGTGCATCAATTTCCGGGACGAGGACAAAGAGTTTCGCCTGCGCACCCTTCTGGCCGGCTACAAGCGCCGCCTGAACCGGGAAACCTTCCTGGCCGAGTTCGTGACCCTGGAGTCCGACGGCGAGGAGCAGGTCTTCGACGTCCAGGTTCCGGGTGTCAATTGTTTCGACGCCATGGGCCTCGTCGCCCACAACTGCGGCGAACAGCCGCTGCTGCCCTACGAGGCCTGCAACCTGGGCTCGATCAACGTGGCCGGATTCTATGACGCCGCGGCCGAGGACGGCGTGGACTGGAAGGCCTTCAAGGACACCATCCATCTTTCGGTGCGCTTCCTCGACAACGTCATCGACGCCTCCCAGTACCCGCTGCCGCGCATCACCGAGATGGTCCGCACCAACCGCAAGGTCGGGCTCGGGCTCATGGGCTGGGCCGACCTGCTCTTCCGGCTGCGCATTCCGTACGACTCGCAGGAGGCCCTGAACCTGGCCGAGAAGGTCATGAAGTTCCTCCAGACCGAGTCCAAGAGCGCCTCCAAGACGCTGGCCGCCGAGCGCGAGCCCTTCCCGGCCTACGCCGAGTCGGTCTACGGCGAGAAGAACCTCGGACCCTACCGCAACGCCACGACCACGACCATCGCCCCCACCGGCACCCTGTCCATCATCGCCGGCTGCGCCTCGGGCATCGAGCCGCTCTTTGCCCTGTCCTTCGTGCGCCACGTCATGGACGGCGAGAAGCTCCTCGAGGCCAACCCCTATTTCGAGGAGGCCCTGAAAGAGACCGAGAGCCATTCGAAAAAACTCATGGAGGAGGTCGCCCTGAAGGGCAGCGTGGCCCACATGGAGCTCGTGCCGGAAAACGTCCGCCGGGTCTTCGTCACGGCCCACGACATCACCCCCGAATGGCACGTGAAGATGCAGGCCGCCTTCCAGAAATACACCGACAACGCCGTGTCCAAGACCGTGAACCTGCCCAAGGAGGCCACGCCCGAGGACATCCGCCGCATCTACTGGCTGGCCTACGAGCTCGGCTGCAAGGGCGTGACCGTGTACCGCGACGGCTGCAAGGCCTCCCAGGTGCTGTGCACCGGCGACGGCGCCCCGGCCGAGGACAAGGCCCCGGAAAAGAAGGCGAAGGTGCGCAAGCGGCCCGACGTGGTCTACGGCTTCACCCAGAAGATCATGACCGGATTCGGCGACATGTACCTGACCATCAACGAGCTCGACGGCCAGCCCTTCGAGGTCTTCGCCGTGCTCGGCAAGTCCGGCGAGTCGAAGATGGCCAAGGCCGAGGCCATCGGCCGGCTGGTTTCGCTGGGCTTACGCTCGGGCATCCCGGTCAAGGCCATCGTCAATCAGCTCGAGGGCATCGGTGGCGAACGCTCGGCCTTTGCCAAGAAACGGCTGCTGAAATCCATCCCCGACGCCATGGCCTGGGCCCTTCGCAACCGCTACCTCGGCGGCGAGCCCATGGCCCCGAACGAGGACAGCCTGACCCGGCCCGAGTGCCCCGAGTGCGGCGCGACCCTGGTCTTCGAGGAAGGCTGCCACATCTGCAAGGCCTGCGGCTACACGAAGTGCGGCTAGGCCCGGCGGGAGCGCCGAGGTGGTCCGGTTAACACGGCTGTCCTACAACTTCGGCTCGGTCTGGGCCTTGAAGGACGTGACCTTCAACCTGGGCAAGGGCGAGTTCCTGTTCCTGACCGGACCCTCGGGCGCCGGCAAGACCACGCTCTTAAAGCTCCTCTACGCCGCCCTGCCCATGAGCCGCGGGGCGGCCGAGGTCTGCGGCTTCGACCTGGCCCGGCTCCACGGGCGCCACGTTTCGCTGCTGCGGCGCCAGATCGGCGTGGTCTTCCAGGACTTCAAGATCCTGCCCAAGAAGACCGCCTTCGACAACGTCGCCCTGGCCCTCGAGGTCCGCGGCATGGCCAAGAGCCTCATCGAGCGCCGGGTGCGCGCGGTCCTGCGCGTGCTCAAAATCGAGGACAAGAGCTACGTGCCCTGCGAACGCCTGTCCGGCGGCGAGCAGCAGCGCGTGGCCATCGCCCGCAGCGTGGTGGTCAACCCGAGCCTCATCCTGGCCGACGAGCCCACCGGCAACCTCGACCCCGGCCTCTCCCGCCGCCTGATGGACGTCTTCAAGCAGTTCCACGCCTACGGCACGACCATCGTCATGGCCACCCACAACATGGACATGCTGGCCATGGTGCCAAGCGCCCGTATCATCCACCTGGAGGGCGGGCGGATCACCCTCGACAGCAGCGAACAGCAGCCGCCCGAAGGCGTTCACCGATGATCGGCATCGCCCTGCGCCTGGCCCTGCGCGGCGTGCGCGACCTCGCCGAGCACCCCTGGCCGCACACCTTCGCCTGCATCGCCGTGACCCTGGCCGCTTTCCTCGCCGGCCTCTTCCTCCTCTTCCTGACCAACCTCGACCGCGAGCTCCACGCCCGGCACGGCCAGGTCCAGTTCCAGGTCTACTGGCAACCCGCGGCCGAGCTCGCCGGCGTCCAGAACGCCTGGCAGGAACTCCGCTCCTGGCCCGGGGTCGAATCCGTGCGCACCTACACCCCGGACGAAGCCCTGCATGAGCTGACCGCCAGCCTCGACCCCGAGGCCGAGCTCGGCTGGCTCAAGGGCAAAAGCCCCCTGCCGGCCACGGCCCTGGTCAGCCTGGCCGTGCCCGACAACGACCCCGACCGGCCAAAAATCGTCTACGAACGCCTGAAAGCTCTCCCCGACGTGGCCGAGGTTCACTACAACCCGGCCCAGATGGACATGGCCCGCTCCTGGCTCGCCGCCAGCCAGCGCTTCCTCTGGCCGCTCATCGGACTCCTCGGCCTGGTCGCCGGCCTTATCGTCGGCAACACCATCAAGCTCTCCCAGGTCTCCCGCCTGGACGAAGTCGACATCCTGCGCCTGGTCGGCGCCCGCCAATGGTACATCGAGCTGCCCATGCTCGCCGGCGGCGCGGCCCAAGGCCTGGCCG
The DNA here is from genome assembly GCA_002428705.1 of Desulfovibrio sp. UBA6079. Classification (GTDB taxonomy): domain Bacteria; phylum Desulfobacterota; class Desulfovibrionia; order Desulfovibrionales; family Desulfovibrionaceae; genus UBA6079. The sequence goes on from DIXN01000061.1 coordinate 173,294, forward strand.
GCAGCATCCTGGGCCTGGGGTTACTCAAGCTCTTCCAACTCGGCGTGGCCAACCTGCTGAACGTCCCGCCCCTCTTCCTGAGTATTGAGTTCCTGCCCTGGATCTACGCCCTGGGCCTCGCCGCCAGCCTGACGCTGGTGGGGTTGCTGTCCAGCTGGGTGGCGGTGAGATGAGGTAAGATCTGCCTCCGGCGGCTGGTGGGCCGAGGGCCCCCCAGACCCCCCGATTCGGCCGGGACTTTCAAGACGGCGGCCAAATCCCCGCCGTCTTGAAAGTCCCGGCCGGCTGGCCAGTTTGAAGAGGGTTGGAGGGCAGAACACCGAAGTGGCCGTGAGGTGTGAGAAGTTGATCCATGCCCCTTGCCGCGCTCAGCGCCGGCAGCAGTTCCCATGACCGTATCCCTGCCTCGATCCGAACAGCGTCCTGAAGTGGGGAAGGACGGGCTTTCGTATGTTCCGCGACCTGCGCGCCGCGGCCACCCGAGCCCTTCTTCACCCTCATCGGCGTCTTCGGTTCTCGACTCCCGTTGTCCACCGACTGCCGCAGCGGCCATGACTCGCCCTTTGTCCCCACAACTGCAAATCGAAGCCCTCCGGCGCATCGATCGCCGGAGGGCTTCGATTTGCAGACTGCGGGGTCAAGGGGGATCATCCCCCTTGCGGGGTCCAGGGGCGGAGCCCCTGGCCGCCGGAGGCCTTCCCGGCCCCTATTCCTCTTCCAGGGCCGAGATGTCGCCGGGGTCCTGGCCGAGCTCGCGGGCTTTCAGGATGCGGCGCATGATCTTGCCGGAGCGGGTTTTGGGCAGGTTGGCGGTGAACTCGATGGACTTGATGCTGGCGATGGGGCCGAGCTCCTTGCGCACGTGACGTTTCAAGTCCTGGGCTAGTTCATCGGAGGGCTCCACGCCTTCGGCCAGGATGACGAAGGCCTTGGCCGCCTCGCCCTTGATCTTGTCCGGGACGCCGATGACCGCGGCTTCGATCACGGACTTGTGGGAGACGATGGCGCTCTCGAGCTCCATGGTGCCCAGGCGGTGGCCGGCGATGTTCAGCACGTCGTCGGCCCGGCCCTGGATCCAGATGTAGCCGTCCTCGTCCTTTCTCGCCACGTCGCCGGCGAAGTAGCGGCCGGGGAAGCGCTGGAAGTAGCTCCGGTAGCGCTCGGGGTTGTTGTAGATGTTGTGGAACATGCCCGGCCAGGGCTTGGTGATGACCAGGAAGCCGCCCTTGCCCGGAGGCAGGGGGTGGCCGTCCTTGTCCACGACCTCGGCCTGGATGCCGGGCAGGGGCTTGTTCACCGAGCCGGGCTTGAGGGGCGAGATGGGCAGGGGGGAGATCATGAAGTGGCCGGTTTCGGTCTGCCACCATGTGTCCAGCACCGGGCACTGTTCGCGGCCGATGTGCTTGTAGAGCCAGACCCAGGCCTCGGGGTTGATGGGCTCGCCGACGGTGCCGAGCAGGCGCAGGGAGGTCAGGTCGTGCTGGCGGGGGAATTGCGGGCCGTAGCGCATAACCATGCGGGCGAGCGTCGGGGTGCCGTAGAGGATGGACACGCCGTGGGTCTGGATGATGTGCCAGAGGCGGTCGGCCTGGGGGTAGAGGGGGTGCCCCTCGTACATGACCGTGGTCGTGCCGGCGATGAGCGGGCCGTAGACCACGTAGCTGTGGCCGGTGATCCAGCCGGCGTCGGCGGTGCACCAGAAGATGTCGGTGGGTTTCAGGTCGAAGACCGAGGTCAGGGTGCGGTTGACCCCGACCATGTAGCCGCCGTGGGTGTGGAGGATGCCCCTGGGCTCGCCGGTGGTGCCTGAGGTGTAGAGGACGAAGAGCGGATCGTCGGCCTCCATGACCTCGGTGGGGGCCTCGTTCTTTTCGCGGCGCACGAGGTCCTCGTACCAGATGTCACGCGAGGCGTTCATCTCGACCTCGACGCCGGCACGGTGGACGACGACGACCATGTCGAGGGAATCGCAGGAGCCGTCTTCCAAAGCCTCGTCGACCACGTTCTTCAGGTTGAGGACCCGGCCGTTCCGGTAGAAGCCGTCGGCGGTGATCAGGCATTTGGCGCCGGCGTCCTTGACCCGGTCGCGCAGGACCTTGGCCGAGAAGCCGGCGAAGACCACGCTGTGGATGGCGCCGATCTTGGCGATGGCCAGCATGGCGATGAGCGTCTCGGGCAAGAGCGGCATGTAGACGACCACGCGGTCGCCCTTGGCGATGCCCAGGCTGCGCAGGGCGTTGGCCAGGCGGTTCACGGCCCGGTAGAGCTCGAAATAGGTGAATTTCCGGGTGTCGCCGGGCTCGCCTTCCCAGATGAGCGCCAGGCGGTTCTTGGTCCCGGTCTGGATGTGGCGGTCGAGGGCGTTGTAGACGACGTTGCACTGGGCGCCGGGGAACCAGCGGTAGAAGGGCGCGTCCGAGTCGTCCAGGACCGCGTCCCATTTGCGGAACCAGGTCAGCTCGAGGGCGGCCTCCTCCCAGTAGCGAAGGTAGTCGCGCTCGGCCAGGGCGGTCTGGGCGGCGAGCTCCCGGGGGGTGACGTTGGCCTCCAGGACGACCTGGGGCCGCGGCCGGAAGACGCGCTCCTCGTGGAGCAGATTGTCTAGGGCGCCGGTGGTATCCGACATGTCAGGCTCCTTCAGTCCCGGTCTCCTGGAGGGAGGGCAGGGCTGGCTTACGCGGCAGCGTATCCGACCGGACCGGGTGGGATGGTAGCATTCCTTGGCAGGGGGGGAGGCCAGCTCTTCGACGAAGGGCGGTATGGACCGGATAAACGGTGAGCGGCATGCCTTAGAGTCCGAGTATCTGCTTCAGCTCGTTGATCCGTCGTCGGCTGACGGGCAGTTCGATGCGGGTCTTGCCCGCGGTGCGCAGCATGAAGTTGGAGCCGGGCAGCGAGGCGATCTCGGTGACCATGTCCAGGTTGACCAGGAACTTGCGGTGGACGCGGAAGAAGCGGTGGGGCTTCAGGCGGTCCTCGAGGTTCTTCAGGCGGTGCGAGGTGAGGTATTTGCCGCCGGCGGTGTGGACGTAGGAGTAGTCCTCGTAGGCCTCGATGAAGATGATCTGGTCGTAGGGCACGAGGACCAGGCGGCCGTCCATGGTGATCGGCAGCTTCTCGATCTCGGGCATGTGCGTGCGGCTTTTCAAGTCCCAGGCCTGGCGCAGGGCGGCCATGAAGCGGTCCTCCTCCTCCTCGCCCAGGGGGACCTTGACCGTTTCCTCCCCCTCGTCCTCGTCCTCCTCGCTGCTCTCGCGCCAGGCGGCGCTCAACGGCGCCTCCTTGAAGGCGGCCTTGAAGGTCCGCAGGCGCTCGGCGGTCTTGGCCAGGCGCTCGGGCGGGCAGGGCCAGAGGATGTAGTCCAGAGCGTCGAGCTCGAAGGCCTTGTAGGCCTGGGATTCGTCCGCGGCGATGAAGATGAGGGCCGGCTTCACCTTGCGGCTTCCGAGCATCTGGGCGAACTCGAGCCCGGTGACGCCGCCGGGCAGGCTGATTCCGAGGAAGATGGCGCCGTAGGGGATGGCCTCCAGGAGCTCCATGGCCTCGAACGCGCTGACCGTCTCGCCCACCAGGCGCATGAAGTCGAACTCGCCCAGGGTCTTGCGCAGGGCGTCGCGGACCAGGGGCTCGGGGTGCAGAATGAGGGCGCGGAGCTTTTCCATGAAGCCTGCGAAGCGCCGTGGCGAGACGGGTCGATGGTGGCCGGCGGGGAACGTTTCTACTATTCCACCAACAGTAGGAGAAATCGCTCTCGGGTGCAAGATCGCCGCACGGTGGCAAAAGAGACGTTGACACCGTCCGCAGGCTGGCTATCTTCATCGATTGTCACGGTCCGGGAAAAATTAGACAGACCCGGGCAAATGCCGTAAAGCTTGCGCGGTTTGCACACACGAGGGGAGCTTATGGGCGCGCGAGCGCCTGGCAGAGCATGGACCACATCCGCAATTTCAGCATCATCGCCCATATCGACCACGGCAAATCGACCCTGGCCGACCGCATCCTGGGCTTGACCGGCCTGGTTACGGCCCGCGATCAACGCGAGCAGTACCTCGACCGCATGGATATTGAGCGCGAGCGGGGCATCACCATCAAGGCCCAGAGCGTGCGCATCCCCTACAAGGCGCGCGACGGCAAAACCTATATTCTGAACCTGATCGACACCCCGGGCCACGTGGACTTCTCCTACGAGGTCTCCCGCTCGCTGGCCGCCTGCGAGGGCGCGCTCCTGGTGGTCGACGCCACCCAAGGGGTCGAGGCCCAGACGCTGGCCAACGTCTACCTGGCCCTGGACAACGACCTGGAGATCATCCCGGTCCTGAACAAGATCGACCTGCCCTCGTCCGACGTTGCCCGGGTCAAGCTGGAGATCGAGGAGGCCATCGGTCTCGACTGTGCCAAGGCCGTGCCGGTCAGCGCCAAGACCGGCGAGAACGTGGACGAGGTGCTCGAACGCATCGTCACCGACCTGCCCCCGCCCAGGGGCGATCCCGACAAGCCGCTCAAAGCCCTGATCTTCGACTCCTGGTACGACTCCTACCAGGGCGTGGTGGTCCTGTTCCGGATCTTCGACGGCCGGGTCCGCCGCGGCCAGAAGATCATGATGTACTCCTCCAAGGCCGTGTTCGAGGTCTCCAAGCTCGGCGTCTTCTCGCCCGACGCCAAGGACGTTTCCGATCTCGGCGCGGGCGAGGTGGGCTTCCTGTGCGCGACCATGAAGAACCTGCAGGACGCGCGCGTGGGCGACACCATCACCGACCCGCTCAAGCCCACGACCGATCCCTTCCCGGGCTTCAAGAAGGTCAAGCCCATGGTCTTCTCCGGGCTCTACCCGGTGGAGCCGGCCGAGTACGAGCCGCTGAAGATCGCCCTGGAAAAATTGCAGCTGAACGACTCGGCCTTCACCTATGAGCCGGAAGTCTCGCGCGCCCTGGGTTTCGGCTTCCGTTGCGGCTTTCTCGGGCTTCTCCACATGGAGATCATCCAGGAGCGGCTCGAGCGCGAATTTCAGGCCAAGCTCATCGTCACCGCGCCCTCGGTCATCTACAGGGTGGAGACGACCAAGGGCGAGGTCTTCGATATCGACAACCCGAGCAAGCTGCCCGAGCCCCAGGCCATCGCCAGCCTGGCCGAGCCCTACGCCAAGCTCGAGATCCACGTGCCCAACGAATACATCGGCGGGGTGCTGAAACTGTGCGAGGAGCGGCGCGGTCTGCAGAAGGACATGCGCTACCTGACCTCGACCCGGGTCATCATCACCTACGAGGTGCCCTTCGCCGAGGTCGTCTACGACTTCTTCGACAAGCTCAAGTCGACCACGCGGGGCTATGCCTCCATGGACTACGAGATCATCGACTTCCGCCCCTCGAACCTGGTCAAGCTCGATATCCTGATCAACGGCGAGCCGGTGGACGCGCTCTCGACCATCGTCCACAAGGACAAGGCGCCGTACATCGGCCGCAACCTGGCCCTGCGGCTCAAACGCGAAATACCACGACAACTCTACGAAGTCGTGGTCCAGGCCGCCATCGGCAACAAGATCATCGCCCGCGAACGCACCCCTCCTCTGCGCAAGGACGTGACCGCCAAGTGTTACGGCGGCGACATCACCCGCAAGCGCAAGCTTCTGGAGAAGCAGAAGGAAGGCAAGAAGCGGATGAAGAAGATGGGTAACGTGGAGATTCCGCAGGAAGCCTTCCTGGCGGCCCTGAAAGCTGGCGAAGAATGATCCGGGGCCGATCCCCCGGCAAGGACAGATCATGAATCCGAGACTGGTCAAGCTCATCAAGGAATACGTCGAAGCCCTGCTCATCGCCGCGCTGCTGGCCCTGTTCATCAGGAGCTTCGTGGTCAAGGCCTACAAAATCCCCTCGGGCTCCATGCTCGAGACCCTGCAGATCGGCGACCATCTGCTGGTCAACAAGTTCCTCTACGGCGTGAAGCTGCCTTTCACCGACTTCACCGTCATCCCCATCAGCGAGCCCAAGTTCCAGGACATCATCGTCTTCGAGTTCCCCGAGGACCCGAGCAAGGACTTCATCAAGCGGGTCATCGGCCTGCCCGGGGACGTGATCGAGATCAAGGACAAGGAAGTCTACAGAAACGGCGTGAAACTCGTCGAGCCCTACATCCGCCACACCGACCCGAACATCCTGCCCACGGTGCGCGACAGCTACGGGCCGATCACCGTGCCCGCGGGCAAGTATTTCTGCATGGGCGACAACCGCGACGAGTCCTACGACTCGCGCTTCTGGGGCTTTGTCCGCGAGGACCAGATCCAGGGCAAGGCCTGGATCATCTACTGGTCCTGGGCCAGCCTGACCGACATCCGCCTGGACCGCATCGGCGACCTGGTCCACTAGGACCGGCCGAGAATCAGCCGGCAGAAATTCGCCGCGAAAAGGAGGGGGGCGGACAGCTCCGGACTCCGCCACACCCGGGTCCTGAAGCCGCGCGGGCTGCCACCCTCGCCTGGCCCGCATCCCTTTTCGCCGCGAGGACCGCACCTCGGGCCCGGTAGTCCCCCGGCCGCGCCTTCCCGGCCCTCCTCCTCTTCCCCGGGGCTTGTCATCGGGACGCATCGGGCCTACATGGCAGGGGTATCCGTCCGTCACCCCTGAGCAGAGGAGCCCTCCGATGGCCTACACCATTCATCCCATCGTGCTCGGCAGCAAGCGCTTCGACAAGGGCATGATGACCTACCAGTTCGGCTACGGCCAGCCCTACACCATCCCCATCTACGGCTGGCTGATAAAGGGCGGCGACAAGCGCATCCTGGTGGACACCGGCGAGTCCCATCCCATCCAGTCCCCGGACCGGGAGGCCGCGCTCGGCGGCAAGATATACACCTTCGAAGAGGGCCTTGCCCGCCACGGCCTTACGCCCGGGGACATCGACCTCGTGCTGCACACCCACCTGCACAACGACCACTGCGAGAACGACGAGGCTTGCGTCAACGCCGAGATCATCGTCCACGAGAAGGAACTCGAGGCCATCCACAATCCCCATCCGCTCGATTTCCGCTATCTCGAGGACTACATCCTGGAGGTCGAGGAGCGCGGGCAGGTCCGAGCCGTGTCCGGAGACGTGGAGGTCGCGCCGGGCATCCGCATGGTCCACACCCCGGCCCACACCGAGGGCGGCATGAGCGTCTTCGTTACGACGGCCAAGGGCACGGCGGTCATCACCGGCTTCTGCGTCATCATGGAGAACCTGGAGCCGCCGAAGGAGGTCCGGGGCATGGAGATGGAGGTCATTCCTCCCGGCACGGTGACCGACGCCAAGCGCGCCTACGACATCCTCTTGGACGTGAAGGGCCGGGCCGACATCCTCTTGCCGCTGCACGAGCCGCGCTTCGCCACGGGCGAGCCGATCGGCTAGAAGGCGTCAGGGTGCCGTGGCCAGCCAGCCGGCCAGGCGCGGCAGGGCGAAGAGGCCGGCGGCGAGGACCAGGCCGAGGACCAGAACGAAGACGACCAGGCGGGCCACGGACATCCGGTGGTGCGTCTCTGCCGGGGGCGGGGACGTGCCCTCGCGGGGCGTCAGCGCCTCGGCGACCTCGAGCCGGGGCCGGGAGGTCAGGCGCACGGGCAGGTCCTCGTCCGTGAGCCAGTACTCGGCCGTGAGCCCCTTGTCGGCCAGCTGCTTCAGAAGCGCCTCGGCCTTGCCCACGTCGAGGTCCAGGGGCAGGGACTGGGGCAGGCTGTCCAGCTTTGCCGCCAGCTCGTCCTCGCCGGACTCCGGCCAGGTCCGCCGCATGATCGTGAGCGCCGCCTGCCGGCCGGATTCGCTCACCCACCACTTGATGACCAATCGTCCAGACGTCGCCATGGCCGCCCTATAGGGCAAAGGGGCAGATCGGGCAACCGCCCGGGAAGCGGCCCGGAAGCCGGTCCTGGCGCCTGCGCCGAGATATGCCTGGCCGGGTTCGGGAGGTGAGTCAGGCTGCAAACGGTTTTCCGCTTGAAGGATGCGGGTAATGCCGCTATGGCCTGACGTATGCTCTCCAAGGTCAAGACCGCCGCCCTGATGGGCATCGACGCCTTCACCATCGAGCTGGAGGTCGATCTCGCCCGACAGGGCATGCCGGCCTTCACCATGGTCGGGCTGGCCGAGGGCGCGGTGCGCGAGGCCAAGGAGCGGGTCTTCGCCGCGCTGAAAAATTCCGGCTTCCGCCTGCCGCCCTCGCGCATCACCGTGAACCTGGCCCCGGCCGACATACGCAAGGAGGGCAGCGGCTACGACCTGCCGCTGGCCCTGGGACTCCTCGCAGCCTCGGAATCATTGGCCCAGGAAGCCGTGGCCGGCTATTTTTTCGCCGGCGAGCTGTCCCTGACCGGGGAGCTGAAACCCGTGCCCGGCGTCCTGCCGCTGGCCATCCGGGCCAAGGCCGAGGGCGCCCGGGGCCTGGTCGTGCCCACGGCCAATGCCGCCGAGGCCGCGGTGGTCGAGGGCCTGGCCGTTTACGCCGCCGATACCCTGGGCCAGACGGCCCAGATGCTGGCCGAGGGCTCGGGTACGCCCGCGCGCTGCGACATCGAGGCCCTATGGGAGCGGCGCGAGCAGCACCTGACCGACTTCGCCGAGGTCAAGGGCCAGGAGCACGCCAAAAGGGCCATCGAGATCGCCGCGGCCGGCGGCCACAACCTGCTCTTCCTCGGCCCGCCCGGCTCGGGCAAGACCATGCTCGCCTCGCGCATTCCCACGGTCCTGCCGCCGCTGGCCTTCGAGGAAGCGCTCGAAGTGACCAAAATCTATTCCGTGGCCGGCATGCTGCCCGCGGACGAGGCGCTCATCGTCACCCGGCCGTTCCGCTCCCCGCATCACACCATTTCCGACGCCGGGCTCATCGGCGGCGGCCAGTACCCCAGGCCCGGCGAGGTTTCGCTCGCCCACCGGGGGGTGCTCTTCCTGGACGAGCTGCCGGAGTTCAAGAAGCACGTGCTGGAGGTTTTGCGCCAGCCGTTGGAAGCCGGGCAGGTGACCATCTCCCGGGCCGCGGTGGCGCTCTCCTACCCGGCCTCGTTCATGCTCGTCTCGGCCATGAACCCCTGCCCCTGCGGCTATGCGAGCGACCCCCGGCACCCCTGCACCTGCTCGCCCCAGGCCGTGCAGCGCTACCGCTCCCGGTTGTCCGGACCGTTGCTGGACCGCATCGACCTGCAGGTGGAGGTCCCGGCCGTGCCCTACAAGGATCTGCGGGCCGACAGCGGCAGCCTGGGCTCGGCCGAAATGCGCGAGCATATCCTCGCCGCCCGGGCCATCCAGGCCGAGCGCTACAAGGGCCTGCCGCTACGCGGCAACGCCGAGCTTTCCGGCCGGCACCTGGCCACCTGGTGCCGGCTCGGCGAGCCCGAGCACGCCTTCCTGGAAAAGGCCGTGCGTTCGCTCGGCCTGTCCGCCCGGGCCTACACCCGGATATTGCGCATCGGCCGGACCATCGCCGACCTCGAAGCCGCCCCAGAGGTTCGCGTCAACCACCTGGCCGAGGCCATCAACTACCGGACCATGGACCGAGAGCGGGCGAACTGAGCCGGTTTCCGCGGTCCGCATGTTTTTCCACTTTGAGCGCAACGAGCGGATGGTTATCTTCTCCCATCGGTCGTAGCTTCATGGACACATGAAGGAGCTGACCATGGGAGACATCCACTTCCCTACCGACGAAGCCCGCTGGCAGTCGGTCACCCGACGCGATCCGGCAGCCGACGGCCGGTTCGTCTACGCCGTCAAGACCACGGGCATCTACTGCCGGACGACCTGCCCATCAAGGCGGCCGGCCAGGGGAAACACCGAGTTTTTCGCCACGCCGGCCGAGGCCGAGGCGAGGGGCTACCGACCCTGCCGGCGCTGCCGGCCCGAGGCGTCCGCCGGCCCGCAGGCCGAGCGCCTGGACATGGTCCTGGCCGCCTGCCGCCGGATCGAGGAAAGCCCGGAGCCCATCGGGCTCGAAGCCCTGGCCGCGTCCTTCGGCCTCAGCCGGTTCCATTTTCAGCGCGTGTTCAAGAAGGTGCTCGGGCTTTCGCCCGCGGCCTACGCCAAGGCCTGCCGCGTGCGCCGGTTGCGCGAGGAACTGGCCGCTGGCCGGGAGGTGGACCGGGCGGTCTACGCCGCCGGCTTCGGCTCGCCCAGCCGGGTCTACGAGCAGTCGGACCGGGTGCTGGGCATGACTCCGGGCGCCTTCCGCGGCGGCGGCAAGGGCCAGCGCATCGCCTATGCCCTGGTGCGCACCTCCCTCGGCTGGCTGCTCCTCGCGGCCACGGACAAGGGCCTGTGCGGCCTGGACTTCGGGCCGACGCGCGAGGGCCTGGCCGAGCTTGCGGCCCGGCGTTTCCCCGGGGCTGAGCTGGTAGCCGACGATCCGGAGCTCGCCGCCCTGGCGGAGTGCGTCGCGGCGGCCGTGGACACAGGCCTGGCTCTCGGCGAGCTGCCGCTCGACGTGCGCGGCACGGCCTTCCAGCACACGGTCTGGCAGGCGCTGCGCGAGATACCGCGAGGGCAGACCGTGAGCTACGCCGAGCTGGCCGCGCGCATCGGCCGGCCCACGGCGGTTAGGGCCGTGGCCCGGGCCTGCGCCGACAATCCCCTGGCCGTGGTCATCCCCTGCCACCGGGCGGTGGCTGCGGACGGCGCGCTCACCGGCTACCGCTGGGGAATCGAACGCAAGCGGGAGCTCCTTGAGAGGGAACGGCTGGCGGCCGAGGCCGGCGGGGAGGGCGCGTGATGGAGAGAGCACTCAAGACTTCCGGCCTCGTGGCCCTCGTCAGCCTCCCTCGCTGTCTCGCTGCCGCGGTGCGCATCGAGACCGTGCGCCGCCTGCGCGAGACCGCGATTCTGTCGCCGGGGTTCGCCGGCTTCCGGCCGGAGCTGGGCGGCGATACCCTCGTGGTCTGCGCCTTCACCGACCGCGAGGCGCTCGATGGCTGGCTCGGCCGGGCCGGGGCGGCGGCGGCCGGCGACGGCGGGAGCGTCGTGCCCCTGACCGTCCACATAGGCCGGCTGGAGACGCGTCAGGCCTGGATGCCGGCCCCGGACATGGCCTTGAACTGGCAGATTTGACTCGGCCTAGCTTATCTTCCCCCGGCCGTCGTCGTCCTTCTCGTCGACCATCTCGCGCATGAGCTGCATCTGCATCTGCTGTATCTCCAGCAGGCGCTGCCACTGACGCATCATCAGATGGTCGAGCTTCTCGTGGATGTAGCGGATCTCGATCTCGGCCTTCAGGTTCACCCGGTAGTCGTGGTCGGCGCGCAGCCGGTCCTTGGCCTCCTGGCGGTTCTGGCTCATCATGATGATCGGCGCCTGGATGGCCGCCAGGCAGGAGAGCACCAGGTTCAGCAGGATGTAGGGGTAGGGGTCGAAGCTCGCGCCGGCCTTCCAGGTGTTCAGAATGATCCAGGCCATCATCACGGCCAGGAAGGCGCCGATGAAAATCCAGGAGCCTCCGAACGCCGCCAGTCCGTCGGCCAGGCGCTGGCCCAGGGTGCGCCGCTCCTCGAATTCCTCGTTCACGTCCGCGGACAGAAGCTCGTTGTCGCGAATGGAGGCGATGACGTCGGACTCGATCTGGGAGAGCTCGCCCTTCTCGGTCTCGAGCACGTCCTCGATGTAGTTCACCCGGTAGCGGTTCAGGTCGGCCAGGCAGATGAGGGCCTCGGGCGCGAGGTCCCGGTGCTCGCGGCGGATGAGGGCGGCGATGGACGGCCGGACGAGCTCGAGCGGGATGAGCTCACCCGGCCGCTTGGGCTTGCCGCAGACCGGGCAGCGGGTATCGGCGTGGTTCGAGGGCATGGTTTCCTCCTGGCGGAACGCGCCATGACCCGGATACCATGCCGGACGCGGCGCGCAAAGTCCGGTCAGTAGCCGAGCTGCGCCAGCCGGGCCGCGAGCAGCGCCGGAAAGGCCTTGAAGTAGCGCACGTTGAGCGGCGAGGGGTGGGGCAGGGGATGCAGGCGCACGGCCTTGGGCCTCTCCCTGCCGGCCGCGTCTCTGGCCGTGATCTTCACCTCGAGGCTCTTCTCGAAGCGCGCCCGGTCGCCGGCCAGGGCCGCGACCGCGCCGTCCGGGGCATAGGGCGTGAACCAGGCCAGCGCGCCCGCGCCCAGGGGGATGAGGTCCGCGCCCTGCCAGTGGCAGACCAGCAGGCGCTCGACGAACGGCCGGAAGCGCTCGACCACCTCGGGGCCGTAGGGCTTGTTGCCCGGCGGCTTGAAGGGCACGGTGTTGGTCAGCAGCACCCGGGTGAGGACCGTGTCCAGCTCGGCTGCGTCGGCGGGAAGGCGGCCATGATGGAACCGGAAGAGCCCCCGGCGCAGATGCCGGCCGGCCGCGCCGCACAGGGGCTCCCCGCGCAGCACCTCCTGGCGCCCCAGGTCCCGGCCCATGACGCAAAACCCGGCGGCGAGGCTGCCGGCGCACAGGATGGGCGCATCCGGCTCGCGGCCGGCGGCGGTGTAGGCCGCGCGGTCCAGGGGAAAGGGCGCGCTCCGGGCCGCTGCTGCGATGTCCGCGAGCAGGTCCTGAAGTCCGGCGGCGTCGGGGCTTCGCATGCGGCGGACCTTCCGCAAAGCCGCGGCGATTGTCAACATTTCCGGCAGGCCATTTTCCCCTTGCCCCTGACGGCCCGATGGGTCACATGAGAGATGGAAAAGACCCTACGCACGCTCAATATATACCGAGGAGGTTAGCCCCATGGCCGGCATGTTCCTTGAGATCGTCCGCTCCCCGGGCCTGGCCCACCTGTCCTACATCGTCGGCCACGATGGTCGGGCCGCGGTCATCGACCCGCGGCGCGACGTGGACGCCTACCTGAATATCGCCAGGCGGAACGGCGCGGTCATCAGCCACATCTTCGAGACCCACCGCAACGAGGACTACATCATCGGATCAATGGAACTGGCCCGGCTGACCGGGGCCGAGATCCTGCACGGCCGGGCCCTGGCCTTCGCCTATGGGCGGAGCGTGGCCGAGGGCGAGCGCGTGGCCGTCGGCGGCCTGACCCTCACGGTCCTGGAGACCCCGGGCCATACCTTCGAGTCCATCTCCGTGGTCCTGACCGACACGGCCTCGGGGCCGAACCCGGTGGCCGTGTTCACCGGCGACGCCCTGTTCGTGGGCGACGTGGGCCGGACCGACTTCTTCCCAGGCCGGAGCGCGGAGGTCGCCGGGCTGCTCTACGACTCCATCCACGACAAGCTCCTGCCGCTGGGCGACCAGGTGCTGCTCTACCCGGCCCACGGGGCGGGCTCGGTCTGCGGCCGGTCCATGGCCGAGCGCGAGTTCTCGACCCTGGGCCTGGAGCGCCTGCAGAACCCCATGCTGCGGCTCGACCGCCAGGCCTTCGTCGCCCGCAAGACAGCCGAGCGCCATCCGCTGCCGCCCTACTTCAAGCTGATGGAGGAGTGCAACCAGAACGGCGACGCGCCCCGGCTGTGCGACCTCGCCCCGCCGCGGCCCTACAGCCCGGCCGAGTTCGAGGCCGAACGCGAGAAGGGGCTGTTCGTCCTCGACATCCGCAGCCCCGAGGCCTTTGCCGGAGCCTTCATCCCCGGCAGCCTGGCCGTGCCCCTGGACATGATCGCGGCCTGGGCCGGCTTCTTCCTGCCCGCCGGGGCCAGGGTCGGCCTGGTGGTCAACGAGGCCGCCGAGGTAGAAACCGCACGTGCGTACCTGTGGCGCATGGGCTATGACCATGTGGCCGGTTTCCTGGCCGGAGGACTCGGCGCCTGGGAGACCAGCGGCCGGCCCTACGATCGCATCCCGGCGGTGCACGTGGCCGAGCTGGTTTCCCGCATCACCGCGGGCGCGGATTTCACCCTGCTCGACGTGCGCACCCCCGAGGAGGCCGCCGGCGGCCTCCTGCCCGGAGCGCGCCACATCCCCCTCGACCGTCTGCCCGGGCGCCTGGCCGAGGTGCCCCGGGACAAGCCGGTGACCACCTTCTGCGGCTCGGGCGCCCGGGCGATCATCGCCGCCTCGCTGCTGAAAAGCGCGGGCTTCGCCCAGGTCGAGGACAGCCTGGGCTCCATGGCCGCCTGCCGGGCCTACGGCTGCCCGCTGGAAGAAGCGGGCCGTGGCCCGCAGGGAGCTTGACAAACCAAGGATTTTGACCGAAGAGTTTATGTTCCGGCCGGCACGGGGGATACCCCTGCGCCGGCCGGAAATTCCTTGTACGGGGGGTGGGACGAGCCAGCGATGACCGGTCGCGAGCCCATCATTGATATCCGCAATGTCAGCATGCGGTTCGATGACACCCTGGTCCTCGATGACATCAGCCTGTCCATCGCCAATGGCGAGTTCCTGACATTTCTCGGTCCCTCCGGCTGCGGCAAGACCACTCTCCTTCGCCTGCTGGCCGGCTTCGAGTCGCCGACCTCGGGCGACATCTTCATCAACGGCCAGCGCATGAACGACGTCCCGCCCCACCGGCGGGAGGTCAATACCGTCTTCCAGAGCTACGCCCTCTTCCCGCACATGACCGTGTTCGAGAACGTGGCCTTCGGCCTGCGGCGCAAGAAGCTGCCCGCATCCGAGATAAAGGGGCGCGTGGCCGAGATGCTCGCCCTGGTCAAGCTCGAGGGGCTCGGGGGCCGCAGGCCCGCCCAGCTCTCCGGCGGCCAGCAGCAGCGCGTGGCCCTGGCCCGGGCGGTGGTCAACCGGCCGCTGGTGCTGCTCCTCGACGAGCCCTTGAGCGCGCTCGACTTCAAGCTGCGCACCCAGATGCAGATGGAGCTCAAGCATCTGCAGCGCCGGCTGGGCATCACCTTCGTCTTCGTCACCCACGACCAGGCCGAGGCCTTTGCCATGTCCGACCGGGTGGCGGTCATGTCCAGCGGCCACATCACCCAGCGCGGCACGCCCCAGGAGATCTACGAGAATCCGCAGAACCTCTTCGTGGCCAGCTTCGTGGGCGAGATCAACATCCTCGACGCGGTCATCACCGGCCATGCCCCGGATCACCTGGAGGCCACCATCGAAGGCCGGCGCGGCGCGCTCCACTCCCGGCGCGACTACCCCGACGGCCAGCGGGTCAAGGTGCTGCTGAGGCCCGAGGACCTGCGCCTGTCGCGCCCCGAGGACCCCGAGGCGGCCGAGGCCTGCTTCTCCGGGGTGATCAAGGAATGCACCTACAAGGGCGCCACCGTGGACATCCAGGTGGAGATCGAGGGCGGCAAGGCCCTCCAGGCCACCGAGTTCTTCAACGAGGACTCCGAGGACATCGACTACCGCCCGGGCGAGCCCGTGCGCGTCAGCTGGGTCCGGGGCTGGGAGACGGTGCTGCCCGATGACTGAGACGAGCCTGTTCAAGCGCCTGTCCATCGGGGTCATCAGCCTCTGGCTGGTATTTTTCGCGGTGGTGCCGGCCGGGCTCGTGGTCATTGTCAGCTTCCTGTCGCGCGATCCGGCGCAGCTGGTCGCGCCGGTGCCGACCTTCGAGAATTACACCCGCTTCTTCGACCCGGTCTTCTATCAGGTCTTCCTCGACTCGCTCGTCCTGGCCCTGTCCACGGCGCTCGCCTGTCTGGCCGTGGGCTACCCCTTTGCCTACATCCTGGCCCGCAGCCGGCGCCGGGCCAAGAGCCTCATGCTCATGCTGGTCATCATCCCCTTCTGGACCAGCTCGCTCATCCGCACCTACGCCCTCATCATCCTGCTCAAGGCCAACGGCGTGGTCAACTCGCTGCTCATCGCCCTGGGGTTGATCGATGAGCCGCTCATGATGCTCTACACCGACGGCGCGGTGCTTATCGGCCTGGTCTACTCGCTCCTGCCGTTCATGATCCTGCCGCTCTACGCCCAGATGGAGAAGCTCGACGTGAGCCTGCTCGAGGCCGCAAGCGACCTGTACGCCGGCAAGGTGGCGCGCTTCTTCCACGTGACCCTGCCCCTGACCACCCCGGGCATCGTCGCCGGCTTCATGCTGACCTTCCTGCCCTCGTTCTGCATGTTCTACATCCCCGACCTTCTGGGAGGGGCCAAGACCATGCTCGTCGGCAACCTGATCAAGAACCAGTTTCTGACCTCTCGCGACTGGCCCTTCGGGGCCGCGGCCAGCATCATCCTGACCGTGCTCATGGTCGTGCTCCTGGCTGTCTACCGCCAGAGCTCGCGCCGGCTCGAGCGGGAGCCGGCGGCATGATCAGGATCGTCAAGGCCGCCTACGTCAGCCTGGTCTACGCCTTTCTCTACGTGCCGATCCTCGTTCTGGTGGTCTTCGCCTTCAACGACTCGCGGGTGGCCACCAACTGGCAGGGTTTCTCCCTGCGCTGGTTCGCCAAGCTCTTCGGCAACGAGACGCTGCTCGGCGCGGCCGTGAACTCGGTCCTGGTCGGCGTCCTGGCCGCGACCCTGGCCACGGCCATCGGCACCCTGGCCGCGGTGGCCATCTACCGCTACCGCTTCCTCGGCCGCAAGGTGCTCTCCACGGCCGTCTACATCCTGACCATCCAGCCCGACATCGTCATGGGCATCTCGCTCCTGGTGCTGTTCATGGCCGTACGCATGCCGCTCGGCTTCACGACCCTGCTCCTGGCCCACGTCACCTTCTGCATCCCGTTCGTGACCATCACCGTGCTCGGGCGCCTGAAGGGCTTCGACACGCACATCGTCGAGGCCGCCCAGGATCTGGGCGCCAGCGAATACGAGATCTTCCTGCGCATCATCCTGCCCATGATCCTGCCGGCCGTGGCCGCTGGCTGGCTCTTAAGCTTCACCCTGTCGCTGGACGACGTCATGGTCAGCTTCTTCGTCACCGGACCGAGCTTCGAGATCCTGCCGCTGAAGATTTACGCCATGGTCAAGCTGGGAGTGAAGCCGGAGGTCAACGCCCTCTCGGCCATCCTCCTGGTCCTGACCTTCTGCATCGTGTTCGCGGCGCAGCTCATGATGAAAGAAAGGAGGGAGAAATGAAGAAAATCCTGTTCGCCCTGTCCGTCCTGCTTCTCGCGGCGTTGCTGGCCGCCTGCGGCGAAGGCAAGAAGGAACTCTACATCTACAACTGGACCGAGTACATGCCGGACGCGGTCATCAAGGCCTTCGAGAAGGAGACCGGCATCACCGTCCACTATTCCACCTTCGACTCCAACGAGGCCATGTACGCCAAGCTGAAGTCCGTGGGCGGCAAGGGCTACGACCTGATCATCCCCTCGACCTACTACGTGCAGCGCATGCGCACCGAGGGCATGCTGCTCAAACTCGACAAGTCCAGGATCACGAACCTGAAGAACCTCGATCCCGCGGTCCTGAACAAGCCCTACGACCCGAACAACGACTACTCCATCCCCTACCTCTGGGGCACCACGGGCATCGGCGTGAACGTGAGCGAGATCGATCCGGCCACCATCACCTCCTGGCGCGACCTGTGGAAGCCGGAGTTCAAGGACAAGGTGCTGCTGACCGACGACATCCGCGAGGTCTTCGGCCTGGCCTTCAAGGTTCTCGGCTACTCCATCAACGACACCGAGCCCAAGCATATCGAGGAGGCCTACGAGCTTTTGAAGGGCATCCTGCCCAACGTCCGGGTCTTCACCGCCGAGTCGCCGTCCTCGGTCCTTTTGAACCACGAGGCGACCATCGGCATGATCTGGAACGGCGAGCTCTTCCTGGCCAACAACGAGGGCGACACGCCGGGCTTTGCCTACATCTACCCCAAGGAAGGGGTCAACGTCTGGATGGACAACATGGCCATTCCCTCCGGCGCGGCCAACGTGGCCTCGGCCCACGCCTTCATCGACTACGTGCTGCGGCCCGAGGTGGCCAAGGCCATCTGCGAGGAATACGGCTACACCTCGCCGAACCTGGAGGCGGTCAAGCTGTTGCCCCCCGAGATCCGCGAGAACCGCATCCTCTACCCCACTGCCGAGGATATGAAGAATTCCGAGTTCATGGAGTACATCGGCGAGGCCATCGTCGAGTACGAGAAGTACTGGGAGCGGCTGAAGACCGGAAAGTAACCTCGGCCGGACGCAGCCTGAGAGGACGGCCCGGTTTTCCGCATGTCGCGGAGCCGGGCCGTTTTTTCGTCTCGCTTTCGGGCGCCTCTATTGGACCAGGGGCGCCAGGGCCTCGCGCAGGGCCTTCTTCTGCTCCTCGGTCAGGGGCTGCCTGGCCAGGTAGCCGGCGGACTGGGCCACATCCGAGATCATGGCCTTGACCACCATGTCCTGGGCCGCGGAGGCCTTGCCTTCCAGGGCGCCGACCTTGGCCTGCAGGGCTTTCAGCTCGGCCTGCACGCCGGCCACGGATTTCTCCAGCGTGCCGTCGGTGCCGGTGGTGGCGTAGAGGTTCAGGCTCATGAGCAGGGCGACGATGCCCAACCCCAGGGCGATGATGGTCAGGAAGTTGGCCATGGAGATGGACATGATCCGGTTCTCCCCGACATCCTCGCCGTACAATGAACGCACACGTTTTTCGATCCCGAGCATGGCAGACCTCCAAGGTGAATGGCTGCGGCGCCGTTCCCTCATCTTCCCTATACCAAAAGAAACCGGGCAGGCGTCAACAGGAGAGTGGAGGTTTTTGCCTGGCTTGTGATGTTTTTCGCAAACGGGGCAAGGGGATAGGCGTGTAAGAAAAATCTTGGGCCGCACCGGGAAAGGGAGCTCAGATCCGGCCGTCGGCCACGCCGTGGCAGGCCAGGGCCACGCCGTTGTCCAGGACGATTGGCCGGGGGACCTCGCGCGTGCAGGGATCGAAGGCATAGGGGCAGCGGCCGTGGAAGACGCAGCCCGGCGGCAGGTTGATGGGCGTGGGCACCTCGCCGGACAGGCGCAGGTGGGCGAATCCCTGCCGCCCCAGGCGGGGAATGGCCGAGAGCAGGGCTCGCGTGTAGGGATGGCGGGGGGAGGAGAAGAGCTCCTCGGTGGGCGCGAGCTCGCACAGGGTGCCCAGGTACATGACCGCCACGCGGTTGGAGATGTGCCGGACCACCGAGAGGTCGTGGCTGATGAACAGATAGGTCAGGCCACGCTCCTCCTGGGCATCCATGAGCAGGTTCAGGATCTGGGCCTGGATGGAGACGTCCAGCGCGGCGATGGGCTCGTCGGCCACGATGAAGGCCGGATCGACCACCAGGGCCCGGGCGATGGAGATGCGCTGGCGCTGGCCGCCGGAGAACTCGTGGGGGTAGCGGTCGGCCCAGGCCGGGTCCACGCCCACCTGGCGCATGACCTCGGCCACCCGGTCCTTGACCTCGGCCCGGGAAAGGTTCGGCTGGTGGAAGAAGACCGGCTCCTCCAGGGTGGCGCGCACGGTCATGCGCGGGTTCAGCGAGGCGTATGGGTCCTGGAAGACCATCTGCATCCGGGTGCGGTAGGGCAGCATGCGCCGGGGCGAGAGGCTGTCGATGCGCTCGCCGCCGAACCATATCTCGCCGGAGGTCGGGGGGTAGATGCCCATGACCGCGCGCGCGAGCGTCGACTTGCCGCAGCCCGACTCGCCGACCACGCTGACCGTCTCCCCGGGCGCGACGGTGAAGCTCACATCGTTGACCGCCTTGACCACGGTCCGCCGGCGGGTCATCCGCCCGTCCCGCCATTTCAGCTGGTCGAGGAGCCCGCCGGAGATGTCGAAGTGCTTGACCAGGTTGCGGATGGAGAGAAGCGGTGTGGCGGTCGTCATGGGCTAGTCCAGCAGGTGGCAGGCGGCCAGGCAGCCGGTGTCCTTGGCGGTGAGCGGCGGGATGCGCTCGCGGCAGACGCTCTCGCAGCGCTCGCAGCGGTCGGAGAAGGGGCAGCCGGCGGGCACCGTGGTCAGGTTCGGCATGCTTCCCGGTATCTGGGCCAGGCGCCGGCCGCGGGCCGCGCTTTGGGGCAGGGCGGCGAGCAGCCCACGGGTGTAGGGATGGCTCGGGTTCTCGACGATGCGCGCGGTTTCGCCCAGCTCGACGATGCGCCCGGCATACATGACCGCGATCCGCTGGGTGACCTGGGAGACCACGGCCAGGTCGTGGGTGATGAGGATGAGCCCCATCCGCTCGGACTCGCAGAGTTTGAGCAGCAGATCCATGATCTCGGCCTGGATGGTCACGTCCAGCGCCGTGGTCGGCTCGTCGGCGATGATCAGGGCCGGGCTGGTGAGCAGCGCGATGGCGATGACGATGCGCTGGCGCATGCCGCCGGAGAACTCGTGGGGGTATTGCCTGAGGCGCCGCTCCGGCGAGGAGATGTAGACCTTGCGCAGGGCCTCGACCGCGCGCTCCTCGGCCTGGCGGCGGCTTACGCCCGCATGGGCCCGGATGGTCTCGACCATCTGGGTGCCCACGGTCAGGACCGGATTCAGGGTCATCATCGGGTCCTGGAAGATCATGGAGATGCGGTTGCCGCGCACCTGGCGCATCTCCTCGGCGCGAAGCGCGGTCAGCTCGCGGCCCTCGAAGGAGATGGTGCCGCCGGTGATGCGCCCGGGCTTGGAGATGAGGTTCAGGATGGCGAACCCGGTGACCGACTTGCCGGCCCCGGACTCGCCCACAATGCCCAGGCGCTCGCCGCGGGCCAGGCGGAAGCTGACCCCGGAAACCGCGGCCAGGCTGCGGCGCCGGAAGTCGAAGGACACGGTCAGGTCGGAGACGTCCAGGAGGGGCTCGTCGGACATGGCCGTCATCCCTTGTACAGCTTGGGGTTCAGGAAATCGCGCAGCCAGTCGCCGAAGAGGTTGATGGCCACGATGAGCAGGACCAGCAGGGCACCCGGGAAGAAGGTGATCCACCACTGGCCGGAGAGGAAGAACTCGAAGCCGGCCTTGATCAGCGAGCCGAGCGAGGGCCGGGTGATGGGCATGCCCAGCCCGATGAAGGACAGGGCCGCCTCGCCCATGATGCAGTTGGCCACCTGCACGGTTGAGATGACCATGACCGGGGTCAGGGTGTTGGGCAGGATGTGGCGCCACATGATGCGCCTCGAGCCCAGGCCGATGACCCGGGCGGCCTCCACGTACTCCTTCTTCTTCTCGGCCATGACCGAGGCCCGCACCGTGCGGGCGAACTGCGGCCACTCGGCCAGGCCCAGGACCAGGATCAGGAAGGGCACGGCGAAAGTCTCGTAGTTGGCCATGCCGAAGGCCGTCTGGAAGACGGCGCCGAGGAAGATGGCCACCATGTAGGTGGAGAAGGACAGCTGCACGTCGGCCAGGCGCATGAGCAGCGCGTCCAGCCGGCGGCCGAAGTAGCCGGCGCTAAGGCCCACGATGATGCCGATGAAGGCCTGCAGGATCGTGGCCCCGAAGCCGATGATCAGCGAGACGCGCATGCCGTAGAGCATGGTCGAGAGGATGTCGCGGCCCTGGGCGTCGGTGCCCAGCAGGAACTTCTCGCTGCCCTCCGGCGTCCAGGCTGGCGGGGTGCTGGCGTCGAAGATGTCGATGGTCGCCGGGTCGTAGGGGTTGTGCGGGGCAATGAGCGGCGCGGCAAAGGCGGCCACGGTCAGGACCACCAGCACGGCCAGGCTGCCCACGGCCAGCGGGTCGCGCAGGAAGCTGTAGAGGAAGTAGCAGTCCTTGAAGCGTTTGAGAGCGTTCATGCTACTTTCGGCCGGCGATGCGGACCATGGGGTTGACCAGGCCGTAGACGATGTCGACCACGGTGTTGACCACGACGAAGACGAATCCGACGAAGACCAGGTAGGCGCTCATGAGCGAGACGTCGGAGCGCTGCAGGGCCTCCAAGAACATGAAACCCATGCCCTGCCACTGGAACACGGTCTCGGTCAGCACGGTGTAGGCGATCATGATGCCGAGCTGCACGCCGCCCACGGTGATGACCGGCAGGAGCGTGTTCTTGAAGGCGTGGACCACGAGCACGCGCCAGGGTTTCAGGCCCTTGGCCCGGGCGAACTTGACATACTCGGCCTCGAGGGTCTCCTTCATCTCCGCGCGGATCAGGCGGATGAACAGCGGCAGCATGATCGAGGACAAGGACAATGCCGGCAGGACGAGGTGGGTGATGCCGTCCCAGGTGAAGAAGCCGCTCATCCAGGCCCCGCCGAAGAGCGGCGTCAGCTCGTTGCCGCGGCCGAAGGAGGGCAGCCAGCCGAGCTGCACGGAAAAGATGGAGATGAGCAGAATTGCGGTGAGGAAGACCGGGATGGACACCCCGATGACCGAGACGCCCATGAAGAAGCGCGACAGCCAGCTGCGCGGCCGGACCGCGGCGTAGATGCCGATGGGCACGGACAGGATGAGGATGATGACCGAGGCGGCGATGACCAGCTCCATGGTGGCCGGGGCCTTGCCCAGGATGATCTCCATGGCCGGCTTCTTGTAGAGGTACGACATGCCCAGGTCGCCGTGCACGGCGCCTTTAAGGAACCGGCCCCACTGCACCAGGAAGGGGTCGTTCAGGCCGAGTTCCTCGCGCAGGCGCTCGCGCTCCTGGGCCGAGACGGTCATGCCCGAGAGCTCGCGCACGGGGTCGCCGAAGGAGTGCTTGATGGCGAACCCGATGCAGCTGATGACCGCCATGACCACGACGGCCTGGAGGATGCGGCGGACGATGAAGGCGAACATTGCGGCTGTGGGTGGCCGGGCGGGGGCGAGCCCGCCCGGCCTGGATCACGATGAGGTTACTTGATCTCCAGGTCCCCGAAGTAGGGGAAGTCCTGGATGTTGACCACGTCCGCGGTGTTCATGCCCTTCTTGGAGGCCCAGGACAGCGGCTCGTAGTGCAGCGGGATGAAGGCCGCGTCGTCGTAGGCGATCTTCTCCACTTCCTGCAGCATCTTGGAGCGCTTGGCCGGGTCGGTCTCGGACTGGGCGGCGATGGACAGCTCGTCGAGCTTGGGGTTGCAGTAGTTGGCGCGGTTGTACTGGCCGAAGCCCTTGTCCTTGTCGAAGCACATGAGCAGGAACTCGCCGTAGTTGCCGGAATCGTCGGTGTCCGGGTGCCAGCCGATCATCTGCAGGTCGGCGGCCTCGGCGTCGAACAGATCCCAGTACTGGGACTTGGGCATGGTCTTTAAGTCGACCTTGATGCCGATCTTGGCCAGCATGCCGACCACGGCCTCGGCGATCTTGGCGTCGTTGGTGTAGCGGTCGTTCATGGCGATCATGGAGGCCGAGAAGCCCTTTTCGTAGCCCGCTTCCTTCATGAGCTGCTTGGCCTTCTCCAGGTTGAAGCGGGGCGTAAGGCTCGCGTTGTAGCCGGCGTAACCCTTGGGGCTGTTCTGATTGGAGGGGATGGTCGTCTTGTTCATGATCTTCTCGGCGATGCCGGCGTTGTCCACGGCGGCGATGATCGCCTGACGGACCTTCAGATTGGCGAACTCGGGGCGTTTCTTCTGGTTCATCTGGAAGGTGATGATGCGCGCGCTGGCCATGGTCACCAGCTGCAGGTCCTTGTTGCCCTTGATGCGCTCATAGTCCTGGGGCGGCACGGGGGAGATGAAGTCCACGTCGCCGGACAGGAGCGCGGCCACTCGGGTGGCGTTCTCCTTGATGGGCGTGAGCAGGATCTCCTCGATATTGCCCTTGCCGGGCTTCTCCCAGTAGTCGGCGAAGCGTTTCATGACCCACTTCACGCCGGACTCGCGGCTGGCGACCATGAACTCGCCGGTGCCGGACTCGTGCTCGTTGGCAAAGGAGGAGCCGGTCTTGACCACGGCGTCCTTGGGCTGGCCCGCTTCGTCGGTGCCGGTGTAGAACTTCGAATCCATGGGGAAGATGTAGGTGGCCATGTTCTCCAGCAGCGGATAGGGCTTGGAGGTCTTCAAGTCCACGGTGTAGTCGTCCAAGGCCACCGGGGTCTCGAAGACCTCGAACAGGGCCTTGAAGTCGGGGCTGGTCTTGGCCCGCTCCACGGTCCAGACCACGTCCTTGGCCGTGAAGGGGTTGCCGGAGTGGAATTTCACCCCTTTACGCAGATGGAAGCGCACGGTCAGGGGATCGATGCGCTCCCATTTCTCGGCCAGCCGGCCCTCGAAGGTGTTGTCCTTTTTCCAGCGGATGAGCGGATCGAAGACCAGGTGGCAATACTGGAGCATGGGGCCGGACAGCTGGCAGTGCGGGTCCAGGGCCTCGGGGTCGGTGCCCCAGGCGAGCTTGAAGGTCTTGCCTGCGGCCAAGGCAGTGGCAGAAGCGCCCAGGACAAGCGTCAGAACGAGGCAGAGACTGAGCCAGAGACGCGATGTCATGACGATACCCTCCGGACTTGTTGTGAAAGCCGTTCCCTCAACCCAAACGGACATGCCCCACGGGGCTGGAAAGCCGAGGCTGGATATTCGCGTAACCCCATGCCCGTACCAGACTTTCAGGGGGTTGGGAACCCTCAAAGGAAGGGGGCGCGGCGCGGCCCTGAAGGGCCGCGCCGCGCCTGATGATCCTAGAAGCTCGAGAGCTGGTGCAGCCGCTCGGCCAGCCGGCCGAGGTCCTCCAGTGAGCCGGCCGAGGCGGCCATGCCCTGGGCGGTCTCCAGGGAGATGCGGCTGACCTCCTCGACGGAGCGATTGATCTCCCCGCTTGAGGCCGATTGCTGCTCGGAGGCGGCGGCGATTGCCTGGACCTGGCTGGTGGTGGACTCGACCAGGGCCAGGATCTCGCCCAGGCGCTGGCCCGACTCCTCGGCCATGCGCGTGCTTTCGACGATGTCCGCAGCGCAGCGCTCGGTGGCGCCGATGGCCTGGCGGGTGCCGGACTGGATGCTGCCCACGGCCGACTCGACCTCCTTGGTCGCATGCATGGTCTTCTCGGCCAGTTTGCGCACCTCGTCGGCGACCACGGCGAAGCCGCGGCCGGCGTCGCCGGCCCGGGCGGCCTCGATGGCGGCGTTCAGGGCCAGGAGATTGGTCTGGTCGGCGATGTCGCTGATGACGTTGATGATCGCTCCGATGCCCGAGGCCTGGTTGCCGAGCCCGGCCATCTGCTCCTTCAGGGCCAGGATCTGGCGTTGGACCTCGGTGATCGAGGTCACGGCCGAGCGGACCACGGTCACTCCGGCCTCGGCCGTGTCCTTGGCCCGGGTGGCGTTGTCCGCGGCCTGGGTGGCGTTTCTGGCCACCTCGCTCACGGTGGCGTTCATTTCCTCCATGGCCGTGGCCGTCTCGGTCGCGCGCTGGCTCTGCAGGTCGGCGCCCTGGCGGACCTGCTCGACCTCCGAGGCCAGACCCTGGATGTTGCCGGCGATCTTCGCCCCGACTTGGCTCACCTCGCGGTTCACGTCCTCGATGCGGGCGAAGTTCTCGGCCAGCTGCTGCTCCTTGCGCACCAGCTCGGTCACGTCCTTGGCCGCCTCGACATAGCCAACCACCCGGCCCGTCTCGTCGCGCATGACGTCGGCCGCGGGCTTGATGTAGCGCAGGCCCTCGCCCTCGCCGATCTCCAGCACGTCGATCTCCATGCGCCGGCCGAGCTCCTTGGCCCTGGCCACCGGGCAGGCCCTGGTGCCGCAGACCACGGTGCCGAGGAGCTCGGCGCAGGCCGTGCCCCTGAGGGTCTCGACGGGCTTGCCGGCCAGGCGGGCCGTGGCCTCGTTGGCGGCGATGATCCGGAACTCGTCGTCCACGGCGAAGATCGGGTCGGAGACGCTGTCGAGCATGTTGCGGTACTTGGAGTTCTCGGCCATGGCGGCCTCGATGGAGTCGATGACCCCGTTGAAGGTCTGGGCCAGGTGGCCGAGCTCGTCCCGGCTTTTGACCTCCATGCGCGCGGCCATGTCGCCCTCGCCCACGCGCCTGGCCGCGCCGGCCATGGCCCGCAGGGGCTTGACCAGGGCCAGGCCGAGCAGAACGGAGAAGACGATGCTCAAGACCAGGGCCGCGCCGCCGCTGAGCAGCGCGCTCTTGACCACGACCTTGTCCACGCCGTGAACCATCTCGTCCCGGGTCAGGCCGATGCCGATGTGCCAATCCCAGGGTTCGAAGGTCCGCAGGGAGGTGATCTTGCGGCCATTGAAATCGTAGTCGACGAGGCCGTCCTTGGTGGCCATGAAGGCCGCCCCGAAGGGGAAATCCTTCATGTTCTTCTGGGCCATCTCGGCCTTGGGGTGGAAGAGGATTTCGCCGGCGGAGTTGAAGACGAAGGCATAGCCTTTGCCCGCGACCCGCGCCTCGCCGATGACCTTCTTGAGCTCCGGGGTCATGATCGGCCGGCCGACGTAGATCACGGCCACGATCTTGCCGGCCTCGTCACGCACCGGCTTGTAGGCGGTCAGGTACCAGGCGTTGACCACGAAGGCCTTGCCGCGGAAGGTCTCGCCGGCCATGACCGCCTTGTAGACCGGGCTGTCGTCGGGAATGTAGGTGCCCACGGCCCGCGCGCCGTCCATCGTGCGCACGTTGGTCGAGACGCGCAGGAGCTTGCCGGGCAGGACCTGGAAGATGGTCGCCGTGCCGCCCACGGCCTTCTGGACCTTGTCGACGATGGCGAAGTCGCCGGTGATGGCCTGGCCGCCGGCCATGAGCGTGGGCATGGTCACCGGCGCGGCGGCCTTGGTCACCTGGTTGACCGCGGTCATGTTCGCCGGGCGGGCCTCATCGAGGGCGAACCGGCCGTAGCCGGCCAGCTCCATGTCCATGAAGGCCAGATCGGAGTCGATCTTCTCCTGGGTGATGGAGTTCTGCAGCTCGACGGTCTTGTAGATCTCGTCGGCGATGTTTCTGATCATCGCGCGGCCGAGATCCTCCACCGCTCCCCGGACCCTGACCACGTTGATGAGGCCCATGATGCACACGGTCAGCGTCACGAGCAGGATGGTTCCGGCCATGAGCTTGGTACCGAAGGACAAAGAGCGCATACTCACCCCCGGTTGGCATGCGATTGGTGATGCAAACGCCAGCAGACGTAATGCGGGCTCATCCTAGGTCAAATCGGGCCGTATGTGAATCCCGAAAGTGGCGATCCGATGGCGGCGCTTACAGTGTGTTGAAAAAGCCCGGCGCACAGGCCGTTCAAAAATCGTCAGCCGCGAGGCGCAAGAAAAGTCCAGGCTCGACGCGTAGCTGCCTACGCGAGAGTCTGGACTTTTTGAAGCAACGAAGCGGATGGCGGTTTTTCGACGCCTGCTAAGGCAGGTAGGCGCGGGCGATGCGGTAGACGTCCTCGTAGGCCAGCCGGGCCCGGATGCCGGAGAGCATGTGGATGGACATGTCCATCTTGAGCCCGGCCTGGTCCAGGAGGGCGGCCTTCAGCTCGCCCAGGCGCTCGCGCAGGAAGCTCGGCTCGAAGCCGTCCATGACCAGGCGGGCACCCTCGATGAAGTAGTAGGAGGTGAGGTAGGGCAGGAAGCTGCCGAGCGACGTTGCGCCCTCGCGGCGTACGTACATGCAGTAGAAAAGGAGTTTGACCAGCAGGCGGTCGAGCTGCATCTTGTGGTCCACGGGCAGGAGCGTCCGGCGCTCGGCGTTCGGATCGGACAGGCTGCGCAGGACGCCCTGGGCCAGCTCCACGGCCTTCTCCTCGGTGATGGGCGGAGCGGCGAAGCGGTGCAGCATGCGGATGAGGGTCAGGCGCGGGTTCTCGCTCGAGGCCATGCCCTCGAAGGCCGCGGCCATCAGCTCGAATTTGAGCCCCCAGGCGGACAGGGCCTGGTCCCTGCGGACTTTTGCCAGGTCCAGGACCATGGCCTCGGGCAGGTCGGAGAAGCCGGCGTCGAGCAGGTAGCGGACGAAGGGCTCCTCGGTGTACTCGGCCTCGTCGGCCAGGAACTGCCGGTTCTTCTTCAGGTCGACGAGCTTCTTGATGGACAGCCAGTAGGCCGCGAGCCCCTCGAGGGGCATCTCCAGGATGTCGAACTCGGCCTTCTGGTGGGGCGGCGAGCCGGGAACGCTCTGGGCTTCGGCCCGGATGGTCGGGTTCTTGGGGGACATGGCCTTTACGTCCTTCACGGCGTGCGGCCCGGCAGCTCGATGACGTAGAAGGCGGGCCAGCGTTTCCCGGTGATGTACAACCGCCGCGCGCCGGGGTCAAACGCGATGCCGTTCAGCACGTCGTCGGGCCCGAAGCCCTGTCCGGCGGCCAGAGCCGTGCAGTCGAGCCAGGAGAGGACCCGGCCGGTCCCGGGATCGATGACCGCGATTTTCGGAGTCTGCCAGACGTTGGCCAGGATGAGGCCGTCGACCCATTCGAGCTCGTTCAGCCGCGACACCGGCGCGCCGTTGTCTGTCACCTCGATCTGCCCCAGGGGGGCAAGGCTTGCCGGGTCGCGCCAGGTGAGCCGGTGCGAGCCGTCGCTGGCCAGAAGCCGCCGGCCGTCGGTGGTCAGGCCCCAGCCCTCGCCGCCGAGGCGCAACTCGGCCCGCGGCGAAAGGCTGTTCGCATCGAAGACCAGGACCCGGCCCGAGCGCCAGGTGAGGACGTAGAGCCGTTCGCCGAGGAGGGCCGCGCCTTCGCCGAAGACCTCGCGGGGCAGCGCTACCTGGCGCAGGATGCGGCCGCTGGCCGGGTCGAGCACCCGGATGGTCGAGGCGCCGTACAGGCCTGTGGTCTCGATGAGCTCCGGGCCATGGAAGAGCAGCCCCTGGGTGTAGGCGTCGCGGCCGTGAGGCAGGCGGGCGAGCACGCGGCAGGGCTCGGCCGGGGCTGCGCCGGCCAGTGTGGAGGCCAGGAGCAGGCCGGCCAGGGCCAGGGCGGAGAGCAGGGTGGAGCGGCGGGGGGCGCGGCGGATCATTTCTCCCCTTTAGGCTCTCGGCCGCATGCAGACAAGGGCCGGCGGGCGAAAACCGGCCCGGCGGGCTTTCATTGATTCGAAGTGCAACATGGCCTATGCTCAAACCGATCTCCCGTCATCCCTTGGACAGCATACCCGGAGTGGCATGGTCCCGCACGCAACGCCCCTGGAAGCCGAACCTATCAAGGGCGTCTTCTCCGCTCAGCTCGTGACCAAGATCGGCGCCGGTTCGACCACCCGCCGCACGGTCACCAGCAGCTATTTCTATGCCCAGGAGAACGAGCGGGGAGAGATCGAGATCCAGGCCCTGAACTCCAGCAACCTGCCCAACGGCTCGATCGAGATCATCTCCAAGGAGAAGCTCCTCACCGAGTACACGCCCGAGCCCGAGCACTACCTGAAGGTCGTCTACCCGAAGCTGACCGAGCTGACCAAGACGCTGGCCCGGGCCGATCGCCACTTCAAGCGCGGCGAGACCTACAGCGCCGAAATGGAGTATTGCGGTGCGCTCAGGATCGACGAGGAGAACGTCCGGGCCAATTTCGGCATCGGCCTGTGCTACCTGGCGAGAGGCGAGATGGAGAAGGCCGAGGACATCCTCTACCGCCTGGTCTGCCTCGACGCGGCCTTCGAGCCCACGCACAAGCACATGTTCAACGAGTTCGGCATCGCCCTGCGCAAGGCCAAGATGTTCGCCCAGGCCGCGGACTATTACAGCCGGGCTCTGGATTTTGCTCCGGACGACGAGAACCTGCGCCTGAACCTGGCCCGGGCCTGCCTGGAAAAGGGCGATTTCCACCGGGCGCGGGAGGAGGCGGGCCGGGCGCTCGAGTTCAATCCCGACCTGGACGAGGCCAGAAAGCTCGTGGGTTATCTCGACCGCAAGGGCCTGGGCTGAGCCCGGAGCCCGAAAGCTGGAAAGCGCCGCGAGGCAATGAAAAAGGGGCGTCCCGGATCGGGGCGCCC
The DNA here is from genome assembly GCA_002428705.1 of Desulfovibrio sp. UBA6079. Taxonomy (GTDB): domain Bacteria; phylum Desulfobacterota; class Desulfovibrionia; order Desulfovibrionales; family Desulfovibrionaceae; genus UBA6079. The sequence goes on from DIXN01000061.1 coordinate 202,842, forward strand.
CTTTCAATGCGTCAGGACTGGCCGGTGCGGCTAGGAGACTTCCTTTTTCACGGTCAGGGCCACCTTGTAGAGGATGGTCAGGACCAATGCGCCGGTGCCGTAGACGGCCAGGGAGATGAGCAGCTCCGGAACGGTCGGCGCGTACTCGGTGACGGTCTCGAAGGGGGTCGGGGTGAAGCCGCCGATGAGCAGGCCCAGGCCCTTGTCGATCCAGGTCGCGACCACCAGGGCGATGAGCGCCACGGGCAGGACCTTCGCGTTGTCGCGCCAGGCCGGCGGGATGAGCAGCGCCAGGCTGCCGATGGCCAGGACCGCGGCGATCCACATGCACACGGCCACGTAGTTGCCGTGCTCGAAGCCGAACAGGAACTTGATGGTGTGCTCGTGGCCGGGGATGTTGGAGTAAAAGCCGGTGAAGACCTCGAGCAGGAAGAAAAAGACGTTCACGCACATGGCGTAGGTGATGATCTTGGCCATGGAGCGCTTGGCCTCTTCGCCGGCCCGGAAGTCGGTCAGCTTCTCCAGGAGCAGGGCCACCAGGAGCAGGATGGCCGGTCCGGAGCAGAAGGCGCTGGACAGGAAGCGCGCGGCCAGGATGGCGGTCAGCCAGTAGTGCCGGCCGGGCAGGCCCTGGTAGAGGAAGGCGGTGACGGTGTGGATGGACACGGCCCAGACGATGGAGGTGTAGACGAGCGGCTTGACCCACTTGGGCGGATGCACGTGCTTGCGCTCGGACTGAAGCGTCACCCAGCCGATGACCAGGTTCAGGAACAGGTAGCCGTTCAGCACGACCATGTCCCAGAACAGGATGGAGTTGGGCGTGGGGTGCAGGAGCACGTTCATCAGCCGCTGCGGCTGGCCGAGGTCCACGACGATGAAGCCGAGGCAGACCGTGACGGCGGCGATGGCCTGGAACTCGGCCAGGATGATCATGTTCTTGAAGGCTTTGTAGTGGTGGAAGTAGTAGGGCAGGACGAGCATGACGGCCGCGGCGGCCACGCCGACCATGTAGGTGAACTGGGCGATGTAGAAGCCCCAGGAGACGTCGCGGCTCAAGCCCGTGATGGTCAGGCCCTGGTTCCACTGCACCAGGTACATGCCGGCCCCGACCCCGATCACGCCGAGCAGGACGACCAGCCAGCCCCAGTAGCGGGAGCTTCCTTTGAGAGCGGTCTCAAGCATGGCTTCTCTCCTAGATTAAATAATAGACATTGGGCTGGGTGCCAATGCTCGGTTTGCGCCGGATGGAGTAGCGCTCCTTCAGGACCTTGCGCACCTCGGACTTGGGGTCGTCCAGGTCGCCGAAGATCAGCGCGCCCTTGGAGGCCTCGACGCAGGCCGGCAGCTTGCCGTCGGCCAGGCGTTCGTAGCAGAAGTTGCACTTCTCGACCACGCCCTTGGTCCGGGTGGGGAACTCCTTGTTCTCCTTGGCCGCATCGAGGTGCAGGCGCGGGTCCATGAAGTTGAAGCTGCGCGCGCCGTAGGGGCAGCCGGCCATGCAGTAGCGGCAGCCGATGCAGCGGTGGAAGTCCATCATGACGATGCCGTCCTCGCGCTTGAAGGTGGCCTTGGTCGGGCAGACCCGCACGCAGGGCGGCTCGAAGCAGTGGTTGCACAGGAGCAGGTAGTTCTTGTGCTCGAAGGCTTCGGCCATGTAGGGGTTCTCGTCGTCGGGGAAGACCCGCTCGCGCTCGTCGTACCAGATCCACTTGATGTTCTGCTTGGTCGGGATGTCGGGCACGTTGTGGATCGAGTGGCAGGCTTCGATCAGCGGCGCGAAATCGGCCTCGGAATTGAGCTTGGTGGTGTCGACGACCATGGCCCAGCGCGTGGCCTTGAGCTGTTTAGAACTCACCACATAGGGAGTGTCGGAGGCCCATGCGTCCACCGCCGGCATGGCGGCAAGCCCAAGGACCGAGACGCCGGCGTAGGTGAGGAATTTTCTTCTGCTCGTGTCCATGCCTAGTTCCCCTTCTTCGGCGGCGCGATGTGGCAATCCCAGCAGTACGGGGAAACCGACGCGCTGTTGTGGCACTTGTCGCAGAACTCCTCCTTGTTGTCATGGCACTTCATGCAGGAGTTCTGAAGGCTGATCTGGTACTGCTTGTGGTTGGCCTGGCTGACGTAGAGGCGCTCGCCGTTGCGCACGGCCTCGTCACGCCAGTCGTTCAGGAGCTGCATGTGCTTCTCGCGCATGAACTCCTTGCCTTCCACGCACTCGGTGGCCACGCTTTTCGGCGGGAGCTTCAGCTCCGGGGTTTTGTAGGCGGCCTTCCCGATGTTGTTCCAGAAGGGGAAGGTCATCATGCCCACAAAGACGAGCAGACCGACGATGATTTTGCTTCCGTCGTACATGGGTTAGGCCTCCTCTGCGAGCTCGGCCAGGGACTCGCCGCGCAGGTTGAGCTCCCGTTCCTTCTGCCCCTTCATCTCCAGGGCGTTGCCCACCAGTTCGTGCACGCCGCAGATGTTGACCCCGGGCGCCCAGTAGTTGGCCAGGGGGATCAGGGTGGCGCGGTCGATGGCGCAGACGCAGGCCATCGTGTTCACGCCGTGCTTGTCGCGCACGTATTTGAGGGCATTGCCGCGGGGCAGGCCGCCGCGCATGCGGATGTCCATGATCTCGTCGGTATTGAGGCCCGAGCCGCCGCCGCAGCAGAAGGTCTGCTCGCGGATGGTCTCGATGGGCATCTCGTGGAAGTCGTTGCACACGGCCTTGATCACCGCCCGGGGCTCGTCCAGGAGGCCCATGCCGCGGGCCGGGTTGCACGAGTCGTGGAAGGTGACCTTCAGGTGGTCGTTGCGCGCCGGGTTCAGCTTCAGCTTGTTGTGGCGGATGAGGTCGGCGGTGAACTCGGCGATGTGGACCATCTTGGTCGCGGCGGCGTTCTTGAAGACCGTGCCGGTGATCGGGCTTCTGGGCACGGAGAGGTTCGTGCCCTCCTGCATGTAGCCGTTCATGGTGTCCATGTACTGGTTGATCACCCGCCACATGTGGCCGCACTCGCCGCCGAGGATCCACTTGGCGCCCAGGCGCTTGGCCTCATGGTACATCTTGCCGTTCAGCTTCTGCATCATGTCGGCCGAGGTGAACAGGCCGAAGTTGCCGCCCTCGGAGGCGTAGGTGGAGAGCGTGTAGTCCAGGCCGATCTCATGGAAGAGCATGAGGTAACCCATGAAGGTGTAGATGCCCGGATCGGCAAAGACGTCGCCCGAGGGGGTGATGAACAGGATCTCGTGGCCCTTCTCGTTCAGCGGAGCCTTGACCCGCACGCCGGTGTAGTTCTCGATGTCGTCGACCATGAAGTCGACGATGTCCTTGAAGGCGTGGGGCTGGATGCCCAGATGGTTGCCCATCCGGTTGCAGTTGGCGACCGGCTCCATGATCCAGTTGATGTTGATGCCGAGCAGGTGCAAGAGCTCTCTCGCCATCATCGTCACCTCGGCGGTGTCGATGCCGTAGGGGCAGAAGAGCGAGCAGCGCCGGCACTCGGTGCACTGGTAGAAGTAGAGGAACCACTCCTTGATGACGTCCAGCGTCAGCGGCCGGGCGCCGGCCAGGCGGCCGAGGATCTTGCCGGCGGCGGTGAAGTCGTTGCGGTAGACCGAGCGCAGGAGCTCGGCCCGGAGCACCGGCATGTTCTTCGGATCGCCGCCGCCGATGTAGAAGTGGCACTTGTCGGCGCAGGCGCCGCAGCGCACGCAGATGTCCATGAAGACCTTGAAGGAGCGGTACTTGTCCAGGCGCTCGCGCATCCCGTTGTAGATGATCTCCTTCCAGTTCTCGGGGAGCTTCCAGTCGGCGTCGCCCGGAGACCATTCGCGCGGGTTCGGGAAATGGATGCGCTTGATGACGTCGATCTTGCCCGGGTAGGCCCAGCGGCCGGGTTTGAAGTCGTTGGGCGTATCCATCCAGTCCGTTTTTGGCGGATGATGGTAGTCGATGCTGTCGATGAGTTCTTCTGGTTTGAGCGCCATCACCTATCTCCTTTTTCGGCCGTGGCTGAAAATTAGCGTCCAGTGAGCCCTATTCCGCCTTGTCCACCGGCAAGCCCGCCTCGATCATGGGCTCGCGGAAGTCGTCCTCGTAGTCCGCGTAGGAATGACACTTGATCTTCGGGTTCCAGGGGTTCTCGTGATGCCGGACGCGGCTGTCGTTGGGCAGGTTGCGGGTGGGCGAAAGGAACACGCCGCCTAAGTGCATGAGCTTGGAGAAGGGGAAGTAGAGGAGCAGGATGGAGACCAGGAAGAGGTGGATATAGAAGGAGATGCCGACGTTCGCCGGGATGTGGGGATGGAAGGTGACCAGTCCCATGGTCAGCTCCTTGATGGCGATGACGTCCACCTTGGCGATGTAGCGCATGTAGATGCCGGAAATGGCGATGGCCAGGATGAGGAAGAGCGGGAAGTAGTCCGCGGCCAGCGACAGGTAGCGGATCTGCGGGGCCAGGATGCGGCGCATGAGCAGGAAGGTGGCCGCGGCCACCAGGGCCACGTCGGTCAGGTACAGGGTCGGTGCGGCGATCTGCAGCAGGCTGTCCAGGGAGTCGATCAGGGTGATGAAGCCGGGGACGGGTTCGGTGAAGAGGCGCATGTGGCGGATGACGATGGTCAAAAACGAGTAGTGGAAAAGGATGCCGAACAGCCACAGCCACTTGGCCGAGGCGTAGGCGACCACCGGCCCGCCGTTCTCGTTCTTGTAGACCTCGCTCTTGGTGTTCCTGAAGAGCGAGCGGAAGAGCAGGACCTCGAAGGCCATGCGGATGACCGTGTCGCGCACCGTGGTCGGGTTGTCCCAGCGGTTCTGCTTGACCTCGGGCAGCACGGACCATTGCTGGCCGCCGGTGGTCGGGATGCGGAAGGGCACGGGAGACTTGGCCCAGTCGTAGACGCGGTAGATGAATCCGAGGAGGAAGACGGCCATGGCCACATACGGGATCCAGACGCCGAAGAGCATGTTCAGGTGTGCCGCTCCGACGCCGAACAGGACGACCAACAGGAGCGCGAAGACGAAAAAGAGTGAGTATAACGCTTTCATCTACCCTACCTCGCTTTGCTTAGGCTGACTCCCCATCGGGCCCGAGCGGGCCCAGGATATCCCCCGGATCGGTGCAGGTGATCCCTGCCTTGCGAAAGACCATGTGATAACGGTTCTTGAACTCCTCGATGCGCATCAGGTAGATGCGCTCGCGGCAACCCACGTAGATGTCGAAGGCCATCAGCGCCAGGTTGTCGATGCGCGTCTCAAGGGCCGCCACCTCGCTGGCCAGGCCGTGCCGGGAGATGTCCTGGGCGAAGACCTCCCGGATGACCTTTTTGAGCAGAAAGACGAAGCTGACCGCCTTGCCCGGAGTGAAATCCTGGACGGCCCGGATCTTGATGACGTCCTCCAGGTGCGTGCAGATCCGGTCGGCGTCGTCCCAGACGACGAGGTCTCCGACGAGGGCGGTGAGAGCGGCAAGCGTGGAGTTGCCGACGGGATTGGTGAAGCGGTTGGTGTTCTGCTTCCAGAGCTTGGCGGTCTGCGGCGGATAGGTGTCAAGGACGGCCGTATGCCAGCGATCGGCGACGGCCGCCTGGTTGTCCTTCATGAGTGCAGCAAGCGTCATGACTCGAAAAGACCCGTCCAGTCGTGTGGATGAACCGCGCGTTATGCAGAACGGGCACGGCCTGAGCGTGTCTCCCTGCCCCGGGTAGAGAAGACGCGCCGCGCCCCAGACAATTACGTTTTCGGAGGAATACGTTGAAGGCCGTCCCGCGTCAAGGGAGCTTGTGCGAAATGGAACGACTTGCAGTGCCGCTCTGCCGGCCGGAATGTGATGACTGCCCACTCACCGTGATTCCCCGGCCGGGCATCTATTCGAAATCATTATCTGTGTCAAGGCGAAACGGCTGATGGCGCGGGCTGCGCGGGCTTGCGGGACGGCCGCCGGCCCTTTGTCATCGCCGCCGCCTTGGGCTACAACAGGCGCCTCGCCAACCGTCGATCCCGAGAGGACGCGCATGGTCGCCTACACCGGCATCAACCACCTGGCCATGGCCACGGCCGACATGGACAAAACCATCCGCTTCTGGCGCGACCTGCTGGGCATGCGCTTGGTCGCGGGTCTGGGCCGCCCCGGCTACCGCCACTACTTCCTGGAGATCTCGCCGGCCGACCTCATCGCCTTCTTCGAATGGCCCGAGGTCGAGGCCGTGGCCGAGAAGGACCACGGCGCCCCGGTCAAAGGGCCGCTGGCCTTCGACCACGTGTCCTTCGGCGTGGCCGGCGAGGAGGACCTCTGGGAGCTCAAAGCCCGGCTGGAAGGCGCCGATATCTGGGTCTCGGAGGTCGTGGACCACGGCTTCATCCACTCCGTCTACGCCTTCGACCCCAACGGCATCGCCATCGAGTTCAGCGCGCCGGTGGCGGAGGTGGACGTGCGCCGCCATCCGGTGGTGGTCGATCCCACCCCCTCGCCCGTGACCCTGGAGGGCAACGATCCACAGCCCGGCAAATGGCCGCCGCCCGCGCCCCTGACTCCGCCCGGGGAGCGACGCATCCATCCCGGCGACGGCCAGCAGCTGGTCGGCATCATCAGCGACAGCGAGCGCCCGATCTGAGGGGGAAGGAGCCGCGAAGGGCGCGACGGAGCGAAGGCGGCGGGCCGGATGCGGATCACGCGGGCGTGGCGGGGCGGATCGGCCGGTGGGGACTGGACCGCGTACAACAGACTGCCTTGGCCAGGGCTGGGCCTATCTGTTTTTCTCCCTCATTGTCGGCTTGAGCGCAGTCTGATCCGAAACCGCCGGGTGAGGGCTTCGGCTTTGTCTATTGCCGAAGCCCTCGCCCGGCTGCCCGAGCGGCGTGAAAACATCTCTCCCGGCGGCTCTTCGCCTACTCGGCCACGGCCCGGGCCACGGTCTTGATGATCCGGGCCTGAGTAGCCTGGTCCAGGTAGGGGTGCATGGGCAGGCTGAAGATGCTCCGGCTGGCCGCCTCGGACACCGGGAAGTCGCCCGCGCGGTAGCCCAGGTGCCTGAAGACCGGCTGCTGGTGCAGGACCTTGGGGTAGTAGACGGCCGTGGGGACGCCCTCCTTGGACAGCGCCGCGCGGACGGCGTCGCGCTTCTCGGAGAGGACCGAGTACTGGGCCCAGGCCGAGGCCATCCCCTTGGGCACGCGCGGCGTGACCACCAGGCCCTCAAGGCCGGCGTCGTAGCGCTCGGCGATGGCCTGGCGGGCGGCAAGCTCCGCCGGGAAGACGGCCAGCTTGGCCAGGAGCACCGCGGCCTGCAGGGTGTCCATGCGGCCGGTCACGCCCAGGCGCACGTTGTCGTATTGGTTGTCGCCCATGCCGTGGATGCGGATGGAGCGCAGGACCTTGGCCAGCGCCTCGTCGTCGGTGAAGACCGCGCCGGCGTCGCCGTAGGCCCCCAGCGGCTTGGCCGGGAAGAAGCTGGTGGCCCCGACGTCGCCGAAGCCGCCGGTGCGCTTCCCGTGGAGGCTGGCGCCGAAGCTCTGGGCCGCGTCCTCGACGACTTTGAGCCCCCGCTCGGCGCACAGCGGCAGGAGCCGGTCGTAGTCCGCGGGCAGGCCGAAGAGGTCCACGGGAATGACCGCCTTGGCGGTCAGCTCCCGGAAGTTTTCGGGCAGCGGGTGCAGGTCCGGGTCGCGGGTCTCGAGCGCGGCCAGGGCCAGGGCCAGGCGCTCGGGGTCGATGTTGAAGGTGGCCGGGTCGATGTCCACGAAGACCGGCGTGGCTCCGAGGAAGGCGATGACCTCGGCCGTGGCGAAGAAGGTGAAGGGCGTAGTCAGCACGGCGTCGCCCGGACCGATGCCCCAGGCCATGAGCGGCCAGAGCAGGGCGTCGGTGCCCGAGGCGCAGGCCACGGCCTGGGACACGCCAACGTACCCGGCCAACTCGGCCTCGAGCTCCTTGATCTCCGGGCCCATGATGTACTGCCCGTGGGCCAGGACGGCCTCGATGCGGCGGCGCACGTCGGGCTCGATGGCCCGGAACTGGGCCTTCAAGTCGATGAAGGGAATACCCATGATGATGGACTCCTGATGTTAGGTTTAGAACGTGGTCAGCTCGGCCTTGAGCAGGGCCGCGCTCTCGATCGGCGGGAAGGACAGGCCCTCGGCCAGGGTCATGGGCGCCTCGGGCGTCAGGCGCAGGACGAGCCCCCGCGGTTCGCGGACAAAGGTTGAAAGGGCCGGGGCCAGGCGTTCGAGCACGGCGCTCTCCCGGTCCGAGGCCGGGGAGCCGAAGGTCGCAGCAAGCCAGTCGGGCACGGCCCGGGCCAGGCCTTCGCGGTAGTCGGCCGGGCTCAGGCCGGCAGCCGCGGCGCTGCGGTCCATGATCCGGCCGGCCAGGCCGGCGTCCTCATACTCGAGCCGCAGCTCGCGCAAGGTGAAGAAGGCGGATGACAGCCAGAAGCCCTGGCTCAGGGCCGCCTCGTCCACCCCGCCCAGGCGTAGGAACAGGCGCAGCCGGCCGAGGCGCGGCAGGCTGAGGCGGCAGTCTTCAACGCTCACGCCCTGGCTCGCAGCCTCGCGCCGCACGGTCAGCCCGCCCTCGGCCACGAGGTCGGCGGGGGCGTAGCCCAGGCTCTCCAGGCCGAAGTCGGCCGGATCGGGCAGGGTCAGGGCCAGGCCGGAAAAACGCAGCTCGAAGCTGTCCGGGGCCGGCCCGCGGCGGATCTCCAGGCTCTCGGCCCGGCCCATGAGCAGGGCCAGCTGGCCGGGCAGGGCGAAGTCCACGCCGTGGAAGACCAGGCGGCGGGAGAGGAGCTCGGGGCGAAGCTCGCGGTAGCTCAGGGAGATGGCGCTCTTGTTGGCCTCCAGGGTCTGCTCGACCTGGGCCTGGATGCGCTCCTTCAGGGCGGCCTGGCCGAAGTAGGCGGCCAGAGCGAGGGCGGCGAGGAGGCAGGCGGAAATCGAGAGCTTTTTCATGGCGGGCGGACGGTCGGGCCGTCAGGCGGCTTGCTCCATACGAATTCCCGGCGGCGAAGGCAAGGGTCAGTCCTGGACCCCGGCGGCCGCGGCCAGGACGTCGGCGCATTCCTCCACCGCCGCCGTGTCGTCAAACAGCAGCTCGGAGCGCGCGGCGATCTCGGCCTCCATCTCCTCTCGGAAATCGATCTCGCGGCCCAGGCGCAGGGCCAGGGCCACGTACTCCTCCCAGTTCCCGGCGATCAGGGCCTCGATTCCCATGCGCCGGTAGAAGGCGGAAGTTGTCCGGCCGCGGGCGAAGTCGCCGGGCAGGGTGACCACGGCCCGGCCGAGCCCGAAGGCGTCCAGGCTGGAAGAGACGCTGCCGAAATGGAAGGTGTCGAGGTTCACGTCGACCAGGGCCGTGAGCCCCAGGCTCTGCTCCCGGGAGAGTCGCGGCAGGAAGGCGATCCGTTCGGCCTCGCGCGGGTAGATGTGGGCCAGGCGGGCCGCGAGCAGGCCGGCCAGGCGAGGATGGGCGCCGTGGAAGGCGACGACGAGGGCCTTGGGATCGGTGCGCAGGATGGAGCCGAGCGCCCGGTCGAAGTCGGGGTGGAACTTGGACAGGCTCTGGGGGCAGAGGTAGAGGGTCCGGTCCTCGGGCAGGCCGAAGTCGGCCCGGCTCAGCTCCGGCGCCTCCGGGGGCCTCGGGACGCAGAGGTTCAGGCGCGATAGGCGAACCAGGCGTTCGGTGTAGTGGGCGTCGGCGCCTTCGGGCTCCAGGTCGGTTCCGGACAGGAAGAGGTCGGCGGTCGCAAGGCCGGTGGTCTGCGGGTGTCCCCAGCCCACGCACTGCACCGGGGCCAGCCGGGCGTGGAGCAGGAAATAGGTCAGGGCGTGCAGGCCGCCGTCGGGGTAGTAGATGACGTCCAGGCGCTTGGCGGCCAGCAGGTCGCGCGCCGGATAGAAGGCGTCGGGCAGATCGACGAGCTCGTCGGCCGCGGCCTCGGCGGCGGCCGCGTATTCGTCCATACGGCCGGGCAGGCGGCAGACCACGAGCTTGAAGCGACTGCGGTCCAGGCGCTCGATGAAGCCGCGGTTCAGGCGGCCGATGGTGTGGTCGTGGAGGAAGGCCGAGACGATGCCGAGCCGGATGCGGCCCTTGGGCGCCTCTGGCTCCCGGCAGTGGTCGGCGACGAAGCTCAGCTCCGGGCAGGCCCGGCGGTAGAAGAAGGCCCAGGATTCCTGCAGCGGGCGGTCGTCACGGCCGTGGCAGGCAAGGGCGCAAGGCGTCTGCCCGACCTCGCGGTAGGGGTCGGCGAGGCGCACCCGGCCCGAGCGCAGGCGGTCCAGACGGTCGGCCATGCGCCGCCGGGCGCGGTCGATCTCGGGCACGGACTCGGGCAGCACGGGCAGCAAGAGAGCGCGCTTGACCATGGCCCCGGGTCCTCCCCCCAGGTCCACGGCCCGGTCGTAGGCCAGGGACGCGGCCTCGGTCTGGCCGGCTTCGCGCAGGACCCCGGCCAGGTTCGCGTACGCCTCGGCACCGCCCGGCGCAAGCTCGGTGGCCCTGGTGAACGCGGCCGCCGCGCCGTCCAGGTCGCCCAGGGCCGTAAGCGCCGCGCCGAGGGCGTTGTGGGCCTCGGATGCGTCCGGCGCGGTCTCGATGATCCGGCGGAAATGGGCCGCGGCGCGCTGGGGCTCGCCCAGGGCCAGCAGCGCCTGGCCGGTGCAGAGATTGGCCGCGCTGCCGGTCGGGTCGCGCATCAGGGCCTGGCGGCAGGCGGCCAGGGCTTCGCGGCCGCGGCCGAGCTCGAGCAGGATCTGGCCCAGGGCGACGAACGGCCCGGCGTCCTCGGGCGCGAGCTGGCTCGCCCGGCGCAAGACCTCGGCCGCGCCGACCGGATCGCCGGCCTCACGCAGGGCCCGGCTCAGGTCGGTCAATATCTCGAAGGAATCCGGGGTCTTGGCAAGGGCCGCGCGATAGAGCGCGGCGGCCTCGGCCGGCCGGCCGGCCTGGTGCACGACCCTGGCCAGGTGCAGCGCGGCCTCGGCCTGTTCCGGCTCGGCGGCCAGGATGCGGCGGTAGAGTTCCTCGGCCTCGGCCAGCCGGCCGGAGGTGTGCAGGGCAAGAGCGGTCTTCAATGCTTCGGGGATGTTCACGGCCGAGCCTCCCGGTAGTCTTCCCTCCTACGTAGCCCAAGCGCGGCCCGCCGACAACGCCGCAGGCGGGGCCTCGACGCCGGAGGCATCATTTGGTAAAGGGCACCTTCCAGACTTTCGAGGCAAAAGGAGCGACGATGATCGAGCTTTCGGGCGGCGGCGTGCCCTTCTACAAGATGTCCGGCAGCGGCAACGACTTCGTGGTCGTGGACAACCGCGAGGTGAGAGCCCCCCGCGCGGTCATGGCCGACTGGGCCAGGGCCGTCTGCCGCCGCAGCTTCGGCGTCGGCGCCGACGGGCTCTTCTTCCTGAACCCGGCCGCGCCCGGCTCCGGCTTCGACTACTCTTGGGACTTCTACAACGCCGACGGCTCCCGGGCCGAGATGTGCGGCAACGGCTCGCGTTGCGCCGCCCGCCTGGCCTACGAGCTGGGCCTGGCCCCGGCCCGGCACGTCATCGGCACCGACGTCGGCGGCGTGGCCGCCGAGGTCCTGCCCGACATCGGCCAGGTCAAGGTCCGCCTGACCTTTGCCAAGGACCTGCGCCTGAACATCCCGGTAAACATCGACGGCCAGGCGTACACCGTGCATTTCGTGGACACCGGCGTGCCCCACGCGGTCCTCCTGGTGCCCGACGTGGCCGCGGTGGACGTGGCCGGCCTGGGCCGGGCCGTGCGCCACCACCAGGCCTTCGTGCCCCGCGGGACCAATGCGAACTTCGCCCAGGTGCTCGATGCCGGGCGCATGCTCCTGCGCACCTACGAGCGAGGCGTGGAGGGCGAGACCTTTGCCTGTGGCACCGGCGCCGCGGCCACCGCGGTCGTGGCCCATGCCCTGAAGCTGACCGGACCGACCGTAGCCCTGACCACCACCGGCGGCGAGACGCTGACCGTCAGCCTGGATGACGGCGCCGTCTCCCTCCAGGGCGCCGCCACCCTGGTCTACACCGGCCGCCTGAACCCCGCGGCCGTGGGCCTGGCCTGGCCGTTTCCGGCCTGAGCCCCGGCCCGCGAAGGCACCAAGAAGTCATAAAGGGAAAGAGCGCCAGTCGGATGAGCCCGCGCCCTATGGGGTGCGTCTAGCCATCCGGCCTCGGCGCTCTTTTTGCTCGCACGGCGGACCATCGGCGGATCGGCGCCAGGCTGCTTGGCCGATCCGGGTCCACCCGGCCCTCTTTTCCCCTCGTGGCCCCTTTCGCTTTCCCTTCGGCTAACCCTTGGCCTGGCTCGCCGCCTCGGCCCGCCGCAGCGTCAGGCGCGTTTCCCGGCGCAGGGCGGCTTCGGCGCAGCGCCGGGCCTCCTCCTCGGTTTCGACCGCGAGCGGCGGCACGGGACACGGCTTGCCGTGCGCGTCCACGGCCACGAAGGTGATGTAGGCCGAGGCCACGTAGCGCACGTTGCCGGTCAGCAGGTTCTCGGCCTCCACCCGCACTCCGACCTCCATGGAGGTGCGGCCCACGGCGTTGACCGTGGCCTTGAACAGGACGAGCTCGCCCACGCGCACCGGCTCGATGAAGTCGATCCGGTCCACGGACACGGTCACGGCGTTGGACCGGCAGTGGCGCATGGCGGCCACGGCCCCGGCCACGTCGATGTTCTTCATGATCACGCCGCCGTGCACCGAGCCGAAGGGGTTGGTGTCCTGGGGCTCCATCATCTTCGAGAGCACGAAGCGGCTCTCCGAAACCTTCCTGCCGTCCATGAAACCTCCTCCGGACGCTGCCGCCGGGGTGTCCGCCGCCGGCCGCGGGTGTGTTCAGGCCTGGTCTTTTCTGCTACAGCCTGAACGAGGCCGGCCCGGCCGTCAACCAGGAACGCTTCGGAGCGCCAATGAGCATCGCCAATCTCGACGCCCTCTTCCGGCCAAAGTCCATTGCCGTCATCGGGGCCTCGAACCAGCCCAAGAACCCCGGCTCCATCGTCATGCGCAACCTGCTCTCGGGCCAGTTCCTGGGGCCGGTCATGCCCGTCTCCACGAAGTTCGAGGCCATCTACGGCGTGTTGACCTACAAATCCATCGAGGACCTGCCTCTGCCGCCGGACCTGGCCGTGATCTGCCAGGAGGCCGAAGCCGTGCCCGAGACCCTCGATCGCCTGGGCGCGCGCGGGGCGCGCGGCGCCATCCTGCTCTCCGCCAGCCTGGCCCGCGCCGAGCCCGGGCGGCAAAAGGCCCTGTCCGCCGACACCCTGGCCGCGGCCCGGCGGCGTGGGATGCGCCTGCTCGGACCCGGCTGCCTCGGGCTCATCGTGCCCGGCTACGGCCTGAACGCGAGCCTGGCCCAGACCTCGGCCAGCCCTGGTCGCACGGCCTTCATCACCCAGTCCGACAGCCTGTTCACCACCGTCCTCGACTGGGCCAAGGCCAACGATATCGGCTTCTCCCACTTCATCTCGCTGGGCGACCAGCTCGATGCCGATTTCGCCGCCTGTCTCGACTACCTGGGCTCGGACCCGGCCACCCGCTCCATCCTGCTCTACGTCGAATCCATCTCCGACGCCCGGCGGTTCATGTCCGCGGCCCGGGCCAGCGCCCGCAACAAGCCCATCCTGGTGCTCAAGCCCGGCACGGTGGAGGCGGGCAACCTGCCCGAGGGCATCTGCCTGATCAAGCCCGACGACGAGTCCGACGCCATCTACGACGTGGCCTTCCGCCGTGCCGGCCTGGTCCGGGTGAACGGCGTCGACGCCCTGTTCGACGGCGCCCGGACGCTGGTGCGCACCCAGGCCATCCTCGGCGACAAGCTGGCCATCCTGACCAATGGCCGTAGCGTGGGGCTGTTGGCCGCCGACGCCTGCCTGAAGGGCGGCGCCGGCCTGGCCGCCTTCTCGGCGGAGACGCGCCAGGCGCTCGCCGGGCTGCTCGGGGCCAGGCGGGCCGAAAACCCGGTGGTCCTGCCCTTCGACGCCCCGGGCGAGACCTACGACCAGGCCATGGCCATCCTGGTCAAGGACCGCTCCGTGGCCGCCATGCTCGTCCTGCACGTGCCGTTCGCCGACGTGCCGGTGGAGGACACGGCCCGGGCCGTGGCCGCAGCCGCGGCCCGGACCAAGCGCCCGGTCCTGACCTGCTGGCTCGGCAGCGACGCCAAACGCAGCGGCCGCCAGATCTTCAGCGAAGCCCAGGTGCCGACCTTCGACTCGCCGGACAAGGCCATCCACGCCTTCCTGCACATGGTCACCTACCGGCGCAACCAGGACCTCCTGCTCGAAACCCCGGACTCCCTGCCGCCCGACTTCTTCCCCGACACCAGCCGGGCCAAGGCCATCATCGAGGCCGCCCTGGGCGAGGGCCGCTCGCTCTTAAGCGAGTCCGAAGCCAAGGACCTGCTCGGCTGCTACGGCGTGCCCGTGGTCGGCACCCGGGTCTGCGTCTCGGCCATGGAGGCGGTCATCGCTGCCGACGAGCTGGGCTACCCGGTGGCCCTCAAGGTCCGCTCGCCCCAGATTCCCCAGCCCTACGACGTGGGCGGCGTGACGCTGGACCTGAACACTCCGGAGCAGGTCTGGGACGCCGCGGCGCGAATGGTCGTCCGGGTCCACAAGGTCATGCCCGAGGCAGAGATCGCCGGCTACGTTGTGCAGCAGATGGGCCGCCGGCCGGGCGCCCACGAGCTCTTCGTCGGCGCCTTCGTCGATCCGGTCTTCGGCCCGGTCATCCGCTTCGGCCACGGCGGCCTGGCCATGAGCCTCATTCGCGACCAGGCCGTGGCCCTGCCGCCCTTGAACATGGCCCTGGCCCTCGAGCTCATCGAACGCACCCGCATCTCCAAACTCCTGGACCGGGCCTCCCCCGGCTGCGACAACCCGACCGACATCGACGACCTCTGCCTGACCCTCATCCAGATCAGCCAGCTGATCATCGACCTGCCCCAGCTGACCAGCATCGAGGTCAATCCCCTCTACGCCGACGACAAGGGCGTGCTGGCCTTGAGCGCGCGCATCGTCGTGGCCCCGAGCCAGGCCTCGGGCCCCGACCGCCTGGCCATCCGGCCCTACCCGCGCGAGCTCGAGGAATGCGTGGCCTTGAAGGACGGCCGCAAGGTGCTCCTGCGCCCCATCCGCCCCGAGGACGCCCCGGCCCACCTGGAGTTCATCCGCACCCTGTCCGCCGAAGACCTGCGCCTGCGCTTCTTCGGCGTGGTCCGGACCTTCGAGTTCTCGGACATGCCCAAGTTCACCCAGATCGACTACGACCGGGAAATGGCCTTCATCGCCAGCCTCGACGTGGCCGGCGAGCCGCGCACCGTGGGCGTGGTCCGGACCTCCACCCGGCCCGACAACGAGTCCGCCGAGTTCGCCATCATCGTGGCCTCGGACATGAAAGGCCAGGGTCTCGGGTCGCTGCTCTTCGAAAAGATGATCCGCTACTGCCGCACCCGGGGCACCCGCGTCCTCGAAGGCCAGACCCTGCCCGAAAACTCGGCCATGATCGCCCTGGCCAAGAAGTTCGGCTTCGCCGTCTCCACCAACCTCGAGGAAGAAGTCGTCCAGATGCACCTCGACCTGCAGCGCTAGGCTGGGGACCGGAGCGAGCCCGGGGGAGGCCTCCGGACCATGTCCTGCACAGCGCCCGAAACGACGAAAAACGGCAGGTCATCTTGTCGCTAACCGGCCGTTGACACTGGGCATTTTTGGTGGAGCTGAAGGGAATTGCGTTCCCTTTGATGTGGTGCGGCCTGGGCACCTTCAGCTTGCGATTTTTTTTGCGAAGCCAGACCCAGATGGTATTGATGCCGAGCGTCACGCCAAAATTGTCAGCAGAGACAGCTGCACGGAAAATACGCATATTTCTCTTCTAATACTCTGAAATATTGTTATATTGCCTCAATTGAAAGAGCAAAATGCGGCGATGAAAGAACGCATTTCTCCACTTACGAACATTATGGACTATGTTTCTGACCTGAAGAAAAAGAAGCGTTCCACATTTATGGATGACATCTAGCAGATCATCTACTGGCATCCACTTGAGAAATTCTTGCGCCGCAAGCTTCTCAGGAACAATGAAGCGGTTGGTAATCCAGCGCTATCAGCGCTCGTCATGTTCAAAATATTCCTCTTGTAGCGCTGGTACAACCTGAGCGACGAGGCCCTCGAATCCGCGCTCTACGACCGCATCTCCTTCGCCAGATTCTTTCACGGTTCTGGTCGGGCGGCGCGCCCGTATCGCGGCGGGCCTGGACCGGGGGAAGGAGACGCGGCGCCCTTCCCCCGGTTTCGGGCCTGATCAGCGTGCCGTTTCGCTGCCGGGGAAGGTGAAGTTGTCCATGTAGTAGCGATAGGGCTTGATCCTGTAGCGCTCCAGGGGCACGGGCACCTTGTACAGCCTGGCTTCGCCGTCAGGCCCCCGTTCGGCGTGGATCCAGGCAAGCCAGTTGTCGTTGTCGCGCTGCGGGTAGTCCTCGCGGTGGTGCCCGGCGCGGGTCTCGGTGCGCAGCAGCGAGGAGCGCACGAAGAGCTCCGCGGCCTGGAGCATGGACAGGCCCTCCTGGAGCTTGGCCAGGTCGTGGGGGGTCTTGGCCGAAAGGCGCGGCAGGAAGGCCTCCTTGGCGCGCTCCACGCGGGCCAGGGCCTTCTTCAGGCTGCGCTCGCTCTTTATCAGGCAGACCTCGTAGGGGTAGACGATCTCCTGGGTTTCGCGCACCAGGTCCTTGGCCGGGAGTCCTTCTCGCCCCAGCGGCGCGAGCGCCCGGGCCATGGCCTCGGCCGCGCGAGTCCGGTTGAAGAGGGCCAGGCCCTTTTCCTGGGCGCGGCGGGCGGCGTTGCCGCCGGTGATGTAGCCGGTGACCGCAGTGGTGCACAGGGCCCAGCCGCCCATGTACACGCCCGGGTCCAGGCCGCGGCAGCGGCAGGCGGCGAACAGTCCGGGCACTGCGGTCTCGTAGTCGTGGTTCGTGGCCAGGCCTCCGGAATGCCACATGATCTGCGGCATCCACATGGACTTCTCCTTGAAGAAGTCCAGACCCTCGTCGGCAATGAGCCGGTCGTAGTTGATCTTGGCCCAGCCGTGGACGGGTTTCAGCAGCTCGACGTTCTCGGCGCTGATGGGCGAAGTGTCGAAATAGATCGGCGTGCGGCCGGCGCGAGCCTCGAAGGCCATGCCGCGGCAGTTGTAGGTGGTGTCGGTGTTGGCCCCGAGCGTGGGAGAGTAGTACTCCTTCATGAAATCGACGCCCTCGGCGTTCACGAAGCGGGCGCCCACGGGCAGAAGCCCGGTCTGTCCCTCCCAGGCGAACAGCACCGGGACGTTCCAGATGTGCATGAACTCGTTGTGAGACAGGGCCGCGCCGGCCTTGTAGCCGAGGTAGGCGCCCTCGCCCGTGGAGTTGCTCATGAAAATGTAGGAGGGCTTCCAGCCGCCGGCGCCGGTGGCCATGACCACGGCCGGCGCGGAGAAGGCGAAGGTCTCGCCGCTCTGGGCGTGGAAGCCCACGGCCCCCACGGCCTCGCCCTTCTCGTCCAGGAGGAGCTCGTTCACGCACATGCGGCCCAGGCGCCGCACTCCGAGCCGGTTGGCCTCGCGGACCAGGGCGTCGCGCATGGACGGCCCGCCGGTGCCGTAGGGGCGCACCAGGAGCATCTTCATGTGCGTGAGGTTGCGCTGGGGGATGGCCTTGAGCTTGCCCTTCTCGTCGCGGGAAAAGGTCACGCCCAGGCGCTCGTAGTGCTGGAAGCGCTCGAAAGACTGGGTCAGGATGGTCTCGAGCAGCTCCTGGTCGCACAGCCCGTCGTGGTAATAGACGAGATCGTCCAGGGCGGCATCCACGGTGGTGTCCTGCACGCACTGGAAATCGCCGCCCGAGGAGGTGCCGAGTCCTCCCCAGTCCTTGGGGCCCTTGTCCACGATGAGCACGTTCTCGACGAAGCGGCGGGCGCTGATGGCCGCCCAGAGTCCGGAGAATCCGCCGCCGATGATCAGCACGTCGGCCTTGAGATGATGATTGAAGCTCTGGCGCATAGCTACTTCACTCCTTCGACGGCGTAGGAAATGGTCCGGGGCAGGTTCTCCTTGAACGGATGGACGGCGATGGCCCCCTGCGGGCAGGCCATCTCGCAGAAGTAGCAGGTCATGCAGTCGTCCTTGAAGGCGGCGTAGGCCTTGGCTCCGCAGGTCAGGCAACGGTTGGCCTCGAGGATCATGTCCTCGAAGGCGAACGGAGCCTCGCCGGCGCGCTCCAGCCGCGGCGCGGGCTCGATGCCCTTGCCCGGGACATCGACCACCACCGGCCCCAGGACGGGCCGGCTCTCGATCATGTCCCAGCCGTTCAGGTAGCGCGCAACGGAGTCCGCGGCCCGGCGGCCGTCGGCTATCTGGTGGGCCACGGAAGCCGGGCAGCCCCTCAGGGTGCCGGCCGCGAAGACCCATCTGGTGCGGGTCTCCAGGGTCTGCGGGTTGACGACGACGAGCATGTCGTCGCTTATGTCCACGGCCGAGGAGAAGGGCGGCTCGGCCCGCAGGGTTTTGTCCTTCTCCGCGCCGGTGGCCAGCACGAAGGCCTTGAAATGCTGCTCGCGCAGATCCTCGATGCCGATGGCCAGGCCGTCGCCGACGGCCACGCCGCAGGCGAAGGTGATGCCCAGCTTCTCGAGGTAGGCGATCTGGGCCGGGAGCGCCGCCGCCAGTTTCGGCGTGCACAGCTCGCCGCCGGGTTTGGCGCCGGCCTCGAATACGGTCACCGCATGGCCCTTCCTGTTGAGGAAACAGGCGCAGGCCAGGGCCGCCGGGCCGGAACCGATGACGGCCACGGCGCCGAAGCGCGTCACCGGGGTCGGCCGCGGGTCTGAAGCCAGGACCAATTCGCCCAGATAGTGCTCCAGGCCGCTGATGTTGACGCTCGTGTCCACGGCCCCGCGGGCGCACTTCTTCTGGCAGAAGCCGGGGCAGAGGCGGCTGGTCAGGGCGGGAAAAGGATTTTCGGCCAGCAGGACCTGTGCCGCCTCGCGGGTCCGTCCCTGCTGGAGCAGGTGGCTGTATGCCCGGATGTCGATGCCCAGCGGACAGGCGGCCTGACAGGGCGGTGCTTCATGTTGGTCTGTGGCGAGACGGAAGACGTCGAAGCCGCAGGCCTTGAAGCACGACCCGCAGCCATTGCATTTTTCCTGGTCAATGGTTCGCAGCATCATGGATCTCCTTGACTGCAGTTGAAACGGACGCCCCGCGTGGCAGGTGCGATGGACAGGTCGCCCGGCGTGCATCGCGGCGGGGCAACTGCCTGTGATTCAGCAAAGGGGATGCCAAGCCCATGCGCCATTTAACCGCTAGGATTTGCGGGTATTTTTGACCAAGCTTGACGGAGGTGGCGCGGCGATTGAGTCAGTGGCGACACAGTCCGCGGGGATGCACCTCGAAATGCAGGATGTACCGCGCATCGGAAGCTGAGTCAGATGTGACACACACATAGCGCTTCTGACACATCCGCCGCTCTGCGCAGTACCGACTGCGGGGTGACTCGCCCGGCTGCCCCGGCTGTCCGATGCGCCAGGAGGCCCCGCCCCGGTGTCCGGGCAGGCTTCAGGTGTCACCGCGGTCGACACGCCTTGCAGCCGGCCCGTCAGGTCGGTGCATAAGCAATGAATCCAAGATATTATCATGCTTCTTGACGCGTGACCGACCGGAATCTCTACAATTTTGCTGGCATGTATATTGCTTTTTCTCTGCGATGCTGGTGAGGAGTGTGTGCCATGTCTGCAAAAAAAAGAAAAAGAGTGAGGTTTCGTGATAAAAATTGCAGTATATATTCTGACAGTTTCTTGGGCATTCTTCGCTTTCGGGCTGTCTTTTGCAGCAGAAATGAAAGTCGGTGGTGAATTCAAGACAACAGCAATGTGGTATGACAACTGGAATGGACAGGATGCAGGCTCGGACAATGTGAGCGAGGATGATTTCAGCATCCGCACAAGGGCGCGCTTCATCTTCAGGTATTCGGCCAGCGACAGCCTGAGCGCAGTCATCCGGTTGCAGTATGGTGCGAGCGGCGGCGGGATGACCTGGGGCGATCCGAACTCCGGCGGCCAGATCTCCGACGGCGACTCGGTCAACGACCGGTCAGGCTGGTTCGCCGATCTCGCCGTCTCCTACAAGGGACTCGACTTCATGGTGCCCCAGCTCATGGGCATGTACTCCTCGGGTGAGGACGACGACGTGGGCAACGGCTCGGAGCGCATGCCGGTGGTCAGGGACGACTGGGTCTTCGGCACCTGGTACTACGCGGCTCCGATCTCCTGTCCGGCGACCTGACCACCTCCGAGATGGCCGCCGGCACGTGGTGCGCCGGCCTCGGCCTGACGGAGATGAACTTCATCGACAAGCTGAGCCATGATCTCTATGTGCTCTACATCGCAGGCACCAACGACTCCGGCATCCTCGCCAAGGCCCCAAAGTCATTGAAACATCTGGTGGAACTGACCGACGAGGATTACCTGGTCGAGATCGATTTCAACCACAAGTACATGATCTACGAGCAACTCGCCGCCATCCTCGATCTGACGTATGTGTTCAACGGCATCGATGAGAAGGTCTGGGGCATCGCCGACGAGTCGGACATCTGGAAGATCGGCCTTGGACTGAACTACAATTTCTAGCCTGAGCCAACCGGCACACACCCACCTCACCAGCCACGGCGCGGCCGGGTTCCCTCGGGCGGGCCGGCCGTTGCGTTCTCCCCAGGGCGGGCAGCCTCTTTCAGCCTTTGACGGCCGGCGAGCGATGAACGTATAATCGGCGCAAAGATTATGCCGCAAAGCATGATCGGGCCGCAGCGACTTGGCCACCGTCCGTGGGGATTCGATCATGGCCGCAATCTCGCCGAGCGAACGGTTTCAGGCGCGCTCAGTGGCCCGGCCACCTCCGGGCACCGGCGACGTGATCAAATCACCGCAGGAGACAGAGCAATGACCGACTGGCACTTCATCGATTTCTCGCCCGTGGCTCAGTTCGTCCTCGACACTGAACACCGCATCCTCCGCTGGAATCTGCCCTGTGAAATGCTGACCGGCTTCAAGGCCGCGGACATGGTCGGCACGACAGGCCAGTGGAAACCGTTCCATGCCAGGCCCCGCCCGATCCTGGCCGACGCCCTGCTCGACCAGAATGTGAACCTTCTCAAGGGCTATGGCGCCGAGTCGGTGAAAATGTCGGGCACGGTCCGCGGGGCCTGGGAGTTCGATGTGTCCACCGAGATGAACGGGAAGATGCGTCATCTCCACTGCATCGCCACGCCTGCCGTGGATGCGGGAGGCAGGACCATCGGGGTGGTCGAGTCGATCCAGGACGTGACGGAGCAGAAGCTGCTCGAGCAGGAGCTCCGGCAGTCCAACGAGGATTACCGGACCCTGGCGGAGAACTTTCCCCAGTGCTTCCTGGTCACCCAGGACACCAAGCTGGTGCTGGTCAACAAGCTCTACGCCACCATGCTCGGCTATCCGGACCCGGAGAGCATCATCGGCCTGAACGCGAGCGAGCTCATCGCCGAATCCCACCGCAGCCAGTTCATCAAGAACATCGAGCTGGTCATCAGCGGGAAGTCACCGCTGCGCAAGAACCAGTGGCCGCACTTGGCCAAAAACGGCGCAAGCATCTGGTTGGAGGGCCACCCCAGGCGCATCTCCTGGCGCGGCCGTCCGGCCCTGCTTTCGACCCTGGTGGATATCACCGAGATCAGACTCCGGCAGGTCTCGGCCCTGGCCAAATCCGCCCAGCTCATCGGCGCCGACAACATCGTGGACTTCAGCGTCCAGGACCGTTACCGCCTGGGCGACCTGGTCGGCAAGAGCGAGGCCATGCGCGAGGTCTACAGCCTGGTGGTCAAGGCCGCGGCCAGCTCCGAGAACGTGATCATCTCCGGCGAATCGGGCACCGGCAAGGAGGTTGTCGCCCGGACCATCCATGATCTGAGCACCCGCTCGGAGAACCGCTTCATCCCAATCAACTGCGGCGCCGTCCCGGCCGAGCTGATGGAGAGCGAATTCTTCGGCTTCAAGCGCGGCGCATTCACCGGCGCCCATGCGGACAAGCCCGGCTACCTGGCCGCCGCCGACCGGGGCACCCTCTTTCTGGACGAAGTCGGCGAGCTGCCCCTGAACATGCAGGTCAAGCTGCTGCGGGTGCTCGAGAATTTCACCTACACCCCGCTCGGCTCCTCCGAGGTCCGCACGGCCGATATCCGGGTGATCGCCGCCACCAACCGGGACCTCCTCAAACACGTCCAGGAGGGCAGGATGCGCGAGGACTTCTTCTACCGGCTCTACGTCATACCCATCCATCTGCCGCCTCTGCGCGAGCGCAAGGAAGACATCGCCCTCCTGGTCGAGCACTTCGTTGCCGCGCAGAAGTCCGGCCGCTTCTCCTCCTTCATGCCCGGATACATCATGGACGCCCTGCACTCCTACGACTGGCCGGGCAACGTGCGGGAGTTGTACAACACCATCCAGCGTTTCCTGACTCTGGGCAAGCTGGACATGGTGCAGAAGCAGGGCCAGCCGCCCGGGGCCGGGCTGTCGCTGGCGGCCGGCGACGGTCCGGTGGGCAACCTGAAGAAGCACATCGAGCTCTGCGAACGGGAGCTCCTGCAGAAGGCCCTGGTGCAGACGGCGGGGAATCGATCACGGGCGGCAGAGCTTCTGGGCATTTCCAGGAAGGGTTTCTACCGCAAAGCCGAAAAGTGGCGCCTTCTTGATACATAGCGTGTCGAAATAGACACAGCCTGCTAACCCTCCGAATATCAGGCTGAAAACGGACTGCGGCGCGGAATGTGTCTGAACCGACACACCCGCGCGGCGCTCCGGCAGCTGCGCCTCGCCAGAGAAAACTTTTTATTTCAGTATGTTGGAGCTTAAAGCGGGCTCTGGCCGCTTTTTTGCTACATTTATCACAAGTCGTGACCTCCAATGGATTCAGTGGGTTACGGAGTTTGAAGGGAAAGCCGTTTGCGCATCCCGTGTGGTGGACGTGTGCGTCCAAGGAACAACGCTTAGATGGATTCCATGTGTTTATGGTCGTGAACGCTGGAGGGTTCGATGCCCGGGGGGAATGGATATTGTGTGGACCAATCGGACAAAATGTACCGTTACTGACGATCGATTCAAGTTCCGAGATCTGGGTTCGTTCCAATTTGTTGCTGTCCAGCTGATTGAGTATCTCTCCGAAAAGATGTCTGATCCGAGCAACTCGTCGAATGAGTTGAAGTGGCAAGAACGTAAACCAAACCTGAGGTCTGTCATGAAAAGAAGCGCGTTGCGTTTCATCGCCGTCTGCCTGTTCTCCGTTCTCTGCCTCGCCTCCGCAGCCGTGCATGCGGCCGACGGTTTTCCGTCCAAGAACATAACCTGGCTCGTGCCCTCCAAGGCCGGCGGCGGCTACGACATCTATGCCCGGGCGGTGGGCCGGCAGATGCAGAAGTACCTGCCGAACAAGGTCGATTTCATCTACATGAACCTGCCCGCCGGCGGCGGCGTCGAATCGCTGACCAAGCTCTACAACGCAAAACCCGACGGCTACACCATCGGCTACGTCAAGGTACCCGGCTCCATCGTCAGCCAGATGACCCTCGATTTCGCCAAGTACGACTGCGAGAAGATCGCCTACATCGGCAACATCACCACGGACCATGACGCCCTGGTGGTCAAGAAGGATTCGCCGCTCAACTCCTTCAAGGAACTCGTGGCCAAGGGCACGGTGAAGTTCTCCACCACCGGCGTGGGCGCCACCAGCTGGGTGAACACCGTGGTCCTGACCAAGGAGGTCGGCATCACTCCGAAATACGTCCACTACACCAACACCGCCGACGCCATGCTCTCGGTCATCCGCGGCGACACCGACGCCCTGGTCGTGCCCTTCTTCAGCACTCTGCAGTATGCCAATTCGGGCGACGTCAAGCTCCTGGTCCTCAATGCCGCCTCCCGCGCCAAGGAGGCGCCCGACGTCCCGACCATCGGCGAAGCCGGCTATCCCGGCCTTGCCGACGCCCTGTCCGCCTCGCGCCTCATCGGCTGCCCGCCGAACACCCCACCCGAGGTCATGAAGGTACTCCAGGACGCCTTCTGGCAGGCCGTGAACGATCCCGAGCTGCTCACCGCCCTGGACAAGGCCGGCTTCCCCATCATGGAGCCCTGCAAGGGCGCCGATTCCCTGAAGCTCGTCCACGCCTGCATGGGCGTCTTCGAGAAGTACAAGGCCGACCTCGTCGAGTCCGTGCAGTAGCAGGCAGCCATGCGATTGAACCTCCCTGTTGATCACCCCATGTGCGTAAAACAGGAGACTCTCTGATATGTGGGAAGTGTTGTCTGCAATGCCTGGGGCCTTCACTGCGGCCTTCGATCCCCTTGGAATCATGTATCTGCTCGCGGGAACGGTGCTCGGATTCGTGTTCGGCGTGCTGCCCGGCCTGGGGGGGGTGACGGCCCTGGCCCTGCTCATCCCCTTCTCCTACGGCATGGAGCAGTACCACGCCATGCTGTTGTTCACCGGCTCCATGGGGGCTGTGCCCCTGGGCGGCTCCATCTCGGCCATCCTCCTGAACGTGCCCGGCACGCCGCAGAACGTGGCCACGGCCTTCGACGGCTATCCGCTGGCGCGCCAGGGCAAGGCCGGCCTGGCCATCGGCAGCGCGGCCGCGGCCGCCTCGCTCGGCGCCCTGTTCAGCCTGGTCCTGCTCATTCTGCTCATTCCCATGGTGCGCTCGATCATCCTGAGCTTCGGCCCGCCCGAGTTCCTGATGCTCATTCTCTTCGGCCTGGTCTCCATCCCGCTGCTCACCGGCAGGAACTTCCTCACCGGGCTCATCGCGGGCTGCATCGGGTTGTCCCTGTCGTTCATCGGCTTCAGCGGAACCTCCGGAGTCCTGCGCTACAACTTCGGAACCATGTACCTCTACGACGGTCTCGAGCTGACCACCGTGGTCATGGGCCTTTTCGCCGTCTCCCAGGCCATCGACCTGGTCTTCACGGGTGGCACGGTGGCCGACAAGTCCATAACCATACAGACCAAGTTGTCCGATGTTCTCGAAGGCGTGAAAATGGTCTTCAGGTACAAGAAGACTTTCGTCCGCAGCTCCATCCTCGGTACGATCATCGGCGTCATCCCGGGCATGGGCGGGGTCATCGCCAACATCTTCGCCTGGATCGTCGCCTCCCAGTCCTCGCCCCGCAAGGCCTTCTTCGGCAAGGGCGAGGTGGAGGGCGTCATCGCCAGCGAGGCCGCGGTCAACGCCAAAGACGGCGGGGCGCTCCTGCCCACCCTGGCCTTCGGCATCCCGGGCAGCGGCGAGATGGCGGTGCTCATGGGCGCCTTCATCCTCCAGGGTATCGCCCCCGGCCCGCAGTTCCTGCGCGACCGCATGGACATCGCCTGGGCCATCATCCTCGGCCTGCTTTTCTCCAACATCATCACCTCGATCTTCGGGGTGCTGGCCGCCCGCCACATGGCCAAGCTGACCGCGGTCAAGGGCAGCATCATCGCCCCGATCATCGTCTGCGCCAGTCTCATGGGCGCGCTGGCCACCCGCAACGAGCCCATCGACATGTTCGTGACTCTGTTCTTCGGCTTCATCGGCTACGTCATGGACAAGTACGACTTCTCCAAGGTGACCATGGTCCTCGGCTTCATCCTCGGCCGCCTGGCCGAGATATCCTTCAGCCAGGGCATGATGATCTCGGGCAATGACCCGAGCATCTTCGTCACCCGCCCCATCGCGCTGGGCCTGCTGATCTCCCTGGTGCTTCTGGTGGTCTACATGCAGGTCGTCGTGCCCCTGCGCAGGCGGCTCAAGCTGAAGACCGCGGGTCAGGCGGGCGGGCCTGCGGCGAAGAAGGCCAGAAGCGGGAAGCAGCAGTATTGGACCAGCCTGGGCTTCTACTTCTCGCTCTTCGTCCTGGCCTGGTTCGCGGCCGTGGTGGCGCTGGGCTTCACCTATCCCCGCCGCGCCCAGCTTTTCCCCCTGTCCGTAGGGCTGTTCACCCTGCCGCTCGTGGCGCTCACCGTCCTCGGCTACCTCTCGCCCCGGGTGGCGGACGCTCTCGGCTCGATCAAGGGCAGCCAACTCTTCGACCTGAGCCTCGCCGACGAGCTGAAAGCCACGGTGGGCAAGGCCCAGAAGGGGAAACTGAACGTCGGGGCGTTCTTCACCATCGTACTTTGGTTCCTCGGCGCCGGCGTCCTCTTCTACACCCTCGGCTACCTGCCGGGCACGGCCGTGTTCATGTTCGCCTTCCTGAAATACTACGCCGGCCATGGCCTGAAGCTGAGCCTCGCGTTGACCGCGGCCTCCTCGGCGGCGATCTGGTTCATCTTTTCGTTCTGCCTCGGCATCTCGCCCCTGAGCGAGCTTCTGTTCTCGTGAGGCTCGGCCCGGAGAGCGGGGGCCCAATCCGTATTCACCAGCAGTGAAAGGAGATTCACCTGTGGAGATCGAACACATCAAGACCGACGTGCTCTGCGTGGGCGGCGGCATAGGCGGGTTGATGGCGGCCATCAGAGCCCGCCAGTCCGGCGCCGACGTGGTCGTGGCCGAGAAGGGCCATGCCAAGCGCAGCGGGCGCGGCGGCAGCGGCTGCGACCACTTTCTGGCCTACATTCCCGAGGCGCATGGCTCCGACATGGACGCCTACATCGACGAGATGATGCAGACCCAGCAGAAGCGGAACTTCATGAACCTGTCCAGGGAACGGCTGCGCACCCACATCGCCAAGACCTACGACATCGTCCAGCTGTGGGACAGCTGGGGCATCCCCATGAAGACCGACGGCAAGTACTATTTCGCCGGCCATGCCTTTCCGGGCGGATTCCGCTGCCTGTTGAAATACGGCGGGCGCTACCAGAAGAACGTGCTCTACCGCAAGACACTGGAAAGCGGCGCCACGGTCAGGAACCGGGTCATGGTCTTCGACCTCATCGTCGACGCCGACCGGAGCATTGCCGGCGCGGTCGGGCTCGATCTGAGAACGGGCGGCCTAGTCGTCTTCCAGGCCAAGGCCGTGATCCTCGGCACCGGCTACATGACCCGGCTCTACCCCGGGCCGACCCCGACCTGGATCGGCAACAACGCCTGGCGCATCAGCCTGACCGGCGACGGCCGGATGATGGCCTACCGGGCCGGGGCCGAGCTCATGGACCTGGACTTCTTCCGGCTGCACAACGGCCTGCGCTACCTGGGCCGCTGCGGGCAGGCCACCTGGGTCGGCGTCTACCGCGACCCCCAGGGCAAGCCCATCGGCCCGTTCGTGACCAAGCCCGAGGTCCTCTACGGCGACGCCACGCCCGAGGCCGACAAGCTCATCTTCAAGAAGTACCACGCCGCTGGCCGAGGCCCCTGCTACATGGACGGCACGGGCATCTCCGAGAAGGACTACCGGGAGATGCTCGAGTGGCTCCAGCACGAGGGCAACCAGCCCATCCTCCAGCACATGGAGGAGGACGGCATCGATTTTCGCAAGAACCCCATCGAGGTCATGAGCTACAACCAGGGCGGCCAGGGCAAGATCGTGACCGACGAGGAGGGCCAGGCGTCCATTGCCGGCCTCTACGCCATCGGCGACGAAGTCGGCAGCGGTATCTCCAACGCCTCGGTCTACGGCTGGCTGTGCGGCGAGAGCGCCGCGCAGATCGCCCGCCGGAAGGACGGCGGCGAGGCCGGGCCCGGCGCCCTGACCCAGGAGCGCATCAGTGACCTCGAGCGCATCGGCTCGCGCAACCCGAGCTACGCCCCGGGCTGGAAGGAGGCCAACTTCGCCCTGCAGCAGATCATGGTCGACTACGCCGGAGACCTTCGATCCGAGGCCAACCTGGAGGCCGGCCTCTTCCACCTACGCCGCCTGCGCGGAAAGGCCAAGGCGGCCATGGCCGCAAACAACATCCACGAACTCGGGCGCAGCCTCGAGGTCCTGAACCTCATGGACTTCGGCGAGCTCATCTTCCTCTCGGCGCTCGACCGCAAGGAGACGCGGGACACTCACGTGCGCACCGACTTCGCCATCACCAATCCGTTGCTGAACAACAAGGCGCATATCGTCAAACAGGTGGAAGGCCAACCGGTCCTCGAATGGCGTCCCATCGGCAAGAAAAGGAGATAGCAATGCCGCCGGTCATCAACGAAGACAAGTGCATAAAATGCGGCCTGTGCGCCAAGTACTGCGCCGAGGACGTGTTCTTCGGCACCAGGGTGAAGGAGTATCCGACAGTGGCCTATCCGGAGGAATGCACCCACTGCAACTCCTGCGTCGAGGAATGCCCGGAAGGGGCGGTCTCGTTGCGCATTCCCTTCCCGATGATGCTGCTGTACCGGCCGGAATGGCCGAAGTCCGGGCAGTGAGGCCGCGGTGGAAACACCGGCAGGACTCCAGCTGCGCGTGATCGGCAAAAGACGGAACCCGAATACATAATGCCGGGAGGGCAGCCGGAGACGGCTGCCCTGGTCCCGAGGCCCGCGCCGGAGCCGGACATCCCGGCCCGGGCGCAGGCCAAGGCCAACCGGTGTCGCGATCCGGAGGCAGGGCCGGCAGGGCCTTTCCGGCCCTGCCGGCCCGCGCCTCGCGGAAGGGAGGAGTTGTCAGCGATGGGCACCAGACTGGAAGATCTCGGCATGGTCCATGAAACGGACGTCCTGATCCTCGGCTCCGGGGCGGCGGGCTGCGGGGCGGCCCTGGCCGCCAGCGAGGCGGGCGTCCGGGCCATGCTGGTGGACAAGGGCAAGCTCGAGAGCTCGGGCTGCCTCGGCGGGGGCAACGACCACTTCATGGCCGTCCTCAACACAGGCCCCGAGAACGATTCGACCCAGGCGGCCGTGGACTTCTTCTCCGGGCCGGTCAGCGGCTTCAGCCCGGCCATGATCCGGCAGTGGGTCGAGGTCATGCCGCGGATGATCCGATCCCTCGAGGATATCGGGGTGGAGTTCATCCGCAATCCCGACGGCACGTATCTGCGGACCGAGGGCTTCGGCCAGCCGGGCAATTGGTGGATCAACATCGAAAACGGGCACCGGATCAAGCGACGCCTCGGCCGCAGGATACGGGCCCTGGGCGTGGACGTGGTCGACAACGTCATGGTCACCAGGCTCCTGACCGCCGGCGGCCGGGCGGCCGGAGCCCTGGGCTACGACATCCGCGACGGCACGTTCCACATCTTCCGGGCCAAGGCCGTGGTCATGGCCCTGGGCAACAGCGCCAACCGGGCCACGACCAACTCCACCGGCAACCCCTTCAACACCTGGCACAGCCCGTTCAACACCGGCAGCCAGTACGTTCTGGCCTTCGATGCCGGAGCCAGGCTCATAAACCTCGATGTGCGCCAGCAGGCCACCCTCATCCCCAAGGGTTTCGGCTGCGCCGGCATGAACGGAATCAACAGCTCCGGCGCCCACGAGCTGAACGCGCTCGGCGAGCGCTTCATGGGTCGCTACCACCCCGGGATGGAGAACGGCCCCCGCCGCGAGCAGATCCAGGCCACCTGCCAGGAGCAGGTTATAGGTAACGGGCCGCCCTTCCACATGGACATGCGCCACATCGATCCGGACACACTCAACCATCTGCAGTATGTGCTCATGCCCGGCGACAAGGCCACTTTCCTCGACTACTGCGGGCAGCGCGGCATCGATTTCGCCAAATACAAGATGGAAGTGGAGCTCTCGGAGATCGAGTTCAGCGGCATGATCGACTGCGACGATTCGTTCGAAACCAGCCTGCCCGGCCTGTTCAACGGCTGCGTGTTCAGCACCTTCTCCGGCTCCTCGTGCAGCGGCTACATCGCCGCCCGCTCGGCGTCGGCGTCCTTCGTCGCCCATCCGGGGCTGGCCGAGGTCGACTCGCAGCTGGCGGCGAGCGAGCGCGAGCGCGTGCTGCGGCCGCTGGCGGTGGAGGGCGGCCTGTCGAGCGGCCGGTTCGAAACCGCCATCCGGCAGGTGATGAACTACTACATGGGCTACGTACGCAACGCCGCGGGCATGGAAACCGCGCTCGACCGCCTGGCCCTCATCGACAGCCGCAAGGACACGCTCTCGGCCGCTACTTACCATGAGCTCATGCGCGCAAACGAGGCCAGGCACCTGCTGGCCATCTGCCGGCTGGTCACCCTGGCCACCCTGGAGCGCAAGGAGAGCGGGCGGTCGATCTACCGGCGCAGCGACTATCCGGAGAAGGAGAAGGCCTTCGCCCGGGTGCTCTGCGTCGAAAACGACAACGGCTCGCCGCGGCTGCAATGGCTCTGACCGGACAGCGCGACGGTTGCATCCCGAGGGCCGCCCGAGCGGCGCACCACCTTGATATCAGTCTGAGGAGCTGCATATGCCCCCTGTATTCAGCAAAGAGATAAAGGACAGGATCATCACCACCGGCGGACTGGGCTTCCAGCGCCGGACGTCGCCCTGCGAGCCGGCCTGTCCGGCCGGCAACCCGATCCAGAAGATGCACAAGCTGGTCGAGGAAGGCCGCCCCGAGGAGGCCCTGGAGTACCTGCACAGCCGCAATCCCTTCCCGGCGATCACCGGCCGCATCTGCCCGCACCCCTGCGAGACGGCCTGCAACCGCAAGGCCTACGACCAGGGCCTGTCCACCCGGGCGGTGGAGCGCTATGCGGCCGATGCGGCCGATCCGGCGCGCATGCGGCCGCCGGTCAAGAAAGAACCCTCGGGCAAGCGGCTGGCCATCGTCGGCTCCGGCCCGGCCGGGATGTCCTGCGCCTATTTCTCGGCGCTTTTCGGACACGAGGTCACCGTATTCGAGGCCGGGCCGACCATCGGCGGCATCCCGCGCAACGCGGTGCCCGACTTCCGGCTGCCCAAGGACGTGGTGGACCGGGAGATCGGCAAGGTCCTGGCCCTGGGCGTGCGCGTGCGCTTGAGCACCCGCGTCGGCCGCGACATCGCCCTGGACGCGATCATGAAGGACTTCGACGCCTGCCTGATCGCGGCCGGTATGGGCCGGGAACGCCCCCTGGACATCCCGGGCGGCGAGTTCGCCCGCCCGGCCGTCTCCTGGTTGAGGGCCGTCAACCTGGCCGAACGCCACAGCCCGGGTGACAAGGTGGTGGTCATCGGCGGCGGCGGCGTGGGCTTCGACGCGGCCTTCACCGCCAGGCGCCTGGGCGCGAAGGAGGTCCACGTCATCTGTCTGGAGTCCAGGGAGAAAGTCTGCGTGCCCTTCGAGGAGGTCTGCCAGGCCGAGGAGGAGGGCATTACCGTCCACCATTCCTGCCTGTCCAAGCGCATCCTGCACCAGGGAACCCGGGTCACCGGCCTGGAGCTGACCCGGGTCGCCTCCTTCTGCTTCGACGGGAAGGGCTGCCTGGTCGTGGACCTGCAAGCCGGCAGCGAGTTCGTCATCGAGGCCGAGGCCGTGATCTACGCCATCGGGCTTATGCCCGACGTCGGCGCCCTGGGCGGGAGCGGGGATTTCAGGCTGACCCCCAGGGGCGCACTGGCGGTCGATCGCGCCACCATGGCCACCTCCGTGCCCGGCGTTTTCGCCGCCGGAGACATAGCCCTCGGCCCGGCCACCGTGGCCGCGGCCATCGGCAGCGGCCGGACCGCCGCCATCGCCCTGGACCGCTACCTGAGCGGGGAGAAGACGACCGCTCCGGGCCTGGTGCGGCTGGATGCCAGCGGGCGGGTGGAGTCGGTCAGCGCGGTCGACGTGCCCCCACCCCACGAGGTGGGCTTCGAGGAATTGCTGAACGTGGAGCAGTTGGAGAAGCGGCCGCGACAAGAGACCCTGAAGCTGCCGGCGGTCGAGGCCGTGAAGTCGTTCCTGGAGATTGACCAGGGCTTTGACCGGGAAAAGGCCATGACCGAGGCCGGCCGCTGCGTGCACTGCGGGCATTGCGTCGCCTGCGGCTCGTGCGTGGACGATTGCCCCGGGCACATCCTGTCGCTCACTCCGGACGGCCCCGTGGTCGCCTACCCCGACGAATGCTGGCATTGCGGCTGCTGCCGCATCAGCTGCCCGCGCGGGGCCGTCGCCTACGAGTTCCCCATCAACATGCTGCTCTAGAAGAGCGGAAAAAGAGAGGCGACCCCCAACGAAAGGTCGCCGGGCGACCGGGATGAGGTGAGGCCTGGTTGCCCATCAAGACGCCAGGGTGGCCGTCGGACCGGGGCATGCCCGGTCCGACGGCCTTGCCACTGCGAAATTCTCGCCGGGTATCTGAGTATCCGGGCTCGGCTGCGGTCGCCGTTCGGTGCAAAACCCGATCGGTTGCCGAGGCCCTTCCCGCCCTGGTCTCCCGCTTCCGGCCTTCGCCGGCGAACCGGCGGAGCAGGGGAGGGTTCCGGACCGGCGGCCGGAATCAGGGGCACGGTAACCTCTTCCGGATCGTGAGAAAAATCACTGTTCCCGCCGTGTTTTGGACCCCGGCTTCCCCGGGCGCCGGTTCGTGGCTTCAACGTCCGTCTTCCGGGTCGTGAGAAAAATCACTTGACACCTGCCGGAATGAATATCTAAATGGTCTTACCATTTGGCTGAAAAACATATGAACCAATCAATCGACCCATTCCCCGGAGGCAGCGCGTGGCAGAAAACGGCAAATCAGTGATTCCGGCCGAAGCGGGCACGCCCTTTCGCCGGATCAAGGGACAGCGGCTCTCGGGGCTGGTCGAGAAGCAGATCAAGGACGCCTTTTTCACCGGGCAGCTGCATGTCGGCGACAAGCTCCCCTCGGACCGCGAGCTGGCTCTCCTGTGCGGCGCCAGCCGCCCGGTCATCCGCGAGGCCTTGCGCTCCCTGGAGGCCAAGGGCCTGCTCACGGTCAAGACCGGCATGCGCGGCGGGGCCTTTCTCACTCCCATCTCGAGCAAGCCGGTCATGGAGTCCTTCCAGGCCATGCTCTCCATCGGCCAACTGGACCACGGCGACATCCTCCAGGCCCGGCTGATCATCGAGCCCCAGGTGGCGGCCGAGGCGGCTCGCAAATACAGCGCCAAATACGAGGCCCTGCTCGACGAGTGCTCCCGGGTGCTGGAGGAAGGCTTCAAGACCGGCGACGTGTTCCTGGAGCATAACCCCAATCCCAACCTGCACCGGGTCATCGCCGAGATGACCGGCAATCCCCTGATCATCCTCATCATGGACATCCTCATGGACAAGACGGTCAAGCGACAGGCGACCGTGAAGCTCGACGCCGAAGCCCAGCACGCGGTCGATGCCGGGCACAAGGACATCATCGCGGCGCTCAAGCGCAACGATTGGGCCGCCGCGGAAGAGACCATGAAGGCCCACGTCCTGTCCGTCTACACCATCCACAAGACGCTGGAGGCCAAAAGTGGGGGAGCTGGAAAAGAGCAGAAGCCGTGATCCGTGCACGGCGGAAATAGGTGTTGTCCAACCATCGAACGAATCGAGCGAGGTTTCCCATGGTCAGCTTGCCGTTGCGGACGAAGTGGAACAAAAAGACTGTTTGGTCAATCAGTCAGGCCCTGATTCTGGCCTGTGTCATGTTCCTGGCCAGGGGTGACGCCCTGGCCCAGTCGAAGCAGAACATCACCATCCTCG
The DNA here is from genome assembly GCA_002428705.1 of Desulfovibrio sp. UBA6079. Taxonomy (GTDB): domain Bacteria; phylum Desulfobacterota; class Desulfovibrionia; order Desulfovibrionales; family Desulfovibrionaceae; genus UBA6079. The sequence continues at coordinate 236,387 of DIXN01000061.1, forward strand.
GCGGCTCGGCCGGCGGCCTGTGGGCCATCATCACCGAGGGGCTCGGCGAGGCCATCCGCCGGACCATGACCGACGTGAACGTGACCACCGAGCCGGGCAAGGACGGCCCGAACCAGGTCATGGTCAGCCGGGGCGAGGTGCAGTTCGCGGTGGCCAACGAGGGCCTGACCGTGGCCGCCATCGAAGGCCTCGACCCCTACAAGAAGAAACTGCCCAACCTGCGCAGCGTGGCCGTGCTCAACCCGACCTCGACCTTCCAGTTCATCATCGACAAGAAGACCGGCCTGAGCTCCATCGACGAGATCAAGGCCAAGAAGTACCCCCTGCGCGTGGCCGTGAACCGCCAGGGCACGCTGATGGAGATTTCGGCCCAGAAGGTTTTTGCCGCCTACGGCATCAGCTACGAGGACATCGAGAAGTGGGGCGGCAAGGTCCACAAGATCCCCGGCCCCGAGGCCATGGACCTCTGGGACGCCGGCCAGCTCGACGCCATCGTGGAGTTCTCCCAGTATCCCTCCAGCCGCTTCATCGAGCACAGCAAGAAGCATGAGTTGGCCATGCTGCCCATCTCCCAGGACAAGATGGCCGAGGTCTGCAAGCAGCTCGGCTCCACGCCAGCGGTCATGCCCAAGGGCTCCTATCCCTTCCAGCCCGAGGACTGCCCGACCATCAACACCAAGCTGCTCCTGATCACCAGCGCCGAGCAGTCCGACGCCGTGGTCCAGGGCGTGCTCAAGGCCATGGTCGCCAACCTCGACTACCTGCACAAGGTCCATGCCAACCTGCAGGATCTCTCGCCGCAGCTCATGTCCGACGGGCTACTGGTCGAGCTGCATCCCGCGGCGAAAGCCTTCTACCGCGAACAGGGGGCTCTCAAATAGGCGGCCCGCCCCGCCGGCCGGAGCCTTCCCGCCTCCCGCAGCATCGGCGGGAAGGCTCCGGCATCTTCCGTCAGCCGGACTGGCGGGGAACAGGGCCTTCCCGCGTCTCTTTGAGATCATAGGAGAAAACCCATGGCATCGCATTTCATAAGACTGATCTCCGAAGGCCGGCGCCGTAAGCTCGCTCCGTTCTGGAGCCGCACCATCGCCGTCCTGGTGGTGGCCCTGGCCGCGTTCGAGATCTACGGGGCGCCCTTCGGCCTCATCGACTCCTTCGTCCTGCGCGGCCTCTTCGTGGGCTTCGCCCTGTGCATGACCTTCATCTGCTATACCGCCACGCCCGATGCGAAAAGCGAGGCCGTGCCCTGGTACGACATGGTCTTCTCGGCCGTCGGCCTGGCCTGCGGCCTCTACATCCTGGCCCACGGCCAGGACATCGTCACCCGCTGGACCGGCGTGGACCCGCTGACCCCGATGGACATCGCGGTCACCGCGGCCATCGTCCTTCTGACCCTGGAGGTCACCCGCCGGACCGTGGGTCCGGTGCTCCTGTCCATCATCCTGGTCTTCGTGGCCTACAACTTCATCGGCGAGTACCTGCCCGGCTACTTCGGCCACCGCGGCATGTCCGTGGAGGGCTTTCTCGACCGCATGGTCTACACCTACGACGGCGTCTTCGGCACGCCCATCGGCGTGACCTGCACCTACGTCTACATGTTCGTGCTCTTCGGCCAGGTCTTCAACGCCGCGGGCGGCGGCGACTTCTTCTTCCGCCTGGCGGCCTCCATCGCCGGCCGGATGCGCGGCGGCCCGGCCAAGATCTGCGTCATAGCCAGCGCCCTCTACGGCTCGATCAGCGGCAGCCCGACCTCGGACGTGGTGACCACGGGCAGCATCACCATCCCGCTCATGAAGCGCCTGGGCTACGGCGAGGTCTTTGCCGGCGCGGTCTCGGCCGCGGCCTGCTCCGGCGCCTCGGTCATGCCGCCGATCATGGGCACGGCCGCCTTCCTGATGGTCGACGTGGCCGGCATCCCCTATCTGAACATCGCCCTGGCCGCCATCATCCCGGCCGCCATCTACTATTTCGGGGTCATGGCCCAGGTCCACTTCCGGGCCATCATCAAGGACATGCGCCCCATCTCCGAGGGCCAGGTCAGGGAAAGCGCCTTCACGGTCCTGAAGGAGAACGTCCTCTACCTCATTCCCATCGCCGTCCTGCTCGTGCTTATCCTGAAGCGCGTGAATCCCACGGTGGTCGGCCTGGTGGCCGCGGGCACGGTGGTCGTTGTCAGCTGGTTCATCCCCGGCCATCGCCTGGGGCCGAAAGAGATCTACCAGGTTCTGCGCCGCACCGGCACCGGCATCCTGACCGTGACCAACGCCTCGGCCGCGGCCGGCATGGTCATCGGGGGCATCATGCTGACCGGGCTCGGCGGCAAGTTCACCAGCCTGGTCTTCGCCGCCACCGGCGGCAGCAGCTTTTTGTGCTTGGCCCTGGTGGCCCTGGTCTGCATCGTGCTGGGCATGGGCATGCCCGTGCCCGCGGCCTACGTGCTGACCGCCACCCTGGCCGTGCCGGCGCTGCTCGAGTTCAAGTTCTCGCTCATGGGCTCGCACATGTTCATCGTCTTCTTCTCGGCCATCTCGGCCATCACCCCGCCGGTGGCCGTGGCCGCCTATGCCGCGGCCGGCATCTCCGAGGGCAACCCGAACTCCACCGGGTTCCAGGCGGTCCGCCTGGCCGTGGCCGCCTATCTGGCGCCCTTCGTGTTCATGTACCGCCCCGGGCTGCTGCTGGAAGGCTCGGTGGTGGGCATCGTCTGGACCTCGCTGGTGACCACGGCCGGAGTCCTGGCCTTCGCCTGCGCCATGGAAGGCTACTTCTTCGGTCGCGTCCGCTCCTCCGCGGTGCGTCTGGTCCTGTTCGCCGCCGGCCTGGTCTTCATCTATCCGGCGGTCTGGTCCGACCTTGCCGGCTTCGCCCTGCTCGGCGCCGCGTATGCGATGCAGTTCCTGGCCCGGCGCGGACAGTCCGCGCAGGCCGTCGCCGAGGCGGTTCCGGCCCAGGACAGAAAAGGAGCCTGAGAATGCAGTCGTCTCGTGAATCCATCCCGACCCTGACCGACACCGATCTCCTGATCCTGGGCACAGGGGCCGCCGGCTGCGGCGCTGCCCTGGCCGCCCGGGAGGCCGGGATCAAGACCCTTCTCGTGGACAAGGGCAAGCTGGAGAGCTCCGGCTGCCTGGGCGGCGGCAACGACCACTTCCTGGCCATCCTCAACACCGGCGCGCCCGAGGATTCCACGGAATACGCGGTCAAGCACTACGTCAAGCCGACCAGCGGCTATACGCCCGCCATGGTCGAGCAGTGGGTCGGGGCCATGCCCCACCTGGTGGCCTTCCTCGAGGACGTGGGCGTCAAGCTCATGCGCCGTCCCGACGGCTCGTACTTGCGCACCCCGGGCCTGGGCCAGCCCGAATGGTTCATCAACATCGACGAGGGCCAGCTCATCAAGCGCAGCATAGCCAAGCGCCTGCGGGCCATGGGCGTGGACGTGCTGGACCACGTCATGGTCAGCCGGCTGACCACGGCCGGCGGCCGGGTGACCGGGGCCATGGGCTTCAACGTCCTCGACGGCACCTTCCACGTCATCCGGGCCAAGGCCGTGATCCTGGCCATGGGCAACAGCGCCAACCGGGCCACGACCAACTCCACGCACAACCCCTACAATACCTGGCACAGCCCGTTCAACACCGGCAGCCAGTTCGTCCTGGCCTTCGAGGCCGGGGCCTCGCTCGTGAACCTCGACCTGAAGCAGCAGGCCACCCTGGTGCCCAAGGGCTTCGGCTGCGCCGGCATGAACGGCATCAACTCCGCCGGAGCCCACGAGCTGAACGCGATCGGAGAGCGCTTCATGGGCCGCTACCATCCGAAGATGGAGAACTGCCCGCGCCAGTACCAGATCTACGGCACCTACGCCGAGCAGGTCATCGGCAACGGCCCGCCCTTCCACATGGACATGCGCCACATCGACCCGGGCGAGCTTACTCACCTGCAATACACGCTTATGCCCGGCGACAAGGCCACCTTCCTCGACTACTGCGAGCAGCGCGGCATCGACTTCGCGACCAAACCCATGGAGGTCGAGCTATCCGAGATCGAGTTCAGCGGCATGCTGGAGACCGACGAGACCTTCGCCTCCACCGTGCCCGGGCTCTACAACGGCTGCGTCTTCTACACCTTCTCCGGCTCCATGGGCAGCGGCTACGTTGCCGGCGGCCACGCCGCCCGGGCCTGTGCCGGCACCGGGCTGCCGGATGCGCCCCCGGCGTCCGAGATCGAGGAGGAGCAGGCGCGCGTCTTCCAGCCGCTCGGCACCGAGCGCGGCATCGCCCAGGACAAGTTCGAGGCCGCGGTGCGCCAGGTCATGTCCTACTACATGGGCTACGTGCGCAACGGCCAGGGCATCCGGCTGGCCCTGGAGCGCCTGGAGATGATCGCCAGGCACGCCGACTCGGTCATGGCCGCCGACCGCCACCAGCTCCTGCTGGCCCACGAGGCGCTGCACCTGCTTGCGAGCTGCCGTCTCTCGGCCCTGGCCACGCTGGAGCGCCGGGAGACCGGCCGCAGCCTCTATCGCCGCAGCGACTATCCCGAGCTCGATCCGCGGCTCGACCGGGTTCTGTCCGTGCGCAAGGAAGACGGCCGGCCGGTGCTGACCTGGAAATGACCCGCAACGAGCGCACGCAGCCGGAGACGTCCGCAAGGAGAGGAACATGCCCCCTGTTTTCAGCAAGGAACTGAACGGCAGATACATCCAGGCCGACGGCCTGTATTCCCAACCGCGGACCTCGCCCTGCGAGGCCCGCTGCCCGGCCGGCAACCCCATCCAACTGGTGCACGCCCTCATCCGCGACGGGCGGACCGAGGAGGCCTTGGCCCAGCTGAGGACCCGCAACCCCTTCCCCGGCGTGACCGGCCGGGCCTGCCCGCACCCCTGCGAGGGCGGCTGCAACCGCGCCACCTACGACCAGGCCGTGTCCATCCGGGCTCTCGAGCGCCACGCCGCGGACCGTGCGGTCCAGAGCCTTCTTCCCCGCCCGCTCCCGTCCGCGCCCTCGGGCAAGACCGTGGCCGTGGTCGGCTCCGGCCCGGCCGGCATGACGGCCGCCTACTTCGCGGCGCTGCTGGGCCATGCTGTCACCGTCTTTGAGCGCGCCCCGGTGCTCGGCGGCATCCCCCGCCAGGCCGCCCCGGATTTCCGTCTGCCCAAGGACGTTGTGGACATCGAGATCGGCCGGGTGCTGGAGCTCGGAGTCACCGCCCACACCAACGTGGCCGTTGGCCGGGACGTGAGCCTCGCCTCGCTCCTGGCCGGATACGACGCCTGCCTGCTGGCCACCGGCCTGTGGCGCGAACGCATCCTCGACATCCCGGGCATCGAGGCGGCCAGGACCGCCGTGGCCTGGCTGACCGCCGCCAACCTGCGGCGCGAGCGCCTGGACGGGCAGAAGGTGGTCATCCTCGGCGGCGGCGGCGTGGCCCTGGACTGCGCCTTCACCGCCCGGCGCCTGGGCGCATCCGAAGTGCACCTGGTCTGCCTGGAGGCCGCGGGCGCCATGCGCGCCCCGGTCGAGGAGATCGAGCAGGCCCGCGCCGAGGGCATCCGCATCCACAACTCCTGCCTCAATACCGCGGTCTGCTGCGAGCACGGCCGGGCCACGGGGGTCGCCGCCGCGCCCATCGCCTCCTTCAGCTTCGACGCGCGCGGCGAGCTGTCGGTCGATAAGCTGCCCGGCGAGCCCCTGCTCCTGGCCGCGGACCTGGTCATCTGCGCCAGCGGGCTGAGCGCCGACCTCGGCTTCCTCAATGGCCTCACTCCACCGGCCCTGACTCCGCGCGGCCTGCTGGCCGCCGATCCGCTGACCATGCAGACCTCCCTGCCCGGGCTCTTCGCCGCGGGTGACATCGCGGGCGGCCCCTCGACCATCGCCACGGCCATCGGCAACGGCCGCCGGGCCGCGGTGGCCATCCACCGCTTTCTCGCCGGCCTGCCCGCGGACCAGGCCCTGGACATCGCCCTCGACGCCGAGGGCCGGGTCGCGGTCCGCGCCGTCGAACCGGCCCCGGCCGCACACGTGGTGGAATACAAGGAGCTGATGCACGTGGACTACCACGAACAGGCGCCCCGCCGGCAGACCCGCACCCGCACGCCCGCGCCCATGGATCCCCCGTTCGCCGAGATCGACCTCGGGCTTTCCCCCGAGGACGCCCGTGCCGAGGCCGCGCGCTGCCTGCACTGCGGTCATTGCATGGCCTGCGGCGAGTGCGTGGAGAGCTGCCCGGGCCACATTCTGTCCCTGACCGGGGACGGACCCGTGGTCAGCTACCCGGACCAGTGCTGGCACTGCGGCTGCTGCCGCATCGCCTGCCCCTGCGGCGCGGTGTCGTACAAGTTCCCGCTCAACATGCTCATCTAGAGACCAGGAGTGCATGAGATGATCACGATTCCAAAGGAGCTCAAGGAGACCTACCTGGCCGTCTGCGAAATCCTCGACCGCGAGGGCGTCCTGGACGAGCTCGGGCACGTGAGCGTCCGGCTGCCCGGTGGCGACCTGGTGCTGACCTTCGGCAAGGTCAGCCCGGCCCAGGGCCGGGACAAGGACTTCATCGTCCTCGACATGGAGGGCAACCGACTGCAGGGCACCTGCGAGCCGGCGAACGAGCGCTTCCTGCACCTTGGCATCTTCAAGGCCCGGCCCGACGTCCAGGCCATCGCCCACACCCATTCCCCGACCGTCATCTCGCTCTCGGCCGCGGGCCGGGTGCTGAGGCCGGTGGAGAACCTCGGCGCCGTGGCCTACGGCGCCGAGTGCCCGGTCTTCACCGAGCTCGGGCTGGTGGACAACTTCCCCATGGCCGGGCGGGTCGCCAAGACCCTGGGCCAGGGTAAAAGCGCCGTGCTTCTGGGCCACGGCAACGTGGTCGTGGCCGGCGGCCTGGAGGAGGTCTGCGTGCTCGCGCTCTGGGCCGAGAAATCCGCCCGCCTCCTGCACAGCGCCCTGTGCGTGGGCAGCCCGCGCTACATCCCGGCCGATCAGGTGGACGCCGTGGCCCGGCAGGTGATCGCCGGCAAGGCCGTGAGCCGGGTCTGGCGCTACCACTGCTGGAAGTCGGGCCAGACCTGCCGGCCCGATTGAGAGCGCTGATACTAGTCACTCCTGATTTGCCCTGCCCGCTCGTGCACCGGATGCCATTCCCCGGAAGGCCAGGAGGGCGGGAACGGGAATCACTCCTTGGTCGGAAAGTGGTTCCCGTTCCCACGCCTCCGCCTTTCCGGACGCCGCCTCGGTTGCCCCGGGCGCCTCTAAGCCGGGTCGGGACAACATGATCAGGACCGGCGTTCGCGATTCCGGATTACTGTGTCCGGATGCGCGGGGGACATCCCGCCTTCATTCTTCACGGCGGGAAATGCACGCCGCCGGGTTCATGCAACCGGTCTCGCTGCCACTGGAGCCAGAGCTCACCGGGTCTTTTTGCACATCTGGACGGTGTTGTTGAGCAGAAGATGAACCCAGATGCATTGGTGCATCATTTGAATTGCCGGAATCCAAATCCGGTGCAGAAATTCGTGCGACTCGCGATATCCATGTTCAATTTGTAGGAGACGCCATGCCCGCCGTGTTTTCTTCCAAAAGAGTCCTGCCGGTACTGATCGTTTTGTACTCACTCAATTTCATGGATCGCTCCGTACTGGCCATGGTCAGCGAGGCCATGCGTCTCGACCTCGGCTTGAATGACATGCAGATGGGGCTTTGCCATTCGATACTTCTCATCTCTCTTGTTCTCTTTATCATTCCATGTTCCGTACTCAATGACATTTTCGGCCCCCGGCGCATGCTTTCCCTGGCGGCCGGGCTATGGTCGTTGAGCATGGCCGGTACTGGGCTGGCTGTCTCCTTCTTGAGCCTTGTTGCCCCGCGCGTCTTTGCCGGGGCCAATGAGGCCTTCACCGGCGCAGGCGGCGCCTCCTGGTTGTCTCAGCTTCACCCTCCGCAAAAAAGAGGGAGAATACTCGGCCTGTTTTATATGAGTGTTCCTTTGGGCATGGCCTTGGGCACCCTTCTGGGCGGACTTGTTCTGGCCGTCTTCAACAACTGGCGGCTGGCGTTCCTGTTCTTCATCGTGCCCGGCATCGCGCTGATGCTGGTGATTCCACGCCTTCCCGAGGTAAAACCTGCCGGTGGCGAAAACTATTGGGACGGCTGCAAGAAATTGATGCGCAGCCGCGTGCTGCTGCTGACCGGTTTGGCCGTCGGTTCGTATATCATCCTGAAATTCTCGTATCAGGCCTGGATGCCCACCCTCATCATGCGCACCTACAACCTGAACAATGGCGTCGTGGGCCTGCTGTCCGCGTGCATGTTGCTTGCAGGAGCTGCAGGGCCATATATCGGCGGGAGCCTTGCCGACTTCTGGCAGGCGCGATCGCCGAACGGCAAGATCAAGGCGGCGATTGCCTGCATGCTCGTCATGGTCATCAACAAGATGTTTTTCTATTATCTGGTCGGCAAGGCCGGCTTGCCACTCATCTGCATGCTCGGCCTCGTCGACGGCGTTTTGACCATGACTCCTTTGCCCATATATTTCAATTTGGTGCAGGATGTGGTGCCCAGCCGTCACAGAAATCTTGCCATCGGTGTCATGGGCACTTTGGGTTATTTTACCGGAGGCGCCTGGGGGCCGTTGCTGGTGGGTGTTCTTTCCGATGCCTTCGGCAGCGGCGCCGAGGGGCTCCGGCTGGCGATGATGACACTCTCGACGGTCGGAGTGCTTTCCATCATCTTCTATATGTGTCAGCTCAAGATCTACCCCAGGGAAAAGGCTGCTGTTGAAGAGTAGAGGCATACTCAAAACCATCGGCCGGATCACATCGAATGTCATGCGCTTCTTGTTCAGCCGCAACCAGCCCGGGCAACGCGAGCCAGATCTGGTCCCGGCTCACCACGGCCTGGGCGTT